>NZ_LT629688.1:637384-1274768 GCF_900101785.1 Auraticoccus monumenti | reverse complement strand
GAACAGCCGGGTCAGGTGGTTGTGGGAGACGCCGACCGCCGCGGCCACCCGCGGCACGGTGATCGGCTCGGCCAGCCGGGTCTCGATCCAGCTCATCGCCGCCGAGACGTGGTCCGGTCCGGGCACCGCCCCGGCCGGCCCGGCTCGCTCGGACAGCCGCAGCAGCACCATCCACAGGTCGGCCCGGCTCCGCTCCGGGCGCGTCCGGGCGTGCTGCACCGCCGAGACCATCAGCGTCCGCAGGACCGGGAGGTCGGTGCCGCTGCTGCTGACCAGGCCGATGCCGCAGGGCCGGTCGGCGGAGGGGGCGCGGAAGTGGGCGTAGAGGTGCTCGGAGCGCCCGCGGTAGCGCATCTCCGAGGTCGTGCCCGGGGGCGTCAGGGACACCGTGCCCGGGGCGACCGCGTGCTCGACGCCGTCCAGCAGCAGCGTCGCGGCGTAGTCGTAGAGGTGGAGCTGCCAGAGCTCGGGGAGCCGGTAGGTCTCGGTGCGGGCCCGGACGCCGTGCACCCCGACGTTGACGGTGGCCGGTCGCGGCGGCTCGGCGAGGTCGAGGTGGGCATCACGCACGTGCACAGTATCGACCAGCGGACGCCCAGCCTGGACCACGACGCCGCCGACGTTCCTGCCTAACGTCGATGACGGATACCGACCACCGGCCCGAACGACCAGATCCGCACCCACACCGAGGATCCCCATGAGCACCCTGACCGACCGCAAGAACCTGATGACCTCCGCCGAGATGGCCCACTTCGTCTCCCACGGCGCCTTCGTCATGGAGGCGGTGGTGCCCGACGAGCTGAACCAGCGCGCCATCGCGGTGCTGGACGCCGGCATCGAGCGCCACCCCTACGGCACCCCGCTGGACACCGCCTTCCCGACCGGCACCTTCGTCCGCGAGCTGCTGGACCTCCCCGCCGTGGCGGGTGCGGTGCAGAGCCTGGTCGGACCCGCCCCGGCCATCGACCACCACGCCGTGCACGTCCGGCCGCCGCACGGCGGCGAGGCGCAGAACATGCACGGGGACGCGGTGCTCGACACCCGCACCGACGCCTTCGACGTCCAGCTCATGTACTACCCGCGCGAGGTGACCCTCGAGCAGGGCGGCACCCTCAGCGTCCCCGGCACGCACCTGCGCCGGATCAACGAGTCCTCCATCGGGCGCTACCAGAACCTGGCCGGCCAGACCCGGCTGACCTGCCCGGCCGGCACCGTCGTGCTGCTGCACCACGGGATCTGGCACGGGGGCCGCCGCAACGACTCCGACCACCCCCGCTACATGTTCAAGATCCGCTTCAACCCGACGGTGCGTCAGCTCCGGCTGTGGAACACCGACGACATCGACGACCCGCAGGTGCGCGCGGAGCTCTCCACCTCCTTCCCCTGGGCCACCGGGGTGCAGGGGCGGCTGGAGCTGATCAACCGCGCCCGGCTGTGGCGCACTCTGACCGGGGACGCGGACTTCGACCTGGACTACTACCTCACCCGGGAGACGCTGCGACCGCAGTTCACCGCGCCCGGGGCCACCGACGTCCGCCTCGGCGCCAGCACCCCGGCCTCCGGCTGGGGTCTGTGACCTCCCCGACCACCTCCCACCCAGGACAGGACACGCCATGACCACGACGACCGTCGACCACTCCTTCGCCACCCCGCCGGCCCAGCCCACGCTGCGCCAGCAGGTGCTGGTGCTCTACCTCTCCAGCTCGGCGCTGGACTCCAACGTCACCGGCTGGACCCGCTACGACGGCACCGGCCGCTCCCGTCCCACCATGGGCGACAGCGACCAACCGCCCTACGCCACCGGTCTCGACGCCCTGCTGGACGGCTGGCGGCTGATCCAGATGTCGCAGCTGCTGCCCCACCCGCGGGGTGAGGAGTACGAGGTCTCCTACCTGCCCTTCGAGTTCCTCTTCGAGAAGATCGTGGACGCCTCCGCCTGACCCCCTGATCGGCTGTATGTCGTCGCGGTCTCGGACGGCGTGTCGCGGCGCGTCCGGCTGTACCGAGCGCTCGCGGTACACGTCTTCAGGGGTGGGGCTCGACCACCGGTGCCGGGTGCCGGCCCCGACCCCGGGACGAAGGAGCCGAGCGCCCGCCCCGCCTACCGGACCCGCACCCCTGCCAGCGTGTACGGCGTGGGCCCGACACAGGGGGACACGCCGCGACACGCCGTCCGAGACCTCGACGACATACAGCCGAGCAGGGGTGCGGGGAGGACGGGCGGGACGGGGAGCTGTGCGTCGGACCGGGCGCGTCGACGCGGTCGGTAGGTTGGCGGCGTGAGCGCAGCGGGCGGGACCGGCACCAGCGAGGAGTACGACGTCGTGGTGGTCGGGGGCGGGCCCGCCGGCACCGCGGCGGCGCTGAGGGCGGCCGAGCTCGGGGCCCGGGTGGCGGTCCTGGAGGCGTCGCGGACCGGGGGCACCTGCGTCAACACCGGGTGCGTCCCCACCCGGGTGCTGGCCAAGACCGCGCGGCTGGTGCGGGAGGTGCGTACGGCCGACGAGTGGGGCATCAGCGTCTCCCAGCAGGAGGTCGACTGGCCGCGCACCGTCAGCCGGGTCCGCTCCACCATCGAACGCGTCCAGACGGCGAAGGCCGAGCCCGGGAAGCTCGCTGCGGCGGGGGTCGACCTCGTCCTCGAGGGCCGGGCGCGCTTCGTCGGGCCGCACGAGGTCGAGCTCGCCGGCACCGGTCGGCGGGTCCGCGGCAGGACGTTCATCCTGTGCGTCGGCGGGCACTCACGCCGGCTGCCGGTCCCCGGTGCCGGGCTGGCCACCCTTCCCGAGGACGTCCTCGACCTGCCCGACCTCCCGCGCCGCCTGGCCGTCGTCGGCGCCGGCAACACCGGGGCGCAGCTGGTCACGATCTTCAGCGCGTTCGGGTGCCGGGTCACCCTGCTGGAGGTGGCGCCGCGGATCCTGGCCCACACCGATGCCGCGGTGTCCGCCGCCGTGCAGCAGGCGTTCACCGAGCAGGGGGTCCGGGTGCTCACCGGCGTCGAGACGGTGGTCGGCCTGGAGCGCGCCGAGGACGGCATCGAGCTGAGCTGGCGCCGCGACGGCGAGCACCGCGAGCGCTTCGACGCCGTGATCACCGCGACCGGCTGGCCGGCGGCCATCGAGGGGCTGGGGCTGGAGGCGGCCGGGGTGACGACGACACGCAACGGCGTCCCGGTCGACGAGTACCTGCGCACCGACGTCGGCCACGTGTTCGCCGCCGGGGACGCCAACCAGCAGGCCATGCTGGTGCAGGCCGCGCACTCCGAGGCCGAGGCGGCCGCGCGCAACGCCGTGCTCGGCCCGACCCGTCGGGCACCCCACCACCTGCTGCCCTCGGGTGGGTTCACCGACCCCGACTACGCCGGCGTCGGGCTGACCGAGGAGCAGGCGCGGACCCGCGACGAGCACTGCGTGGTGGCGCTGGTGCCCTACGCCGCCATGGAGCGTCCGATCATCGACGACCGGCCGAGGGGCTTCCTCAAGCTGATCGCGGACCGGCGTCGCGAGCTGCTGCTCGGTGCGCACGCGGTCGGCGAGGAGGCGGTGGAGGTGGTCCAGGCCGTCACCACCGCGATGGCGGCCGGGGTCGACGTGTCCACCCTGGCCAAGGTCGAGTTCGCCTACCCCACCTACAGCGCGGTGATCGGCGTGGCCGCCCGGCAGCTCCTGCACAGCGCCGGCTCCACCTACGAGCACGCCACCCAGCAGCCCCGCTGAGCTCGAGCGGACCGCTCCCGCTCCCACCGGACCGGCTGGCGGACGCCCCTCGACCGGCCAGCCGCTCCCGGCGACTGGCCGGAACACGTCGCCTCGATCACCGGTCAGGCGACGCCTAGCGCCACTGGCCGTCGCCCGCATCTCCGCATCAGGTCGACACGCTCGGGCGACACTCACTGGACGCGGACAGCCGACCGGGTCACGCGCGTACCCACCTCCGCTGCACGGGTCCGCACCACCGTCGCGGCCACTGGCCAGAACGAGTCGCCTCAACGCCACCCGACGCGACACCTCTGGGCCACTCGCCTCATTCGCCTCCCGACATCCCATCGAGGCGGGAGGCGACACTCACTGCCGACGAGGGCAGCCGACCGGGTCACGCGCGTACCCACCTCCTCTGCACCGGGCCGCACCACCGTCGCGGCCACTGGCCAAACCGCGTCGCCTCGACGCCACCCGAGGCGACACCTCTGGGCCACTCGCCTCATTCGCCTCCCGACATCCCATCGAGGCGGAGGCGACACTCGCTGCCGACGAGGGCAGCCGACCGGGTCACGCGCGCACTCACCTCCTCTGCACCGGGCCGCACCACCGTCGCGGCCACTGGCCAGAACGAGTCGCCTCAACGCCACCCGAGGCGACACCTCTGGGCCACTCGCCCTCGGGGCCTGCGTCGACGACGCCTCAGCAGCGCAGGCGAAGCTGCTCCCGGCACACGCCTCTGCGCTTGTCCCCACCTCCGCCGCACCGGGTCGCACCACCGTCGCGGCCACTGGCCAGAACGCGTCGCCTCGACGCCCCACGAGGCGACACCTCGGGGCCGCTCGCCGCCTCGGGCGGACCGGGATGCGGTGGATGCGCTGGGGTCAGCGGAACTCGCCGCGGCGACGCACCTCGTAGCGGCGCTCGGCGTAGACCAGGTCGTCGACCCACAACCGGGCGGCGGTGCGGCGCATGGCCGGGACGACGAGAGCCCGGGCCCACCGCGCCGCCGCGAAGCCCGGACGCTCGGAGTGGGCGATGGTCGCCTCGGTCACCATCGTGCGGGGACGACCGCGCTCGTCGGTGCCCAGCGGGGTGGCGTGGGTCTCCACCACCGAGCCGGCGCCCTCGCCGCCGATGATCGTCATCACGATGGTCCGCTTGTCGGGGGTGGTGAAGGTGGCCCGCACCGGGACGCCCCAGGTCCGGCTGAGCCGGAAGGTCACCTCGACCACCAGCCGCTCGTCGCTGCTGGCGCCCTCGTCGACCTCGAGGTGGCTGAACGCGTAGGGGTGGAACCAGCTGCCGTGCCAGGGGTCGAGCCGGTTGGCCACCACGTCCGACGGCTCGCAGACGCCGGGCAGGGCGACGACGGCGCTGATCGAGCGCTCCTGCGGGGGACGCGGCGTGATCACCGGGCGCTCGCTCGGCTCCTCGCCGGGCACCGGTCGCCGCACCCACAGCAGCACGCCGTCGTCGAGGGCGGGGAAGGTGCGCCAGCGGCCCCACCCCTCCCGGCCCAGCGCCAGCCCGTGCCAGCGGCAGTAGACCTCCCCGCCCATCACCTCGCAGTCGGTGAGCAGCGCGCCCAGGTGCGGGCAGGAGCCCGGTCCGGCCAGCAGCGACCCGTCGGTGTCGCGCCACAACGTGATCTCGACCCCGTCCACCACCCGCACCAGGGAGCGCTCGGCGCCGAGGTCGGTGCTGGCGCCCACCACGAACCAGCCACCGGGGTCGACCTGCTGGGACACCCGGAGCGCGGTGCGGATCCGCGACGGGCGGGCGTCGCGCCAGGACGGCAGCAGCCGCTCCCGCTCCTCGACCGGTCGCAGCGCGATCGGGACGCGAGAGCGCACCTCGTCCAGCAGCCCGATCCTGCGACCGGGTCCCGAGCCGCTCACACCGCCCCCTCCACCGCCAGCCGGGACACCCGGCGCGGGTTGACCACGGTCGTGGCCGCGACCCAGGCCTTCTCCGGCCGCGGCACCCGGACCCGGTCGGAGAAGACGTCGTAGTCGGCGGCCTCGATCCGGTCCAGGATCCGGGAGTACAGCACCCGCGCGGTGGCCACGCAGCGTGCGGAGTCCCGGGGCAGCAGGGCGATCCCGGCGTCCGCGGCGGTGTACAGCTCACGGTTGCGCTCGATCTGGAAGGCCAGCACCTGACGCCACTCCGGGGTCACCCGGCGCAGCCACGGGTCGGCGCCGAAGCGCCGCAGGTCGGCCTGGGGCACGTAGACCCGACCACGGTCCAGGTCCTCGCCGACGTCGCGGAGGAAGTTGGTCAGCTGGAAGGCGAACCCCAGCGCCCGGGCCGGCTCGCGGGCCTCGGGGCTGAGCGGCCGCAGCACGGGCAGCATCATCTCCCCGATCACCGCCGCGGAGCCCTCCATGTAGCCCATCAGGTCGTCGAAGGTCTCGTAGGAGGTCGTGGTCAGGTCCATCGCCATCGCCTGGAAGAAGCGGTCGAAGCACTCCCCGTCGATCCCGCTGGCCAGCACGGTGTCGGCGATCGCGGTCAGCACCGGGTCACCCACCGAGCCGCCGCCACGCACGGTGTCCACCGCCCGGGAGAAGTCGTCCACGAACGCCTGCAGCGCGGCCCCGGTGCGGGCGGCCCGGTCCGCGGTGGTGGCCGAGGGCGCGTCCACGATGTCGTCGGCCAGGCGGCACAGGGCGTAGACCGCGTGCACCTGGCGGCGCTGCGGGCGCGGGAGCAGCATGGCGCCCCACCAGTAGGTGGTGCCGAACTCCCTGGTCAGCCGGGCGCATCGGCGGTAGCCCTCGTCGAGGTGCTCCTGACGCCGCTCGCCCGTCGTGGTGCGCCCGCTCACCGCTTGCCCAGCCAGGCGTCCACCCGCTCCGCGGCCAGCTTGCCGCTGATCAGGACCATCGGCACCCCGACGCCGGGGACCGTCCCGGACCCGGCGAAGAACACCCCCGGACGGCGCGGCTCGACGTTGCCGGGGCGGAAGGGGCCGGTCTGGCGCATGGTGTGCGCGAGAGCGAACGGCGTCCCCTGCTCCATCCCCAGGTGGCGCCAGGTGACGGGGGTGAACAGCTCCTCGGTGACGACGTCGGTCGGGTAGCCCTCGCGGTCGAGGAAGCCCAGCAGCCGCTCGCGCATCCGGTCGGTCTCCACCGACCAGTCGACGTCGCCGGACAGGTTGGGCACGGGCTCCAGCACGTACAGCGTGGAGCAGCCCTCCGGTGCCAGCGAGGGGTCGGTGGCCGAGGGCACGGTGACCAGCCGGGACGGGTCCGGCATCAGCTCGCGCCGGCGGATCAGGGCCTCGAAGGCCTCGTTCCACTGCTCCCCGAAGTGGATGTTGTGGTGGACGCGGTCGGCCGGCAGCCCGCCGCGGACCCCGACGTGCCAGACCACCGCGGACGGGGAGTAGGTGCCGTGGCGGACGCCCCACGGCGGCGTCAGCTCGGGGAAGAAGGCCCGGTAGGCGACCGGCAGGTCCGGGGTCAGCACCACCGCGTCGGCGCGCAGCACCTCGCCGTCGGACAGCCGGACGCCGGCCACCTTGCCCCCGGAGCCGAGCACGTCGGCGACGTCGACCCCGTACCGGAAGGTCACCCCGGCCCGCTCGGCCGCGGTGGCCAGCGCGGTGGGCACGGCGTGCATGCCGCCCTCGGGGACGTAGACCCCGGCGATGCTGTCCATGTAGGTGATCACCGCGTAGAGCGCCAGCGCGGTCTCCGGCGGGAGCCCGGCGTACATGGCCTGGAAGCTGAACAGCTTCTGCAGCCGGTCGTCGTCGAAGAACCGGCGCACCGCGGGGCCGAGCCGGCCGAAGCCGCCGAGCCTCAGCAGCCGGGCGGCCACCAGGGGGCGGGTCACCAGGTCGACCGGGGAGTCGAAGTTGCGGTCGATGAAGTTGTCCATCTCGACGTCGTAGAGCTCGCCGAGCCAGGACACGAAGTCGTCGAAGCCGCGCGCGTCGTGCTCGCCGCTGGTGGAGGCGATCTCGGCCCGCATCTCGGCGTGGCCGGAGCGCACCCTGATCCGCGACCCGTCGGCGTACTGGGCCTGGTAGGCCGGGTCGAGCTTGCGCATCGGCAGCAGCTCGTCCAGCTCCGACCCGGCCGCGGCGAGGGTGTCGGCCACCAGCGACGGCATGGTCATCACCGTCGGGCCGGTGTCGAAGGAGAAGCCCTGGTCGCGGATCCGCCCGCCGCGTCCGCCGGGGATCGGCTCACGCTCCAGCACCGTCACCTGGTGCCCGGCGCCGGCCAGCCGGCACGCGGTCGCCAGACCGGCCAGACCCGCCCCGACCACGATCACGGGAGCGGGCACGTCAGGCCTCCCGCCAGGCCAGGCTGCGGGCCATGGCCCGGAGCCCCTCGGCCGCCTCGGGTGCGACCTGCCCGTCGTCCAGCGCCTCGTCGGCCACCCGCACCTCGTTCGCGATCATGTCCTCCACCTCGTCACGCACCCCTGCCTCGACCATCGCGTCCAGCACGCCGGCGACCTCGTGCGGGTCCAGTGGTACCACGCTGCGCCCGTCCACCACCCGGCGCCAGTGCCCCGACAGCCGCTCCGCGGCCAGGGCCAGCACCACCGTCGGCTTGCCCGCCACCAGGTCGTCCCCGACCGGTTTGCCGGTCAGCCCGGGGTCGCCCCACAGCCCCAGCAGGTCGTCGCGCAGCGCGAAGGCCGCCCCGGCGTGACGGCCGTAGCGCAGCAGCGCGTGCTGGATCTCCAGCCCCCCGCCGGCGACCTGCACACCCATCTGGAGCGGGCGCTGCACGGTGTAGGCCCCCGACTTGGCCTCGGCCACCGACCGGGCGTGGGCCAGGTCCCGGCGGCCGGCGGCGGCGCCGGTGAGGTCGAGCCGCTGCCCCTGGACCAGCTCGAGCAGCGTGGTGCGGTAGGTGCTGCGGACCTCGGGCGGCAGCCCGGCGGCCAGGTGGTCGGCCTCGGCGTGGGCCAGGTCCCCGACCAGGATGGCGATGCTCTCCCCGAAGCGCTGGTCGCTCCCGCGTCCGCCGGCCCGACGGTGCAGGGCGGCGACGCCGACGTGGGTGGTCGGACGTCCCCGCCGCGAGGCCGACTCGTCCATCACGTCGTCGTGGACCAGGGCGAAGACGTGCAGCAGCTCCAGCGCGGCCGCGGCCTCGACCACGGTGGCGTGCTGGTCGGCTCGCCGGCCGGGTGCCGCCGTGGCGGCGAGCCAGCCCCAGTGCACCATCGCCGGGCGGATCCGCTTCCCGCCGGACTGCACGAGACGGCGCAGCAGCATCGGCAGGTCGTCGTCGATCACCCCGGGGGCCACGCCCGGGGCCAATCGGAACCAGGTCTCCTCGACGTCGGCCAGGACCTGCTCGAGCCGGCGGTCCAGGGCGTCGCGGGTCTCGCTCCAGGTCGGTGCCGACGCGGACGCCGACGCCCGTCCGTCGATCGCGGGGGTGCTCGTCTCAGCCACGTGCCTCCTCCGGCCGGGAGGGGGCCGCGGCGGGCCAGCTGCCGGGGGTGAAGCCGGTGTCCACCATGGCCGGGACGGCCAGCGCGGCCCAGGGGCTGAAGGCCGGCGGGGCGGCGGTGATGGCGGTGACCAGGTCGTCCCACGGCAGCCACGTCCACTCGGCCACCTCGTCGGGGTCGGCCAGCACCGCCCCGCGGACCCGGCCCACCCAGACCGGGCACAGCTCGTTCTCGACCACCCCGGAGGCGTCCACGGCGCGGTAGCGGAAGTCGGGCAGCACGCAGCGCAGGTCCTCCACCTGCACGCCGAGCTCCTCCCCGAGGCGGCGGACGATCGCGCCGGGCCCGTCCTCGTCGGGACGGGGGTGGCCGCAGCAGGAGTTGGTCCACACCCCGGGCCAGGTCCGCTTGGCCAGGGCGCGGCGGGTGAGCAGCACGCGGCCCTCGGGGTCGAAGAGGTGCAGCGAGAAGGCGAGGTGGAGGGGGGTGTCGTGGTCGTGCACCGCCAGCCGGGGGGCCTCCCCGACCACACGGCCGTCGTCGTCGACCAGCACCACAGCGTCCGTCACGAGCCACTCCTCCTGCGTCCTGACCCGAGGACGTCCTCACGACTCTCCCACGGGTCCTGCCTGGTGAACCACTACCCAGCCGTGCGTCCCGGTGCACCACCGTGGCGTCGCAGTTCTTCAGCCGACGGGGCCTCCGCGGATGCACCTGCAGCGCACCCGTCGCAGCCGGCGCAGGGGACCCGGGGCCACGGCGATCGGCCGGTTCGGTCGCCCTGCCGGAGGGCTGAGGCCATACTGTCCCCGTGCCCAACGCCGCCACCGACCGCACGTCGTGGTGGGCGGGCGTCCTCTACCTGCTGATCGGGGCGGTCCACCTGACGGGCCTGCTGGCCGGGTGGCCGAGCACCACGTACACCCAGTGGCTGCTGGTCCCGCCGCTGATCGCACACCTGCTGCTGCGCTGCCGCACCGTGCGCAGCCCGCTGGTGCGCTGGGCGGTGCTGGCGCTGGGACTGAGCTGGCTCGGGGACTCGTTGCCCACCCTGCTGCCCGAGCCGGCGCGGCTGCTGACCAGCATCGTCTTCTTCGGGCTGGCGCACGCCAGCTGGATCCTGGCCTTCCGCCCCTTCGTGCGGCACAGCATCCTGGCCAGCCGACCCCAGCTGCTGGTGCCCTACGCCATCGCCATGGTCGGGCTGATCGGGCTGTGCATCCCCGGCGCCGGGTCGTTGTGGCCGGCGGTGCTGGTCTACGGCCTGCTGCTGGTGACGATGCCGGTGCTGGCCACCGGGGTCGGCGTGCTGACCACCTGGGGCGGCATCGCCTTCGTGGTCACCGGGAGCCTGATGGCGGTGCGCGCCTTCGTGCCCGGCGTCCAGCTGCCCGGGGCCGACGCGATCATCATGGCCACCTACCTGGTGGCGCAGGGCCTGCTGGTCAGCGGGGTGCTGTCGGCGGGCTGGCGCGTCACCCGGAGGCCGTCGCACCCCGAGGTCGCCACCCGACGGTGAGACCTGGCACACATCTGGCGCTGGGGCGTCGTTTGGCAGCGCGATCCAGCCCTCGTCGCTAGAGTGAGCGATGCGCCTGTCGGGGGACGGCGCACCTCCTTCGGGAGGAATGATTCGGGGGAATCACTTCATGCCATTCATTGGCCCTGCTGTGCCTGCGCACGCCTCTGGCGTGCTGTTCCGGGAGAGCGAGAGCACCGGTTCGCTGCTCGTCCACACGCCGCCAGAGCCGGTCACCACCGGCACGTCGCCGTCCGGCCTCAGGCCGGACCGCCGTCGTCCTGACTGGTCGGCGCGCTACGCCGCCTGGTTGCTCTCCGCCGACGCCCTCTGCGGTCTCGCCGCCTGGGGTCTCGCGCTCACGGTCACCCAGCTGATCGGTCTCGGCGTCGCCCACCCCTGGTGGTGGGCGGTCGCCTGCGGCCTCCTCTGGGTCGTCCTGATCGGCTCCGGCCGCGGCTACGAGCGCTCCCGGCTGGGTCTGGGCAGCGACGAGGTCCGCGCCGTGCTGCACGCCGGGTCGCGCGCCGTGGCGGTCGCCGCCGTGGTGGCCGCGCTCCTGCAGGACACCGCGCTGCTCACCGTGATGGTGCTCGCGGCGCTGCTGGCCCTGCTCGGTGGCGTCCTGGTGCGACTGGCGCTGCGCCGCTGGCTGCACGCCCGCCAGCGCAACGGGCTCGACCTCCGCGACACCGTGGTGGTGGGCTCGCTGCCCCAGGTCACCGAGCTCGCCGACCAGCTGACCGGTGAGCCCGGCGCCGGCATGCGCGTCGTCGGGGTGTGCGTCCCCGACCACGAGATCGTCGAGGCCCGCGCGTCCGGGCTCACCGTCCTGGGCGGAACCGAGGACGTCCGCAGCGCCGTGCTGCGGCACGGCGTCCGGGTGGTCGCCGTGGCCAGCGGACAGCCGCCCCACTACCTGCGCGAGCTCGCCTGGTCCATCGAGGGCCTGGACACCCAGCTGCTGGTCCACCCCGGTCTGGTCGAGGTGGCCGGTCCGCGGATGCACATCCGGCCCTTCATCGGGCTGCCGCTGCTCGCCATCGAGCAGCCGCACTTCTCCGGCTGGCGGATCTCGGCCAAGCGGGTCACCGACCTGGTGCTCAGCAGCCTGGGCGTGCTCGTGGCCTCGCCGCTGCTGCTCGTCCTGACCCTGGCGATCCGCCTCTCCGACGGCGGCTCGGCGATCTTCAAGCAGACCCGGGTCGGGCACCAGGGCCGCACCTTCACGATGTACAAGTTCCGCTCGATGCACGTCGACGCCGAGGCGCGGCTGGCCGAGCTGATGGCGCAGAACGAGGGTGCCGGGCCGCTGTTCAAGATGGTCGACGACCCGCGCATCACCCGGGTCGGGAAGTTCCTCCGGCGCACGTCGCTGGACGAGCTCCCGCAGCTGTTCAACATCCTCAACGGCACCATGTCGCTGGTCGGGCCGCGACCGCCGCTGCCCAGCGAGGTGGAGGCCTACCAGCGCCCGGTGCGGCGCCGCCTCCTGGTGGTGCCGGGGCTGACCGGGCTCTGGCAGGTCAGCGGCCGGAGCTCGCTGAGCTGGGACGAGTCGGTCCGGCTCGACCTGCGCTACGTCGAGAACTGGACCCTCGCCCTGGACCTGCTCATCATCTGGCGCACGTTCTGGGCCGTGCTGGCCCGGCGCGGCGCGTACTGAGCACCTCCGACGGCATCCAGGGGGCCGCTGCAGGCGGAACACGACTGCAGAGCCCCTCGCCGCCACCACCGCCGGTCACCGACCGGCCCACAGACGCCACCAGCAGGGCCCGCTCCTCTCCCCCGAGAGCCCGCCCTGCTGGTGGCCCCCCGGGGGGACCCCCCTCGGCTCCCCGGGCGCAACCCCGGTCGCCGGCCGTCGGTACCCGACGGTCGGCGGTCGGGACCCTGCGCCCGGGTTCCTTGCCTGGTGACGCACGCCGGCTCCGGTCGACGCCCTCAGTCCGAGCTGGGCTGGGGTACCAGGGCCAGCTGGCGGGTGGACACCAGCTCGGAGGCGATGCTGAACAGCTTGCGGTTGTCGTGCTGGGACACCCGCTGCAGCAGGGCGAACGCCTCGCCGGCGGAGAGCCCGTAGCGTTCCATCACCAGGCCCTGGGCCTGTCCGATCACCGTGCGGCTGTCCAGCGCGATCCCGAGGTGGCGGATCTCGTGGCTGGAGGCCATCATCATGCTGATGTGGGTGGCCAACGCGCAGGCCACCGCGAGGTCGTCGCCGTCCAGGGCCCCTCGGCGTCCCCCGTAGAGGGTCAGCGCGCCGAACGTCCGGCCGTTGCCGGACAGCCTCAGCGACGCCGTCGCGGCGACGCCCAGCTGGTGCACCGAGGGCGCCCACGCCGGCCACCGGCGGTCAGCGGCGACGTCGCCGCTGACCACGAGGGGCCCGTGCCGGAGGGAGTCCAGGCACGGCCCCTCCCCGAGCTCGTGCTGCAGCAGGTCGCCCTGCAGCGCCACGTCGTCGGTGGCCGCGGCCGTGGTGACGACCTGCCCCTCCACCACGGTGATCCCTGCGGAGGAGCAGCCAGCGACCAGCTCCACGGCGGCGGTCACGGCCCGTTGCAGCCGCGCGGCGTCATCGGGCTCCTCGGTGATCTGGCGCACGCGCTCGGCCATCTCCTGCACCAACCGGTGGATCGACACGCACACCCCCTCCACGGGTCCCAGCCGTATGACAACGGATTACAGCGTAAGCCTAGACCCTCGACGGGCGCAGGTGGTCCCGATCATCCTGCCTCGCTGGGACGGATCTGGGGAGCCCCGCGGTCCGGGCCCCTGGACGGCAGGCACAATGGTCGCCGGAGGTGGTTGGACGATGAGCGCAGCTGCAGGCGGCGAGGACGGCCAGCACGCGCCGTCCCGCTCCCCCTCGCTCCGGGAACGGAACCGTGAGGCGGTGGTCGACGCGGACGCCGTCGTGGTGGACGGGGACGAGCCGCCGTCGGCGCGGGTGCCGCTGAGCCGCGAGCGCATCATCGAGGCGGCCATCGCCTACATCGACGAGCACGGCCTGCCCGGTCTGACGATGCGTCGCCTCGGCACCACCCTCGGGGTGGAGGCCATGTCGCTGTACCGCTACGTCGCCGCCCGTGAGGACCTGCTCGACGCGGTCGTGGAGACCCTGGTCGACGAGATGGAGCGCGACGCCGACGTCATCACCTCCCCCGAGCACGGGTGGCAGGACTTCCTGCAGCGCCTGGCCCACGGCGTGCGCAGGATCGCCCTAAGCCACCCCCAGGCGTTCCCGCTGGTGGCCTCCCGGCCGGCTGAGGCGCCGTGGCTGAGGCCCCCGCTGCGCAGCCTGCGCTGGGTCGAGACGTTCCTGGCCGGTCTGCACGCGGAGGGCTTCGGCGACGAGGCGGCCGTGGCGGCCTACCGCGCCTTCACCAGCTTCCTGCTCGGCCACCTGCTGCTGGAGGTCTCCGCACTCGGCGCCGACGTCGGGCCGCTGGACATCCTGTCCGACTCCGACGACAAGTCCCTCGAGCCGTACGCCCACGTACGACGCCTGGCGCCCTTCCTCAAGGAGGACCACTCCGCGGTGGAGTTCGAGGAGGCCCTGGAGAACCTGCTGGACCGGGTCGACCTGATCCGCACCGAGGAGCACCGCTCTTCCTGAGCGGGCGGCGCGACGGTCACCGCGGCTCGCGCCGGACGACCGCGGGCGTCAGCGGCTCTGGACCAGGCCTCGGAGCTTGGTGCTCGAGACGTGCGGCGTGTACGGGAAGAAGTGCACGTCGACGCCGACCGAGGCCATGTCCTGCTCGAGCTTGATCCCCTTGGGGGTGCCGATCCAGTCGTCACCCTTGAACAGGATGTCGAACCCGACCCGGCGCCACACCTCGAGCTTGTCGCTGGAGTGGTCGACCACGACGTCGTCCACCACGTCGATCGAGGCCACCACGCGCATCCGCTCCGCCAGCGGCACCACGGGGTGCTTCTGCTTGGCGGCGAAGAGCGCCTCGTCGGTGACCACGCCGACGACCAGGCGGTCGCAGTGGGCGCGGGCCCGGAGCAGGATGTTGAGGTGCCCGACGTGGAACATGTCCCACGCCCCCGGCACGTAGCCCACGACGGGTCGCGACGTCTCGACGGCGTCGGGGACCTGCTCCGCGCTCATGCGGAACGCGGGACCGCGCCGAGCGCGGTCCGCAGCTGGGTGGACAGGCTGAAGATCGCCGGCGTCAGCACCACGTCGGCGTCGGGTCGGAGCCAGTCGGACTCGCCCTCCACCGCGATCACCAGCATGGACTCCGAGAGGAGCTCGAACTCCGCCTCGTTGTGGATGACCGCCCGGTCGACACCGCGCAGGTGGTTGGCCAGGATCAGCCGCTCCTCGACACCGATCACCGGCACGCGCCCCGTGCAGGCACGGATGTCGTCGTCGGTCAGGACACCCACGACCAGGACGTCGCAGAGTGCGCGCGCCTGGGCGATGAGGTCGAGATCGCGCACGTTGAGCATGTCAAGAGCGCAGGCCAGATAGCCGTACTGCATTAGGACTCCCCCGAGTTCTCGGTCCCGCGCGCAACCCCCGTCGGGCGCTGGAACCGAGACCACTGTAGCGACTCGCACCGACTCGTGTGGCGAAACGGGGCTGATGAGCCACGACCAGGTGGCGGGGAGGTGAACAGGCTCCTCCAGGGGAACGGGCAGCGCCCACCACTCCGCGCCGGACCTGCGCGGGTGGTGGGCGCTGCCGACCTCAGGCCGCCGGGGTCTCGGCGGTGGCGACGAGGTGGGCGCGGGCCAGGACGTGCCCGGCCACCGTGAACCCGAGGAAGGCCGGGGTGCCGTCCCGGGCGACGCCGATCTCGGCGACGTCCAGGGCGGTCACGGTGACGAAGTAGCGGTGCGGGCCGTGGCCGGGCGGCGGCGCGCCGCCGACGTAGCGCGCCATCCGGGCGTCGTTGGGCAGCTGGAAGGCCCCGGCGGGCAGCTGCGCACCGGTCTCGTCACCGGCGCCCTCGGGCAGCGACGTCACCGCCGCGGGGACGTTGGCCACCGCCCAGTGCCAGAACCCCGACCCGGTGGGGGCGTCGGGGTCGTAGACGGTGACGGCGTAGCTGAGGGTGGCGGCCGGAGCCCCGGACCACGACAGCGCGGGCGAGACGTCCTGCCCGCCCGGGACGCCGAAGAGGCCGGAGAGCTGGGCCGGCGCCCAGGCCGCCCCGTCCTGGACCGAGGAGCTGGTCAGCTCGAAGGTGGGGACGACGGGCAGCCGCGCGTAGGGGTCGTTCGGGGTCATGGGGTGCTCCTGCTCGGGTCGGTCGGGTGGGTGCCAGGTGCTGACGTGGTCAGGTCAGCTCGATGCGGGGCGGGCCGACCCAGCTGCCGAACCCCTGGCCCTTGGCCCCCGGCGGGTTGGCGCCGATGGTGGGCCACAGCAGGCCCTCGGTGTAGGAGGCCGGTGAGACGACGTGGGTGGGGAGCTGCTCCCTGGTGGCGAACCGGTCCCGCCAGTCCTGGGGCAGCTCGTACCAGGTGCCCACGAACCACATCTTGATCAGGTTGCGCGCGACCGGCCCCAGCAGCTCGTCGCTGAGCACCAGCGCACGCAGCCGCCGGTCGAGGACCGCCGGGTCGCCGGCCGCCTCCTGCTCCACCACCGCGAAGGCGGTGAGCAGCCGGCCGAGGACCTCCTCGCCGACCGCCGAGCGGACCGTGGCCAGGTACGGCTCGGCCTGGCCGGTGCCGAGCAGCCGGAAGCGGGAGTAGCCGGTCAGGGTCGCCGACAGCCCGAGGAAGGCCGCCTCGACGTCCGGGGTGGGCGTGGTCACCGCGTCCTCGGCCACGTCAGGCCACCGTCACGGCAGCAGCGGCGGCGGCGCTCACGAGCGCCGGACCGCGGAAGATCGGCGACGCGTTCACGCCCGGCCGTCCCGGCATCGGGTTGCGGATGATCTGCGTGGCGAGCTCCCTGATCCGGAACATGTCGGCGACCGCCGGGACCAGCAGCTCCGGGCTCCCGCCGAAGGCCTCGGTGAGGCGGGCCAGGAAGGCGCCGTAGGCCGCGCTGTGGGCCAGGACCGCGTCCTCGAGCTCCCCGGTCCCGGTGTAGTCGGTGAAGTCCGCGTCGGCCAGGACGGGGTAGACCGCGCTCCAGTCCACGTCGAGCTCGGGCCCGCTGGGCCGTCCCGCCTCGTCCCCGGGCTGGTAGTAGCGGCCCAGCAGCAGCTGCTGGAAGCGGTAGTAGTGGGCGAGCTCGCCCTCCTCGTCGAAGATCCCCCCGCCGAGGCCCTCCCCCTGCTCGCTGATGACCCGCATCGCCGCCTCGGCGGAGTCCAGGTCGGTGACCCGCACGACCGCCGCACCACCGGAGTAGTAGTACTCCGGGCCGACCTGGCGGGCCGGGTCGCCGGAGAACAGCGCGTCCCCGAGCTGGGCGTGCAGACGGGCCAGCCCCTCCCCGATCTCGGCGTAGAACTCACCGATGCTGAAGAAGTGCAGGTCGTCCTCGTGCGCGTCCACCGTGGGCAGCAGCGCCAGCTCGGAGCGTTCGCGGTCGACGAAGCGCTGGTCCTCGGCCTCCGCGGGTCGCTCGATCTTGAGGAAGCCCTCGATCGTCTCCGGCGAGAAGGCGCGGGTACCCACCTCGAAGTCCTCCTCCCCGTCGGGGAGGTGGCAGGGGTAGACCGGCACGAAGCCGTCCGCGGTCAGGTCGGGCACGCCCCCGACGGCGTTGAGCAGGTTGGCCGCGAGCGTCAGGTGCAGCATCTCCTCCACCGCGACCACCCGGATCACCCGGCTGGCGTCGGGGTTGGTCGCCGGGTGCATGGAGTACAGCGCGGTGAGGTAGGGCGGGATGGTGGCGTGCTCGAGCTGGAGGGCGACCTGCAGGTACTGGTGCAGGTCCTCGACGGTGGCGATGCGGCGGAGGGTCATGGGTCAGGCCCCGATCGTGACGGAGGGACGGGTGGTGAGCGCGGAGGCGATGTGGTCGGCCGTGCGGAAGGAGAGGGCGGCCAGCGTCAGGGTGGTGTTCGAGGTCCCGATGCTGGGCATGCTGCCGGAGCCCACGAGGTAGAGGTTGTCGTGGTCCCAGGAGCGCTGGTGGTCGTCGACCACCGAGTCCCGGCTGGAGGTGCCCATGATGTGGGTGCCCGACCAGTGGTTGCCGCCGCGGACCACGTAGCCCTCGCCCTGGTGGGCGACGAAGCCGGGGTCGAGCGGGTCGTAGTGCGTCCTGTCCTCGGCCCCCAGCCGCTGGAAGAGCCGGCGGGAGACCCGGCGGCTGGCCGAGACGGCGTCCATCGTGTACTCCGGCAGCGAGTAGGACAGCACCGGTCGCAGGTTGCCCAGGGCGTCGGTGTAGCGCCCGTCGACGGTGATGCGGTTGCTCGGCTCGGGGGGCAGGTCGATCATGAACGAGAGCATCAGCTGGCGTGAGACGCGGTCCACGACCCGGCGCCGCAGGGTCTCCCCGTAGGCGTTGCCGTCGTCCACCAGCTCCAGCAGGTCGGAGTAGGGCGAGCCGGTGGGCCAGGACCAGCCGTCGTTGTGGATGCTCACCCGCATCGCCGCGTGGCGGCTGCGGAACCCGCCGGAGCGGAAGTCCTCGATGCCGGAGGTGCACTGCGACCCCCTCATCGTCCCGGCGATCTCGGGCAGGGTGGCCCAGGTGAGCAGGTAGGCGTGGTCCATCAGGTTGCGCCCCACCAGCCCGCTGCTGCCGGGCAGCCCCGAGGCCAGCAGCAGCCGGGCGTTCTCGACCGGGTTCGCGGCCAGCACGTACGTCGTCGCGCGGAGCGAGCCGGTGACGTGGTCCGGTGAGGACGTCGAGCCGTAGGCCTGGTAGTCCACGTGGCTGATCCGGCCGTCCTCCCCGACGTGCACCTTGGAGGCGACGGTCTGGGTGAGGATGTCGATCCGACCGGTGCGGAGCCCGATGGAGAGCGTCTTGCGGGCGTTGTACTTGGCCTGCACCGGGCACAGCGGCACGCAGTTGATGTTGCCCTGGCACCGGTCGCCCTGGTCGATCTGGTGGGTGCTGACGGCCCCGACGGGGACGTAGCCACGGCCGCCGTCGTAGGCCGCGTTGGGCATCGAGTTGCGGGCCTGGGCGGTCGGGCGCACCGACACCGTGCAGGCGGTGTCCTCGAGCTGGATCACGGTGCCGTCGAGGTCCCGGGCCAGGATCGAGTCCAGGTAGGACGGCGGCAGCCCGTGCATCGGGAACACGTAGTCCGGCGGGAACGTGATGCCGTAGAAGGTCTGGTCCTCGACGTCGGCCGACACCCCCAGCTCGCGCTCGGCCCGGCGGTAGTGCGGCTCGAGGTCGTCGTAGCCGATGGGCCAGTCACGCCCCTGCCCGAACCGGGTCCGCATCTCGAAGTCCTCGGGGAGCATGCGCATGGCCTTGCCCTCCCAGTGCATCGTCGTGCCACCCAGCACCCGGGTGTAGACGCTGTCCATCTCGTAGGGCCCGTTCTGGACCAGGTAGCCGGTGGAGTCCGGGTGGCCGGCCTGCAGCCGCCGGACGTCGGGGGACCGGGGCATCGGGGCGTTGGGGTTCACCTCGTAGGCGGAGTTGTTCTCCTTGGCCGCCGCCGAGTAGAAGCGGGTCAGGTAGGAGTCGTAGTCGGCCACCGACAGCTCCTCCCCCGGCCCGGCCTCCACCACGAGCACGTGCAGACCGCGCTCGGCGAGGGAACGGGCGATGATGGCGCCGCTGACCCCGGAACCGACGACGAGCGCGTCGTAGAGGGTGCTGGCGGCGGTGGCGTGGTCGGTCTCAGCGGGCACGGTCGGCCTTCCGGGGGAGGTGGGGCGCGGGGTGGGGGACGTCGGGGTCGGCGGGCGGCCTGCGGCCGGGACGAGGGCTCACGTCGGCTCCTCCACGGGGGAGACCGCGAAGACGTTGCAGCCCGACGCCGGCAGGTCGAGGAAGAGCCCGTCGGCGGCGAGGTCGGCCCCGTCGCGGTCGTAGACGGTGCCGGGGTGCAGCCGGTCGGTCAGCCGCAGGGTGCCGGCGTCGGGCAGCAGACCCCTCAGCACGACCCGGGTCTGGGCCTGCTCGGCGCTGAGGTTGACCGCCACCAGCCAGCGCAGCGGCAGCCCCGGCGCCGTCGACCACCCGGTGACCACGTAGGCGTCGGAGGTGGGGTTGCCCGGCCAGGCCGGGGCGGTGTCGAGGAGCTGCCAGTGGCCCGTGCGCAGCACCGGGTCGGCGAGCACGGCCAGCAGCCGCTCGTAGAGGTCCCGCACGGCGGGGTCGGGCTCCTCGACCGGACGCCGTCGCAGGTGCAGCGGCGCCTTGACCCGTCGCCCCTCCAGCTGGCCCTCGTGCAGGAACCGCAGCCCCGTGCCGAGGAAGGTCACCACCGCAGCCGCCTCGTGCTGGAGGAGGTCAGGGAGGATCGCCGCCGCCCGCGGCTCGTCGTGGTTCTCCAGGAACCGGGCGGAGCGGTGCTGGAAGTCGGGGTCGGCCATCAGGTGCCCGCGGACGGCGGACGCCTCGCCGCTGCGGAGGCGGTCGTAGAGCCGCTTGTCGTAGGTGAGGTCGAACCCGTGCTGCTGGAGCTGCCACTCCATGTCCCAGTACACCTCCGCCATCAGCAGGAAGCCGGGGTGGCGGCGACGCACCGCGGCGATGGCCCCGGGCCAGAACGCGGTGTCCACCGGGGTGGCGCCGTCGGGCGGGAGCGAGCGGTCACCCCAGGTGGCGGCGAAGACCTCCGGCTCGAGCAGCATCGCCATGTCGCACCGGACCCCGTCGCAGCGGTCGGCCACCCCCTCCAGCTCCGCAGTCATCGCCGCCCGCAGGTCGGGGTGGCGGTAGTTGAGCTGGGCGGTGTCGGGCCAGCCGTCGAAGTAGGGGTCGCGGCCGTGCGCGACCACCCGCTCCCCCACCCGGAACCAGTTCTGCGGCTGCGCCGTCAGGTCGGCCTCGGAGCCGACGACGTAGCGGTGCGGGGCGTCCTCCAGCCAGGGGTGGTCGGGCGCGGTGTGGTTGGGCACGAAGTCCAGCAGCAGACGCAGCCCGCGCCCGGCCAGCCGGGTCCGGAGCCGGGCCAGGGCCGCGTCGCCGCCGAGGTCGGTGTGCACGGCGTAGTCGACGACGGCGAACGGGGACCCGACGACGTCCTCGGGGGTGAAGTCGGGCAGCACCTCGCGGTACCCCGCCAGCCACCCGGGCTCGGTCGCGGAGACGGCACGCCCGGCCGGCCCCGTCTGCCACACGCCGAGCATCCACACCCAGTCGAACCCGCGGGTGGCGATGTCGTCGAGGAAGGCGTCGGGGACGTCGTCGAGGGTGACCGCGCGACCGAGGTCGAGTCCGAGCTCGTGCAGCAGGACCCGGGTGTTCACCTGGTACAGCAGCGGGTTCAGCCGGTCCGCGGCCGCCCCGGCGTCAGCCGACATCACGGCGGAACAGCGTCGTGGAGGGGTGGGTCCGGGTGTCGCCGAGGACGGTGGCGGCGTCGATGGTGCCGAAGAGCTGGACCAGCTTGGCCACCAGCCCGGTCCACCCGGTCTGGTGCGAGGCCCCGATCCCGGCGCCGTCGTCACCGTGGAAGTACTCGTAGAACAGCAGGTTGTCCCGCCAGTGCGGGTCGGTCTGGAACAGCTCGACCCCGCCGAACACCGGACGCCGGCCGCCCTCGTCGGGCACGAAGATCGACACCAGCCGGTCGGCGAGGTCCGCGGCCACCTCGAACAGGGTGTGCTGCTGGCCGGAGCCGGTCGGCAGCTCGACGGTGAAGTCGTCGCCGTAGTACAGGTAGTACTGCAGCAGCGCCCGGATGATCATGAAGTTCACCGGCATCCAGACCGGGCCGCGCCAGTTGGAGTTGCCGCCGAACATGCCGCTGTCGGACTCGCCGGGGAGGTAGCCCACACCGAACTGCTGGCCCTGGACCTCCATGGCGAAGGGGTGGTCGCGGTGGAAGCGCGAGAGCGCGCGGACCCCGTGCGGGCTCAGGAACTCCTCCTCGTCCAGCAGGTAGCCGAGCACGCTCCGCAACCGGTCCTCGTCCAGCAGCGTGAGGATCCGTCGGTTCCCGACCCCGGGCAGCAGGGGGTCGGAGATCTGGCCGAGCAGGTCCGGGTGGCGGCGCATGAACCCGGCCAGCCGGTCGTCGAGAACCCCGAACGACTCGGCCGGGACCACGGTCACCGCGCACAGCGGGACCAGGCCGACCATCGACCGGACCCGCAGCCGCTCACCGGATCCGTCGGGCAGGCGCAGCTGGTCGTAGAAGAACCCGTCCTCCTCGTCCCACATGCCGTCACCGCGCTCCATCGCGGCGCAGATGTAGAGGAAGTGCTCCAGGTACTTCAGGGCGGTCCCCTCGTAGCCGGGGTCGGTCCTGGCTAGCTCGAGGGAGAGCTCCAGCATGCTCTGGCAGTACAGCGCCATCCAGGCCGTGCCGTCGGCCTGCTCCAGACGGCCGCCGGTGGGGAGCTGGGCGGCGCTGCGGTCGAAGACGGCGATGTTGTCCAGCCCGAGGAAGCCACCCTCAAAGGTGTTGGCGCCGTTGACGTCCTTGCGGTTCACCCACCAGGTGAAGTTGAGCGCCAGCTTGGCGAAGGTGTCGCTGAGGAAGGCGTGGTCGTCCTCGGCACCGGTGTCGACGGCCTGCACGTGGCTGAACAGCGTGGCCAGCGCGTGCACCGGCGGGTTGACGTCGGAGAAGTTCCACTCGTAGGCCGGGATCTGCCCCGACGGGTGGAGGTAGTGCTCGCCGAGGAGCAGCTGGAGCTGGTCACGGGCGAAGGTGGTGTCGACCATCGCGAGCGACATCGTGTGGAAGGCCAGGTCCCAGGCGGCGAACCAGGGGTACTCCCAGCAGTCGGGCATCGAGATGATGTCGCCGCAGACCATGTGGAACCAGCGGGCGTTGCGGTGGTCGAGACCGGCCTCGTCGCGCAGCGGGTGCACCCCGCGCTGGCTCAGCCACCGGTCCAGGTCGTAGCAGTAGAACTGCTTGGACCACAGCATCCCCGCCAGGGCCTGCCGCATCACCCGCGCGGGCTCGGCGCCCACCGTGGGCGGAGTGATGGAGGTGTAGAACTCGTCGGCCTCCTGCCGGCGCGTGGTCAGCACCTGGTCGACGTCCTCGCCCAGGCCGGACCGCGGGGCGTCGGTGGTGAGCCGCAGCCGCATGGTGACCGACTCCCCGGCCCCCACGACCGCGCGCCGGCGCAGGGCGATCTTGGTGCCGGTCAGCCCGGGGTCGACGGTCTCGGGGCGGCCGGTGACGACGGCGTCGTTGATGCCGTCCTTGACGTACGGCGTGGGGTTGGTGCCGCCGGCCAGACGCGCCCAGTTGCTCTCGTTCTCGGTGGCCAGGACGTCGACGTCGCCCTCCCAGATCAGGCGGTAGGGGCCGAGGTCGGGGCAGTCGACCAGGACCTGGCGGCTGGCCGGGTCGGCGGTCAGCCGGGGCCGCGGGGCCTGCTCGTCCCCGGACCAGGTGTTGCGCAGCCACAACGTGGGCAGCAGGTGCAGCGCGGCCGGGTCGGGTCCCCGGTTGGTGGCGGTGACCTGCACCAGCACGTCCTCGGGGCCGGCCTTGGCGTAGACCACCTCCACGTCGAAGTAGCGCTGGTCGTCGAAGATCCCGGTGTCGACCAGCTCGTACTCGGGCTCCTGCTTGCCCCGGGCGGCGTTGGTGCGCAGCAGGTCCTCGTAGGGGTAGGCGGCCTGCGGGTACTTGTACAGCCCCTTCATCCAGGAGTGGGTCGGTGTGGAGTCCTGGTAGAAGTAGTACTCCTTGACGTCCTCGCCGTGGTTGCCCTCGCTGTTGGTCAGGCCGAACAGCCGCTCCTTGATGATCGGGTCGGCCTCGTTCCACAGGGCCAGGGCGAAGCACAGCTGTTGGCTGTCGTCGCTGATCCCCAGCAACCCGTCCTCGCCCCACCCGTAGGCGCGGGAGCGGGCGTGGTCGTGGGGGAAGGAGTCCCAGGCGTCACCGCCCGGCGAGGTGTCCTCGCGGACGGTGCCCCACTGCCGGTCCGACAGGTAGGGGCCCCACCGCCGCCAGGGCGCCGTCCCGGTGTTGGCCTCGGTCAGACGGCCGTCCTCGGCGGTGGCCACGTCAGAGACCAGCCAGGTCGGCGATGTGGCGGCGGGCGGCGCGGAAGACCTCGAGCGGGTGCGCGGTCGCCGGGTCCTGCTCGGCCTCCACGACCAACCAGCCGGACCAGCCGTCGTCGGCCAGCTTCCGCAGCAGCGGGGCGAAGTCGATGCACCCCTCGTCGTCGCCGGGCACGGTGAAGATGCCCTGGCGCAGGGCGTCCCAGAAGCTCAGCGACTGCTCGTGCATCCGGTCCAGCACCGGCTGGCGGAGGTTCTTCAGGTGCACGTGCCCGATCCGGCCCTCGTGCTTGGTCAGCACCTCCATCGGGTCGCCGCCGCCCACGAGCAGGTGCGCCGTGTCCAGCAGCAGGAAGGTCTCGCCGGGCGTCGTGTCGGCCATCAGCCGGTCGATGTCCTCCGACGACTGCACCCCGGTGCCGGTGTGGTGGTGGTAGTTGATCCGCAGCCCGTGCTCGGTGGCGATCCGGCCCATCTCACCCAGACCCCGGACCATGGCGTCCCACTGCGCGTCGTCGAGGACCGGACGGTTGGCCAGCGCTGGCACGGGCTGCTGGTGCACGGCCCCGGTCACCTCGGCCACGTAGACGTCCTGCAACCCGATCGCGGTGAAGAACGGGATCTGGGCGCGGAACGCCTCGAGGGTCTGCTCGTAGGCCCCACCCCGGGAGGCGAACCAGGTGGAGACCCAGCCACCGGAGGGGGAGAGCCCGCGGACGGCGAGGGCGGCGTTGAGGGTGGCGGCGTCGCTGGGGTAGGTGCTCCCCAGCTCGGTGCCCTCGTACCCGGCGAGGGCCATCTCGCTGATGATCTGCTCGAACGAGGTCCCCCGTCCGAGCTCGGGGAGGTCGTCGTTCACCCACGCGTTGGGCACGGCGGCGACACGGACGGATCCGGGTGGGAACACGGCAAATCCTCTCAACGGCTATCAGTAGGAGTCGTTGATCTGCCACTCGCGTGGCCCCCGGACCAGCTCAACCCGAGCGGCTCCAGACCCTGGACGGGCCGGGAACCACCTGGTGGCAGGAACCTAGCGGGCCGGGAGCCCGGGTGGGAGATCGACCGACCGGTCGTCTCGCAGAATTCACGTGCGCCCGACGTGGCGGTCACCGCGCGGCCAGCCGGGAGCGGATCAGCCGGGCCACCCGACCGCTGAGCAGGAGCAGCAGCAGCGGGAGGTAGCCGGCGAGGGGGAAGACCAGCGAGATCAGCAGCGCCAGCACCATGGTGGCCGTGGCGGTGATCGAGCTGAGCGGGTCCGTCGGCGCCCGGCCGTCCCCGATGGCGGGCCGGGCGGCGACCCTCAGGGCGGTCAGGGTGAGGCAGAGGCTGCTCAGGACCATGGTGGCGATGTACAGCGGCTCGGTCATGTCGCCCTCGCTGGAGGCGGCCACCAGGGCCGTCGGCACCGGCAGCACGACCACGGTCAGCGCCCAGGCGACGAGGTAGCGGATCACCACCGGGTCCGGCACCACGACGGTGCGCACGATCCGGTGCTGGGCGAACCAGAGCTGGGTGATCACCAGGAAGCTGAGCAGGAAGTTGAAGACCTCCCCGGTGTGGGCGGCGAGGAGCTCGGTCAGCGACCGCTCGGGGAACTCGTCGGCGATCTCGGCCAGCGGCAGGATGAGCAGGGTCACCGCGATGGCCACGATGGCGTCGATGAAGGTGAGGAAGCGGTCGAGGTCGCGGTCCCGGTCGACGGGGGCGGGCTCGTGCCCGCCGGGGACGGCGGGCGCCACCGGACCGGCGTGGTGCTCCCGCGCCCGCTCCCCCGCAGCCCGCTCCTCCGGGGCCACGGCCTGGTCGGCCGGGATCGGGTCGCGGCGCTCGGTCACCGTCAGCCACCCAGCGGGAGCGCCGGGATGGCCGGCGTGCCGGGGACCGCCGCGCCGTAGCGGTTGAGGAACAGGACCAGCTGGGGGTCCTCGCAGAGGAAGTAGCCGGGCACGTAGTAGCCGAGCGTGGCGAAGTCCAGTCGGCCGTCCCCGTCGAAGTCGGCCACCGCGATCCGGGCGGCCGAGGCCTCGGAGAGCCGCGTCTTCTCGTACACCCCGGCGCGGACGTCGCTGAACTTGTACAGGAACACCCCCTGGTGCGGCATCGGACCGCGCAGGGCCACCAGCAGCTCGTCCTCGCCGTCGCCGTCGAAGTCGGCGCAGACCACGTGGTGCGCCGGCCCCTCGCCGGCCTCGTTGGGCTCGCCGAACACCTCGAGCACCCGGCGCTCCCAGGTGCCACCCACGACGCCGTCGTGGGTCCCCTCCCGGGTGTACAGCGCGAGGGTGTTGCCGTGGAAGGGCTCGACGGCGGCCATGAAGGCGTACGGGTCGTCCCCGAGGCGGCCGATGGCGATGTTGCCGCTGCCCTTGTAGCCGGTGCGCTCCTGCTGGGTCGTCTCCCCGGTGTGCAGGACGTGACGCTGCCAGCTGCCGCTGCCGTCCACCCCGAACCAGACCAGCCCCTCCTCGCAGGCCAGCAGCACGGCGTCCAGGCCGGCCGGCGAGGGCGCTCCGAAGTGGCCCAGCTGGGCGGCGTGGATGACGCGGAAGCTGGTCTCGTCGACCGGCTGCGCGGCCCACTCCCCCGCCTCGAGGTCGTCGGGGCGGTCGTAGAGCACCACCTTGATGGGTGCGTGCAGCGCGTCCAGCCCGGATGCCTGGCCGACGACCGGCAGCGCCAGCAGCTGCTGACGGTCGGGGTCGGTGAAGTGGCCGAGCCGGAGCCGGTGGGTGGAGCCGAGCTGGCCGATCGGTCGGGCCGTCCACTCCCCGCCGGCCGGTCCGGGGTTCTCCAACCAGGAGATGCGCCCGTCGGCGGGGGTGGCGACGAACATCGTCGGGGCGTAGTCGTGGCAGATGACCAGGTCGCGCCGCCCGCTGCCGGAGACGTCACCCTGGTCCAGCGAGACGGGTCGGGAGAAGGAGTGGATCGGCTGCTTGCTCCAGTCCGGGTTCCGGTACCAGGAGACGTGCCCCTCGCTCAGCCCGGAGGTCAGGATGTCCGGGCGGCCGTCGCCGTCGACGTCCACCGCCTGGATCCAGTAGCCGTCGGTCAGTCCGGACTCGATGACGTGCTCGTCGAAGGCGGGGTCGGGCGCCACGGGGGTCCTCTTCGGGTCGTGCGCGGCGGCTGGGCGCCGGGCGGCGGGTCGGGTTCCGAACCACCAGGAACCCCCGTCACCCGGCGGACGTCCGCACCCGGCACGCCGGGACCGGTCGGCTGGACCGGTCGGGGAGGGCTGCGAGCAGAAGTCGAGCGTGAGCATAGCGGCCGGCTGCCTCGTCGCGCACCGGTGCCAGCCGACGTGTTGGAGCGGATGACGGGAATCGAACCCGCACCATCAGCTTGGGAAGCTGAAGTTCTACCATTGAACTACATCCGCGCACGGTCCTCCGGGGGCGCTGACCCCGTTCGACCGGTAGGGAGTCTAGCGCATCCTCCCCCCGGGGTTGAAGTCGTTCCCCGGTCGGGGGCAGCCCTGAGGGCTCCCCCAAAGTCGGCTGCGACCGTGGCCAGAGACCGGGGGCCCGGCTTAGCGTGGGGACGTGAACCCTTCCGTCGAGCAGGACCAGCAGGCCGGTTGGCCGCTGATGGACGCGACCTCCGCCGGGGCCCAGCAGGACCGCGGACCGGGGACCTCCGGGGACGCCGTGCGCGACCCCGGACCCACCCCCCCGACCCTGCAGACGCAGTCCGGCGGGCTCCGTGCCTCCGACGCCGACCGGGCCAAGGTGGCCAACGTGCTCAGCACCGCCTACGCCGAGGGGCGTCTCACCCACGAGGAGCACGACGAGCGCCTCGACCTGGCGATGCGGGCCCGCACCTTCGAGGACCTGGTGCCGCTGACCACCGACCTGGTGCCGCTGGACCGCCCGCTGGCCACCACCCGCGAGCGGAGCGCGACCGGGCCCCTGGTCGAACCCGGTGCCGCCACCAGCGACCCCGACCGCTTCGTGGCCGTCTTCGGTGGCTTCGAGCGCAAGGGCCAGTGGCGGGTCCGGCGCGACAACCAGCTGCTCACCCTGTTCGGGGGCGGCGAGCTCGACCTCACCGAGGCCACCTGGGAGGGCGAGCAGATCGAGATGACCGGCCTCACCGTGTTCGGCGGGGTGGAGATCACCGTGCCCGAGGGGGTCGCGGTCCGCAACGAGACCGTGGCGATCTTCGGGGGCGCCGAGGTCGACGTCCCGCCCGCGCCGGCCGGCTCGCCGACCCTGGTGGTCAAGGGGCTCTGCCTGTTCGGCGGGGTGTCGGTGAAGGTGCGCCGGAAGGGGAAGGGCAAGGCCGAGCGCGCCGCCCGCAAGCACGGCTGCGGGCACTAGGCTGACCGCACATGGATGAGCTCTTCGCCCCGCCGGGCGCCAGCTGGCAGCGGATCTCTCCGCGCTGGAGGACCCTCGAGCTGATCGGGACCACCATCGCCTGCGTGCTGGTGCCGACCGTCCCGGCCCTGCTGGTGGGGTTCCTGACCGACCTGTGGTGGATCGGCGTGGTGCTCTGGACGTTCTTCGGGGTGATCCTGCTCCTCAACGTGCTGCTGGTCGGTCGCCGCTGGCGCAACTGGGGCTACGCCGAGCTGGACGACGACCTGTACATCACCCACGGCGTCATGTTCCGCGCGCTGACGGTGGTGCCGTACGGGCGGATGCAGGTGGTCGACGTCACCTCCGGTCCGCTGGAGCGCAGCCTCGGGATGGCCACGGTCAAGCTGGTCACGGCCAGCGCGAGCACCGACGCCACCATCCCGGGCCTGCCGGCCGCCGAGGCCACCCGGCTGCGTGACCAGCTGTCCCAGCGGGCCGAGGCAAGGCTGTCCGGGCTGTGACCGTCCCCGGCACCCCGGGGCCCGACCCCACCGCCGGCTCACGTGAGCCGGACCCCCGCACCGCCGTCGGCACCCCGGGACCGGCGCAGGAGGACCCGCCGTCGGCCGGTCTGACCGACGCCCGCACCGGTGCGGACGGCAAGACCTTCGAGCGCCCGCACCCGCTGACGCCCCTGATCCGGGGCTGGGTCGTGCTCGTGGCCATCCTGCTCGGCGCGTCCCGCGAGCTCATCCCCGACGGCGGGGACGACTCGCTGGTCTCCAACCTCTCCGGCTCCCTGCGCTGGGTGCTGCTGGCCCTGGTCGCGGTCGTGCTGGTCGCCGCCCTGGCCGGCTTCATGACCTGGCGGTTCACCCGCTTCGTGATCGACGACGACGAGCTGCGGATCGAGACCGGGGCGGTCTTCCGCCAGTCCAAGCGGATTCCCTTCCAGCGGCTGCAGACCATCGACGTCGTCCAGCCCCTCAGCGCCCGCATCTTCGGCCTCGCCGAGATGCGGCTGGAGGCCGGTGCCGGCGACTCCGGCGCCCGGTTGCGCTACCTCCGCCGCGACAAGGCCGCCCGGCTCCGGGACTACCTGCTCACCCGCGCCAGCGGCGAGCAGCGCAGCATCACCGACGAGGCCGCCCCGACCAGCGCCTGGACCGACCTGTCCAGCACCGACGAGGTGCTGGTCAGGCTCACCCCGCAGCAGCTGGTGCTGGGCTTCGTGCTCTCCGGGGACTTCCTCTTCCCCGCGGTGCTGCTCGCCGTCGGCCTGACGGTGACCACCGTCCTCGGCGTCACCCTCTTCGCCCTGCCGGCGGTGATCCCGCTGGGCATCCAGCTGTTCAGCGCTCTGAGCAAGTACCTGATCGGTCAGTTCAACTACACGCTGGCCCGCTCCGGGCGCGGGCTGCGGATCAGCCGCGGCCTGACCAACCTGACCAGCCAGTCGGTCCCGGTCGACCGGATCCAGGGCATCTCGATCTCCCAGTCCGTCACCTGGCGTCCCGCCGGGCTGTACCGGGTGCGGATCGACGTCCTGGGCCAGACCAGGAGCACCGACGAGGGCGGGCAGCAGAACAGCGACTCCCTCCTCTTCCCGGTGGCCACCCTGGAGCAGGTGCGGACCGGGCTGCGGGCGATCCTGCCCGACGTCGACCTGGACGCCGTCGAGCTGCACCCCTCGCCGCGCAGCGCGCGCTGGCTGCGCTGGTGGAACTGGTGGACGCTGCGGCACGGCTGGGACGACCGGG
Source organism: Auraticoccus monumenti (assembly GCF_900101785.1). Classification (GTDB taxonomy): domain Bacteria; phylum Actinomycetota; class Actinomycetes; order Propionibacteriales; family Propionibacteriaceae; genus Auraticoccus; species Auraticoccus monumenti. The sequence goes on along the minus strand of NZ_LT629688.1, from coordinate 1,245,003 downwards.
TCGTGGTGACCCGCCGCGGCTGGCTGGTCGACACCATGTCGGTGGTCCCGCACGCCAAGACGCAGTCGGTGCGGATCACCCGCGGACCGCTGCAGCGGCGACTCGACCTGGCCACGGTGCACGTCGACACCACCCCGGGGCCGGTGACCCTGAGCATCGTGCACGTCAGCAGCGACCACGCCCGCGCGGTGGCGCTGAGCCAGCTGCAGCGGATGCAGCGGGCCCGGGCGGAGGCCCCCGCCGGGAGCGCCTCGGGGCCCGCGCTGGGCGACCCGGTGCCCACCACCGACCCCGCCGCGGCCGCGTCCGAGGGCTGAGCACGCTCCTGCGCCCCCGCTCGGCCGGTGCCCGCGGGGACGTCGGCACGCGGTCCTGGGACGGCGGCCTGCCGGTCCCGGAGCGGGTGTCCTAGGCTCGCTCCCGTGGCAGACAACGCGGTTCTCGGCATCGACATCGGTGGGTCCGGCATCAAGGGGGCTCCCGTCGACCTCGCCAAGGGCGAGTTCACCAGCAAGCGGCTGCGGATCGACACCCCCGAGGAGTCGACCCCGGCCCGGGTCGCCGACGTGGTCGCCCAGATCGTGGAGCACTTCGCCGACCAGATCGGTGACGGCCCGATCGGGATCACCATCCCCTCGGTCGTGACGCACGGGCGCACCCGCTCGGCGGCCAACATCGACAAGGCGTGGGTGGACTGCGAGGCCGAGCAGCTCTTCGAGGACCGGCTCGGCCGCGACATCTACCTGGTCAACGACGCCGACGCCGCGGGTGTGGCGGAGGTCCGCTACGGGGCCGCCAAGGACCACCCCGGTCTGGTGCTGATGACCACCCTCGGCACCGGGATCGGCTCGGCCATCATCCACCGCGGGATCCTGGTGCCGAACTCCGAGCTCGGTCACCTCGAGATCGACGGCCACGACGCGGAGAGCCAGGCGTCCTCGGGCGTCAAGGACCAGCTCGGGCTCAGCTACGAGGAGTGGGTGCCGCGGCTGCAGCGCTACTACGAGGTGGTCGAGGCGCTGCTGTGGCCGGACCTGATCGTGGTGGGCGGCGGCGTCTCCAAGGACTCCGACCACTTCCTGCCGCACCTGCGGCTCAAGTCCCCGATCGTACCTGCCAGGCTGCGCAACAAGGCCGGCATCATCGGGGCGGCCTGGCTCGCCTCGGACCGCCGCGAGCACCCCGAGCCGGTGCTGGACTACGCCGCCCCCGGCGACCCCTCGGTGTCGGAGGAGAAGTCCAAGCACTGACCTCCCCCCACGGGCGTCACATGCGCTCGGGGGCCTCGATGCCCAGCAGGTCCAGGCCGGTGGCCAGGACGTCGCGGGTGGCGGTGCACAGGGCCAGGCGGGACGTCCGGACGTCGGCCTCGCTCTTGAGCACCGGGCACTGCTCGTAGAAGGTCGACAGCGCACCGGAGAGCTCGTAGAGGTAGGTGCAGAGGCGGTGCGGCTGCAGCGTCTCGCCCACCTCGGTGACCACCTCTCCGAAGCGGGTCAGCAGCAGCGCCAGGGTCTGCTCGGCCGGCTCGGCCAGCAGCGTCACCGACTCCCCCACCGGGTAGCCCTCGGCCACGGCCCGGGCCAGCACCTGGCAGAGGCGGGCGTGGGCGTACTGCAGGTAGGGCCCGGTGTCACCGGTGGTCTGCACCATGCGGTCCAGGTCGAAGACGTAGTCCTTGACCAGGCTGTTGGAGAGGTCGGCGTACTTGACCGCGGCCAGGGCGATCGGCCGGGCGGCCCGCTCCTCGGCGGCGTCCAGCAGGGTGGTCAGCTTCATGGTGCCGCCGTCGCGGGTCCGAAGCCGCTTGCCGTCCGCGCCCAGCACCATGCCGTAGCCGACGTGCTCGGCCCGGACGTCCTCGGGCAGGAAGCCGGCCTTGCGGGCCACGGCGAAGACCTGGTTGAAGTGGAAGGTCTGCTCGGTGCCCACCACGTAGAGGATGCGGTCGGCGTGCAGGTCCCGGACCCGGTGCCGGATGGCGGCCAGGTCGGTGGCGGAGTAGCCGAACCCGCCGTCGCGCTTGCGCACGATCATCGGCGCGTTGAAGCCCTCCACGAAGACCACCAGGGCGTCGTCGTCCACCACGGCCGCCCCGCTGGCCTCCAGGTCCTCGACCACCGAGGGGAGCGCGTCGTTGTAGGTGGACTCACCCGCCAGGTCCTCGTCGGTGAGCAGCACCCCGAGCCGGGCGTAGCTCTCACGGAACCCGGCGAGGGAGACGTCGATCAGCTGCCGCCAGATGGTCAGGGTCTCCTCGTCACCGGACTGCAGCAGCACCACCCGGCGGCGCGCGGCGTCGGCGAAGGACCCGTCGGCCTTGAGGTGGTCGTTGGCGCGGCGGTACAGCTCCTCGGCGCCGGGCAGGTCGAGGTCGGCGACGTCGAGGCCCTCGAGCAGGATCTGCTCCACCAGCATCCCGAACTGCCGGCCCCAGTCGCCGATGTGGTTCTGCGCGACCACCGTGTGACCGAGCGACCGCAGCACCCGCGCCAGGCAGTCGCCGATGATCGTGGAGCGCAGGTGGCCCACGTGCATCTGCTTGGCCACGTTGGGGCCGGAGTAGTCGATCACCACGGTGCTGCCACCCTCGGGCACGACGCCGTGCCGGGGGTCGCTGAGCACCTCGGTCGCCGCCGCGGCCAGCACGTCGGTGCGCAGCCGCAGGTTGATGAAGCCCGGGCCGGCCACCTCCGGCGGCTCGCACAGGTCGGCGAGGTCGGCCTGCTCCACCAGCCGCTGCGCCACCTCGCGCGGCGGGCGCCCCTCGGCCTTGGCCAGCCGCAGCGCGACGTTGGACTGGAAGTGACCGAACTGGGGCTTGGTGGCAGCGCGCAGCTCGGGGTCGACGCCGGCGACGGCCTCGATCCTCGCGCTGAGCAGCTGGGGGAGCGACGACATGGCCGCCATTCTTCCACGCAGGGAGGGGTCGTCCGGCCGCCCGCCGGGTGCCGCGGGCCAGGGTCGTCGGGGGCGGCGGTGCGCTACCGGCGGGGCGGCGCGGGAGCCCGGTCCCCGCGGCGGTCGAGGTAGGCGTCCAGCGCGGCGGCGCCGCCGAGCATCGACCGGCCACGGGCGGTCAGGCGGAGGTGCCAGTCGCGCAGCACGGACTCCAGCGGGGCCACGCCCCCGGCGGAGCGGACCTGGTCCAGGACCGGCGCGATCTGCCGCAGCAGGTACCCGCCGCGACGCAGCTGGTGCACCAGCTGGGCGTCCCGCACGTCAGCCGGGTGGTAGACCCGGTAGCCCGTCCGGCGGTCGCGTTCCGGCCGGAGCAGGCCGGCGCGCTCCCACTTGCGCAGGGTCGCCGGACGGAGACCGAGCCTGCTGGCCAGAGGACCGACGAAGGTGTCCCCGCGGCCCTGCGGAACCGGACCCAGGCCGGCGAGCGCCGCCTCGACCGCCGCGAGCGTGCGGCGGTCCTCCAGCAGCTGGGCGTGGCTCTCGTCCAGGAGCCGCAGGGCCTCCCCGGTCGCGTCCCGGTGCACCGCCCGCAGGAGGTCGGCGGCCCGCTGGTGGCCGTGACCCGGGACCAGGGCCAGGAAGGCGTGCAGGGCGTCGGCGTGCAGCGGGGTGTAGGTGCGGTGACCGTGCTCGGTCCGGTCGGCGGGCGGGAGGATGCCGGCCGCCTCGTAGTTGCGGATCGCCTGGGTGGACAGACCGTGCTCGCGAGCCAGGTCCACCGGCCGCAGGCGCTCCCCTGTTTGAGGCTTTCGGCTCACCGGTGCCCCTTTCTCGGGCTGAGGTCTCAACCGTAGGTTCAACGATACCGTCGAAGGCATGCCTCTTCCTCCCGCCGAAGTCACCCCCACCCTCGACGCCGGCGCCGTGACGGCTCTGCTGGGCGGCCGTCCGCGTCTGCTCGGGCTGGGCGAGCCGACCCACGGCTCCGACGCCCTGCTCCGGGTGCGCAACGACCTCTTCCGCCAGCTCGTCGAGCAGGAGGGTTACCGGACGATCGCCGTCGAGAGCGACTGCCTGACCGGTCTGCTGGTGGACGAGCACGTCACCTCCGGCGCCGGTGACCTCGACGACGTGGTCGAGCACGGCTTCAGCCACGGCTGGGGCACCTCCCCCGCCAACCGCGACCTGGTGCGCTGGATGCGCGCCCACAACGCCGGCCGGGCGCCGGCGGAGCAGGTCCGCTTCGCCGGCGTGGACGGGCCCCTCGAGATGGCCGCCGCCGCCAGCCCGCGGGGTGCCCTCACGGCGCTCCACGACCACCTGGCCGCGCGGCTGGACACCGAGCTGCTCCCCTGCGACGCGTCGGACCTGGACCGCCTGCTCGGGCCGGACGAGCGGTGGACCGAGCCCGCCGCCATGTTCGACCCGTCCCGCTCGGTGGGCACCAACCCCGAGGTGGCGGAGCTGCGTCTGCTCACCGACGACCTGACCACCCTCCTCGACACCGAGGCCCCCCACCTGCTGGCCACGTCCTCCCCCGAGGACGGGGACCGCGCCCGCCTGCACGCCCGCACGGCCGCCGGGCTGCTGCGCTACCACGCGGCCATGGCCGACCCGTCCCCGCAGCGGCTGGCCCGGCTGTGCGCGCTGCGGGACGCGATGATGGCCGCCAACCTGCTCGCCCTGGCCGAGCGCGGCCCGACGCTGGTGCACACCCACGCCGCCCACCTGCAGCGGCACCGCAGCAGCATGATGATGGGCGGGCAGCCGCTCGGGTGGTGGAGCGCCGGGGCGATCACGGCCACCCGGCTGGGCGAGGGGTACGCGCACCTGGCCACGGCGGTGGGCACCATCGCCGACCACGGCGTGGACGCCCCACCACCGGACACGCTGGAGGGCCTGCTGCACGCGCTGCCCGGGGACCGCCACGTCGTCGACCCGGCCCGGCTGGTCCCCCACCTGGACGGCGTGGTGCGGCGGGTGTCCCCCTGGTTCGGCTACGCGCCGCTGGACCCGACCCACCTCGACGACCCCGACGGCATCGTCTTCGTCCGCGACGCGTGACCGGGGGCGCGTAGGCCCCCGCCCCCGGGGTACAGCGGACAGGAGCGCTCTGAAAGGGTTCAGGACGTATCGACCGCACCATCAGGAGGAATGCACATGACCCAGGTCCCCAACGTCAGCCTCAACGACGGCACCACCATCCCCCAGCTCGGTTTCGGGGTCTGGCAGATCGCCGACGAGGACATCGTCCCCTCCGTCAGCGCTGCCCTCGAGGCCGGGTACCGCCACATCGACACCGCCCAGATGTACGGCAACGAGGAGGGCGTCGGCCGTGCGATCGCCGAGTCCGGCCTCTCCCGTGACGAGATCTACGTCACCACCAAGCTGAGCAACAAGCGCCACGCCGACCCCGAGGTCGCGCTGCAGGAGAGCCTCGACCGCCTCGGTCTGGACCGCGTCGACCTGTACCTGGTGCACTGGCCGCTGCAGGAGGGCACCCACGTCAAGGCGTGGGAGGGCATGATCCGCGCCAAGGAGCAGGGTCTGACCACCAGCATCGGCGTCTCGAACTACCTCCCCCACCACCTGAGCGACATCATCGACGCCACCGGCGTCGTCCCGGTGGTGGACCAGATCGAGGTGCACCCGACCTTCGGCCAGGCCGAGGTCATCGAGGGCATCCGCAGCCACGGCATCGAGATCGAGTCCTGGACGCCCCTGGGTCGCGGCGACCTGGAGCAGCAGGTGGTCACCGACCTGGCCGAGCGCCTGGACCGGACCCCGGCGCAGGTCATCCTGCGCTGGCACCTGCAGAAGGGCTACATCGTCTTCCCGAAGTCGGTGACCCCCTCGCGCATCCAGGAGAACTTCCGGCTCTTCGACTTCGAGCTGACCGCCGAGGACGTCGCGGCCATCGACGGCCTGGAGCGCGGCGAGCGCACCGGCGGGGACCCCGACTCCCTCTGAGCGACTCCGACGCCGTCCACCCGTGCACCGGGGGTGGGCGGCGTCGCTGCGTCGTGCCAGCCAACCGTCCAACTCTCGAGCAGAACTCCAGACCTGAGGATCCGGCACTTACGGCGCTCGCGACGACGTCCTAGGGTGCAGCATGCTCCCCCGACGCATCCTCCCCTCCCTGCTGCTCGGCGTGACCGCCGGCGCAGCCGCGCTCAGCGCCTTCCCGCTCGAGGCCTCCGCCGCCGACCGGATCACCCTGGACCGCTGGACCACCGACAGCCAGTGGCGGACCGGCACGCACTCCGGCACCACCGTCGCCGGCGGCGCCCTGAAGTTCTCCCGCGGCACCTCCACCACCACCTACACCGACCCGCACACCGGCACCCGCCGCAGCTACGACGTCGCCACCTGGACCGGGCCGCTGAAGAGCCCGGGGGTGACCAAGGAGCTGATCGCCTCCTGGGACGCCTGGACCGCCGCGGGCACCTGGGTCGAGGTCCGGGTGCAGGGAGTGACCACCGGCGGCGTCACCAGCAAGTGGTACGTGATGGGTCGCTGGGCCAGCGGCGACGGCACCTCCGACATCCGCCGCACCTCGGTGGACGGCCAGGGCGACCGGCACGCCACCGTGGCGACCGACACCCTGGTCACCGCCGACCGGATCGCCTTCAAGAGCTACCGGGTGCAGGTGCGGCTGATGCGTCTGCGCGGCACCACCGGCCGGCTCGAGGCCCGCAGCCTGCACGTGATGACCTCGGCCATCCCGGACCGGACCAGCATCACCACCTCCGCCCCCACCGGGAAGGCGGTGCGCACCCTCGGCGTGCCCACCTACTCCCAGCAGCTGCACGTCGGTCACTCGCCGAGGTACGGCGGCGGCGGTGAGGCCTGGTGCTCCCCCACCTCGGTGGCGATGGTGCTGGACTACCACAAGCTCGGCCCGAGCTCCTCGACCACCGCCTGGGTGGGGAGCGGCCACACCAACCCCCAGGTCGACCACGCCGCCCGCGGCGCCTACGACCACACCTACAAGGGCACCGGCAACTGGCCGATGAGCACCGCCTACGCCGGCACCCGGGGCGCGGACGCCTTCGCGACCCGGCTGCACTCGCTGCGGGAGGCGGAGACCTTCATCGCCGCCGGGCTGCCGCTGGTCGCCTCGGTGTCGTTCCGCTCCGCCGACATGGCCGGCGCCGGCTACAGCACCGCCGGGCACCTGCTCGTGGTCGTCGGGTTCACCAGCAAGGGTGACGTGGTGGTGAACGACCCCGCCTCGCACCTCAAGGCGTCCAACTCCCAGGTCCGGGTCACCTACCGGCGCAGCCAGTTCGAGAAGGCCTGGCTGCTCGGGTCCGGCGGCCTGGTCTACGTGATCGCCCCGCGCGGACGGGCACTGCCCTCCTCACCCGGCAACTGGTGAGCGGTCCGGCCGGGCGCTGACCCCGGCCGGCTCCAGGAGCACGCGCCGGCGCCGGCCACGTCCCCCAGGGGGGTCGACGTGGCCGGCGCCGGGACCTCAGCGGGTGCGGCGGCGGTAGCTGAGGATCGCCAGGGTGTAGGCCAGGACGAGCACCCCGACCAGCCAGGCCAGCGCCACCCAGATGGCATCGCCCACCGGCTGCTCGGAGAACAGTGCCCGGATGGTGTCCACGACCGCCGTCACCGGCTGGTGCTCGGCGAACCAGGCCACCGGGCCGGGCATCGAGTCGGTGGGCACGAAGGCGGAGCTGATGAAGGGCAGGAAGATCAGCGGGTAGCTGAAGGCGCTGGCGCCGTCGACGCTCTTGGCCGCCAGCCCGGCGATCACCGCGAGCCAGGTGAGGGCGAGGGTGAACAGGCCCAGCAGACCTCCCACCGCGAGCCAGGCCAGCGGCGAGGCGCCGGTGCGGAACCCCATCAGCAGGGCGACGCCGACCACGACGGCGAGCGAGACGAGGTTGGCGACCAGGGAGGTGAGGACGTGGGCCCAGAGCACGCTGGACCGCGCCACCGGCATGGACTGGAACCGTTCGAAGATGCCGCCCTGCAGGTCCAGGAACAGCCGGTAGGCGGTGTAGGCGATGCCGGAGGCGATGGTGATCAGCAGGATGCCGGGCAGCATGTAGTTCACGTAGGACCCCGACTGCCCGGTCTCGATCGCCCCGCCGAGGACGTAGACGAAGAGCAGCATCAGCGCCACCGGGGTGATCGCGGTGGTGACGATGGTGTCGGGGCTGCGCAGGACGTGGCGCAGCGAGCGGCCGGTCAGGACGCCGGTGTCGCCGAGGACGGAGGTGCTCATCGGGTCTCCTCCGCCGCCGCGCGGGCGCGGTCGGCGTGGTCGTCGCGGGTGGGTCGGGTGCCGCCGACGAGGGCCAGGAAGACGTCCTCCAGGGAGGGCTGCTTCTCGACGTACTCGACGGTGGCGGGTGGCAGGAGCTGCTTGAGCTCGGCGAGGGTGCCCTCGGAGATGATCGTCCCCTCGTGCAGGATGGCGATCCGGTCGGCCAGGTGCTCGGCCTCGTCGAGGTACTGGGTGGTCAGCAGCACGGTGGTGCCGCCGTCGGCCAGGGCCTGCACCGTCTGCCACACCTCCGCCCGCGCCTGCGGGTCCAGTCCGGTGGTCGGCTCGTCGAGGAAGATGACCGGCGGGCCGCCGATCAGGCTCATCGCGATGTCGAGCCGGCGTCGCATCCCGCCGGAGTAGGTGGCGGCTCGCCGGCTCCCTGCGTCGGTGAGGGAGAACCGGTCGAGCAGCTCGTCGGCGACGGCGCCGGGGTCCGGCACGTGGCGGAGCCTGGCCACCAGCACCAGGTTCTCCCGTCCGGTGAGGACCTCGTCGACCGCGGCGAACTGGCCGGTCAGGCTGATGGACTCCCGGACGTCCCCGGGCTGCGTGGCGACGTCGAAGCCGTGCACGGTGGCGGTGCCGGCGTCCTGCCTGAGCAGCGTCGACAGGATGCGCACCAGGGTGGTCTTGCCCGCGCCGTTGGAGCCGAGCAGGGCGACGATGCTGCCCCGCGCGACGTCGAGGTCGACGCCCCGGAGCACCGGCAGCTCCCCGAAGGACTTGGTCAGGCCCCGGACCCGGATCGCGGGTCCGTCGCTGGTGGTCATGCCGGCCCTCCGCGCCCGTGCTCCTGCTCGGCGGCCTGGTCGATGGCGTCGGTCAGGCGCCTGCGCTCCTTGTCGATCCACTGGCCGTCGGCGTAGTTCGCGATGAAGGTCTCGGCGAACTCCACCGGGTCCTCGCCGACGACGTCGCGGACGGGCGTCTGGTCGGCGGCGGCCTGCTCGACGAGGTCGGCCAGGTCCTCGCACATCGTCATCAGCACGTCCCCCTTGGAGATCGCCCCCCGGTACATCAGGTACCGCTCGATGCCGTCGATCGCGGTGCGGTAGCTCGGGGGGAGCTCCTCCTTGCGGGCCTTGTACCGGCGCCAGCGCTTCTTGTCCTCGAACGACCCGGTGACGTGCTCGATCCATCCTGCGACCATGCTCATGCTCCTGCTCCTCCGTCGGTGTGGTCGGTGTGGTGGTGGAGCTGTTCCAGCCGTTCGCTGAGGAAGCTCCAGGTCCTCCAGAACTCGTCGAGATAAGCCCGACCCTGTGCGTTGAGGGAGTAGACCTTCCGCGGTGGCCCCTTCTCCGACGGGACCTTCTCGACGTCGACGAGGCCGCGCTGCTCGACCCTCACGAGCAGCGCGTAGACGGTGCCCTCGGCGATGTCGGTGAAGCCCTGGTCCCGCAGCCACGCCGTGATCTCGTAGCCGTAGGCGGGTCGACCCGAGAGGATCCCCAGGACGATGCCCTCCAGGACACCCTTGAGCATCTGCGTCTCCTGCCCGCCCACCGCGGACTCCTTCCGGTAGATAGTTCTGCTAGGTACCAGTAGATAGTAACACTGAGTACCGGCGACGCAAGGGGTCCAGCGAGGCGAGTGCGGGGCGCGAGCAGGACGGCTCGGACGGACGGGACAGCCACTCCGACGCCGGCCATCGACGTCTCGCCGCGAGTACGCGGCGGGACGTCGGTCGCCGCGCCGGGCGTGGGTCAGGTGACGCGGGGCAGGTCGTCCCGGAGGGCGCTGAGCTGGTCGGCGGACATCGAGTAGCCGTGCTCGGGGCCGGGGTAGCGACGGGCGCGGACGTCCTCGGCGTAGGCCCGGACGCCGGCGGTCATGGCGTCCTGCAGGTCGGCGTAGCGCTGCACGAACCTGGCGCCCCTGCCCTCCCGGATGCCCAGCAGGTCGTGGAAGACCAGCACCTGGCCGTCGGTGGCCGGACCGGCGCCGATGCCGATCACCAGGGTGTCATCCAGCCGGGGCGCGAGCAGCTCGGTCAGCTGGCTGGGCACCGCCTCGAGCACCACGGAGAAGCAGCCGGCCTGCTGCAGGGCGAGGGCCTCGTCCATGATCCGCCGGGCGGTGACGGCGTCGCGTCCCTGCGCCCGGTAGCCGCCGAGCGCGGTGGCGGTCTGGGGGGTGAGGCCGACGTGTCCCATCACCGGGATCCCGGCGGCCAGGATCGCCCGCACCCGGGACAGCGGCGTGATGCTGCCGCCCTCGAGCTTGACCGCGTCGGCGCCGGCCTCCTTGACGAAGCGGACGGCGGTGGTCACGGCCTGGGCGTCGGAGGCCTCGTAGGAGCCGAAGGGCAGGTCGCACACCAGCAGCGGGGCGGCCAGACCGCGCCGGACCGCGCGGGCCAGCACCAGCATCTCCTCCACCTCGACCCCGACGGTGCTGGGCAGCCCGAGAACCGTCATCGCCCCGGAGTCACCCACCAGCACCACGTCGACGCCGGCCTCCTCGGCGGCGCGGGCGCTGGGGAAGTCGTAGGCGGTGACCATCACCACCGGACGTCCCTCGGCCTTGGCCAGGGCGAGGTCGGGCAGCGTCACCGGCCGCCGGTCTCCCGGGGCCGGGCGGGTGGACGGGTGGCTGGACACTCAGCGCGCCTCGGTGAGCAGCCGGTCCACGGCGGCGTCGACCTCGATGACCGCGTTGGTGCCGCGCTCGACGTGGACCACCCTCGGCTCGTAGGTCTCCAGGTCGGCCCGGTCGTAGACGCCGTAGCTGATCACGATGACCGTGTCCCCGCGGTGGACCAGCCGGGCCGCGGCGCCGTTGACCTTGACCACCCCGGACCCGCGTTCACCGGCGATCGTGTAGGTCTCGAAGCGGGCGCCGTTGTCGACGTCGACCACGGCCACCTGCTCGTGCTCGAGGATGTCCGCGGCCTCCAGCAGGTCGGGGTCGATGGTGATCGAGCCGACGTAGTGCAGGTCGGAGTCGGTGATGGTGGCGCGGTGGATCTTCGACTTCAGCATGGTCCGCTGCACGGTCACTCCCCTGTGGTGCGGGGCGCCGGGGTGGCGCCCGTGGGTCCGGTGTGGTCGCTCACGAGGTCGGCCACGTCGGCGTCCGGGTCAACGCCGGTGGGCCGCCCGGCTGTTCCCGTGACCGGCCCGACGAGCTCGTTGTCGATCAGCCGCACCGGCCCGACCCGCGCGGCCACGGCGACCAGCACCGGATGGTCGGACAGGGCGTCGCGGGGCGTGAACGTGCTGGGGTCGACGACCGCCAGGTACTCGGGCTCGACGCCCACGTCCCGCATCACCGAGCGACCGGTGGCGACCGCGCGCTCGGTGCCGGCGCCGTCGAGGAGGGCGTCACGGACCGCGTCCAGGCCGTGGCGCAGGGCCAGCGCCCGCACCCGGTCCTCCGGGGCGAGCCGCACGTTGCGGCTGGACATGGCCAAGCCGTCGGGCTCACGGACGGTGGGCACCGTCTCGATCCGGGTGGGCAGGTCGAGGTCGGTGGCCACCCGGCGGACCACCGCCACCTGCTGGGCGTCCTTCTGGCCGAAGAAGGCGACGTCGGCACCGACCATGGAGAACAGCTTGGTGACCACCAGCGCCACCCCGTCGAAGTGCAGGGCCCCGCGGTGCTCACCCTCCAGCGGCTCGCTCACCCCCGACACCGAGACGCGGGTGGCGAAGCCGGGAGGGTAGACCACGTCGGCGGAGGGGGCGAAGAGCCAGCTGGCGCCGGCCGCCGCGGCGAGCTCGGCGTCGCGGGCCTCGTCGCGGGGGTAGGCGGCCAGGTCACCGGCGTCGTCGAACTGGGTGGGGTTCACGAACAGCGAGACCACCACCTCCTCGCACTGCTCGGCGGCGGTGCGGACCAGGGTGAGGTGCCCCTCGTGCAGGGCACCCATGGTGGGGACCAGCCCGATGGAGCGGCCGGCACGACGGGCCGCGGCGAGCCCGGCGCGCAGCTCGGCCACCGTGGTGACGGTGCGCATCGGCGGCCGGGACGGCGCGTCGGTGGCGGGGGTGGGGTCGGGTGCCGGACGTCCGGCCAGCGTCCTGGTGGCAGCCGCCAGGGCGTCGAAGAGGCCCAGGTGCTCCGGCAGGCGCTCGGCCACGGCGGCCCGGTGCCCGGCCACGGTCTGCTCGTCGCCCCGGGCGATCGGGCCGGTCAGCGCCCGCTCCGGTCCCCGCTCGGCCCAGGACTCCACGGTCGCCCGGACCAGCGGGACCAGCCGCTCGCGGGACAGCCCGGCCGTCGCCGCCAGCGCCTCGGCCGCGCCCTCCAGGGTGACCAGGAAGTTGGAGGCGACGCAGGCGGCGGCGTGGTAGGCGGCCCGGTCCTCCTCGGCCACCGAGACCGGTGACATCCCCACGTCGCCGGCCAGCCGGGTGGCCACCTCGAGCGCGCGCGGCGTGCTGCCGGCCACCGCAGCGGTGACGCCGGTGAGGTCGGCCCCCTCCCGGGGGATGGTGGTCAGCGGGTGCAGCGAGAGGGCCTCGTGGTCGCCGAGGGCGGTGAGCGGGGTGGCGCCGGAGACGTGCCCGACCAGGCGTCCGTCCCGTCGGGGCAGGGACCGGGCCACCGAGGAGATCACCGCGTCCGGCACGCAGAGCAGCACGAGGTCGACGTCGAGGTCACCCAGCGCGTCCTCCCGGCCCAGCGGACCGACCACCCGGTGACCGGCAGCAGCCAGGGCGGAGGCCAGCGTGGTCCCGGCCCGACCGGGTCCCACCACGGCGACGGCGTGCGCGGACGCGGTGGGGTCGGGCTCCATCGGGCCACCTGTCGGTCGTCGGGCCGGGCCGCCCCGGAGGCGGCCCGGGCGGAGGGCGACGGCACTCTACCGCGACCGGCCGGAGGGCAGGCGACCCAACGGCACGGCCCCGGACACGCCACGGCCCGGTGTCAGCGCAGGTCGCCGCCCGGCCGGTCGGTCTCGTCGCTGGGCGTCTCCTCCGCGGGAAGCACCGCCGGCGCGTCGTCGTCCTCGGGCCGCCCGCCCTGCCCCCGCACGGGGAGGCCGTCACCGACGTCCTGACCGGTGCGGTGGGCGGCACGGGCGACCATCTGCGCGGCCACCGGCACGGTGAACAGCTGGAACAGCCCGATCAGCACGATCATCCCCATGTCGATGCCGGTCCTCAGCCGGAGCCCGACCCCCAGCAGCACCAGCAGCAGACCGAGGACCTGCGGCTTGGTCCCGGCGTGCATCCGGGTCAGCAGGTCGGGGAAGCGCAGCAGCCCGACGGCGGCCAGCAGGCACAGCAGCGACCCCAGCACCAGGCAGACCAGCCCGGCGACGTCCAGCACCTGCTCAACCACGCTCCCGACCCCCCGCGTCGTCAGGTCTGTCCAGGACCCGGTCGTCCGCCAGGCGTCGGGGTGGCGCCCCGGGCTCGGGACCCTGCACCGGCATCGCGTCGTCGGCGCCGAGAGCGCGTGCCGGCGCGTCCTCCCCCGAGCGTCCCAGGAAGTTCCGCGGCGACGGCTCGTCGGTGCCGCGGTCGTGGTCGCGGGCCACGAAGCGGGCGATCGCCACCGACCCCACGAAGCCCAGCAGCGACAGCGAGACCAGGATCGGCAGGGTGGTCGAGTGGCGGTTGACCGCCGCCTCCAGACCGAGGGCGCAGACGATGATCGAGATCATCACCTCGCTGGCCACGGTGCGGTCCAGCACCGACGGCCCGCGGATGATCCGGATCAGCACCAGCGTGGCCGAGGCCACCAGCACCGCCGTGCAGAAGCCGACCAGGACGTCCTGCAGGCTCATCGCGACCCCTCCAGACCGAAGGCCCGCAGCACCCGGCGCTCGGTCTGCAGCACCCGGGCGGCGGCGGCGGCGCGCCCCTCGTCGGTGTGCACGTCGATCACGTGCATCCTCAGCCGGCGCCCGGTCAGGTCGACCACGACGGTGCCGGGCACCAGGATGGTGATGCCGCTGGTCATGGTCCGGGCGAGGTCGTTGTCGGTGTGCAGCTCCACCTCGACCTCCGAGCCGGTCGGCGGGGGGCCGGGACGCACCGCCAGCCAGGCCACCTGGATCGAGGCCCGCACGAGGTCGGTGACGAAGGTCAGCACCAGCACCGCGAGCCCCACCGGGCTGGGGCGCAGACCGAGGGTCAGCCGGGGCAGCGGGAACAGCAGCAGCACCAGGGCCGACAGCAGCAGCCCGCCGACCACCAGCATCAGGGTGAGCTCCCCCCACAGGCACACCCAGATCACCGTCAGGAAGACCAGCGGCGCCGGCTGGACGCGTTCGCGGATCACGGGACCACGTCCCCGAAGACGGCCCGGACGTACCCGGCGGGGGCCAGCAGGTCCGCGGCGGCCCGGTCGGTGATCCCGAACAGGGGTCCGGCCACCAGGGTCAGCCCCACGCCCACCAGCACCAGCGCCGCGGTGGGCAGCACGACCCCCGGGGCCATCGCGTGCATCCGCTCGTAGCGCCGCTCCAGCCGGTTCTCCTCGGTGATCGCCGCCACGGCCGGCGTCCGCCAGAAGGCCCTGGTCCAGACCCGGCTGACGGCGTAGAGGGTGAGCAGGCTGGTCAGCACCGACCCGGCCAGGACCACCATCACCAGCCCGCCGCCCTGCTGGGCGCCGGCCTGGAGCAGCCCGACCTTGGCCAGGAAGCCCGAGAACGGCGGGATGCCGGCGAGGTTGAAGGCGGGCAGGAAGAACAGCACCGCCAGCAGCGGCGACATCCGGGCCAGGCCACCCAGCCGGGCCATCGACGTGCTCCCGGCCCGGCGCTCCACCAGCCCCGCCACCAGGAACAGGGTGGTCTGGATGGTGATGTGGTGGGCCACGTAGAAGATGGCGGCGCTCAGACCGGTGACCGAGCCCAGCCCGATGCCCAGCACCATGTAGCCGATGTGGCTGACCAGCGTGAAGGACAACATCCGCTTGAGGTCGTCCTGGGCGACGGCGCCGAGGATCCCCACCAGCATGGTGAGCAGCGCCGCCCACAGCAGCAGCGTCTGCAGCGGGCTGCCGGGGAACAGCAGCGTCTGGGTGCGGATCATCGCGTAGACGCCGACCTTGGTCAGCAGGCCGGCGAAGACGGCGGTGACCGGTGCCGGTGCGGTGGGGTAGGCGTCCGGGAGCCAGCCCGACATCGGGAACACCGCGGCCTTGACCGCGAACCCGGTCAGCAGCAGCAGCTGCAGCAGCAGGCTCGTGCCGGCGGGGATCTCGGCGATCCGGACCGACAGCTGGGCCAGGTTCACCGTCCCGGTGGCGGCGTAGACCATGGCGAGCGCGATCAAGAAGATCGAGCTGGAGACCAGCGAGACGAAGACGTAGGACATCCCCGCACGGACCCGGTCCGCGCTGCCGCCGAGGGTCAGCAGCACGAAGCTGGCCGCCAGCAGCATCTCGAAGCCGACGTACATGTGGAACAGGTCGCCGGAGATGAAGGTGGTCGACACCCCCGCCAGCAGCACCAGCAGCGTCGGGTGGAAGATCGGCACCGGCGCGCTGGTGATCGAGTCGCGGTCGCCCCGACGGGCCCCGCTCTCGCGGTCCATCGCCCCGCGCCCCTGGCCGATCGCGTACAGCAGCACCCCGAAGGTGACCACGACCGCGACCACCACCATCAGCGCCGACAACCGGTCCACGACCAGAGTGATCCCCTGCGGCGGCACCCAGCCGCCCACCTGCACCACCTGGGTGCCGAGGTGGTCCGCACCCCAGAGCAGCACCCCGCTGATCACCAGCACGCAGGTCAGCGTGACCACCGACACCGCCCGCTGCAGCCGGGTGCGGTTGCGCACCACCAGCGCCAGACCGGCGCCCACCAGGGGCAGCAGCACCGGCAGCGGCACCAGGTCCAGCATCCACTCCTCGACCGTCACCGGGCACCTCCCGGGTCGTCGTCGGTGTCGGGCTCGGCCTCGATGCCACCGTGGAAGTCACTCTCGGACATGTCGTTCTCCAGGGCCCGCAGCCCGATCCGGGCGTCCTCGGGGTCGTCCTCGACGACGTCGCTGCGCCCGAGCTGCCAGCCCCGGTGGGCCAGGGCGAGCACGAAGCCGGTCATGGCCAGGGTGATGACGATGGCGGTCAGCGACATGGCCTGCGGCAGCGGGTCCGACATCGGCCCCTCACCACCCATCCCGACGATGGGGGCCCGTCCGCGCGGGCCGGCGGCCACCACGAACAGCAGGTTGATGCCGTTGCCCAGGATCAGGAACCCGAGCAGGGCGCGGACCACGCTGCGGGCCAGCAGCAGGTGCACACCGCAGCCGACCAGGACCCCGGCCAGCACGCAGAGCAGGACGTCGGGGCTCACCGGGTGACCTCCGCCCGGGCCCGCCGGCCGCCCCGTCGGGTGGCCTGGTCCTCCTCGATCTGGACGTCCAGGTGGCCGCCGAGGCTGCGCAGCACGTCCAGCACCAGACCGACCACCACCAGGTAGACGCCGATGTCGAAGACCACCGAGGTGACCAGGTGGAGCTCGCCCAGCAGCGGGACGTGGACGTCGAAGATCCAGGTCTGCAGCACCCGGCCGCCGAACAGGATGGAGACGAAGCCGAACCCGGCGGAGAGGAACAGCCCGGTGCCCAGCAGCAGACCCGGGGTGACCGGCATCGCCGCCTGCAGCTCGGCGCGGCCGCCGGCCAGGTAGCGGACGGTCAGCGCCAGCCCGGCCACCAGACCGGCGGCGAACCCGCCGCCGGGCAGGTTGTGCCCCGACAGCAGCAGGTAGACCGACCAGACCACCATGGTGTGGAAGACCAGCCGGGTGACGACCTCCAGCGCCACCGAGCGACGCTCGGCCGGCACCCGGTCCCCCGCGGCCAGCCAGCTGGTGGCCCGGGGGTGGCTGCGGCGCCGGGCCCTGGCCTGACGCAGCCGCTCGTTGTGCTCGTGCACCTCGCTGCCGCGGACGTAGACCAGGCTGGCGATGCCGGTGGCGGCCACCAGCACCACCGACAGCTCGCCCATGGTGTCCCAGGCCCGGGCGTCGACCAGGATGACGTTGACGATGTTGTAGCCGCCGCCGAAGTCGACCGCGCTGACGTCCATCCCCTCCGAGGCCGGCGGGTGGCGCCGCACCGCGCTGGCGCTGAGGGCGACCAGCGTCACCGTGGTGCCCACCGCCACCCCCATCACGGTGCGCACGACGCGCTGCCGGCGGCTCGGGTCGTCGTTGAACCGTCCGCCGAACCGGCGCAGCACCAGGACCAGGACGACCAGCGAGATCGTCTCCACCAGCACCTGGGTGAGGGCGAGGTCGGGGGCTCCGTGCAGCAGGAAGATCAGGGCGGTGGCGTAACCGGTGACGCCCACCAGGAAGACGCCGCGCAGACGCCGGCGGGAGCGGACCGCGGCGACGGCCGCCACCACGGCGACCACGGCGATGCCGATGTCGGCCGGGGAGGCCCACCACACCACCTCGCTGGGCCAGGTCACCCCGCCGAGGACCAGCGTGGTGCCCA
The DNA here is from genome assembly GCF_900101785.1 of Auraticoccus monumenti. Lineage (GTDB taxonomy): Bacteria > Actinomycetota > Actinomycetes > Propionibacteriales > Propionibacteriaceae > Auraticoccus > Auraticoccus monumenti. Next base: position 1,227,399 of record NZ_LT629688.1, on the reverse strand, counting down.
CCAGCACCACCAGCGTGCCCAGGATCAGACCCAGCGACAGCGGCAGCGAACCGCGCTGCACCGCACCGGTCACCTCGAGGGAGACCCGGTCCAGGGTCCGCATGATGACCCGGTAGCCGGTCTCGGCCGCCGGCACCCGCGGCACCCGTTGCTGGGCCCGCTCCAGGGGCCCGCGGACCAGCACCAGCAGCACGCCGAGCACGATGGTCAGCGCGGACAGCCCCAGGGCCGGGGACAGCCCGTGCCACAGCCCCAGGTGCACCGCGTGCTCCTCGGCGGGCATCGTCTCGGCGTAGCCGACGAGGTAGGGCTCGATCCGGGTGGAGACGGGACCGGCCAGCAGCGACGCGGCGGCGAGCAGCGCCGGCACCACCACGGTGGGCCCTCCCGGTGGGTGCAGGACCGGGGTCGGGTCGACGCCCTCGCGGGTGCCGAACGCGCCCCGGACGAACCGGGCGCTGTAGGCGAAGGTCAGCACCGAGCCGGCCACCAGCACGCCGAGGACCACCCAGTCCCAGCCGCCACCGGTCTCGGCCCGGGTGAGGAAGGTGTCGTAGGCCATCTCCTTGGACACGAAGCCCAGCAGCGGCGGGACCCCGGCCATCGACGCCGCCGCGAGCACGCTGGCCACCAGCAGCACAGGCATCCGCCGCCACAGCCCGGAGAGCTCCCGCAGGTCGCGGGTGTCGGTGCTGTGGTCGATGGTGCCGACCACCAGGAACAGGCAGGCCTTGAACAGGGCGTGGGCCAGCAGCAGCGTGAGCGCGGTCAGACCGCCGTTGTAGGAGCCGGCACCGGCGACGACGGTCAGGAAGCCGAGCTGGCTCACGGTGCCGTAGGCGAGCAGCAGCTTGAGGTCGTGCTGGCGCAGGGCCCGCCAGGCGCCGATCAGCATCGTCAGCCCACCCACCGACAGCACCACCGGCGCCCAGACGGACGTGTCGGCGAACCCGGGGGCGAGGCGGGCCAGCAGGTAGATCCCGGCCTTCACCATGGCGGCGGCGTGCAGGTACGCGCTGACCGGGGTGGGGGCGGCCATCGCGCCGGGCAGCCAGAAGTGGAACGGCACCTGGGCGGACTTGCTCAGCGCCCCGACCAGCAGGAGGACCACCGCGGCCTCGACCACCGGACCCCGCGGCGGGTCCGCCAGGATCTCGCTCAGCTGGTAGGTCCCGGCGGTCTCCCCCAGCAGCACGATGCCCAGCAGCATGGCCAGACCGCCGAAGGTGGTGACGACCAGGGCCTCGGTGGCCGCCGAGCGGGCGGTCCTGGTCTCCGGCCGGTGCCCGATCAGCAGGAACGACAGGACCGTGGTGGCTTCCCAGAACACGAAGAGCACCAGCAGGTCGTCGGTGCCGACCAGACCCAGCATCGCCCCCGCGAAGGCGGTCAGGCACCCCGCGAAGCGCCCCAGACCGGGCTCGTCGGAGTCGAAGTAGGAGGCGCAGTAGACCAGCACCGCGGCCCCGACGCCGCCGACCACCAGGCACATCAGCCAGGCCAGCGGGTCCAGCACGAAGCTCAGCTCCAGCGACAGGCTGGGGATCCACGTCCAGGACTGGAGGGGTGGCGTCGCGGAGTGGGCGGCCGCGGTCTGGGTCAGGGCCCAGACGGCGGTGGCGGCCGGCGCGGCGGCCAGCACGAGGAAGGCCCGGCGGCCCAGCAGACGCACCAGCCAGGGGGCACCGACCGCCGCCACCACGTGGGCGAGCAGCAGCCAGGTCACAGGGCTCCCTTGGTCGGAATCGGCCGGGGCGGGCAGTCTACGGGTCCGACCAACCCGTCGCCGACGTCAGAGCGGCTGGCAGCGTGGGCAGTGGTAGCTGCGACGCTCCTGGCCCGCGGTGCCGAACTCCTCGCTCACCACGAGGGTCCCGCAGCGGCGGCAGGGCTTGCCCGGACGCTCGAAGACCCAGTGCTCCTCACCCCGGCGCCGCAGCCCGGTGGTGACCTGGTCCGGCCGGAGCTTGTTGGCCTCGAGCAGCCGACGGGCCCGTTCCACCACCGCCGCCACGTCGGGCACCTCGGACACCGGGCGGCGCGGGTGCAGCCCGCTGAGGAAGAGGGTCTCGGCCCGGTAGAGGGTGCCGATCCCGGCCAGGTTGCGCTGGTCCAGCAGCGCCTCACCGATCGTCCGGCCGGGGTGGTGCAGGATCCGCCGGACGGCCTCGGCGGCGTCGAAGCCCGGGTCCAGCAGGTCGGGGCCGACGTGGCCGACGACCTCGTCCTCGGCGTCGGTCCGCACCATCTCCACCACGGGGATGCGGAGGCCCACGCAGGTGTGGCTGGCGCTGGCCAGCACCACCCGGATCTGCTCGGCCGGGCCGGGCAGCCGCTCGCCGGCGGCCCGGAAGCGCCAGCCGCCCTCCATCCGCAGGTGGGTGTGCAGGGTCCAGCCCGAGGCGAGACGGAGCAGCTGGTGCTTGCCGCGGGCCACCACCTCGGTGCAGGTGTCGCCCACCAGGTCCGTGCCGGCCAGCTGGGGGACCCGGAACTCGCTGCGGGTGATGGTCTTACCGCCCAGCGCCGCGTTCAGCCGCAGGCAGGCCAGCCAGACGGTGTCACCCTCGGGCACGGGCCCTCCCCCGCCCGCGGGTGAGCGCCGGCCACAGCGAGGTGACCAGCAGCACCAGGCCCGCCACCACCGCGGTGACCCCCGCCAGGTCGCTGTCGCGCAGGGCGAGGGCCAGCACCGCGCCGACCAGGGCGAGGGCGACCAGGGTCCAGCCGAGGACGGTGAACAGCGGCTGGGTGAAGGCCCGGGCGAAGGGCAGGAAGTGCAGACCGACCACCAGCACCACCCACAGCACGACGAGGTCGCCGTAGCCGGTCCAGGTCAGCAGCCGCGCGCCGGCGGCGATGGCCAGCACCATGCCCAGCACGCTGAAGCCGTAGGTGCGGATCTGACGACGGCTGGGGGGCGCCTCGGCACGGTCGCCGCGGCCCCCGACCACCGCCAGGGCCAGCACGGCCAGGAAGAGGAGACCGCCGAGGACCCGGGCCACCACGTCCAGCGGGCTGCCCAGGGCGGAGGCGTTGGCCAGCACGAAAGCCAGCCCGCCGACGGCACCGATGGCTGAGCCGATCCGTTCGCTGCGCACGCCGCCATCCTGGCACCCGGGCCGTAGCCTGACCCGCGTGAGGTCTGCTGCCGTCCGTCGTCGCGCCGGTCGGGCGGGAGGTGCCGCGCTCGGTCTCGTCCTCGTCGGTGCGGTGGGCGCCGAGACGGCGCTGCACCACCGCGCCGCCGACGTGGTGCGGCCCGAGGAGCTCGACGGCACCCGGGTGGCGGTGGTGCTGGGCGCCCAGGTGCACGCCGACGGACGCCCGTCGCGGTTCCTGCGCGGGAGGCTGGAGACGGCGCGCCGGCTGCACGCCGGGGGCCGGGTGGCCTCCCTGCTGGTCTCCGGGGACGGCCGGGCCGCCTCGCACGCCGAGCCGACCGCGATGCGGGACTGGCTGGTGGCCGCCGGCGTCCCCGCGGCGGACGTCACCGTCGACCCCCACGGCTACGACACCTACGACACCTGCTGGCGGGCGGTGCACGTCTACGGTCACCGGCAGGTGGTGATGGTGTCCCAGACCTACCACCTGCCGCGGGCGCTGCTCACCTGCCGGCTGCTCGGGCTGGACGCGGTCGGGGTGGGCGACGAGTCGGTGCGGGGCACCCGGGTCTGGCGTCAGGGTGCCCTGCGGGAGCGGTTCGCCCTGCTCAAGCTGGCCCGCGACGTCCTCACCCGCCGCCGGCCGTCGACCGACCGCTGAGCCGGCCCGGCGGGGGCTCAGCGCTCGTCGCGGAGCAGGCCGAAGACCAGGGTGTCGGTCCACTCGCCCTTGCTCCACCAGTCCTGGCGCAGGTGGGCCTCCTGCCGCATCCCGAGCCGCAGGGCGAGCCGGGCCGAGGCGGTGTTGCGGGCGTCGGCCTGGGCCAGCACCCGGTGGACGCCGTAGTGGTCGAAGGCGACGTCGACCAGGGCCCGGGTGGCCTCCGTGGCCAGCCCGCGACCACCGGCGGCCGGCGCGAAGACCCAGCCGAGCTCGGCCTTGCCGCAGCGCTCGTCCAGGGTCAGCACGACGTCACCCACCACCTGCCCCTCGTGCTCGACCACGAGGGGAAGGGTGCGCCCGGGCTGACCGGGCACGACGGACTCGCGCCGCTGGGCCACCACCGTCTCGGTGTAGCCGCGGGTGAAGGGCACCGTGAGGAGGTACCGGTTGACCTCCTCGTCGCGGTAGTAGGCCCAGACGGCGTCGACGTCGCCCTCCTCGTAGCGCCGCAGCACCAGCCGACCGGTGCGCAGCGGGAGCTCCGGCGGGGCGACGCCCGGCCTGGGTCCGTCAGGCACGCTTGCCCCGGTACCACTCGATCAGCCCCCGGGTGGAGGCGTCGGCGGCCGCGAGCGCGTCCTCGTCGCCGGCCACCGCGGGGGTGAGGTCCTGGGCCAGCTTCTTGCCCAGCTCGACCCCCCACTGGTCGAAGGAGTCGATCCCCCACACGACGCCCTGGGTGAAGGTGATGTGCTCGTACAGCGCGATCAGCTGACCGAGCACCGACGGGGTCAGCGCCGGCGCCATGATCGAGGTGGTCGGGCGGTTGCCGGTGAACACCCGGGCCGGCACGACCGCCTCGTCGGTGCCCTCGGCGCGCACCTCCTCCTCGGTCTTCCCGAAGGCCAGCGCGGCGGTCTGGGCGAAGAAGTTGGCCAGCAGCAGCTCGTGCACGTCGGCGTCGCCGTCGCGCAGCGGGTGCGCGGTCTGGGCGAAGGCGATGAAGTCGGCCGGGATGAGCCGGGTGCCCTGGTGGATCAGCTGGTAGAAGGCGTGCTGGCCGTTGGTGCCGGGCTCGCCCCAGAACACCTCGCCGGTGCCGGTGGCGACCGGGCTGCCGTCCCAGCGCACACCCTTGCCGTTGGACTCCATCGTGAGCTGCTGCAGGTAGGCCGGGAACCGGTGCAGGTACTGGGCGTAGGGCAGCACGGCGTGGCTCTCCGCGCCGAGGTGGTTGACGTAGAAGCAGTTGAGCAGACCCATCAGCGCCGGCACGTTCTGCTCCAGCGGGGTGCCGGCGAAGTGCTCGTCGACCGCGCGGAAGCCGGCCAGGAGCTCGGCGAACCCCTCCCGGCCGATGGCCACGGCCAGGGACGTCCCGATCGCGGAGTCCACCGAGTACCGGCCCCCGACCCAGTCCCAGAAGCCGAAGGCGTTGTCGGGGTCGATGCCGAAGTCGGCCACCTTGTCCAGGGCGGTGGAGACGGCGACGAAGTGGCGGGCCACGGTGTCCTCGGACTCGACGCCGCGCTCACGCAGGGTGTCCAGCAGCCAGGTGCGCACCAGCCGGGCGTTGGTCAGCGTCTCCAGGGTGCCGAAGGTCTTCGAGGCCACGATGACCAGCGTGGTCTCGGGGTCGAGGTCGGCCACCGTCTCGCCGGTGTCGGTGGGGTCGATGTTGGAGATGAAGCGGCACTCCAGGCCGTCCTGCACGTAGGGCTTGAGGGCCTCGTAGGCCATCACCGGGCCGAGGTCGGAGCCGCCGATGCCGATGTTGACCACGGTCTCGATCCGCTTGCCGGTGACCCCGGTCCACTCCCCGCTGCGCACCTTCTCGGCGAAGGCGTAGACCTTGGCCAGCTCGGCGTGCACCTGGGCCACCACGTCCTGCCCGTCGACCACCAGGGAGTCGCCCTCGGCGCGGCGGAGTGCGGTGTGCAGCACGGCGCGGTCCTCGGTGACGTTGATGCGGTCCCCGCGCAGCATGGCGTCGCGGCGCTGCTCCAGCCCCACCTCCCGACCCAGGGCCACCAGGGCCTCCAGCACCTCGGCGGTGAGCAGGTTCTTGGACAGGTCGACGTGCAGGTCGGCCACGTCGAGGGTCCACCGGGCGGCGCGCTCGGGGTCGTCGGCGAACCATCCGCGCAGGTCCGGCTGGAGGGAGGTCGCGAGCTCGGCGAGGCCGGCCCAGGCGGCGGTGGTGGTGACGTCCACGGGAGTGTCCATGGGGGGAGCCTAACGAGGGCGACCGGCTCCCTCGAGGGCAGATCGCCGCGCCGGGCGCCGGCCTGTGTAGCGTTCAGCTGTGCAGGAGTCGGGGCAGCAGGCGCGCGTCCGCCGGGCCCGTCCGGAGACGCGGTCCTCCCGGCCGCTGGCCAGCGGGTACGAGTCGGAGTTCCGGGTCGACCTCGAGCGGCTGCGGTTCGCCCCCTCCTTCTCCCGGCTGGCCGAGGTCACCCAGGTGGTCACCGCCGCCTCCACCCCGGGCGTGGTGCACAACCGGCTCACGCACACCATCAAGGTCACCGCGGTGGCCCGCGCGATCGCGGTCGGGCTGTGGAGCAGCAGCGACCAGGAGCTGCTGGACCGGCTCGGCGGACTGGACCACGTCGTCACCCAGGCCGCGGCGGTGGCCCACGACCTCGGCCACCCGCCCTTCGGCCACCTGGGCGAGCGGGTGCTGGACCGGCTGGCCCGGACCCGCTTCGGTCTGCGCGACGGCTTCGAGGGCAACGCGCAGACGTTCCGGATCATCACCGAGCTGGAGGTCCTGGGCCCCGGCGACGAGGGGCTGAACCTGACCGCCGCGGTCCGTGCCGCGGTGCTCAAGTACCCCTGGGGACGCTTCCACTGGCCCGACCCGCACCCCAGCAGCTGGCCCGAGCCGCCGCGTGGTGCCGCCGTCGGCCCCCGCCGCTCGCCCTCGGAGGACCTCTCCCTCGGCGGGGTGCCGGCCAAGTTCAGCGCCTACGTCCCCGACCTGGCCGAGCTGGTGGACGTGCTCGGCGCCTTCCCCGGACTGGCTCCGGGTCGCCAGACCCTGGAGTGCGCGGTGATGGACCTGGCCGACGACATCGCCTACTCCCTGCACGACCTGGAGGACTTCCACCGCTCCGGGGTGCTGCAGTACTCGCTGGTCTCGGCCGAGCTGCGCGAGTGGGCCACCAACCGGCGCGAGCTGGCCGCCACCGACGGCGCCGAGCTGCGCGAGCGGGCCCGGCGGCCCGGCACCGGGCTGGAGCGGCTGCGGCGGCGGCTGGTGGACAAGGACGCCTGGGTCTTCGACGAGGACGCCTTCGCCGAGGCGGTCGGCTCGATCGGGGAGGAGTTCGTGGACGGCGTGCTGGCCGTGCCCCACGACGGCTCGATGGCCGCCGACCGCGCGATCTCCGGGTTCACCGGCTCCTGGATCGACCGGCTGATCTCCTCGGTCCGGCTGGTGGCCGACCCGCCGGTGCGGGGCTCGACGGTCAGCCTCTCGACCCTGGCCTGGCACCAGGTCAGCGTGCTCAAGTTCGTGCACCAGTACTTCGTGCTGAACCGTCCCGACCTGGCCATGCAGCAGCGGGGTCAGGCCGCGGCGCTGACCCAGCTGGTGACCGGCTACGACGACTGGCTCTCCGACGTCCACGACGCACCACGGGCCCCGCGGCGGCTGGTCGACCTGGTGCAGACGGCCGCCGCCGGCTACCGGCGCACGGCCCGCGAGCACCCGGAGTGGCTGGACCACCAGACCGACGAGGCGAGCCTCGCCCGGATGGCGCGGGGCCGCGGGATCCTCGACTACGTGGCCTCTCTCACCGACGAGCAGTCCTTCGACCAGGGGATGCGGATGGACGGCGCGGGCGGACGGCTCTGGGCCGGCGGGGTCTGAGGTCCGGTCGGGCGGACCGGCCCCGGGGACGACGAAGGCTCCCACCCGTGCGGGTGAGAGCCTGGTCTGCCGATCAGGTGGTCAGCGCAGACCCAGCGGGTACTGGCGCTGCGCGGCCATGATCAGGTCGTTGCGCATCGACGGGCTGTCAGCACCGGCGATCGCCTTGTTGATCAGCCGGGCGTGACGGGCGGCCGCGCGACGGGCGCGGGCGTCCTCACGGCGGCTGGTGGCTGCCTTCGCGAAGGACATGGGCACTTCCTCTTCCTCAGTGGTTCCCGGGGCGCTGGCTGCGACCCGATATGAGTAACTGTACTCGCCGGTGCAGTATTCCGACGACCTGCGCGGAGGTGATATCCGTCTCACGAGATATCGAGGGCGAAGGTCTGAGGGACGACGAAGCCCCCGACGTCGAGGACGTCGGGGGCCTGGCCGCGGGGGTCAGCGGACGGTCACGTGCACGTGGTCGCGGTGGTTGGCGGTGTCGCCGCCGCGGTTGCCCATCGAGCGCCAGCCCTCGCCGGAGCGCTGCGTGGTCCAGATCTTCTGGTCGAAGATCACCTCGGTGACGCCCAGCCGGGAGGCGTTGGCGCGGACGTACTCGGCCACCTGCCAGCCGAGGGCGTTGCCCGAGCCGGAGTAGTTGGGGATCATCGCGTCGATCGCGCGGCCCTCGGGGTGACCGGGGACCGAGTCGGCCCGGACGCCGCCGTAGCTGGTGATGCTGGGGAAGGCGGCGCAGACGGCGCGGTGCACGGCCACCGCGTTAGGCTGCAGCCCCGCCTCCACCGACGAGCCGCTGGGGCAGGCACCGCCGGAGACGCCGGCCTTGGCACCGCCACCGGGGGCGCTCGCCTTCTTCGGCTGCCTGTCGACGAGGTACTTCTCGGCCACCCAGGCGGCCTTGCCGCCCAGCTCGACCTGGCGCCAGCTGCCGGAGGTGCGCTCGGTGATCGCCAGCTGGTCACCGGCGTCGAGGACGTCCACCAGCGCGGCACCGGCGTCGGGGGCGGAGCGGGCGTTGAGGGCCACGGTGGTCCATCGCTTCCCGGCACCGGCACCCAGCTGGGAGGCGTCCAGGGCGGCTCGTCCGCTCGACCGCGACGCCCGCTCCTCGCGCGACGCGGCGGCGTCCTCCGCGGCCTTCTTCTCGGCCGCGGCCTTCTGCTCCGCCGCGGCCTTCTTGTCCGCCTCGGCCTTCTCCTCCGCCTGCGCCTTCGCCTCGGCCTCGGCCTCGGCCTTCTCCTTGGTCTTCTTCTCGGCCTCGGCCTTCTTGTCGGCCTCGGCCTTCTTCTTCGCCTCGGCCTTCTCGTCGGCCTCGGCCTTCTTCTTCGCCTCGGCGGCCGCCCGCTGCTGGGCGGCGCGGCTGATCTCGGCGACCGAGAGGGCGTCGTCGACGACCTGGGCGGCCGGAGCCTCGACGGCAGGGGCCACCACCTGGGCAGCGGGGACGGCGACGAGGGCGGGGGCCCCGCTGCTGATGGTCGCCTCGGCGCCGACCGCGGTACCCAGCAGCGCGAGGGCGGCGAGCCCGGCGGCGAGCTGCGGCAGCCGGCGGACCACCCGTGGGGTCAGCGGTTCCCTGATCGCACGACGTGCTCGAACCACAACCACACACTCCCCGAAGATGCCACGAACCTGAACAAGACGTGAGGATCTTAAGCATCGCCTTCAGGAAAGGCCAATCGGCGGGTCCCGCTCCCGGAGACGTCCCGGCCGCCGACGCCCGAGGACCTAGGTTGCTGCCGGTGAGCCCCCCTCCTCCCACCCCGTCCTCGACCCCCCTCCTGGCGGGGGTCGTCTCGGGCCTGGTGGGCTTCACGAGCTCCTTCCCCGTGGTGCTCACCGGGCTGCTGGCGGTCGGCGCCACCGCGGCCCAGGCGTCGTCGGGGCTGATGGTGCTCTGCCTGACCATGGGCGTGGGCACCCTGCTCTTCTCCTGGCGGACGCGGACGCCGGTGACCATGGCCTGGTCGACGCCGGGTGCCGCGCTGCTCGCCACCGCGGCCGCTCCGGCGGGAGGCTTCGAGGCGGCGGTGGGCGCGTTCGTGGTCTGCGGGCTGCTGCTGGCCCTGTGCGGGCTGGTGGCCCCGCTGGCCACGCTGGTCCGCTCGGTGCCCGCACCGCTGGCCAGCGCCATGCTGGCCGGGGTGCTGCTGCCGCTGTGCGCGCGCCCGTTCCTGGACCTGGTGCAGTCGCCGTGGACGGTCGCCCCGCTGGTGCTGGTCTGGCTGGTGGCGCTGCGGCTGAGCCGGCGCTGGGCCATCCCGGCGGTGCTGGTCGCGGCGCTGGTGGTGACGGCGGTGACCGGCTCCTTCGCCCGCCTCGAGGGTCCGCTGCTGCCGACGCTGGTGCCGGTGCTCCCCGACCCCGACCTGGTCACCGCGGTCTCGATCGGGCTGCCGCTGTTCCTGGTCACGATGACCAGCCAGAACGTGGCCGGGCTGGCCGTGCTGGGCAGCTTCGGCTTCTCCCCGCCGTTCCGGCCGGTGATGGCCTACACCGGGCTGGCCGGCGCGGTGGGTGCGCTCGGCGGCGGGCACGCCATCAACCTGGCCGCCATCTCCGCCGCACTCGCGGCCGGACCGGAGGCCGGGGCGGACACCCGCCGGCGCTGGCTGGCCGGGGTCTCCTGCGGGGTGACCTACCTGCTGTTCGTGCCGCTCTCCGCCGCCACCACGTCGCTGGCCCAGGCCGCACCGGCGGGCGTCATCGGCACCCTGGCGGGGTTGGCGCTGCTCCCCACCTTCGCCGCCGCGGGCGCCCAGGCCCTGACCGAGCCGCGTCACCGCGAGGGTGCGGCGGTGACCTTCCTGGTGGCGGCCTCGGGGCTGACGGTCGGAGGCGTCGGCGGCGCCTTCTGGGGTCTGGTGGCGGGTCTGGTGGTGACCGCGGTGCTCGGTCTGCGCCGTCGCCCGGGCTGATGCCCCCACCCGGCCGGGTGCCGGTGCGGGTACTAGCGTGCGGGGCATGAGCCTGGAGCGTCCTGTCCCGCCCGACCCGTACTCGCTGCTGCCGAAGACGGCGAGGTTCACGCTGACCAGCCCGCACGTCCGCGAGGGAGAGCCGCTGGACCCCGCCCAGGCCCAGGACGGCGGGAACACCGCCCCCGACCTCGCCTGGTCCGACGTGCCGGAGGGGACGGAGTCGTTCCTGGTCACCTGCTACGACCCCGACGCGCCCACCCCGAGCGGCTTCTGGCACTGGGTGGCGGTCGGCGTCCCCGGTGACGTCACCTCGCTGCGGGGCGGCGAGCTGCCGGAGGGCGCCTTCACCGTCCGCAACGACTCCGGGGCCGACGGCTACGTCGGCGCCGCCCCGCCGCCCGGGGACCGTCCGCACCGCTACATCTTCGCGGTGACCGCGCTGGACACCGCCGACACCGGGCTGGACCCCTCGGCCACGCCGGCGGCGGTGCACTTCATGACCCTCGGTCACGTGATCGGGCGCGCCCTGCTCACCGGGACGTACCAGACCACGGTCTGATGCACTTCTACGAGCCCCGGCTGGGCCACCGGCTGCCGCACGACCCATTCAACGCGCTGGTGGCCCCGCGGCCGATCGGGTGGGTGTCCTCGGTCGCGGCGGACGGCACGCTCAACCTGGCGCCGTACAGCTTCTTCAACGCCTTCTGCTACACCCCGCCGCTGATCGGCTTCGCCAGCACCTCCCGCAAGCACTCGGCGCGCAACGCCGAGGCGTGCGGGGAGTTCGTCTGGAACCTGGTCACCCGGCCGCTGCTGCAGGCGATGAACCAGACGTCCACGAGCCAGGACGTCGACGAGTTCGCCTCCGCGGGGCTGACGCCGGCGCCCAGCCGGGTGGTGTCGGTGCCGAGGGTGGCCGAGGCCCGGGTGGCGATGGAGTGCCGGCTGAGCCAGGTGCTGGAGCTGACCGGCGCCGACGGCAGCCCCACCGGTGCGGTGATGGTCTTCGGCGAGGTGGTGGGCGTGCACATCGACGAGGAGCTGCTGGGTGACGGCGTCTACGACACCGCCGCCGCGGACCCGGTGCTGCGCGGCGGCGGGCCGAGCGCCTACTTCACCCTGGGCGAGCGGCTGGACCTGCGCCGTCCGGACTGAGCCGGCCGTGCGGGGCGGTTCGGCGGCGTCCGGTAGAAAAGAGCCCATGAGCTCCCTCGGTACTCCCGACCCCCACCCCGGCTGGCTGTCGGAGGAGGACCTGACCCACGTGCGGCACCGGCTGCCGCTGCTGTACGTGGAGGCCATCCCGGTGCGCCAGGCCGACGACGGGTCGGTGACCGAGGTCGGGCTGCTGCTGCGGGCCGACGCCGGCGGCTCCTTCAAGCGGACCATCGTCTCCGGCCGGGTGCTCTACGCCGAGACGGTGCGGGCGGCCCTGCTGCGCCACCTGGAGAAGGACCTGGGCCCGATGGCGTTCCCGCGGCTGCCCGCCAGCCCGGCGCCGTTCACGGTGGCCGAGTACTTCCCGCTGCCGGGGATGGGGCGGTTCTCCGACGAGCGCCAGCACGCGGTCTCGCTGGTCTTCGTGGTCCCGGTGGCCGGTCGCTGCGACCCGCGTCAGGACGCGCTGGAGCTGACCTGGCTCTCCCCCGAGGAGGCCGTCAGCCCGACCGTCACCGCCGAGCTCGAGGGTGGGCGCGGCGCGCTGATCCGCTCCGCGATGGCCCACGTGGGCGCCCTGGACTGAGCGACGGCGGCGGCCCCGCTCACATCCCGCCGCCGCCTGACACCCCTGGGAGCTGCCGGTCGGGGGTGCGGCCGAAGGAGCTGCGGTAGAGCTCCGGGGGCAGGGCCACCGAGGCGAAGGACTGCTCGCCGTGGGCGGCCAGCTCGGCCAGCGCGGCCTCGCGGTCGCCGGACTCGACGCTCTCCAGCAGCGCCCGGTGCCGGGCCGCGTGGTGCTCCAGGTCCTCGTAGTAGGCCTCCCGGACCACCAGGTTCCGGGCCATGCACAGCAGCTGCTGGCGCTGGATGGAGGCGTAGCTCTCCGAGAGCCGGCGGTGGTCGGCTATCCCCACCAGGGCCCGGTGGAAGCGGTAGCCCGCCTGCACCAGCCCACCGCGGTCCTCGCGGCGGGCGCAGTCCTCCATCTCCGCGACCGCAGCCCGGGGCGCCTCCAGCAGCGCGGGGTCAGGCACCGGGACCCCGAGCTCGAAGGCCAGCCGCTCCAGCGCCGAGCGCAGCGTGAGGATCTCGTGGACGTCCCGGTCGGTCAGCGTGGTGACGCGCGAGCCCTTGCGGGGCTGGGTGACGATGAAGCCCTCGTTCTCCAGCAGCCGCATGGCCTCCCGCAGCGGCGGCCGGCTGATCTGCAGCCGCTCGGTGAGCCGCTCCTCGGCCAGCCGCTCGCCCGGCGCGTACTCCCCGGCCAGGATCATCTTGCGCAGCGACTCGGCGGCGAGCTGGACCAGACTTGGGGCCTGGATGCTGTCCGGACCGGGGGCGGTGCTCATCTGGACTCCTCGTCGTCAGCGCTGACGCGCCCTTGCGTGGCCGGGCCCCCGCGTGCAGGAGGCCTGTTGATCATTGTCGGCGCGGGATCCCGTTCTGCCCACTCCTCGAACGAAGTGTCCCACCCCATTGACTACTGACTTTTAACTATTGTAGACAGTAGCCACTGCACCGACGCAGGACGAGAAGTCGAGGAGGACGCTCGTGACGACGACCACAGCCGTGGTGGGCCTGGGCAACCTGGGCGCCGCGATGGCTCGACGGCTGGCCACCCGTCCAGGGTCCGTGCTGGTCCACGACACCGACGCAGCCGCCCTGGAGCGGGCTGCCGAGGACGGCTGCACACCCGCCGACGACCTCCCCTCCCTGGCCGCGGCCAGCGACGTGGTGTGGGTGGTCGTCCCCGACGACGACGCCGTCCGCTCGGTGCTGAAGGGGCCGGACGGCCTCGCGGCCAGGATGGGCGAGGGCGGTCTGGTGCTGCTGAGCAGCACGGTCTCCCCCGGTACGGCGCAGGAGATGGCCCGGCTGTGCGCCGAGCACGGGATCGGGCTGGTGGAGGCGCCGGTCAGTGGGGGCGCCGACGCGGCCGAGGCCGGTGAGCTGCTGGTGCTGCTCGGCGGCGCCGACGCCGACGTCGAGCGGGCGCGGGAGCACTGCGCGGCACTGGCCCGCTCCACCGTGGTCACCGGCCCCGCCGGCACCGCCGCGGTCGTGAAGCTGTGCAACCAGTACGTCCTCTTCACCGGGCTCGGCGCGCTCTACGAGGCCGTCGACCTCGCCGGGCGGGTCGGCGTCGAGGAGTCGGTGCTGCTGGAGGCGCTGGCCGGCGGGACGGCGCGCTCCTGGGCGGTGGAGACCTGGGGCTTCTACGACCGGCTCAGCCGCGACTACGACGAGCGCGACGTGGCCGAGGAGGGCCGGCCCTGGGTCAAGGACCTCGCCGAGACCCTCCGGGTGGCCAGCGACCACGACCTCGAGCTGCCGACCGCGCGCACCACCGCCGAGCTGCTCCCCGGCGCGATCCGCCGGCACGCCGACCACAAGACCACCACCGACGGAGGCACCCGATGACGCTGACCACGGCCGTCGAGCCGGTCCTGGCCCCACCCACGACACCGCGACGGCGCAGCGGGGGCGGCGGACGCGGCCAGACCCTGGCCGCCTTCTTCTTCCTGCTCCCCTGGCTCCTCGGGATGGTCCTGTTCACCTTCGGCCCGATGCTCTACTCGCTCTACCTCTCCTTCACCCGCTACGACCTGCTCAGCAGCCCGGAGTGGGTGGGCCTGGCCAACTACGCCGCCATGGGTGACGACCCCCGGTTCTGGAAGTCGGTCACCGTCACCCTCACCTACGTGGTGGTCTTCGTGCCGCTGCTGCAGGTGGTGGCCATGCTGGTCGCCCTGCTGCTGAACAGCCGGCTGAGGTTCCTGACCGGCTACCGCGCCCTGTTCTACCTGCCCTCGCTGATGGGGGCCAGCGTCGCGATCGCCGCCCTGTGGCGCCAGGTGTTCGGGGCCGACGGGCTGGTCAACTCCGTCGCGGCGCTGTTCGGCATCGAGGGGGTGGGCAGCTGGGTGGGTGACCCCGACCGCGCCCTCGGCACGATCATCACCCTCAACCTGTGGGCCTTCGGCTCGACCATGATCATCTTCCTCGCCGGTCTGCGGCAGGTCCCGCGGGAGCTGCTCGAGGCCGCCGAGGTCGACGGTGCCAGCAAGGTGCGCCGCTTCTTCTCCATCACGCTGCCGCTGATGACGCCGCTGGTGTTCTTCAACGTGCTGATGGGCACCATCAACGCCTTCCAGTCCTTCACCGGCGCCTACGTCGTCAGCGGGGGCACCGGCGGGCCGGTCGACTCCACCCTCTTCTACACCCTCTACCTCTACGAGCGCGGCTTCACCCAGCTCCAGATGGGCTACGCCTCGGCGATGGCCTGGCTGCTGCTGATCGCGCTCGCCGTGGTCACCGCGGTGTTCTTCCGCTCCTCCCGCTACTGGGTCCACTACGGAGACGAATCATGACGACGACCACCGCGCCCGCCCAGCCGGACAGCGTCCGCCCGGGCCGGTCCCCACGCCCCTGGGACGCCCGCACCCAGCGCCCCGCCGGCAACCGGGTGCTGCGGGGCATCATCAAGCACGCCGTGCTGCTCAGCTTCCTGGCGGTGATGCTCTACCCGGTGCTGTGGATGGTCGGGGCCTCGTTCCGGCCCGGCAACCAGACCTTCGCCGGCCTGAGCCTGTTCTCCGACACCTACACGGTGCAGAACTACGTCGACGGCTGGTCGGTGGGCAACCTCAACTTCAGCCGCTACTTCGTCAACTCCGCGATCATCACGATCGGTCAGATCCTGGGCAACCTGTTCGCCTGCTCGCTGACCGCCTACGCCTTCGCCCGGCTGGAGTTCCCCTTCAAGCGGGTGCTGTTCGGCCTGGTGATCGCCACCATGCTGCTGCCCCAGCACGTCACGCTGATCCCGAAGTACATCATCTTCAACCAGATGGGCTGGGTGAACACCTACCTGCCCCTGACCGTCCCGCACTTCTTCGGCGTCGACGCCTTCTTCATCTTCCTGATGGTGCAGTTCATCCGCACCCTGCCGAAGTCGCTGGACGAGTCGGCCCGAATCGACGGCTGCGGGCACTGGGGCATCTTCTGGCGGATCATCATGCCGATGTCGCTCCCGGCGATCGGCACCACCGCGATGTTCACCTTCGTGTGGGCCTGGAACGACCTGCTGGGACCGCTGCTGTACCTGCCCGGCTCCGATCTCTGGACCGTCTCGCTGGGGCTGAACGCGTTCCTCGACCAGACCGGCCAGAGCACCTACGGGACCCTCTTCGCGATGGCCACCCTCTCCCTGGCCCCCATCGTCGGCTTCTTCATCGCCTCCCAACGCCTGCTGGTCGAGGGCATCGCCACGACCGGCCTCAAGTGAGCACCACCACCCAGACCTGGCGGCACCGACGCCGCCTCGACGAAAGGACCTCCGTCATGACCCAGCCACGTCGCCGCCGAACCCTCACCGGGGTCGCGCTGCTGCTCGGCGTCGCGCTCACCAGCACGGCGTGCCTCAACCAGGGAACCGCGGAAAGCTCGGACGGCCAGGGCGAGGTCAGCGGCGCGCTCCAGGTCGCCTGGTGGGGTGGTGAGTCCCGCAACGCCAAGACCAACGCCGTCATCGAGCAGTTCAACGAGGCCCACCCCGAGGTGACCACCGAGACCCAGTCCGCCGACTACGCGCAGTACTTCAACCGGCTGAACGTGCAGGCCTCCAGCCGGTCGCTCCCCTGCGTGGTGCAGATGCAGGACCGCCAGGTCAACGACTACGTGAAGCGCCAGACCCTGCAGCCGCTGGACGACATGGTGGCCTCCGGGGCCATCGACACCAGCATGATCCCCGCCGCCGTCCTCGACGGTGGCCGGGGCAGCGACGGCAAGCTGTACTTCATCCCCTACGGCATCGCCTGGGACGCCCTGATGATCAACACCACCCTGGCCGAGGAGGCCGGCGCGGGCGCCCCTCCGGAGAGCTGGGACTGGGAGCAGTTCTTCGAGTACGTGCGCAGCGCCCAGGAGGGTCTGCCCGAGGGCACCTACGCGGTGGCGGCCGGCGGCGAGGAGCAGAACGCCTTCTACGCCTGGGCCGTGGGCCAGGGCATCGAGGTCTTCGACGCCGAGGGCAAGCTGGGCTTCACCGAGGACCAGCTCAAGGAGTACTGGGGCACCTGGCTGAAGCTGCAGGAGGAGGGCGTCGCCCTGCCTCCGGACATGTCCGCCGAGGAGCCACCCGGGGCCGACCAGGGCTACCTGGCGACCGGGCAGTTGATGGTCGGGGTGCTCCCGGGCAACTCCCTCTACGTGGCCCAGCAGACCCTCGAGGGCCGTGACGCCGGACAGCTCCAGGCCGCCCGCTACCCCGACGGACCCGCCGGGATCGGCAACATCCTGGTGGCCTCCGGCTTCGGCATCTCCACCAACTGCGAGAACGTCCCCACCGCGGCCGCGTTCATCGACTTCTTCACCAACGACGTCGAGGCCGGGGTGACCTTCGCCGCCGACAACGGCGCCCCCACGAACACCGCGGTGCTGGACGCCCTGACCGCCGAGGACTCCGAGCTGCCCGACCTCAAGCGCGACGAGCTCGAGCAGTACCGGGCCATCAGCGAGGACAACCCGCCCAAGGTGAACTACCCGCCCGGCTTCAACGCGGTGTTCCAGCAGGCCTTCACGCGCAACTACAACGAGGTCGCGTTCGGACGGCTGACCCTGGAAGAGGCGGTCGACGCCTTCTTCACCGAGACCAACGCCAGCCTCGGCTGAGCCCACCGTCGACGTCCGGGCGGGCGGCCCGACCGTCCGCCCGCCCGGACCGAACCCCTTCGCGAGGAGAGCCCGAATGACCTTGTCCGACCTGCCCGACGGCGCCCTGAGCGGCATGCGGGTGCTCGACCTGACCCAGGTGATGTCCGGCCCGTACTGCACGATGATGCTGGCCGACATGGGCGCCGACGTCGTCAAGATCGAGAACCCCGACGGCGGGGACCAGACCCGCACCTCCTGGGGCTACGCCGTCCGGGGGGAGGACTCCCGGGCCTTCCTGGCCCTCAACCGCAACAAGCGCAGCGTCCGGCTGGACCTGAAGGACGAGGCACAGCGGGAGCGGTTCTACGCCATGGTGGGCGAGGCCGACGTGGTGGTGGAGAACTTCCGGCCGGGCGTCACGACGCGGCTGGGCATCGACTACGAGACCCTCAAGCAGCACAACCCGGCGCTGATCTACGCCAGCATCTCCGGCTTCGGCCAGACCGGTCCGTACGCCCGTCGCCCCGGGTACGACCTGATCGCCCAGGGCATGTCGGGGGTGATGAGCATCACCGGCGAGCCCGGCGGCGACCCGGTCAAGTGCGGGCTGCCGGTGGCCGACCTGGGGGCGGGCATGTTCACCGCCTTCGGCATCCTCACCGCCTACGTGGCCCGGCTGGCCACCGGGGAGGGGCAGTACCTGGAGGTGTCGCTGTTCGAGTCCGCGCTGGCGCTGTCGGTGTGGGAGTCCACCGAGTACTGGGCGACCGGCGAGGCGCCGGCGGCGCTGGGGTCGGCGAACCGGATGTCCGCCCCGTACCAGGCGTTCCGGGCCAGCGACGGCTACCTGACGGTGGGCGCCAACAACGAGCGCCTGTGGTCCCGGCTGTGCGAGGTGCTGGGAGTGCCGGAGCTGGTGCAGGACGCGCGCTACAGCACCAACACCCTGCGGATGCGCCACCGCGACGAGCTGGTCGCCGAGCTCACGCCGCTGTTCTCCTCCCGGACCGTGGACGAGTGGGTGGAGGCCCTGCTGGAGATCGGCGTCCCGGCCGGACCGATCCGGGACTACTCCTACGTGCTGGACTCCGACCCCCACGTCGCCGAGCGCGGTGCGGTCACCAGCTACGAGCACCCGGTGGAGGGCACGGTCAAGGTGCTGGCCTCCCCGGTCCGGCTCTCCGGCACCCCGGCCACGGTCCGCCGTCCGGCCCCGCTGCTCGGGGAGCACGACGACCTGCTGGCCGCGGCCGGGGCGGGCACCGGGTCGCTCGCCGAGGGGGCCGTCCGTGGCTGACCAGGAGCCCGTCGGCGGGGAGGACGCCGTCGACGGGGTGCGCAGCTCCCTGGACGGGGCGGTCCTCACGCTCCGGCTGGACCACCCGCGCAAGCTCAACGCCCTGACCTGGCGGATGTACGACGAGCTGGAGCAGCACGCCCGGGACGTCGCCGGTGACCCGCGGGTGCGGGCGGTGGTGCTGACCTCGACCGGGGACCGCGCCTTCGCCGCCGGCACCGACATCGCCCAGTTCCCCGGCTTCGACGCCGATGCCGGGCTGCGCTACGAGCAGCGGGTGCGGGCGGTGCTGGAGGCGCTGCAGGCGGTGCCGGTCCCGGTGGTCGCGGCGGTGCCCGGGCTGGCGGTCGGCGCCGGGCTGGTGCTGGCCGCGGCCTGCGACCTGGTGGTCGCCGCCGAGGACGTCCAGTTCGGCGCCCCGGTGTCGCGGACCCTGGGCAACTGCATCGACGCCTCCGCCGTCGAGTTGGTGCGCCGCCGTCTCGGGGCCGCCCGCACCGACCAGCTGCTGCTGGCCGCGGACCTGGTGAGCGCCGCCGAGCTGGCCCCCAGCGGGTTCATCACGCGGCTGCTCCCCGCCGGCAGCGACCCGCGTCCGGTGGCCGCCGAGCTGGCCCGGACGATCGCCGGCGGTGCGCCGCTGAGCGTCCGGGCGTTGAAGCAGACGAGCCGACGACTGGACCACGACCCCGAGGCGGACTGCGACGACCTGGTGGGGGCCTGCTACGGCAGCGCCGACTTCGCCGAGGGCGTCCAGGCCTTCCTCGCCCGACGACCGGCCTCCTGGGAGGGACGATGACCGCCGCACCCGCGGACCCGACGCCCGCGACCACCACCATCGACGCCCACCAGCACTTCTGGGTGGCCGGGGAGAGCGAGCAGCCCTGGCGCGGACCCGGGCACGGCGCCCTGGTGCGCGACTTCCGTCCCGAGGACCTGGCGACGATGACCGTCGAGCTCGGGATCGACGGCACCGTGCTGGTGGAGTCCGAGGACGGACCGGAGGAGAACGACCGGCTGGCCCGCTGGAGCCGGCTGGAGCCGGTGCGCGGGGTCGTCGGCTGGCTGCCGCTGCGCGACCCGGACGCCGCGCGGCGGGAGCGGACCCGGATGGACCTCCCCCGTCTGGTCGGGGTCCGCTGCCTGGTCGGTCGTGAGCCGCTGGACTGGCTGGCCGGCGACGACGTCGTCGAGCTCTTCACCGAGCTGGCCGACGCCGGGCTGTCCTGGGACGTGGTCCCGCTCGACGACGTCCAGTGCGCCCAGGTGGTGCAGCTGGCCGAGCAGGTGCCGGGGCTGCGGATCGTGGTGGACCACCTGGCACGGCCGCCGCTGGACGGCGCGCCCGCCCAGCCGTGGCGGGACAACATCGCCCGGCTGGCCGACGCCCCCGGGGTGGCGATCAAGCTGTCGGTGGGGCTGGACGTGGTCTCGCGCTGGGACTGGCAGCCCGAGCAGCTGGACGAGGTCGCCGGCGTCGTGCTGGAGGCGTTCGGCCCGGAGCGGACCATGCTGGCCAGCAACTGGCCGGTCTCCGAGCTCGGCACGGACTACCGCACGCTGTGGCGGGACCAGGTGGCCGTGCTGGAGCGGGTGGTCCCCGACGCCGACGACCGGGCCGAGGTGCTCGGCGGGACCGCGACGCGCTGGTACGACCTGGGGCGGTGGTCACGGTGAGCCTGCACGGGTTCGAAGGCCACCACCCGGAGGTGGACCCCACCGCCTGGGTCGCGCCGACCGCCTCGCTGGTGGGGCGGGTCCGCCTGGCCGAGCACGCCTCGGTCTGGTTCGGCGCCGTCCTGCGCGGCGACGGTGAGGACATCGTGGTCGGGCCGCGGAGCAACGTCCAGGACGGCTGCGTGCTGCACGCCGACCCCGGGCTCGGGGTCCGCCTCGGCCGCCAGGTCACCGTCGGCCACCGGGCCGTCCTGCACAACTGCACGGTCGGCGACCGGGTGCTGGTCGGGATGGGCGCGATCGTGCTCAACCGGGCCCGCATCGGCGACGACGTCATCATCGGCGCCGGCGCGGTGGTGGCCGAGGACGTCGAGATCCCGTCGGGCTCACTGGTGCTCGGGCTGCCCGCCCGGGTACGCCGCGAGCTCACCGACCCCGAGCGCGAGCACCTCGTCACCAACGCCGAGACCTACGTCGAGCTGGCCCGGCGACACGCCGGGTCCGCCTGACCCACCGACGCGCACCCGCGTCACCCCCACGTCCCGCCGGCACCCGCCGCCCGGGCCGACCGCACAACCACAACCGAGGAGCGATCACACCATGACCCACACCCTGCCCGTCCAGCAGGCCCCGGAGCTGCCCTACACCCAGGCGGACCCGGACCAGCTCGGGACGTTGTACAAGTTCCTCCGGGTGGTGGACGTCGTCGACGCCATGGACGGCATCGGCTACTTCAACATCGGTCTGATGAACCACGACGTGCGTCCGCTCTGGCGGGGCATGAAGTTCTTCGGCGAGGCCGCCACCCTGCGCTGCGTCCCCTCCAACAAGCCGATGTGGAAGCTGACCAGCACCGAGGACGTCGTCGCGGCCCACCGGCTCTGGTTCGAGAAGTACCCGGCCGAGCGCCTCCCCAACGACCTGACCCCCGGCCACGTGGTGGTGATGGACTCCGGCGGCGGCCCCGAGGTCGGCTTCTGGGGCTCGGAGAACGCCATGGGCACGATCGTCGGCGGCGCGGTCGGGATCATCACCGACGGCTACGCCCGTGACACCGGCGAGCTCGAGGCCCAGGGCACACCGGTGGTGGCCCGCCGTCGCGGCCGCACCATCATCCCCGGGCGGATCGAGGCCGTCGAGGCGCAGACGCAGATCGCCTGCGGCGGCACCCAGGTCAACCCCGGCGACGTCGTGGGCGCCGACGACGACGGGGTGGTCGTGGTGCCCCGCGAGGTCGCGGTGGAGGTGGCCACCCACGCCCGGGCGGTGCTGCTGAGCGACATGCGGGCCCGCAAGCGCCACTACGACAAGCTCGGTCGCCCCGGCGACGCCAGCACCGACGTCGAGGCCGTCGAGGCCTGGTACGCGAACGTCTGACCCGGCCCGGCCGGGCACGGACGCCGAACGTGCGTCCGTGCCCGGTCACCGGCCCACCCGTCCCGGCCGACGTGAGGGGCGGACGTGCGCTGCCGGACGCTCCCGTCCCGGCCGACGTGGGCCTCGCGGCCGGTACCGCCGGCCGTGCGACGCGCCGTCCTCTGCGCCGGGAGCCTGATGGTCCGGTCCCCTGTCCCCCGTCCCACCACCCGACAAGGACGCCATGAACCTCCTCGACGACCTCTCCGACCTGCTTCCCACCGACGTCGGCCGGGCCACGCTGGTGGGCCGGGTGCTGGACCCCGCGGTCGCGGGACCCTGCGTCGTCACCGTCCGCGGTGAGGAGCTGGTCGACGTCTCCGCGAGCTTCCCCACCATCTCGGACCTGCTCGAGCAGCCCGACCCGGTCGCTGCGCTGCGGCAGGCCGAGCCGGGGCGAGGGTGGCCGCTGACCGACGTGCTCGCCGCCTCGCTGGCCGAGGGCGCGGGCGATCCGGCGTCACCCACGCTGCTGGCCCCGGTCGACCTGTCGGTGCTGAAGGCGGCCGGGGTGACCTTCGCCAGCTCGCTGATGGAGCGGCTGATCGAGGAGCGCGCCGGCGGCGACCCCGCCCAGGCCGACCGGCTGCGTGGTGAGCTGGAGGCGGTCGTCGGACGCGAGGTCTCGGCGGTGCGTCCCGGCAGCGAGGACGCGGCCCGGCTCAAGACGGACCTGCAGTCGCGTGGACTGTGGTCGCAGTACCTCGAGGTCGGGCTCGGCCCGGACCCGGAGGTGTTCACCAAGGCGCCGGTGCTGTCGGCGGTGGGGTGCGGTCAGCAGGTCGGGGTGGCAGAGGTGTCGAGCTGGAACAACCCCGAGCCCGAGGTGGCGCTGGCCGTGACCTCGACCGGACGGGTCGTGGGCGCGACGTTGGGCAACGACGTCAACCTCCGCGACGTCGAGGGCCGGTCCGCGCTGCTGCTGCCCAGGGCGAAGGACAACAACGCCTCCGCCGCGGCCGGACCGTTCCTGCGGCTGCTGGACGACGACTTCACCCTCGACGACGTCCGTGGCGCCGCGGTGCGGCTGCAGGTGCTCGGTGTCGACGACGGCTTCGTCCTCGACGGGACGAGCGACATGAGCCAGATCTCCCGCGACGTCGCCGAGCTGGCCGCCTACACCGTCGGGGACGCGCACCAGTACCCGGATGGTGTGCTGCTCTACACCGGCACCCTCTTCTCCCCCACCCAGGACCGGGACCACCCCGGCATGGGCTTCACCCACCACCTCGAGGACGTGGTCCGCATCTCCAGCCCCCGGCTGGGCACGCTGGTGAACCGCGTCACCCGCTCCGAGACCGCCCCGCGCTGGGAGTTCGGGCTGCGTGCCCTCATCCGGAACCTCCACCAGCGCGGGTTGCTCGACCGCGTCGGCCACTAGGTCGGAGGAGGAGCTGCTGCCGCCGGCTCGGCCGTCCCGCTCCAGCTGGGCCTCCCTTGCCGGCGCAGTTCCCGCGAGCCGGGGCGCGGCTGAGCCCCAGCGGTGTGGAGTGGCGACCGCGACACGATCGAGCCCCGGCGGCGGAGCGGCCGCTGCGCGCTGCGGACCCTTGCTGCCTCACCCATCTCGTGATGTCACTCCTCGCGGCGCGTCGCTGATCCATCTGTTCGCACCGGGAGGCAGCCGTCACCCACGGGGCGCTCAGCCGCTCCTGCCCGGGGCCTCCCGGCCGGAACCTGACACGCCTCAGCCCCGAGGCCACCCCTGCCCACCGGACAGAACCGGTGGGCAGCTCGCTGCACCGGGTGGTGCATCGCCGTCACGCGGTGAGCGCGTGTCCGCCCTTACCGTCACCCGGATGGGGACCGATCGGCGTGAGGAGCGCCGGGTCGAGCGGTGGTGGTGCCGTGGACTGGTAGCCGTGGCCGGTGGGTGTGGTGGTGCGGACGGTGTGGCGCGGGCCGGGGCGTGGTCGGGCGGTCCAGCCGGGTGACTCCTTGGCGTAGTTGCAGGCCTCGCACAGACCTTGACCGTTGCCCAACGAGGTCGCGCCGCCGTCGGTGGCGGGGACGACGTGGTCGGTGTGCCGGATCGGGGCGTCGCACCAGGGGGTGCGGCAGGTCCGGTCGCGGAGTCGGATCAGCTGGGCCAGGCGGGCGGGGTAGCGGCGGGCGCGGCTGTCCGCGGCGACCAGCTCGCCCGTGCCGGGGGTGGTGTAGAGGCGGCGGATCCAGGCGCGGTCGGTGGTGGCGAGCTGGCGGGCGAGGTCGGCGGGGACGGGGCCGTAGCCGTCGACGTGACCGGCGCCCGGCCCGCCGAGGAGGACGGTGTCGGAGACCAGGAGGTGGATCATCACCGACGTCTCCGCCGCGCTCGCCTCACCGCTGCCCCCACCCGACCGAGGAGTCGCGCTCTGGCCGCCACCGGTCTCGCTGTCGCGCTGCTGCGACGACCCGCGCGGCTCACCCGCCTGCGTGTACGCGCCACCGGGCTCACCGCACTGCGAGTACGCGCCGCCGGGCTCACCGCTGGCACACGACGGACCGCGCTCGCCCTCCGCCTCGGACCGTCCACCCGGGTCCGGGCTGTGCGGCACGTCATCCGGCGCGGCGCCGTGGGAGCGGTCGTGCGCACGGCTGGTGCCCAGGACCCGTTCGACGAGGGTGTCGGCCATGATCTGCCCGCGGCCACGCCCGTCACCGGCGGCGACCTCGGCGTCGGCCTGCCGGCACAGGAAGGCGTGGACCGCGACCCCGTCCTTCACCGGGAGCAGGGCGCTGAGCTGGCTCATCGTGTCCGGTGCCGGTCGCAGGCTCACCCGCCGCTCGGCCTCGGCGCGACGGCGTCGCTGCACCGCGGCCTCGGGGTCGAGGCGGTAGGAACGGGCGCGGGCCTCGGCGATCAGCTGCCCCTCACCCATCGCCTCCAACCGGTCAGGGTCCCCGGCCATGGCGTGGTCGACCTCGGCGCGGTGCTCCCGGGACAGGCAGGCGGTCTCCCGGGCCAGCAGGGTCGCCCGCCACTCGGAGATCCGCCCGGCCCGGAGCGCGTCGAGGGTGTGGGGCAGCTCCCGGTCCAGCACGAGCGCCAGGCCGAGGTGCTGCCGGCCCCGCGCGGGTGACTCCCGCCGCGCCAGGGCGACCTGGGCGGCCACACCGCGCCCCTGCCGAGCGGCCGGGACTCCGCGACGCCCCTCCTCAGCGCGGGTCTCCCGGTCCAGCTCGGCGGCCGCGACGGCCTGCACCGCCTCGGCAGCGCACTTCAGCACCTCCAGCGCCCGGATCACATCGACCAGCGCCGCGGGCTCGACATCGAGCTCGGTGGTGGTCGTCAGACGCTCCGTCCAGGACTGGACCAGCGATGCATCGACGGCAATCCCACCGGTGGCGTCAGGCGTGCTCGCAGCACCCGGGGCCATCAACGGCGACACCCGTGCAAGCACCTCCTGAGCTGCGTCCATGTACCGAATCTACGGACGGCCACTGACATTTCCGCGGCTCCACCGGTCTCACGGTGTCGTTGTACACACAGCCCGCCATCGGGTCCGACGGACTCGTCGTCCGGGTACCAAGGCGGGCATGAAGCGCGGGACACAGGGCTGGTGCGTCGCCCCTCGTGGGCTGGAGCCCAGAGGGCCACCCGACCGTGAGGGGAACGGCGACACGAAGCTGTCCACCAGGACCGCTGCACGCCATGGACCGAACGCGCGGTCAACATGGAGCCACCTGGGGTCAGGACCGGCCGCGAGCCAGTCGGCACAGCGGTCCACGGGGCGAAACGGCACCCACGCCGGAGCCGACACAACCCCGGCCGTGGCGGATGGCCGTTCGAGGGGGTCGTGGCCGCCGACTGTGGCTCTGATGAATCGCCATCGACGGCCTGCGAAACCGGGTGCTGCATCTGCGGGCGCCTCCAGACGGGCCGTCTGCCGCGCGTCAGCTCCGCCCAGTCGGAACCGGTGGGCGCCGAACGCCGGAGCCGGTTCCACGGGGTAGGAGACGCGCGCGGTAGACCGCGGAGAGCGGGTCCGGGCCGCGAGTGCAACCCGCGATGCCTGGCGGACAGTGCTCAAGGCGTCTCTGATGGGCGCGCCGCCAGCCACCGACCCATTTAGATGGCGTCCCGCGACCGGCTCACCGCTCCAGCGACTGCTCCCGCGCGGCCGGTGCGACGAAGGCCACCAGGGCCACCAGGACCAGCACCACCAGAAGCGCGTGCAGGATCCCGACCTGCTCACCGAGGAACCCGATCACCGGCGGTCCGACCAGGAAGGCGACGTAGCCGATGGTGGCCACGGCGCTGACCCGGGCCGCGGCCTGGCGCGGGTCGTCGGCGGCGGCCGACATGCCGACCGGGAACCCGAGCGACGAGCCGAGCCCCCACAGGGCGATGCCGACGAAGGCGAGCGACGTCCACGGGGAGAAGATCGTGGTGGCCAGCCCCACCGAGGCCACCAGCGCGGTGGCCCGCAGCACCGGCACCCGGCCGAAGCGGTCCAGCACCCACACCCCCGCGACCCGGCCGACGGTCATCGCCGTCACGAAGACGACCAGACCGGCCCCGCCGACGGCGTTGCTGGTCTGGTGGCCGTCGACCATGGCCAGCGCCACCCAGTCGTTGGCGCTGCCCTCCGCGAGGGCCATCCCGAGCACGATCAGGCCGATCAGGATGGTGGCCGGCTGGCGCCACACGGCCAGCCGGTCACGCGCGGTCGACGCCGGCTCGTCGGCCTCCGCCCGGGTGTCCAGGCTGTTCTCGTGCTGGGTCCAGCGCACGCCGACCAGCACCGCGGCCACCAGCACGACGGCGAGCACCGCCATCTGCGGGCCCACACCCACCCCGAGCAGCTCGGCCAGCGCCCCGATGCCGGCCCCGCCCATGGTCCCGAAGCTGAAGAACGCGTGGAACAGCGGCATCACGGTGCGACCCAGCGCCCGCTCGGCCACCGCGCCGTTGAGGTTCATCGCGACGTCGGTGGTGCCCATGCCCAACCCGGCCAGCACCATGCCGGCCGCGAGCAGCGGGTAGCTGACCAGCTCCACGCCCATCCCGGCGGCCACCATCCCCGCCCCGAGCAGGGCGAAGAAGAAGGCCATCGTCCGCTGGGAGCCGAAGCGGGCCAGCACGTGGCTGCTCGCGACCAGCCCGACGATCGAGCCGATGGCCATGGCCAGCACCACCAGACCCATCTGGCCGGTCGTCGCGCCGAGCTCGTCGCGGACCCGCGGCAGCCGCGCCGCCCAGGACGAGAACGTCAGCCCCGTGGCCAGGAACACCAGGAAGACGCCGTTGCGCCACCGCACCACGGCGGCCCGGTCGAGCTCCACCCGGGACGCGTTCAAAATCGATTCAGACACGGGACCAGTCAACCACCAACAGAGACGGTCCCGCTCCCGCCACCGCCGCCCACCAGGGCACCGGACGCCGACGGCTCGGCCACGACCCCGCCCGCCGTCACCAGGCCACCCCGACCCACCGTGCTCTCGCGCACCTGCAGGGTCCAGGGCACCTCGACCGACTCCGGCCCGGTCGACTCGTTCTCGATCCGCGCGATCAGCAGCCGGAGCGCCTCCCGGCACAGCACGGTCAGGTCCGCCGCGACCGTGGTCAGCGCCGGGGTGGAGTAACGACCTTCGGCGATGTCGTCGAAGCCGGCCACCGCCACCTGATCGGGGACGCTGACGCCGGCCTCGGCGCAGGCCCGCAGCGCACCGACGGCGAGGAGGTCGTTGAAGCAGAAGACCGCGTCCGGCGGGTCGGGGAGCGCCAGCAGCTCGTGCATGGCCCGCCGGCCGTCCTCGCGCTCGTAGTGGGCGACCCCGCGCACCAGCTCGGGGGCCAGGGCCAGCCCGGCGGCGGCCAGCGCCTGCTGGTAGCCGTCCAGCCGCACCGACGCCGTCCCGCGGACCGACTCCCGGCCGATCGCCGCCACCCGGCGCCGACCCAGCGAGACGAGGTGCTCGGTGACACTGCGGGCCGCGGCCACGGAGTCGACCGCGACGTGGTCGTAGCCCGGCGGCACCCCCCGCTCCCCGAGCAGCACCATCGGCAGCCGGTCGGCCCGGTCGGCGATCTCCTCGGCCGACAGCGCCAGCGGGGAGAAGATCACCCCGTCGATCAGGTGGCTGCGCACGCCGTCCAGCACCAGCCGCTCGGCCTCGGCGTCGGCACCGGTGGTGTCGAGCAGCATCAGGTAGCCCCGGCGGGTGGCCTCGGCGCTCACCAGCGCGGCCAGCTCGGCGAAGTAGGGCGACTCCATGGCCGGCACGGCCAGGGCCAGGAAGCCGGCCTTGCCGTGCTTGAGCTGGCGCGCGCTGACGTTGGGCCGGTAGCGCAGCTCGCGGATGGCCGCCTCGACCTTGGCCCGGGTGGCGGGGGTGATGTGCGGGTAGTCGTTGATCACGTTCGAGGCCGTCTTCACCGAGACCCCGGCGCGGGCGGCGACGTCCTTCAACCGCGCGGTCACGGCGAGACCGCCCCGCTCACCGGCCGGACCGCCCGGTCCTCGACGGTTCCATGGTGGGCAGCCTAGCCGCTTTACAACGCAGGTCAACCGTTGTAGAAATGGTTCACCCGGCCACGTCAACCGTTGTAAACGGCGTGGCTCGTGCTCGACGGAGAGGACACGGTGGAGACCACCCCATCGCCCACGACCGGGATCGCCCGGCCGCCCCAGCTCGCCCTCGCGAGGGTGGTGGCCGACCCGGCCTTCGTCCTCGCCCCGGTCCGACCCCGGCTCTTCGGCTCCTTCGTGGAGCACATGGGCCGCTGCGTCTACACCGGCGTCTACGAGCCCGACCACCCCACCGCCGACGAGCACGGCTTCCGTGCTGACGTCGCCGGGCTGGTCGACGAGCTCGGCGTCACGATGGTGCGCTACCCCGGCGGCAACTTCGTCTCCAACTACCGCTGGGAGGACGGCGTCGGCCCGCGCGAGGAGCGCCCCGTCACCCTCGACCTCGCCTGGCGGGCCATCGAGCCCAACCAGGTCGGCACCGACGACTTCCTGGGCTGGTGCGAGCGCATCGGCGTCGAGCCGATGATGGCGGTCAACCTGGGCACCCGCGGGCTGGCCGAGGCCGTGGACCTGCTGCAGTACACCAACGCCGAGCCCGGCCTCGCCACCGCCGACCGCCGCGTGGCCAACGGCCGCACCGAGCCCTGGGACGTCCGGCTCTGGTGCCTGGGCAACGAGATGGACGGCCCCTGGCAGATGGGGCACAAGACCCCCGAGGAGTACGCCCGCGTGGCCGAGGAGGTCGGCCGGGCCATGAAGCGCTTCGACCCGACCCTCGAGCTGGTCGCCTGCGGCTCGAGCAACCGGTCGATGCCCACCTTCGGCACCTGGGAGCGAGTCGTCCTGGAGCAGGCCTTCGACCAGGTCGACCACATCTCCGCCCACGCCTACTACGAGCCGGTCGACGGCGACGTCGACTCCTTCCTGGCCAGCGCCGAGGACATGGAGCGGTTCATCGACGCCGTGGTGGCCACCGCCGACCACGTGGCCGCCGTCCGCGGCTCGGACCGGCGCATCGACGTCAGCTTCGACGAGTGGAACGTCTGGTACCAGTCCCGCTTCCCCGGCGAGCTCGGTCTGGACATCCGCGACGTGGCACCCCTGATCGAGGACGTCTACGACCTGACCGACGCCGTGGTGGTCGGCAGCCTGCTGATCACGCTGCTCCGTCACACCGACCGGGTCTCGATGGCCTGCCAGGCCCAGCTGGTCAACGTGATCGCCCCGATCATGACCGAGCCCGGCGGTCCGGCCTGGCGGCAGACGATCTTCCACCCCTTCGCCCTCACCGCCCGGCACGCCCGTGGCACGGTGCTCCGGCTGGCGGTCGACTCCCCGCTGGTGGCCACCGCGCGCTACGGCGAGGTCGACCAGCTGCACACGGTGGCGACCTGGGACGAGACCACCGGGGAACTGGTCGTGCTGGCCGTCAACCGCGGCCTCGTCGGCGACCTCACCCTCGACCTCGACCTGTCCCGCTTCGGCGACCTCTCGCTGGTGGAGCACCTGGTGCTCACCGACGCCGACCCCGCCGCGACCAACACCGCCGCCCAGCCCGAGCGGGTCGTCCCGCGCCCGGGCGACGCGACCCTGGACGACGGCCGGCTGACCGCCTCCCTGCCGGCGGTCTCCTGGCACTGCCTGCGGCTCTCCGCCGCCCCCAGCACCACCCCCGCCCCGCTCGACCGATCGTCGGCCCGCGACGAATCGCCCACCGATGGAAGGAACCACTGATGTCTCCGACGACGATGTCCGCACTCACCCGACGGGGCCTGCTCACCGGCGGGCTGGGAGCAGCGGCCGCGCTGGGTCTGGCCGCGTGCGGCGGCGCCGGCTCGGCGGGCGTGCCCGGCAGCAGCCAGGCCCCCACCGGTGACGGCGGGACCAGCGGCTACGACGGCCCCCCGGTCACCCTCCAGTTCTGGAACGGCTTCACCGGTGGTGACGGCCCGATCATGAAGAAGCTGGTCGAGAAGTTCCAGACCGAGAACGAGAACATCAAGGTCACCATGAACACGATGCAGTGGGCGGACTACTACGCCAAGCTGCCGAGTGCCGTGACCGCGGGCAAGGGTCCCGAGATCGCGATCATGCACGTGGACTCCGTGGCCACCAACGCCGCCCGCAAGGTCATCCAGCCGCTGGACGACGTGGCCACCGGTCTCGGTCTGTCCGAGGCCGACTTCGCGCCGGTGCCCTGGCAGGCCGGCCTGTGGCGCGAGCAGCGCTACGCCATCCCGCT
This sequence comes from Auraticoccus monumenti, assembly GCF_900101785.1. Lineage (GTDB taxonomy): Bacteria > Actinomycetota > Actinomycetes > Propionibacteriales > Propionibacteriaceae > Auraticoccus > Auraticoccus monumenti. The sequence goes on along the minus strand of NZ_LT629688.1, from coordinate 1,196,924 downwards.
GGACGTCCACCCGCTCGGCTTCTTCTACAACAAGAAGGTGATGGAGGACGCCGGCCTGGACCCCGAGGCCCCGCCGACCGACGCCGAGTCCTACGGCACCGCGCTGGACACCCTGAAGAGCAAGGGCGTCGAAGGGCACTGGGCCACCCCGTTCCCCTTCACCGGCTCGATGACCGTCCAGGCGCTGCTGTGGCAGTTCGGCGGCGACCTGTTCAGCCCCGACGCCACCGGTGTCACCTGGGCCGACGCCCCCGGCGTGGAGGCCATGACCTGGTACGTGAACCTGATCAAGGACGGGCACTCGCCGTCCAAGATCGCCCAGGACGCCGACGCGATCGCCCTGCAGAACGGCAAGACCGCGTTCAACTGGAACGGCATCTGGAACGTCAACACCCTCAAGGAGCAGGAGGAGCTCGAGTGGGGCGTCGCACCGCTGCCCAACATCGGCGGCACCCCGGCGGCCTGGGCGGGCTCGCACCAGTTCGTGCTCCCCACCATGAAGACCCCCGACGAGAACAAGAGCCAGGCCGCGCGGGTCTTCCTCAACTGGATCAGCCAGCAGTCCCTGGAGTGGGCCAAGGCCGGTCAGGTGCCCGCCCGCACCTCGGTCCGCGAGTCCGCGGAGTTCCAGGCGCTGCCCGAGCAGTCCGCCCTCGCCCAGCAGGTCGACGTGCTGCACTTCCTGCCGCCGGTGGCCGGCATCGGTGACGCCATGACCGAGTGGGACAAGGCCCTCAACGAGGCCGTGCTGGGGAGCAAGACCCCCCAGGCCGCGCTCTCCGACGCCGCCGGGCGGGCCACCAAGATCCTCGAGGCCAACTCGAAGAAGTACGGCTGAGGCCATGAGCGCCACCACAGACGGGGCGCTGCGCCCGGTGCCGGGAACGGCACCCGGGCGCAGCGCATCGGGACCCGCGGACTCGATGCGCTTCGGCGGCGTGCACGGGTCCAAGATCACCCCCTACGCCTTCCTGCTGCCGTACCTGGTCCTCTTCGTCGTGTTCGTGGCGGTCCCGGCCGTCTACGGCCTGTGGATCAGCCTGCACGACTGGGACTTCCTGCTGGAGGGGAAGCCGTTCGTCGGCCTGGACAACTACACCGCCCTGTTCGACCCGGCCTCGGTGCAGTTCGAGCCGTTCTGGAACGGCATGCAGGCGACGGCCATCTTCACCGTGGCCAGCGTCCCGTTCCTGGTGGTGATCCCGCTGGGGCTCGCGGTGCTGCTGCACCGCAAGTTCCCCGGCCGCACCTTCTTCCGCGCGGTCTTCTTCGCCCCGTACGTGCTGGGCGTGGCGGTGATCGGCCTGATGTGGCGCTACCTGCTGGACCCGTCCTTCGGGGCGGTCAACGGCCTGCTGGGTCTGCTCGGTCTGCCCTCGGACATCCCGTGGACGACCGGGCAGCCCTGGGCCTGGATCTCCCTGGTCGCGGTCACCGTGTGGTGGACGATCGGCTTCAACGCGATCATCTACCTCGCCGGGCTCGGTGACATCGGCGTCGAGCAGTACGAGGCGGCCTCGCTGGACGGGGCCTCCGCCTGGCAGCAGTTCCGCTTCATCACCGTCCCGGGGCTGCGACCCGTGCTGGTCTTCGTCATCACCATGACCGTGCTGGCCAGCGCCAACATGTTCGGCCAGAGCTACCTGATCACCCAGGGCGGGCCCGGTGACTCCACCCGGACCGCGATCATCGTGATCACCGAGCTCGGGCTCAGCCAGTACCGGATGGGCCAGGCGGCGGCGATGAGCTACCTGCTCGCGGTGTTCCTGGCCGTGGTCTCCATCATCAACTTCCGTCTGCTCAAGGAGCGGAAATGACGACGACCTCCGAGACCACCGAGCGCCTGCCCGGTGGTACCACCGGTGACAGCCCGGTCAGCCCGCGCCAGGCCCCGGGCCGGGGGCGCAGGCCGCTGCCGGGGAAGGTGCTCTTCTGGGTGGTGATGAGCCTGCTGACGCTGGTCTTCATCGGCCCGCTGGCCTGGATGCTGCTCACCGCCTTCAAGAGCAACGTCGAGAGCCGCACCGTGCCGCCGACGTTCTTCCCGGCCGAGCCGAGCCTGGCCGCGTTCAACACGCTGTTCTTCGGCGACGACTCCTCACCGGTGCTGCTCTGGGCGGCGAACTCCTTCGTGGCCGCCACCGCCCACGCGCTGCTGGTGCTGCTGGTGTCCTCGATGGCCGGCTACGCGCTGGCCCGGATGGAGTTCCCCTTCAAGAAGCTGCTGTTCGGGCTGATCATCTCCACGCTGTTCGTGCCGGGCTTCATCTTCCTGATGCCGAACTTCCTGATGCTCAACCGGCTCGGCTGGCTGGACACGCTGTGGGCGCTGATCGTGCCCGGCGCAGCGGGTGCCTTCGGGGTCTTCTTCATGCGGCAGTTCTTCGCGGCGCTGCCGCTGGAGCTGGAGGAGAGCGCCCGGATCGACGGGGCGGGCCCGTTCCGGATCTTCCGCTCCATCGTGCTGCCCAACGCCCGCCCGGCCCTGGTCACCCTGGCCGTGCTGTCCTTCCTGGCCAACTGGAACGACTTCGTCTGGCCGATCTACGTGCTGTTCTCCCCCGAGCGGCTGACCCTGCCCGTCGGGCTCAGCAAGCTGCAGGGCGCCTACACGACCGACTACCCGGTGATCATGGCCGGCGCCGCCATCGCGAGCGTCCCCGTGCTGATCCTCTACTCCTTCGTGCAGCGCTACGTCATCGAGGGTGCCGCCAGCAGCGGCATCAAGGGCTGACCGCCCGCACCACCCGCACTCCCCACCCACCGATGTGACGAGGACGTCCATGAACCCCTACCCGCTCCGCCGGCTGCTCGCCGGTCTCACCGCCGGCGGGCTGGCCGCGGCCGGCCTGGTCGCGGTCGGCTCCGCCGACGCCGCGCCCCGCACCGAGGAGATCCGCAACCCGATCAGCGCCTCCTTCGCCGACACCTTCGCCGACCCGGCCGTGATCCAGGGCAAGGACGGCTTCTGGTACGCCTACTCCACCGCCGACCCGCTGCGCGAGGGCGACGAGCCGGGCGTCATGCACGTCGCCCGGACCCGGGACTGGGTCGACTGGGAGTACCAGGGCACGGTCTTCGACGAGGACAACCGCCCCTCCTACGCCAGCCCCACCGCCGGGCTGTGGGCCCCCGACATCCGCTACGTCGACGGCCGCTACGTCCTCTACTACACCGTGACCGACACCACCGCCCCCGGGGACGACTCCGCCATCGGTGCCGCCACCGCCCCGAGCCCGACCGGCCCGTGGACGCCCACCGGCGCCCCCGTGGTCGCACCCCGACCCCAGGGCGACGGGTTCCTGTGGACCTACGACCCCAGCCAGCTCACCGACGTAGACGGGCGCCGCTACCTCTACTACGGCTCCTACTACGGCGGTCTGCACGTCACCGAGCTCTCCGCGGACGGGATGACCGCTGTGGGCGAGCCCACCCAGGTGGCCATCGACAACCGCTACGAGGGCAGCTACGTCATCCGCCACGACGGCTGGTACTACCTGATGGCCTCGGCGGCCAACTGCTGCGCCGGACCCACCACCGGCTACTCCGTCTTCGCCGGCCGCTCCCGCTCCCCGCTGGGTCCCTTCGTCGACGCCGACGGCATCTCGCTGCTGGACTCCCGGGTCGGCGGCACCGTGGTGCTCACCCAGAACGGGAACCGCTGGATCGGCGCCGGCCACCACGCGGTGGCCACCGACGCCAGCGGCCGGGACCACATCGTCTACCACGCCCTCGACCGCCAGGACCCCTGGCTGACCGAGCCCTTCGGCATCAACGAGCGCCCGATGCTGCTGGACCGGCTGGACTGGGTGGACGGCTGGCCGCGCACCCGTGCCGGACTCGGCCCGAGCGACGAGCCGCAGCCCGCCCCCGTCACCGGCTCCGGGCTGGGGATCACCCCCGAGGACCCGGCGGCGGCAGGCTTCCGCGGCCTGCGCCCGGGCCCGGTGGACCCGCAGGCCGGGCGCACCGCACTGGTGCAGGGCCCGGCCAGCACCCGTCAGGACGCCCCCGCCCGCACCCTGCGGCTGCGGATGGACGTCCGCGGTGACGAGCCGCTCACGGTCGACCTGGGTCGGGCCCGCATGGGCGTCTCGGTCACCTGGGCCGACGGCGCGCTCACGGTGACCACCACCCGCGGCCGCGACGTCCGCACCACCAGCACCGACGCCCCGGCCCGCGACGGCTGGCAGACGCTGACCGTCGAGGTCGACCGCTCCGACGTGGTGGCCTCCCTCAGCGAGAGCGACCTCAACGACCCCTCCGCGGAGGTGGGGCACAGCCACCGCGGTCTGGTGCTGCCCGGCGCGCCCGTCGCGCTCTCCTCGACCGGGGCGCTGGTCGACAACGTGACCGTGCGGCCGCTGGCCGAGGAGGACGCCCGACTGGCGCCCGAGCCCCGCACCGGCCGGCTGATCGGCGGTGAGGAGTTCGACGGACCCGGCACCTCGCTGGACTGGGTCCGCGAGGACCCCGACGCGACGGTGTCCGGCGGTGCGCTGCGCTGGCCGCTGCAGGCCGCCGACCTGACCGGCGGGAGCAACGACGCCGGCGTGCTGCTGGCCGACGCCCCGGCCGGGGACTACATCGCCGAGACCAAGGTGACCCTCGACCTCGGCACCGACGAGGTGCGCAACTACCAGCAGGCCGGTCTCGTGGCCTACGCCGGGGACGACGACTTCGCCCGGCTCTCCACGGTGGCCATCTGGAACACCCGCCAGACCGAGTTCGGCCGCGAGCTGGTGGCCACCGAGGACGGTCGCACCAGCTTCGGCGGGGCGCTGGTGGGCACCCCGGCGCCGACGGTGTGGCTGCGGCTGGCCCACAGCACCAACGAGGCCGGTGAGCACCTGTACCGGGCCGGCACCAGCCGCGACGGCCGGAGCTGGACCTGGGGCGCGGTGTGGACCTTCGAGGCCGGCACCGAGCCGCGGATCGGCCTGGTGGCCCACGGCGGGGACACCCCCGCCGCCACCGCGGTCTTCGACCACCTGCGCTTCTACGAGCGCCGGGACCGCAACCGGTGACCTCCCTCCGGCGCCGGCCCGCCCGGGTCGCGCTGGTCGTGGCCGCCCTGGTGACCCTGCTGACCTCAGCCGGGTGCCAGGGCGGCACGGCCGGCGGCCCGTCCACCCCCGACCCCGACCCCGCGCAGGAGAGCAGCATGGGCTTCACCAACCCGATCTTCGACCAGAACTTCCCCGACCCGATGATCATCACCGCCGAGGACGGCAGCTACCTGGCCATCGCCACCAACGGCAACGGCAGCAACGCCCAGACCCTGGTCAGCGAGGACCTGGTGACCTGGTCCCAGGGCCCGGACGCGCTGCCGGACCTCCCGGCCTGGAGCTCCCCGGGCAAGGTGTGGGCGCCGGAGGCGATCAAGCACTCCGACGGCCGCTACCTGCTCTACTACACGACCCGGGCGCCCGACCCGGAGATCCAGTGCGTCGGGGTCGCCGTGGCCGAGCGGGCCGGTGGGCCGTACGTCGACGAGCGTCCGGACCCGCTGGTCTGCGAGGAGGAGCAGGGCGGCTCGATCGACGCCCACCCCTTCACCACCAGCGACGGCACCCGCTACCTGTACTGGAAGAACGACGGCAACGCGGTCGGGGTGGACACCTGGATCTCGGTCCAGGAGCTCGACGAGTCCGGTACCGAGCTGGTCGGCGAGCCCCGGCAGCTGTTCAAGCAGGACCTGCCCTGGGAGGGGACGCTGGTCGAGGGCCCGTTCCTGTGGGAGCACGAGGGCCGCTTCCACATGTTCTACTCCGCCAACTCCTACGCCTCGCCGGACTACGCGGTGGGCCACGCGGTGGCCGACGACCCGCTGGGGCCGTTCACCAAGACGCCGGAACCGATCATGGTCGGCAACGACGTGGCGGCGGGCCCGGGTCACTGCGCACTGTTCGAGAAGGACGGCCGGGTCTGGATGGTCTACCACGCGTGGTACCCCGGCGAGGTCGGCCCGGACTACCCCGGGCGCACCATGTGGCTGAGCGAGGTCACCTTCGACGGCGACTCCGTCTCGGTGGTGCCGCCCACGCTGGACTACCCCGACCGCCCCTGATCCGGGTCCGGGCGCACCCGGGTGCCCACAGGGGTTGTCTCGGGCTACCGGCCGGTAGCAGACTGTAAGTTACCGGCCGGTAACCGGGATCCGTCCACGACCCAGGGGTGCCCAGCGATGAGCCACTACAAGTCCAACCTGCGTGACGCCAGCTTCAACCTGTTCGAGCTGCTGGGTCGCGAGGCGGTGCTGGGCCACGGGCCGGCCGCGGACCTGGACCGCGAGACGGCGGAGGCGATGCTGGCCGAGGTGGTCGCGCTGGCCACCACCAAGCTCGCCGGCTCCTTCGCCGAGGGCGACCGCAACCCACCCCGCTACGACCCCGTGGCCCGCACCGTGACCATGCCGGAGCCGGTCAAGCTGGCCTTCAAGACCTGGATGGACTCGGACTGGTGGCGGGTCGAGCTGCCCGCCGAGCTGGGCGGCGTCGACTGCCCGCCGTCGCTGCGCTGGGCGATCCTCGAGCAGGTGCTGGGCGCCAACCCGGCCCTCTACATGTACGCCGCGGGACCGAAGTTCGGGCAGGTCATCTGGGCCAACGGCACCGAGCGCGACCGCCAGGTGGCCCGCCACCTGGTCGAGCGGCAGTGGGGCGCCACCATGATCCTCACCGAGCCCGACGCCGGCTCCGACGTCGGCGCCGGCCGCACCCGGGCCCTCCCCCAGCCGGACGGGACCTGGCACATCGAGGGCGTCAAGCGCTTCATCACCTCCGGCGAGCACGACCTGACCGAGAACATCCTGCACCTGGTGCTGGCGCGTCCGGTCGGGGTCGAGGGCGCCGGCGGCCCGGGCACCAAGGGGCTCAGCCTCTTCATGGTCCCCAAGCACCACTTCGACCTCGAGACCGGGGAGCTGACCGGTGAGCGCAACGGCGTCTGGGCCACCAACGTCGAGAAGAAGATGGGCATCAAGGTGTCCACCACCTGCGAGATGACCTTCGGCGCGGACGGCACCCCGGCCCGGGGCTGGCTGCTCGGCGAGGTGCACGACGGCATCGCGCAGATGTTCCAGGTGATCGAGCACGCGCGGATGATGGTCGGCACCAAGGCGATCGCCACCCTCTCCACCGGCTACCTCAACGCGCTGGAGTACGCCCGCACCCGCGTCCAGGGCGCGGACCTGACCCGGGCCGGGGACCGGACCGCCCCGCGCGTCACCATCACGCACCACCCCGACGTCCGCCGCTCGCTGATGACCCAGAAGATGTGGGCCGAGGCGCTGCGCTCGCTGGTGCTCTTCACCGCCTCGATCCAGGACGACGTCTGGCTGGCCGCCTCCCGCGGCGGGCGGGACCCGATGGCCGAGCGGGTGAACGACCTGCTGCTGCCGCTGGTCAAGGGCTACGGCTCCGAGCGCTCCTGGGTGGTGCTCGGCACGGAGTCGCTGCAGACCCTCGGCGGCTCGGGCTTCCTCAGCGACTACCCGCTGGAGCAGTACGTCCGCGACGCCAAGATCGACACCCTGTACGAGGGCACCACCGCGATCCAGGGCCAGGACCTGTTCTTCCGCAAGATCGTCCGCGACGACGGCGCGGCGCTGGGCTGGCTGTCGGCGCGGATCGGCGCCTTCGCCGAGACGGCGGGGCCGCTGCCCGAGGAGCGGGCGATGCTGCAGCGGGCGCTGGGCGACGCCGGGACCATGGTCGGGCTGCTTGTCCAGCACCTGCGGTCGGCCGACCCGAGGGTCGAGGGGTCCGACGTCCGCAACGTCTACAAGGTGGGGTTGAACACCACCCGGGTGCTGATGGCCCTGGGCGACGTGGTCTGCGCCTGGCTGCTGCTCCGGAGCGCGGAGGTCGCGACCCGGCGGCTCGAGGAGGGCGCCTCGGGCGAGGACGCGGACTTCTACACCGGCAAGGTGGCCGCGGCCCGCCACTTCGCGCAGACGGTGCTCCCGCACCTGACCGCCGAGCGGAAGATCGCCGAGTCGACCACGCTGGACCTGATGGACCTGCCCGAGTCCGCCTTCTGACGACGGCTCTCCGCCGCCGCGGTGGGCGTCGGGTGGTCTCTGACCTCGGCTCACGGCAGGATGGCCAGCATGTCTGACGATCAGCAGGGCCGCGACCCCGGTGCACGCCGCTTCGACCCGGCCCAGCCCGGGCAGGAGCAGTACGGGCAGCAGCCGGGCTCGCCCGAGCAGTACGGGCAGCAGCCGGGCTCGCCCGAGCAGTACGGGCAGCAGCCGGGCTCGCCCGAGCAGTACGGGCAGCCGTACGGCCAGGGGCAGGGCCAGCAGCCCTACGGCTCTCCCGAGCAGTACGGGCAGTACGGGCAGCAGGGCTACGGGCAGCAGCCGTACGGGCAGAACCCCGACCCCTACAGTCAGGCACCCTCCGCACCGCCGCCGTCGAGCGCCTCCTCCGCCTCGTGGGACCAGTCGCAGAACGCCTGGGAGCAGGGCCAGCAGCAGCCGTCGTGGGGCGAGCAGCAGCCGCAGAGCCAGCCCTCGGCGGACTGGGACGCGGGCCAGACCCGGCAGACCCAGCCGACCGGCTGGGGCGAGCAGCAGCCGCAGGGCGGGTGGGGTGAGCAGCCCGGCTCGCAGCCCTCGGCCGCCCAGCCCCAGGCGCCGACCGGCTACCCGCAGTCCTCCGCCTCCGCCGGGTACCCGCAGTCCCAGGGCTCGGCCGGGTACCCGCAGTCCCAGCCCTCGGCCGGGTACACACCGGCCGGCTACACGCCGCAGGGCTCCGCGGGCTACGGCCAGAGCGCGGACTACGGCCAGCAGGGCCACGCCCAGGGCGGCTACGGCGACCAGGGCGGCCAGCAGGGGTTCGGCACCGCGGCGACCGCGGCCCCGTGGTCCCAGGGCGCTGGTGCGGCCGGCGGCCCCGGCGGCGGGAAGGGGCGCTCCGGCGGCGGGCTCAGGTCGCTGCTGGACTTCTCCTTCACCAGCTACGCCACCCCCTCGATCGTCAAGATCGTCTACCTCGGCGCGGCCCTCCTGCTGGTGCTGGCCTGGCTCGGCTACGCGATCAGCTTCATCCTCACGGGCCTCTCCACCGACACCGGCGGCCTCGTGGGCCTGGGCGTCGTCGCCCTGGTCTTCGGCTGGATCCCGGTGGTCATCTACATCGCCCTGGTCCGGGTCTCCCTCGAGTTCTCCCTGGCCGGCATCCGGACCGCCGAGGGCGTCCGCGAGATCAAGGAGCACCTCCTCACCAGCAGCAGCAAGGACGAGGACTCCGCCACCAGCTGACCCGCACCACCACGACAGGGCCGGCGCACCAGCGTCCGGCCCTGTCGCCGTCCCGGGGTCTGACGTCGGGGCCGGGCAGGAGGTCAGGAATCGAGAAGCAGGCGCTGCCTGCCCTGGCTAGCGTCTCCGGTACGAGACGAACCGACCGGGAGGACGCGGTGATGGCCAGGACCAGCGACGACACGACCGACGGCACCTTCTCCGAGCGGGAGCGTGCTGCCATGAAGGAGCGGGCAGCGGAGCTGAGGAAGGAGGCGGGACGGGGTCGCGGGGGCAGGGCCGCCGCTGACGAGGCCGCCCTGCTGGACAAGATCGAGCAGATGCCCGAGCCCGACCGCACCACCGCCCAGCGCATCCACGCGCTCGTCACCGCCAACGCCCCCGAGCTGGCCCCGAAGCTCTGGTACGGCCAGCCCGCCTGGGCCCGCAAAGGCAAGGTCCTCTGCTTCTTCCGCAGCGGCCAGGCCGACGGGGAGCGCTATTCCACGTTCGGCGTCACCCCCGAGGCGGCCCTCGACGAGGCCAGCGGCACGTGGCCCACCTCGTTCGCCGTCACCGAGCTGACCGACCAGGCGGAGCAGACCCTCGCCGCCCTGCTCCAGCGGGCCCTGGCCTGATCGCAGGCCGTGAGCCGTCCGCCGCGTCGCCCGTCCTCCGCGTCGCCGGTCCGGCGCGACGCCGCCGGTCGAGTGCGCTCACATCGTCGCCTGACGGCCCTTCCCCGTGACGATCCGGGCGCACTCGCGCGCAGGTGCTCGGGGTGTCGGCGCACGTGCGGGTGAGGCGGGTCAAGCGGGTGAGGCGGGTCGTGCGGGTGGCTGGGTCCGGCCGGACGAGGACGACCCTCCGCGCTGACGCTTGTCCCCTCGGTGGACCGGGCTGTCCGCCACCGACGGTCAGCAGCGGTGACGATCCGGCACCGAACACGGTGCTCGATCCTCGTCGTCGGCGTGTCAACCGCTCTGAGTGGCGCGGCAGCAGCCGGGAGGTCGCACCTGCACCTCGGACCGCTCAGGTCTCCGGCGGGTCCGCCCACGTCATGATCCAGGTGCTCTGCGGACCGTCGTCCTGCCGCGCCTCGTACTCCCGCGCCTCGTCCTGCAGGGTCACGTACACCCGGCCCTCCAGGATCCCGACCACGATGTCGCGGGGGACGCCCGCGCGCTCCGCGATCTCGTCGACGCCGGCACCCGCCGAGCGCGCCCGGGCCATCTCGTCGGTCAGCTCCCGCAACCGCTCGCTGGCGCGGTCGAGGTCAGCCGTCAGCGCCTCGACCCGGTCCCTCAGCCGGTCTCCGTCCTCAGCACGCACCATCGAGCTCCCCTCGTCTCGGCGTCCCCAGCATCGCGCTTGGAGCGGCTCATCCCACCCCGGGTGGCCGCGAGGGCCGCGACCACGAGCTCGAGCTCGTCATCCAGCCGCGCCCGTCGAACCAGCCGACCCACGGCAAGGCTCGTCCCCACCCGGGTCGAGCAGGGCGACACCCCGGCACGAGGTGCGGGTGGGAGGCGGTGCTGTCGGGGAGTCGGGCGTTGGCGAACTCCTCCGACGAACGAGGACGAGGCTCGCCGACCGGAACAGCACCGCCCACGCCGAGGCTCGTCCCCCACCCGGGTCGAGCAGGGCGACACCCGGGCACGAGGTGCGGGTGGGAGGCGGTGCTGTCGGGGAGTGCCGGGCGTTGCTGAACTCCTCCGACGAACGAGGAGGAGACTCGCCGACCGGAACAGCACCGCCCACGGCAAGGCTCGTCCCCACCCGGGTCGAGCAGGGCGACACCCCGGCACGAGGTGCGGGTGGGAGGCGGTGCTGTCGGGGAGTGCCGGGCGTTGGCGAACTCCTCCGAGGAACGAGGAGGAGGCTCGCCGGGCGGGACAGCACCGCCTCCCACTCGCACCGGACCCAGCCACGACCACCGCAACAGCACAGACCCCGGTTACTGCTCCGGCTTGAGGAGGGGGAAGAGGATCGTCTCGCGGATCCCCACCCCCGTGAACAGCATCACCAGCCGGTCGATCCCCAGCCCCAGCCCGCCCATCGGCGGGGCGCCGAACTCCAGCGCGGCCAGGAAGTCCTCGTCCAGCTGCATCGCCTCGGCGTCACCGGCGGCCGCGGCCAGCGACTGGGCGGTGAGCCGCTCGCGCTGGATCACCGGGTCGATCAGCTCGGAGAACCCGGTACCGCGCTCCATCCCGCCGATGACCAGGTCCCACGCCTCGATCAGGTCGGGGTCGCTGCGGTGCGGGCGGGCCAGCGGCTGGGCGGCCGGCGGGTAGTCGCAGACGAAGGTCGGCTGGATCAGCGTCGGCTCCACCAGCTCCCCGAACAGCTCCATCACCAGCTTGTCCGCCGGCCAGGCCGCGTCGTGCTCGACCTCGTGCTCGTCGGCGAGCGCCTGCAGCTCCGCCACCGGGGTCCGCGGCGTGATCTCCCGACCCACCCGCTCCGACAGCCCGGGGTAGACGCCGAGCCAGCGCCACTCGCCGTCCAGGTCGATGGTGTGCTCGGTGCCCTCGGCGTCCACGTGGGTCACCTGACGGCGTCCGAGCAGGTCCGCGCAGTCGAGGACGAGCCGCTGCACGAGGTCGGCGACGGTCCGCTGGTCCCCCCAGGCCACGTAGGCCTCGAGCATCGTGAACTCGGCGCTGTGGGAGGAGTCGATGCCCTCGTTGCGGAAGATGCGGCCCATCTCGTAGACCCGCTCCGCCCCGCCCACCATGGCCCGCTTGAGGTAGAGCTCGAGCGCGATCCGCAGCGTCATGTCGATGCCGAACGCGTTGAGGTGGGTGCCGAAGGGGCGGGCGGTCGCCCCGCCGTGCACCAGCTGCAGCACCGGGGTCTCGACCTCGAGGTAGTCCAGCCCGTGCAGGGTCTCGCGGATGCTGCGGGTGATCGCGGCACGGGTGCGCAGCAGGTCGCGGGCCTCCTCGCGGACGACCAGGTCGGCGTGGCGCTGCCGGACCCGGGTCTCCTCGGACAGCTCGCTGTGCAGGTTCGGCATCGGGCGCAGCGCCTTCGAGGCCATCGACCACTCCCCGGCCATCACCGACAGCTCGCCGCGCCGGGAGCAGACCACCCGGCCGGTGACGCTGACGTGGTCGCCCAGGTCGACGTCGGCCTTCCAGTCCGCCAGCCGGTCGGCCCCGACCTCGGCCAGGGAGAGCATCACCTGCAGCCGGGTGCCGGGCCGGCTGGGCGAGAACCCCTCCTGCAGGGTGGCGAAGCAGAGCTTGCCGGTGTTCCGGACGAAGACCACGCGACCGGCCACGGAGACCACGTCCTGGGTCTCCTCACCGGCCTCGAGGTCGGCCCACTGCTCGCGGACGTCGTGCAGGGCGTGGGTGCGCGCGACGGCGACCGGGTAGGCCGGCTGCCCGGCCTCCTCCAGCCGGGCCCGCTTCTCCCGGCGCACCTGCACCTGCTCGGGCAGGTCGAGGATCTGCTCGGACGGCCGGTCGGGGGTCTGTGCGCTCACCCGGGAAGGGTAGCCACCGCCGCGGTGACGGGTCGATCTCGATCCACCGGACCCCCCGCCGCCTATGCTGCCGACCCGTAGCCCGAGCCCGCCGGAGGACCGTCGCGGGAGCCCGCGACCCGAGGAGGGGCGATGCACCAGCCCGCCCCCTCCCGCACCCGCGGGTGGCTGGTGGTCGCGGTCGTCACCCCGGTCCTCTCCCTCGTCCTGGTCCTGGCCGTGGCCCTGGCCGTGGTGCTGTCCCAGCGAGGCCCGCAGGCCTCGACACCGCCGGCGTCCACGGAGCCGTCCTCCCCGGCCGCTCCTCCCCCGGCGACGTCGGCGTCCCCGCCGAGCCCCGCCGGGCCGCCGCGGCCCTCCCCCACCGCCACCTCCTCCCTCGGCCCGCCGACCCCGGTCGGGAGCCCCGGTCGCGGTGCCCCCGGGCCGGCCTGGCCCGACGAGCCCGCGCCCGAGGTGGAGGCCGACGGCACCGGGCTGCAGGACAACCGGCTGTACACCGTCACCGACGTCCCGGCCAGCCGCAGCTGCCGGGAGGCACCGCTGGACGTCCCCCCGGTGCCGGACCAGGAGCTGGCCGAGCACGCCGAGGCGGTGCTGGACTGCCTGGTGGAGGCCGTCCGCCCCGACCTGGCCGCGCTGGGCTTCGAGCTGCGGGCACCCGGGGTGAGCACCTTCGACGAGGAGGTCACCACCCCCTGCGGCACCATCACCCCCGAGGAGCACCCGGCCTTCTACTGCAGCGCCGACACCACGGTCTACCTCAACGAGCTGACCGACGACACCGCCTTCAACTACGCCCGCTGGGAGCGCGGCTACTGGCTGGTCCTGGCCCACGAGCTCGGTCACCACCTGCAGCAGACCACCGGCGTCTTCGGCCGCTACGCCGCCGCCTGGGAGGCCGCCGACGCCTCGGAGCGCCACGAGCTGACCCGGCGGCTGGAGCTGCAGGCGACCTGCTTCGCCGGGGTCCAGCTCAACCTGCTGGCCGCCACCCTGGAGCTGCCGCCGGACAGCCCGGACGCGCTGCGCCGCTTCGCGCGGGAGAACAACGACGACGTCACCGGCGGCCGCGACCACGGCGACGCCGCCTCCACCGAGCGCTGGCTGCTGGACGGCTTCCACCGCGGCTGGGGCTCCTTCGGGCACTGCCGGACCTGGTCGGCCCCCGCGAGCGAGGTCTCGTGAGACCACGGCCGCCGGCCCCGCCGCCGGGCGTGCTGGTGGTGGGGATGGCGCTCGTCCTGTGAGCCGGGACGCCCCGTGATCCGTCACCCAGTCGTCACACGGCACGGCCACCGCCTCCTCGGACGCCCCGCTAGGGTTCAGCCATGTCGGACCTGACGCACTCCGCGGCGCTGCTCGAGGGGTACGCCGCCGGGCGCGCCTTCGACGAGATGGTGGCCGCCCACGGCGACGTGCGGGGGGCCTACCAACCGCTGCTCACGACCCTGGAGCAGCTGGGGGCCGACGAGATCCGCAGCATCGCCGACTCCCTGGCCAGCAACTACATCACCGCCGGCGTCACCTTCGACGTCGGCGGCGTCGAGCGGCCCTTCCCCCTGGACGTCATCCCCCGCATCCTCGACGCCGCGGAGTGGCAGCTGATCGAGCGCGGGGTGGCGCAGCGGGTCAAGGTGCTCGAGGCGTTCCTGGCCGACGTCTACTCCGAGGCCCGCGTGGTCGCCGACGGCGTGGTGCCCCGTCGGCTGCTGTCCACCTCCACCCACTTCCACCGCGCCGTGCACGGCATCACCCCGCCGAACGGCGTCCGGGTGCACGTGGCCGGGGTGGACCTGATCCGCACCCCCGACGGTGACCTCCGCGTGCTGGAGGACAACGTCCGGGTGCCCAGCGGCGTCTCCTACGTGATGACCAACCGGTCGGCGATGGCCTCCGCGCTGCCCGAGGCCTTCGCCCAGCAGCGGATCCGGCCCGTCTCCGGCTACGCCCAGCGGCTGCTGTCGGCGCTGCGCCGCTCCGCCCCGGAGGGCCGTGACGACCCCACCGTGGTGGTGCTGACCCCGGGCGTCTACAACTCCGCCTACTTCGAGCACACCCTGCTGGCCCGCACCATGGGGGTGGAGCTGGTCGAGGGGCGTGACCTGGAGTGCCGCCGCGGCCGGGTCTACATGCGCACCACCCAGGGCATGCAGCGGGTGGACGTCATCTACCGCCGCATCGACGACGACTTCATCGACCCGGTGCACTTCCGCCCCGACTCCATGCTCGGCGTCCCCGGGCTGGTGAACGCGGTGCAGGCCGGCGGGGTGACGCTGGCCAACGCGCTGGGCAACGGGGTCGCCGACGACAAGCTGATCTACACCTACGTCCCGGACCTGACCCGCTACTACCTCGGCGAGGACCCGATCATCGCCAACGTCGACACCTGGCGGTTGGAGGAGGACGAGGCCCGCGAGGAGGTGCTGGACCGCCTGGACGAGCTGGTGGTGAAGCCGGTCGACGGCTCCGGCGGCAAGGGGATCGTGATCGGCCCCTTCGCCAGCGCCGGCCAGCTCGAGGAGCTGCGCCGCAAGGTGCTGGCCGACCCGCGCGGCTGGATCGCCCAGCCGATGGTGCAGCTGTCCACGGTGCCGACCCTGATCGACGGGAGGCTGGCCCCGCGCCACGTCGACCTCCGGCCCTTCGCCGTGCACGACGGCGACGAGGTGTGGGTGCTGCCCGGCGGGCTGACCCGGGTGGCGCTCCCGGAGGGCGAGCTGGTGGTCAACAGCAGCCAGGGCGGTGGCAGCAAGGACACCTGGGTGCTCAGCGGCCCGCAGCCGCTCGGCGCGGACGAGCTCGACGACGACGTCGAGGCCGTCGAGCCGCCGGTGGGCGGTGGCGGCCACGCGGAGGACTTCCTCGCCCCCGGCCAGCACCACACCGACACCACCGAGCACCGCAACCAGCAGGAGCAGCAGCAGCAGAGGGGGGTGGACCGGTGCTGAGCCGCATCGCGGAGTCGCTGTTCTGGATCGGGCGCTACGTCGAGCGCGCCGACGACACCGCCCGCATAGTCCAGGTGCACCTGCGGCTGCGCGCCGAGGACCCCTGGATCGGCGAGCACGACTCCAGCCGCAACCTGGTCGCGCTGATGGGTCTGGAGGTGCCTGCTGAGGACGGCGTGCTGGACCACGCCGAGGTGCTGCGGCGGCTGGGCTGGGACCGCAGCGAACCGGCGTCCATCGTGTCCTGCTGGAGCTCGGCCCGGGAGAACGCGCGCCGGGCCCGCGAGGTGATCCCGTCCGAGCTGTGGGAGTCGGTCAACACCGCCTGGCGGCAGCTCCCGGCCGGCCGGGTGGGGGTGGTCCGCGCGCACACCTTCCTGGACTGGTGCCGGGAGCGCAGCGCCCTGTTCAACGGCGTGGCCGGGCAGCTGATGGTGCGCGACGACGGCTGGCAGTTCATGCGGCTGGGACGCAGCCTGGAGCAGGCGGACATGACCTCGCGGATGGTTGCCTCGGCCGCGCTGGCCCAGGCCAACACCCCGTGGCCGGCGGTGCTGCGCGGGTGCGGCGCCCACGACGCGTTCCTGCGCACCTACCGCGGGTTCCGGGCCGACCGGGAGGCGGCGGAGTTCCTGATCCTGGACGAGCGCTTCCCCCGCTCGGTGATGCACGGGCTGAACACTGCGATCACCTGCCTGGAGTCCCTCAGCGGGGTGCGTCCCCGGGCCGTGGAGCAGCGCAGCGACGCGGCCCTGCGCACCCTCGGGCGGCTCCGGGCCCGGCTCGCCTACGCCACCTTCGACGACCTGCTGGCCGGGCTGCACGAGGAGATGGGCGGGGTGCAGCGGGCCTGCGACGAGGTGGCCCGGTCGATCTCGCAGACCTTCTTCGCCCCCAGCGAGGACACGGCCTGGACCACGGAGAGGACCCTGTGACGATGCGTCTGCAGATCGAGCACCACACCGGCTTCTCCTACGACACCCCCGTCCGGGCCTCCTACAACCAGGCGCGGATGACCCCGGTCAACGGCCCCACCCAGACGGTGTGGAGCAGCCGGCTCACCATCGAGCCCACCGCGTGGAGCCACTCCAGCACCGACTACTTCGGCACCGCGGTGACCACCTTCGAGCTGCACGAGCCGCACCAGCGTCTCAGCGTGCGCTCCACCGCCGTGGTCGACACCCACGTGGTGGGTGAGGACTGGGCCGAGCGGCGCCACGTCCCCGACACCGACGCCGACTGGGATGCCGTGCGCTCCAGGAAGGTGACCGACGAGCTGGCCGAGTTCCTCGAGGTGGGCGACCGCACCCGGCCCCACCCCGACCTGCTCGAGGCCGCCCGCGGCACCACGGGCGCACCGCCGCGGCTGGCCGGGCTGGACGTCTGCGCGTTGATCGCCGACCAGATCACCTACACCTCCGGTGCCACCGAGGTGAACAGCTCCGCCCGTGACGTCTGGGAGCTCGGTCAGGGCGTCTGCCAGGACTTCTCCCACGTGGCCGTGGGTGCGCTGCGCTCGGTGGGCCTGCCCGCACGCTACGTCTCGGGCTACCTGCACCCCGCTGGCTCCGAGGCCCGGGTCGGGGAGGCCGTGCAGGGCGAGTCCCACTCGTGGGTGGAGTGGTGGTGCGGGGAGTGGGTGGCCTTCGACCCCACCGGGATGACCCCGATCGGGGAGAGCTACGTCCGCGTCGGGCACGGCCGCGACTACGGCGACGTCCCCCCGCTGCGCGGCACCTACGCCGGCGGCGGGTCGTCGATGTTCGTCACGGTGACCATCACCCAGCTGGGCTGAGGCGGCTCAGGCGGGGTCGCGCTGGTAGGCGGCGCTGACGCGCGCGGTGCTGAACCCGAGCGCGTCGTAGAGCCGGGTGGCGCCGGTGGGGCTGGCGCTGTCCACCCCGAGCTCGACCACGTCGTGCTCCCCCGCCGCGCCCGCCCGCCGGATCGTCTCGGCCAGCGCGGCGCGGGCCACCCCGCGGCCGCGGGCGGCGGGCACGGTGCCGACCAGGCCCACGTAGAGCTCCCGCTCCACCCACTGCGAGCAGAGCACGTAGCCCAGTACTGATTCGTCGCCGTCGCCGTCGCCGTCGACGGCCACGGTGGAGAGGTGGTGCCGGGCGGTGCGGGACCCCCAGAAGTCGCGCCAGGCCTCGGGGGTCTGCGGGGCGGAGCCCCAGTGGTCGCGGAAGGCGAGGTTGTGGGCCTCGCGGACGGCCTCGGCGTCGGCCTCGTCGCCGCGGAGCAGCCGGACGCCGGCGGGGGCGGGGGTGGCCAGCGGCTCCCCGGGCAGCGGGCGCTTCATCTCGTTGAACCAGCGGACGACGGAGTACCCGCGGTGCTCGAGCAGGGCGCGGACGGAGGCGGTGTCGCGGACGCCGCCGCTGGCCCGCCAGTAGGCGGGGCGGCCGGGGTGGCGCTCGGCGGCCAGCTCCACCGCGCGGCGTTCCAGCCGGTCCATCAGCTCCCGTCCCAGCCCGCGGCCCCGGTGGTCGGGGTGGACGCCGCCGCTCAGGGTGCACCGGACGCGTCCCTGCGGGTCCGGGAGCATCGAGACCCGGAGCTGGCCGTAACCCACCAGCCGCTCCCCGTCCCAGACGGCGACGCTGTCGGTGCGGGCGTCGAAGCCGGTCTCCACCAGCTCCTCGGCCAGGTCGTCGGCGGAGTAGTGCTCCTCGGTCTCGTCCACCCGGGCCAGGGTGTTGGTCAGCTCGGCCCAGGCCTCGACGTCGGCGGTGTGCAGGTGGTCCCAGCGGTACTCGGTCACCCGCAGATCCTCCCGGCTGAGCCGCCGACGCGCGACCTGGTTCTCGCCGGTGCGGGCGGCGTCGGCGCAGGGTCGGCCCGTGGCCCCGGCGCCGGGCTGCTCATACCGGCACCTCAGGTCCCTGGGACGGCTGATGTGCTCGTATGGACACGTCCACGCACGGTGGCCGGCTACCGGACGCTGGAGTCGCTGGCCGGCGCCAGCTCCGAGGGGCTGCTGGCCCAGCACGGGTTCGGGCCCGAGGGCGCCCGGCTGCTGGACGAGGCCCTGCGCGCCGCCGGCCTCGAGCCCCTCCGCCGACCATGACCACCGCCCACCAGCACGACGGCGCGGGGTAGCCTGCCGACGACCACGAGGACCGCGACGGAGGGGCCGAGGATGACCGACCAGCTGGAGGGGCAGCGGATGCGCGCGAGCGTGCTGCACGGCGTGGAGCACGTCCGGGTCGAGGAGCGCGAGGTCCCGACCCCGGCCGCGGACGAGGTGCTGGTGCGGATCGAGGCGGTCGGGCTGTGCGGCTCGGACGTCCACTACTACCGCCACGGGCGGATCGGGTCGTTCGTGGTCGAGCAGCCGATGGTGCTGGGGCACGAGTCGGCCGGGGTGGTGACGGCCGTCGGCAGCGACGTCGACCCCACCCGCGTCGGCCAGCGGGTCTCGATCGAGCCGCAGCGCAGCTGCCGGGTCTGCGCCTGGTGCAAGCGCGGTGAGTACAACCTCTGCCCGCGGATCGAGTTCTACGCCACCCCGCCCATCGACGGGTCCTTCGCCGAGTACGCCACCATCCAGGCCGACTTCGCCCACCCGGTGCCGGACTCGATGTCGATGGAGGCCGCCGCGCTGCTGGAGCCGCTGTCGGTCGGGATCGCCACCGCCCGCAAGGCCGGGATGGCCCCCGGGCGCAGCGTGCTGATCGCCGGCTGCGGGCCGATCGGGCTGATCTGCGCCCAGGTCGCCCGCGCCTACGGGGTCACCGAGGTCGTGATGACCGACCTGGTGCCGGCCCGCCGCGAGCGCGCCCTGCAGCTGGGGGCCACCGAGGTCCTGGACCCCGCCGCCGGCCCGCTGCCCGAGGCCCGTTTCGACGCCTTCGTGGACGCGACCGGCGCCCTGCCGGCCGTGCGCAGCGGGATCATGGCCACCGCACCCGGCGGGACCGTGGTGCTGGTGGGGATGGGTGAGGACGACATGTCGCTGCCCGTCGGCACCATCACCTCTCGGGAGATCTCCGTGACCGGGATCTTCCGCTACAACAACACCTGGCCGACCGCCATCGCCCTGGTGCAGGCCGGCCTGGTCGACCTGGACTCGCTGGTCACCGCCCGCTACGGGCTGGACGACGTGGTCACCGCCATCGAGACCGACACCGATCCCGGCAGCCTCAAGTCCGTCATCGTCCCCGGGCTGCGCTGACGCGCGAGGCGGAACCGGACCACCGGCTCGCTCGTCCCCCGGCGGCACCGGGGCGACCGGTGCGCACGGTCGACGGTGAGGACGGGATGAGGGCGACGACGGCGCGACGGCGCGACGGATCGGTTCGGCACCGGGGGCGCTGGCCCTGGTCGGGGGCGTGGGCCTCGGAGTGGCTCCCCAGGCGGAGGCGGCCACCTGGAAGAAGCACCACCAGACGGTGCAGTCCGGCACGATGACGAGCTGCCAGGGTCGGCTGTCCCACGCGGTGCGGCAGCGCTCGGCGGAGGGGGCCCGGATCGGCTCCATCAGCCAGTGCCGGTCGGTCCCCGGTGGGTACCGCGCCAGCCTCGACCTCCACGTGCCGGTCAGGTCCTCGCTCTGAGGGCTCCCGCAGGACCCGGCCCGCGGTGGACGGATCGTCCGCCGCGGGCCGACGCAGGTCCCGCCTCAGCCGACCGGGGTCAGGGAGATGCCGGACTCGCCGACCTCCCAGCGGACCGCCGCCAGGTCCGCGACCACCAGGTCCGCGTGCAGCTCCTCGCGCGGCGTGGTGGTGGTGACGGCGAGGGTGGCGCAGCCGGCGGCCCGGGCGGCCTCCAGCCCCGCCGGGGCGTCCTCGACCACCAGGCAGCGGCCCGGGTCCACGCCGAGCCCGCGGGCGGCGGCCAGGAAGGGGTCGGGTGCCGGCTTGCCGTGCTCGACGTCGTCCACGGTGACCACCACCGAGGGACGCGGCACGGCGCTGGCCCGGATCCGGGCCTCGGCCAGCGGGCGGGTGCAGGAGGTGGCGATGGCCACCCGGTCCGCCGGCAGGGTGCGCAGCGCGTCCAGCGTGCCCGGCAGCGGGACGACCCCGTCGAGGTCGGCGATCTCCAGTTCGGTGATGCGGGCCAGCGCCCGCTCCCGGCCGTCGACGGGGACCAGCCGCGCGATGATGCTCGCGGCCGGGACGCCGTGGTTCCCCGTCAGCTGCTCGGCGGTCACCCCGTGCTCCAGCGCCCAGGTCGTCCACGCCCGCACCACCGCCGGCGTGGAGTCGACCAGGGTGCCGTCCATGTCGAAGATGACCGCGTCGAAGACCCGTCCCGACAACCCGACCTGCACGACGTGCCTCCTCCGCCACCCCGGCGGTGGCACCACGGACGAGCCTAGAGCGTGCGGGAAGTGGCATCCCCCGGTGCTAGCGTGTGCCGCGCGGGTGGCCCCACGACCGCCGCGCAGGATCGACACACACCGCGGAGGTCCCACTTGAGCGACAACAGCCACGGCAGCGACCCCGCGGAGCGTCCGGAGATGATCTCCAGGGTGCCCTGGGGCAGCAGCCAGCCGTCCTCCCCCGCCTCACCGAGCACCCAGGCCCTGAGCCCGGTGCCGGCCGGCGACGAGGACGAGGGCACCCGTCGCGTCACCCGTGGTGCTCCGGCGGGGCAGTCCGAGCCCGCCCGCCCCGCGCCGTCGGGGCAGCCGCACTCGGAGAGCTCCACGCCGACGCCCACCTCGGCCTCATCCGCCCCCCAGCCACCGGCCGCCCGGCCGTCCCCGCTCGGCTCCCCGCAGCCGCACCGCGTGCCGGGCCCGGGTCAGTTCCCCGGCCAGGGCGCCCAGCAGCACGCCGGCCCCGGGCAGGTCCCCAACGGGTACCCGCAGCCCGGGCCCGCGCAGGGCCCCGGCCCCTACGGCCCGCCGAGCGGGCAGACGTCCTTCGCCCCGCCGCAGCGCCCCGGCGCGGGTGGTCCCGGTCCCGCCGCGCAGCCCCAGCAGCCGCGGTCGGAGCAGTCCGGCCCGCCGGCTCCCGGCGGCCAGGGCGCCCCGGCGCTGGGCGGCGTCGCCGTGCCGCAGCCCTCCCGCGCCGCCGACCACGGTGGCTACCCGCCGCGCTACGGCGTCGACGACCTGATCCATCAGCTGAACCCCGAGGTGCAGCAGAAGTCCCGCAAGGGGTGGCGGTCCCGGCTCGGGCTCAAGCCGTCCCAGCGCGAGCTGGCCGAGCTCCGCGACGACGAGTCGGTGCGGATGCCCTTCGCCCGACCCGTGACGATCATGGTGGCCAACCCCAAGGGAGGGGTGGGCAAGACGCCGACCACGCTGATGCTGGCCGCCGCGATGGGTGTGGCCCGCGGTGGTGGCGTCATCGCCTGGGACAACAACGAGCTCCGCGGCACCATGCCGGACCGCTCGCTCTCCCCGCACCGCCGGACGGTCCGCGACCTGCTGGCCGAGTCGGACTTCCTCAGCAAGCCGACCGCCCAGTTCACCGACCTGTCCTACTACTTCAACCACCAGACGACGGGGAAGTTCCACACCCTCGGCTCGGCCCAGACCTCCGGGCACGTGATCAGCCGGGAGGACTTCGAGCGGATCCACAACATCCTGTCCCGCTTCTTCCAGGTGATCATCATCGACACCGGCAACAACGAGGCCTCGCCCAACTGGCAGGCCGCCGCGGAGGAGGCCGACTGCCTGGTCGTGCCGACCAAGTGGCGCAAGGACTCCCTGATCCCGGCCGCCCGGATGCTGGAGACCCTGCAGGAGCTCAACTCCGACCTGCTCAACCGGACCGTGGTGGTGGCCACCAACGGCCCGGCCGACAGCCAGCAGACCGTGCGGCTCAGTGGTGCGGAGTTCTTCGGCAGCTACCCGATCGTGGAGATCCCCACCGACCCCCACATCGCCGAGGGCGGCGTGATCGACTACCTCCGGCTGCAGGAGCAGACCCGCCGCGCCTCGGTGGCCCTGGCCGCCGAGGTCGCCCGGGCGATCGAGCCGGTGGCCGGGCTGAGCCAGGTGCGTGGCGCCGCCTCCCCGCCCCGGCGCAGCGTCTGACGGCTCTCACCGGGGGGCTGGGACCCCGGCGGGTGCCGGTGTGACGGTGCCCACGCACGTCCGCGCCGGGGAAGGCCCGGGGTCCTGAGGGCGTTGCACCTGGTGATGCCAGCGACCTCGACCCCGCGCCCCGCACGCCCGGCCAGCACCCCCCGGCTGTGGGTGCCCCAGCACGTCGTGGTGACGCGGTCGGCGACCGAGCACGCGCACACCGCCGAGATCCTGCGGCGGGTCGAGGCCGCCGGGGTCAGCGACGTCCGGGTGCTCACGAACGACCGCATCACCTCACCGAAGGGCGAGACCGAGCGCGAGGCCTACGCCCGCGCCAAGGCGACGCTGGCCGTGGTGGTGGCCCCGCCCTCGCAGCTCAAGCCGCAGCCCATCCCGCCCTCGGCGGACTGGCGGCTGGACCTGGCCCGGGGCTGCCCGGCGCACTGCCAGTACTGCTACCTCGCCGGCTCGCTCTCCGGGCCGCCGATCACCCGCCTCTACGCCAACCTCGACGACGTCCTCGCTCCCATCTCCTCGCTCTCGGGCACCGGCTCGGTCACCACCGGCGACGCCGCCCGCGGTGGGGAGGGCACCACCTTCGAGCTGTCCTGCTACACCGACCCGCTGGGCATCGAGCACCTCACCGGCTCGCTGGCCACCGCCGTCGAGCAGGTCGGCACCGGTCACCACGGCGACGGCGCCTCGCTGCGCTTCACCACCAAGTTCGACGCCGTCCAGCCGCTGCTCGCCCTGCCGCACGGACGGCGGACCCGGGTCCGCTTCTCCCTCAACGCCACCGAGGTCGAGCGCTTCGAGGGTGGCACCGCCAGCATGCCCCGCCGCGTCGCCGCCCTCCGCGAGGTCGCCCTCGCGGGTTACCCGGTGGGCCTGACCATCGCCCCGGTGATGCCGGTGCCCGGCTGGCAGCAGTCCTACGGGACGCTGCTGGACGACGTCGCCGCCGCGCTGGCCGGTGTCACCGACCTCGACCTCACCGCGGAGGTGATCACCCACCGCTTCACGCCCGGCAGCAAGGAGGTGCTCACGGGCTGGTACCCACGCACCCGGCTGGAGATGGACGAGGCGTCGCGCAGCAGCAAGCGCTCCAAGTTCGGCGGGATCAAGTACGTCTACCCCCGCGAGACGATGACCGAGCTGCGGGGCTGGTTCACCGAGCAGCTCGCCGCCCGCCTGCCCGCGGCCCGACTGCTCTACTGGACCTGACGACCGAGGTCACGCGCCACACCGTCGACCTCGCTGGGCACGCCGATCGGCCGCCGTGGCCGCCGGCCCCTCAGGCCGGCTCCTGGCTCCGGGGTCCGGCGGTGGACTCCCGCACCAGGATGGTGTTCAGCGGGGTACCCGGCGGCTCGGGCTCGGGCTCGTCACGCAGGGCGGCCACCAGCCGCCGCATGGCGTGGGCGCCGAGCTGCTCGCGGTCCACCGCCACCGTGGAGAGCGACGGGGTGGTGAAGCGACCCATCAGGCGGTCGTCCCAGCCGAAGACGCTCAGGTGTCCCGGGACGTCCCAGCCGCGCTCCAGCGCCCCCCGGATCACCCCCATCGCCACCTCGTCGTTGGCGGCGAGCACCGCGGTGACCGGGCTGTCGGGCGGGAGGGCGGTGATGGCGTCGTACCCGTTCTGCGGCGACCAGCTGCGCCCGACCGAGCCGTGGGAGACCAGACCGAGCCGCTCGACCGCGGCCTCGTAGGCCAGCCTCCGGTTGCGGGCGGAGGCGAAGTCCTCGGGTCCAGCCACGTGCAGGAGGTGGCGGTGGCCCAGGGAGGCCAGGTGCTCCACGATCTCCCCCGCGGTCGAGCCGTCGGCCAGGGCGCCCAGACCCCGGGAGCTGTCGTCGTGATCCCCCGCGGCCACGATCGTCCCGCTCACGGGCGGGGGGCCGTCGCCCGGGAGCGGGGCCAGGGACAGCACCGCCTCGACCTGACGGCTGTCCAGCAGCTCCAACGCCCGCTCCTGCCGCTCCTCGGGCCCGCCCTCGTGCATCACGATCTCCACCCGGTAGCCGGCGTCGTGCGCCACCGCGCAGGCGGCGGAGAGCTCGCGCTGGGGGAGGCGTCCGAGGAGGGAGGGCACCAGCACGGC
Source organism: Auraticoccus monumenti (assembly GCF_900101785.1). GTDB lineage: Bacteria > Actinomycetota > Actinomycetes > Propionibacteriales > Propionibacteriaceae > Auraticoccus > Auraticoccus monumenti. The sequence continues at coordinate 1,172,126 of NZ_LT629688.1, read as the reverse complement.
CACGGTGTCGGTCCGGCGGGTCCGCATCGAACGAGCCAGCAGGTTGGGGCGGTAGCCCAGCGTCGCGACAGCGGCGTCGATGCGCTCCACCGTGCCGGGCAGCAGACCGCCGTTCTTGCGCAGGTACCGCGACACCGTCTGGTGCGAGACGCCCGCCAGCTCGGCCACCTGCCGGATCGTCGGTCGCCTGCCCGGAGTCGGTTCCGCGTTCACCCCCCGACAGTACGTGACGCGGCAGTGAACGATCACCTAGCGTCTGCCTCGCCCGGAGTGAACGATCACTGCAGGGCCGCGAGCCGGTCTCGACGTGGGACGTGGCGGTGGCCACCTGGAAGAAGAACGGCGGGGACAAGATCCGCGACGAGTTCCAGCAGGCCCTCGACCAGCGGGTCGGGGGCTGACCGCGGACACACGGAGCACGCGGCACGGTGGTAACCGCTCCGGGGCTTGTGAGTGAGTGCTCACTCACTTAGGCTCGGAGCGTGTCACCACCACGCGCCACCCCGCTCTCGCCCGACGAGCGGCGGGCCTCCATCGTCCGCGCCACCACACCGGTGCTGCTGGACAAGGGACCCGACCTCACCACCCGCGATATCGCGCAGGCGGCCGGGGTCGCCGAGGGCACGATCTTCAAGGTCTTCGAGTCCAAGGAGGCCGTGGTGCAGGCGGTGGTGGACCACCTGCTGGACCCGGCCGACACCTGCGCCGAGCTCGCCGCCCTGCACCCGGCCGACCTGACCGAGGCGGTGCGCGAGGTGGTGGGGCTGCTGCAGCGCCGGATCCGGGAGTTCACCACCGTGGCGGTGGCGCTGCGGATGCGACCGCCCGAGCCCGCCGACCCCGCCAGCCACGCCGAGCACCACCGCGTCCACGTCGAGCGCAGCGAGCGCCTGCTGGCCGCGGTGGTCGCGGTGCTGGCGCCCTGGCAGCACCAGCTCCGGCTGCCGGTGGACACGGTGGCCTCGACGCTGCGCTCGATGGCCTTCGCCACCTCGCACCCGATGCTGTCCGACGACGCCCTGAGCGACCCCGCCGACGTCGCCGCCGTGCTGCTGCACGGGCTGCTGCAGCCTCCCGTCGGGGCCGCGGACGCCGTCCACCCCACCGCCACCCACCCCGCCCCCGAGGAGGCCACGTGCTGATCCGACTCCTGCGCGACCACCTGCGCCCCTACCGCGGCCTGCTCGCCCTGGTCGTGCTGCTGCAGCTGGTGGGGACGCTGGCCTCGCTCTACCTGCCCAGCCTGAACGCCTCGATCATCGACGACGGCGTGGCCCGCGGCGACACCGACGTCATCTGGCGCCTCGGCTGCGTGATGCTGGCGGTCTCGCTGGTGCAGATCATCTGCTCGGTGCTGGCCGTGGCCGTCGGCGCCTGGGTGGCGATGGCCTTCGGCCGCGACCTCCGCTCGGCCCAGTTCCGCCGGGTGCTGTCCTTCTCCGCCCGCGAGCTCAACGCCTTCGGGGCGCCCTCGCTGATCACCCGCACCACCAACGACGTCCAGCAGGTGCAGATGCTGGTCCTGCTGACCTGCACCATGCTGGTGGCCGCCCCGATCACCATGGTCGGCGGGGTGGTGATGGCCCTGCGCGAGGACCTCACCCTGTCCTGGCTGGTCGCGGTGGCCGTCCCGGTGCTCGTCCTCTGCGTCGGCGTGATCATCAGCCGGATGGCGCCGGGGTTCCGGATCATGCAGACCCGCATCGACGCCATCAACCGGGTGCTGCGCGAGCAGATCACCGGCATCCGCGTGGTCCGCGCCTTCGTCCGCGAGCCGCACGAGGAGCGCCGCTTCGCCGAGGCCAACCAGGCCCTCACCGACACCGCCACCCGGGTCGGGCGGCTGATGGCGGCGATGTTCCCGATCGTGATGCTGGTGCTCAACGTCTCCAGCGTCGGGGTGCTGTGGTTCGGCGCCCGCCGGATCGCCGACCAGGAGATGGAGATCGGGGCACTGACGGCCTTCCTCACCTACCTGATCCAGATCCTGATGTCGGTGATGATGGCCACCTTCATGCTGGTGCTGGCCCCCCGCGCCGCGGTCTGCGCCGAGCGCATCACCGAGGTGCTCAGGACCGAGTCCTCGGTGGTCCCGCCGGCCCGCGGTCGCACCGACCTGGCCGGGCACGGCCACGTCCGGATGCGCGGGGTCGGGTTCAGCTACCCCGGGGCGTCGGCACCGGTGCTGCGCGACGTCGACCTGGAGATCCACCCCGGCCGGACCACCGCGGTGATCGGCTCCACCGGCGCGGGCAAGACCACCCTGGTGTCGCTGATCCCGCGGCTCTTCGACGTCACCGAGGGGACGGTGGAGGTAGACGGCGTGGACGTCCGCGAGCTCGACCCCGAGGTGCTGTGGTCCCGGATCGGGCTGGTGCCGCAGAAGCCGTTCCTGTTCTCCGGCACCGTCGCCTCCAACTTGCGCTACGGCAACCCCGAGGCCACCGACGAGGAGCTCTGGCACGCCCTGGAGGTGGCCCAGGCCCGCGACTTCGTCGAGCAGATGACCGCAGGTCTCGAGGCCCCGATCACCCAGGGCGGGACCAACGTCTCCGGCGGCCAGCGCCAGCGGCTCTCGATCGCGCGGGCGCTGGTGAAGCGACCGGGCATCTACGTCTTCGACGACTCCTTCTCCGCCCTGGACGTGGCCACCGACGCCCGGCTCCGCGCCGCCCTGGTCGGCGAGACCGCCGAGGCCGCGGTGCTGATCGTGGCCCAGCGGGTCGGCACCATCGCCCGCGCCGACGAGATCGTCGTGCTCGAGGACGGGGCCGTGGTCGGCCGCGGCACCCACGAGGAGCTGCTGGAGAGCTCCCCCACCTACACCGAGATCGTCCAGTCCCAGCTCTCCGCCGAGGAGGCCACCGCATGACCACCCCCGAGCGCCGCACGCCGGCCGAGGGCACCTCCTCCGAGAGCACCTCCCCCGAGTCCGACCCCACCACCCAGGTCGACCAGGCCGCCGCTCCCGACCCCCGGGCCGCGGCCGCCGCCGGCACCGGCGCCGTGACCGCCGCCGCTCCGGCCGTCCCCCCGACCACCACCGCACCGGCTCCTCCCGGGCCGACAGGCGGTGCCGAGGACGACGCGACGCCACGAGCCGCCTCCTCGGTGGACCGGCCGCGACCCCAGGGCGGGCCGTTCGGCGGCCCGCAGATCGCGGAGTCGGCGATGAGCTTCGGGCCGTCGCTGAAGCGGCTGGTCCGCCACCTCCGTCCCGAGCGGACGCTGGTCCTGCTCACCGTCCTGCTGGCCCTGGTCGGCGTGGTGCTCAACGTGGTCGGGCCGAAGATCCTCGGGATGGCCACCGACGTCATCTTCACCGGGGCGATCGGACAGCTGCTGCCGGGCGGGCTCACCAAGGAGCAGGCCGTGGAGCAGCTCCGGGCCCGAGGCGACACCACCTTCGCCGACCTGGTGGCCGGGCTCGACGTCGTCCCCGGTCAGGGCATCGACTTCGACCGGCTCGGCACCATCCTGCTGATGGCGCTCGGCTTCTACGTGGTCTCCTCGCTGCTGCTGCTGCTGCAGGGCTACCTGCTCAACGGCGCCGTGCAGCGCACCGTCTACCGGCTGCGCCGCGACGTGGAGGAGAAGATCAACCGGCTCCCGCTGCGCTACTTCGACGACCAGCCGCGCGGTGAGCTCCTCAGCCGGGTGACCAACGACATCGACAACGTCTCCCAGACCCTCCAGCAGACCCTGAGCCAGCTGCTCACCGCGCTGCTGACGGCGATCGGGGTGACGGTGATGATGTTCGTCGTCTCCCCCGTGCTGGCGGTGATCGCGCTGGTCACCATCCCGGTCTCGATGGTGCTGACCGCGGTGATCGGCAAGCGCTCGCAGTCGCGGTTCGTGCAGAACTGGAAGAGCACCGGTGAGCTCAACGCCCACATCGAGGAGGTCTTCAGCGGGCACTCCCTGGTCAAGGTCTACGGCCGGCACAAGGAGGTCGAGGCGGTCTTCGACGCCCGCAACGAGGAGCTGTTCCGGGCCGGCTTCGGCGCCCAGTGGATCTCGGGGCTGATCATGCCGGTGATGATGTTCATCGGGAACCTCAACTACGTGGTGATCGCCGTGGTGGGCGGGCTCCGGGTCGCCTCGGGGACGATGGCCCTGGGCGACGTGCAGGCCTTCATCCAGTACTCGCGGATGTTCACCCAGCCGATCACCCAGGTGGCCTCGATGGCCAACCTGCTCCAGTCGGGCGTGGCCTCGGCCGAGCGGGTCTTCGAGGTGCTGGACGCCGAGGAGCAGTCCACCGAGGCCCCCGGCGAGCTGGCCCCCACCCGGGGCCGGGTCGTCTTCGAGGACGTCACCTTCTCCTACCGCCCCGACACCCCGCTGATCACCGGTCTGGACCTGGTGGCCGAGCCCGGCCAGACCGTGGCCATCGTCGGACCCACCGGCGCGGGCAAGACCACCCTGGTCAACCTGGTGATGCGCTTCTACGAGCTCGACGGCGGACGCATCACCCTGGACGGCGTCGACATCGCCACCGTGCCCCGCAGCGCCCTGCGCTCCGGCGTCGGGATGGTGCTGCAGGACACCTGGCTGTTCAACGGCACCATCCGCGACAACATCGCCTACGGACGCCCCGACGCCACCGAGGCCGAGATCCTGGCCGCGGCCGAGGCGACCTACGTCGACCGCTTCGTGCACTCCCTGCCCGAGGGCTACGACACGGTGATCGACGAGGAGGGCAGCAACGTCAGCGTCGGGGAGAAGCAGCTGATCACCATCGCCCGCGCCTTCCTGGCCGACCCGGCGCTGCTGATCCTGGACGAGGCCACCAGCTCGGTGGACACCCGCACCGAGGTGCTGGTGCAGCAGGCGATGAACGCGCTGCGCACCGACCGGACGTCCTTCGTGATCGCCCACCGCCTCTCCACCATCCGCGACGCCGACCTGATCCTGGTGATGGAGTCCGGCGCGATCGTGGAGCAGGGCACCCACGAGGAGCTGCTGGCCGCCCGGGGCGCCTACCGCGACCTCTACGACGCCCAGTTCGCCGCCCCGCTGGCCGACGAGGGCGCCGACCTGGAGACCCAGCCGGTGTGAGCCCGCGTGCCGTCCACCCCGCCGTGGTGGACTGGTGCCATGAGCAGCGCAGCGGACGTGTTCCGGACGGCCTACGCCGACATCGCCACCGCCGTGGAGGCCGCGGTGGAGGGTCTCGACCCCGAGCAGCTGGCCCAGCGACCGGCCCCGGGGGCGAACACCATCGCCTGGCTGGTCTGGCACCTCACCCGGGTCCAGGACGACCACGTGGCCGAGGTCGCCGGCCTGGAGCAGGTGTGGACCAGCGGGTGGTCGGACCGGTTCGACCTCCCCCTCGCCCCGGAGGAGATCGGCTACGGGATGACGTCGGAGCAGGTCGGGGTGGTGCGCGGGCTGACCGCCGAGCAGCTGCTGGGCTACCACCGCGCGGTGCACGCGGTCACCGACGAGTACCTGGCCGGGCTCTCCGACGAGGACCTGGACCGGGTGGTGGACGAGTCGTGGGACCCGCCGGTGACCCTGGGGGTCCGGCTGACCAGCGTGGTGGGCGACGACTTCCAGCACGTCGGCCAGGCCGCCTACGTCCGGGGTCTGCTCACCTGACCACTCCCTAACGGTTGACGGTATTTGCCTATGCCCTTTAGGTTGTTCTCGACGACCTGAGGGGGATCCGTGGTACGAGCAGGACTCAGCGCGGCCCGGCTGACCGTCGCCGGCGCCGAGCTGGCCGACGAGGTCGGCTTCGGGCAGGTGACCCTGTCGGCGCTGGCCCGGCGCTTCGGCGTCAAGGCGGCCAGCCTCTACTCCCACCTGACCAGCTCCGAGGACCTGCGGACGCGGATCGCCCTGCTGGCCCTGGACGAGCTGGCCGACCGGCTCGCGCCGGCCCTGGCCGGGCGGGCGGGCAAGGAGGCGCTGGCCGCCTTCGCCGAGGTGTTCCGCGACTACGCCCGGGCGCACCCCGGCCGCTACGCCGCCGCCCGGTACCGGCTCGACCCCGCCACCGCCGCGGCCAGCGCAGGTCCCCGCCACGCGGAGATGACCCGGGCCATCCTGCGCGGCTACGACCTGAGCGGGGACGACCAGACCCACGCCGTCCGGCTGCTGGGCAGCGTCGTGCACGGCTGGGTCTCGCTCGAGCTCGACGGCGCGTTCAGCCACAGCGAGCCGTCCAGCGACGTCAGCTGGGCCCGCGCCCTGGACGGCCTGGACTCGCTGCTGCGCCACTGGCCGGCCCCCTCGGACTGACCTCGACGCCCCCGGCCGGTGAGGACCGGACCTCACTCCTCGCCCCGTCCGACCACCGACACCCGCCCCACGGAGAGCCATGACCACCACGCCGAACCTGACCACCGTCCCGCTGACCGAGGACCTCGTCCGCGGCGCGCTCGAGCTGGAGCGCACCGACCGCGGGCTGCTGCCGCACCGCCTGCCCGCCTGGGCCCGGGCCCAGAACACCGACCCCCAGCTGGCCATGGTGGAGTCCCACCCCTCCGGCGTCCGGGTCGCCCTGCGCACCCGGGCCACCACCTTCGAGCTGGACACCCTGCCCACCCGGCGGGAGTACCCCGGCACCCCGCCGCGTCCGGACGGCCTCTACGACCTGCTGGTGGACGGGGTGCTGGTCGAGCAGGCGGCCGTCGACGGCGGCGACGTCCTGGTCACCGACCTGGCCACCGGCGCCACCGAGCACCGTCGCGGTGAGCCCGGGACCCTCCGCGTCACCGGTCTGCCCGCCCGGGACAAGGACGTGGAGATCTGGCTGCCGCACCGGGAGACCACCGCGCTCGTCGCGCTGCGCACCGACGCACCCGTCGCCCCGGTGCCCGCCGACCGCCCGGTCTGGCTGCACCACGGCAGCTCGATCAGCCACGGCTCCGACGCCGCCAGCCCGAGCACCACCTGGCCCGCGGTCGCCGCCGCCGCCGGTGGGGTGGAGCTGGTCAACCTGGGGTTCGGCGGCAGCGCCCTGCTCGACCCCTTCACCGCCCGCACCATGCGCGACACCCCCGCGGACGTGATCAGCGTCAAGATCGGGATCAACCTGGTCAACACCGACCTGATGCGGGTCCGGGCCTTCGCCCCGGCGGTGCACGGCTTCCTGGACACGATCCGCGACGGGCACCCCGACACCCCGCTGCTGGTGGTCAGCCCGCTGCTCTGCCCCATCCACGAGGACACCCCCGGCCCCGGCGCCCTCGACCCGGAGGCGCTGGCCGAGGGCCGGCTGCGCTTCGTGGCCACCGGCGACCCGTCCGACGTCGCCACCGGGCGACTCACGCTGAGGGTGATCCGCGCCGAGCTGGCCCGGGTCGTGGCCCAGCGGGCGGCGTCGGACCCGCACCTGCACCACCTGGACGGGCTGGAGCTCTACGGCGAGGCCGACGCGGTCGAGCACCCGCTGCCCGACCAGCTGCACCCCGACGCCGCGACCCACCTGCTGATCGGCCGGCGGTTCGCCGCCTCCGTCTTCGCCGCCCCCGGGCCGTTCGCGGCCGTCGCGGGACGGGCCCGCCCGAGCCGGACGTCCTGACGGCCCGGTTGGCGCCCGGGGCCGCGGGTACGGTCCCGGGCACACCGAACCGGAGGAGGAAGAGTGGCTGACTTCAAGAAGGGCGACCGGGTGTCCTGGGGCACCTCGCAGGGCCGCACCCAGGGCGAGGTCGTGGAGCAGAAGAAGAAGGAGTTCACCTTCGAGGGGCAGAAGTTCAACGCCAGCGAGGACGAGCCGTACTACGTCGTGGAGTCGGAGAAGACCGGCGCCAGGGCGGCCCACAAGGGCAGCTCGCTGAACAAGCTCAAGGACTGAGCCGGGGCGGCCAGGATGGGCCCGTGGTCGCATGGTCGGCTTGGGACCGGCGGCGTAGCCTCGGGGGCATGAGCCTGTCCCGCCGCTGGATCCCCGCCCTGGTCGCCCCTCTCGTCGTGGCCGCCGGTGTGGTCACCGTGCCGTTGGTCGCCGACGCCGACCCCGGTCTGCCCGAGCGCAGCGCCGCCGAGGTGCTGGAGCTCGTGGCCACCTCGCAGGAGTCCACCTTCTCCGGCACGGTCGAGCAGACCTCCGAGCTGGGCCTGCCCGACCTGGGCGCCCTCGGCGGGGGCGGTGGTGAGGGCGGTGTGCTGGAGCTGCTCACCTCCTCCCACGAGGCCCGGGTCTACGTCGACGGCCCCGAGCGCAGCCGGCTGCAGGTGCTGGACCAGATGAGCCAGCGTGACGTGGTCCGCAACGGCGACGAGGTCTGGCTCTACGACTCCGACGAGAAGACCGCCCTGAACACCACGCTGCCCGAGCACGAGGGCGGCGAGCGCGACGCCCCCGCGGGCACCCCGGCCGAGCTGGTGCAGGCGCTGCTCGAGGGCGCCGAGCCCACCACCGAGGTGAGCGTGACCGACACCGCCAGCGTGGCCGGTCGCGGGGTCTACCAGCTGCGGCTGGACCCGCGGGCCGGGGAGACCCTGGTCGACTTCGTCACCGTGGCCGTGGACGCCGAGACCGGGATGCCGCTGGCCGTCCAGGTGCACGCCGTCGGCCAGCAGGCGCCGGCCTTCAGCATCGCCTTCACCGACCTGGACCTCGACACCCCCGACGCCTCCCTGTTCAGCTTCACCCCGCCGCCCGGTACCGAGGTCACCAAGAAGGACCTGCCCGAGCACGACGGCCACGAGTCCGACGGCCACGACGGTGCCCGCCCCGAGGCCGGCCCGGAGGGCGATGACGCCCCGGTGGTCAGCGGCGAGGGCTGGGCCACCGTGGTCGAGGTCGAGACCGGTGGGCTGCCCGAGAGCGAGGGCACCGCGATGCTGGAGCAGCTGACGGTGCCGGTCGAGGGTGGCCGCGCGCTGCAGACGTCCCTGGTGTCGGTGCTGCTCACCGACGACGGCCGGGTCCTGGCCGGAGCGGTCGGCGTGGACCAGCTGGTCGCGGCCGCCCGGTGACCGCGGGCTCGGTCGCCGCTCCCGCCGCCCCGAGCGTCCCCGACGGCGCGGGCGAGGAGTCCCTGGCCATCGAGACCCGCGGGCTGAGCAAGACCTTCGGCGCCCAGCGTGCTGTGGACGACGTCGACCTCCGGGTCCCGCGCGGGTCGGTCTTCGGCTTCCTCGGCCCCAACGGCTCGGGCAAGACCACCACCATCCGGGTGCTGCTGGGGCTGGCCTCGGCCAGCAGCGGCCAGGCCTGGGTGCTGGGCCAACCGGTGCCGCGCAGCTGGGCGCAGGTGCTGCCCCGGGTGGGCGCCCTGGTCGAGGGGCCGGGTTTCTACCCGTTCCTCTCCGGCCGGGACAACCTGCGCCGGCTCGACGCCGCCGACCCCACCGCGTCCCCACGGACCCGGCGCGCCCGCGTCGACGACGCCCTGGACCGGGTCGGGCTGACCCACGCCTCGTCCAAGAAGGTGCACGCCTACTCCCTGGGCATGAAGCAGCGGCTCGGGCTGGCCAACGCCCTGCTCACGCCGCGCGAGCTGCTGGTGCTGGACGAGCCCACCAACGGCCTGGACCCGCAGGGCACCCGCGAGGTGCGCCACCTCGTCCGCTCGCTGACCGCCGACGGCACCACCGTCTTCGTCTCCAGCCACCTGCTCAGCGAGATCGAGCAGATGTGCGACCACGTCGCGGTGATGAGCGTCGGACGCCTGGTCGCCCAGGGTTCGATGGCCGAGCTGCAGGCCCAGGGCGCGCGCCGGCTGCGGCTGCGCACCCCCGACCCGACCGAGGCCACGGCCACCCTGACCCGGCTCGGGCTCTCGGTGGACCGCGAGGGCGACCTGCTGGCCGACCTCGACGACGAGCACCGGGTGGAGGACGTCGTCGCCGCCCTGGTGGCCGCCGGCGTCCGGGTCCGCGGGGTCAGCGTGGAGGGCGAGACGCTCGAGGACCGCTTCGTCGCACTGACCGGGGAGGGTTTCGATGTCGCCGGCTGACCCCCAGCCTCCTGCTGCCGTCGAGCGGGACCAGCTCGACCCGACCGACCGCGCCCGCCAGGCCGACCGTGCGGGCGCCTCCTCCGGCCGTCCCGCTCCGACCGGACGCTCCCGTGGTTCCAGCTGGTCGCTGCTGTGGTCCGAGCTCGCGGTGCTGTTCGCCCGTCGCCGGACCAAGGCGATGCTGGCCGCGCTGGCCGTGATCCCGATCCTGGTCGCCGTGGCGGTCCGGATCGAGGACCCGGGCAACGACGGTCCGCCGTTCCTGGGCAGCATCACCAACAACGGGCTGTTCGTCTCGCTGACCGCGATGACGGTGTGCATCCCGCTGTTCCTGCCGCTGACCGTCGGGGTGGTGGCCGGGGACACCATCGCCGGCGAGGCCAGCCTCGGCACGCTCCGCTACCTGCTGGTGGCCCCGGCCGGCCGGCTCCGGCTGCTGCTGGTCAAGATGGCCGGCGCGGTCGCGTTCTGCCTGGCCGCCGGTCTGACCATCGCCCTCACCGGGGCGCTGATCGGGGCCGCCCTCTTCCCGATCGGCCCGGTCGCCCTGCTCTCCGGCGACACGGTCGGGTTCGGCGGGTACGCCATCCGGATGGGTCTGCTGATCACCTACGCTGCGGTCTCGATGCTGGGGCTGAGCGCCATCGGGCTGTTCATCTCCACCCTGACCAACGTCCCGGTCGGGGCCATGGCCGCCACCGTGGTGCTGGCCGGCGCCGCCCAGGTGCTGGGCCAGCTGCCCCAGCTCGAGGTGATCCACCCGTTCCTGTTCAGCGCCCACTGGTTCGGTTTCGCCGACCTGCTCCGCAGCCCGCTCGAGCTCAGCTCGCTGGGTGAGAACGCGCTGCTGCAGCTGGGCTACGTCGCCGTCTTCGGCAGCCTGGCCTACGGCCGCTTCTCCACCAAGGACGTCCTGAGCTGAGCCCCGCCGCTCCCCGGTGCTCGACGCCGGGCGGCAGCGGGCGCAGGATGGGCCCATGGAGGCGGTGCAGCGGTTGCGGGCGCTGTGCCTGGCCCTGCCCGAGGTGACGGAGCGGCTGAGCCACGGCGAGCCCACGTGGTTCGTGCGCGACAAGTCGGTGTTCGTGATGCTGTCCAACCACCACCACGACGACCGGCTGGCCTTCTGGTGCGCGTGCACCGCCGACGAGCGCGACGTCCTCGTCGCCGACGACCCGGTCCGCTTCTTCCGCCCGCCCTACGTCGGGCACCGGGGCTGGCTGGGCGTCTTCCTCGACGTCGAGGTGGACTGGGACCAGGTGGCGGACCTGGTCACCGACGCCTACCGGTTGATCGCCCCGACCCGCCTGGTGGCCCGGCTCGACGCGACGCGCTGACACCCCGGCGTCCGCTGCGACGGGCCACAGAAGCACGAACCTGCTTATACGAGCAGGCTGGCTCCGCATGAGCGCCATCGTGCTCCCATGAGCACGTCGCCGTTCCCGCACGACCGTCCTGGCCGCTGACGCCGACGACAGCCGGCCCCACGCTGCTCACTCCCAGCGGCGCGACGCGGCGGCGAACTCCTGGGGGTCGCTGTGCACGGGGATGACGCAGACCAGCTGACCGCCGGGCACCTGCAGGACCCGGCACCCCGCCCACTCCCGCAGCTCGACCGCGCCGAGCCCGACCAGCCGGGCGGTCTCGGCGTCCACGTCGTCGGTCTCGAGGTCGAGGTGGTAGCGGGGCGCGTCCGCCACGCCCTGGATGGCGGTCACCAGCCCGGGGACGGCGTCGGGGAGCGAGGTGAACTGGGGCTCGCCCGGCACCGGCTCGGCCGGTACGCCCAGCGCGGCGGACCAGAACCCGGCCGCCGCCCCCACCTCCTCCTCGCGCACGTCGATCAGCAGGGTGGACAGTCGGCTCCGGTGCACGGGTGCTCCTCGGTCAGTCGGCCTTGCGCAGCAGCTCCAGGGTGGCACGCTCGATGGCGTGACGGCGCTCGACCTCGTCGGCGTAGTCCGCGGCCAGGACCGCCTCGGGCAGCGTGGCGCCGTTCTCGAACAGGCTGACCAGGCGCGGGTCGACGTAGGAGCTGCGGGCCACCGTCGGGGTGTTCCCCAGCGCCTCCGAGACCGCCGTCATGGCCTGCTTCACCGCCCGGGAGCGGGCCGCCTTGGTGCCGCCGCCCTCCTTGTTCAGGGCCAGCATCTCCGCCGCGATCACGGTGCCGGCCCAGGTGCGCAGGTCCTTGGCGGTGACGTCCAGGCCGCTCTGCTCGCGCAGGTAGCGGTTGACGTCGCTGGAGTCCAGCGCCGACAGCACCGCCGCGGCCCGGTACTCCAGCAGCCGCGGCCCGCCACTGCGACGCCGGCGCATCCGGTTCAGGGCGTCCACCACCGGGGGGTCGTCGATGGTGACGCTGTGCTCGACGCCGGACTTGCCGGTGAAGCTGATCACCAGCGCGTCCCCCTTGGCCCGGACGTGGCGGCGCTCCAGGGTGGTCAGTCCGAAGGTGCCGTTCTGGTCGGCGTAGACGTCGTTGCCCACCCGGAACGCCCCCGAGTCCAGCAGCTTCACCGCCACCGCAGCGGCGTGCTCGCGGGAGGAGTCCGCGGCCTCGATGTGCTCCAGCACGGCGCGGCGCAGCTCCGGCAGGGCCACCGCGATCTCCACCACCCGCTCGTACTTGGCGACGTTGCGGCGGTGCACCCACTCGGGGTGGTACAGGTACTGGGTCCGCCCGGCGGCGTCCACCCCGGTGGCCTGCAGGTGGCCGTTCGCGTGGGGGCAGATCCACACGTCCTGCCAGGCCGGCGGGATGGCCAGGTGCTGGACGCGCTCCCGCTCCTCCCCGCGCAGCGGACGTCCGTCGGTGTCCAGGAAGGACCAGTGCTTCCCGGCACGACGACGGGTGTAACCCGGCGACCGGTTGGTCACCCGCCGGAGCCTCACCACCGTCCTCCTCCGTCGCTCGCCGTCCACCTGCCACCCGGGCCCCGCTGGCCACCGTCTCCTCGCACGACACCGCAGTACCCGGATCCACCTAGGATCCTCGCGTGACGTACCCGACTGACCCCACCGGCACCACCCCGCCGCCTCAGCCGCGGCCGCAGGGCTGGGCACCGGTCGGACCGGGCCACCCGGCCGCGCCGTACGCACCGGCGCCGCCCACCGGGGCGCTGTCGTGGTGGCTGGGCATGCTGCTGCTGACGCTGGTCCCGGTGATCAGCAACGGCGCCGCCGCGGTCGGCGCCGCCGTCCAGCACCGGACGTTCACGGACCCCCGCGACGCCCTGGCCCGCGAGGTCTCACGCCGGGCCGCCAACTTCCACCTCAGCCTCACCCTGTACACCGTGCTGCTGATCGGGACCCACATCCTGCTGCTGGTCCTGCTGAGCGGCACCGAGGCGGCGCAGGGCTTCTTCCCGCTGGGCATCGCGATCGGCCTGGTGCCGGTGCTCGGCCTCTACGGCCTGGTCCTCTCGGTGGTGTCGGCCGTGCGGGCCTCCCGCGGGCTGCTGACCCCGGCCGTCGGCGCCATCCCCTTCTTCCGACGCTGACATCGCCTCGGCGCGGCGGCGGGCGGCAGGTCGTCCGGCGCCGCACCCGCTGACCCCGAGAGGTCAGGGTCCCGGTGACGGCAGCTGGTCGCGCAGCCGCTTCGGCGCCTGCAGCCGGTAGGAGTCGGTGAGCAGCTCGGCGAGCTCCTCCCAGTCGGTGGCCTCGTCGAGCAGCAGGCCGACCACGTTGCTGCCCCAGCCGGTGCGGAAGTAGGGCTCCCCGAGGTGCTCGAAACCCATCACCTCCTCCGGCTCGGCGCGGAACACGATGCGGAACCGCTGGTCCTCACCGCCGAAGACGTGGGCCACCGTCGCCTGCCCGACGCGCCACCGGGTGCCCACCCAGGCGCCCTCCTGCTCGCACTCGGGGAAGGCGGCCATGATCGCGGTCAGACGGCGCAGCACCGCGGCAGGCACCGGGGGTCGTTCGGGCACGTCACCATGCTGGCACGGGGCTCTGACACCCCGGCGACCCGTCGGACCGAGCCCCTCCCGACGTCCGCGCCGGCGCCGTGGACGACGGAACCGGCCGGCCCCGGGGGCCGACCGGTCCGGTCGTGGTCACGTCCCGCGGTGCACGGGATCAGTTGCGCAGCGAGGACCTCGAGGAGGTGGCGGCCGCCGCGTCGGCCCGCTCCGAGGCGCCCTGCTGGGAGGCCTCCGGCACCGAGGTGGCCGACAGCACCAGCATCGAGTGTCCGAGGACCTCCAGGCTCTCCCCGGCCGCCCTGGTGTCGGCGGCCGCGTCGATCCGGCGGACCGCGCTGTAGCCCGAGGCGGTGTCGAGGCGCACCGTCCAGTCGTCGCCGTAGTCCGGACCGGGCAGGGTGAAGGTGACCGGCTCGGTGTGGGCGTTGAACATCAGCACGAACCGCTCGTCGACCACCCGCTCGCCGCGGGCGTCGCGCTCGGGGATCGCGTCGCCGTTGAGGAAGACCATCAGCGTCCGGGCGAAGCCGGAGCTCCAGTCCGCGTCGGTCATCTCCGCCGCGTCGGGCTGGAACCACTCGATCTCACCGAGGGTCGAGCTCCCGCCGTGGGAGGGGTCCCCGGCCAGGAAGCCGCGGCGTCGGAAGATCGGGTGCTCGCGCCGCAGCCGGATCGCGGCCCGGGTGAACTCCACCAGGTCCTCGTTGGCCTCCGACAGCTCCCAGTCGACCCAGGCCAGCTCGTTGTCCTGGGCGTAGACGTTGTTGTTGCCCTGCTGGGTGCGCCCCAGCTCGTCGCCGTGGGCCAGCATCGGGACGCCCTGGCTCAGCAGCAGCGTGGTGATGAAGTTGCGCTGGCGACGCAGCCGCAGCTCCTCCACCGCCGGGTCCTCGCTCGGGCCCTCCGCACCGGAGTTCCAGGAGCGGTTGTGGCTCTCGCCGTCGTTGCCGTCCTCGCCGTTGGCGTCGTTGTGCTTCTCGTTGTAGGAGACGAGGTCGCGCAGCGTGAAGCCGTCGTGGGCGGTGATGAAGTTGATCGAGGCCGTCGGGCGCCGGTCGGAGTGGTTGTACAGGTCCGCCGAGCCGGTCAGCCGGGAGGCGAACTCGCCCAGGGTGGCCGGCTCACCGCGCCAGAAGTCGCGGACGGTGTCGCGGTACTTGCCGTTCCACTCCGTCCACAGCGGCGGGAAGTTCCCCACCTGGTAGCCGCCGTCGCCGAGGTCCCAGGGCTCGGCGATCAGCTTCACCTGGGAGACCACCGGGTCCTGCTGGATGATGTCGAAGAACGCCGACAGCTTGTCGACCTCGTGGAACTGGCGCGCCAGCGTCGCGGCGAGGTCGAAGCGGAAGCCGTCGACGTGCATCTCCAGCACCCAGTAGCGCAGCGAGTCCATGATCAGCTGCAGCACGTGCGGGCTGCGCATCAGCAGGCTGTTGCCGGTGCCGGTGGTGTCGTAGTACTTGGACTTGTCGTCGGCCAGCCGGTAGTAGGAGGCGTTGTCGATGCCGCGGAAGGCGATTGTCGGGCCCAGGTGGTTGCCCTCGGCGGTGTGGTTGTAGACCACGTCGAGGATGACCTCGATGCCCGCCTCGTGCAGGGCCTTGACCATCGTCTTGAACTCGGTGGCCTGCTGGCCGCGGGTGCCGGTGGCGGCGTAGTCGTTGTGCGGGGCCATGAAGCCGATGGTGTTGTAGCCCCAGTAGTTCGACAGACCCTTGTCCACCAGGTGGGTGTCGTTGACGAACTGGTGCACCGGCATCAGCTCGATGGCGGTCACGCCGAGGTTGCGGAGGTGCTCGGTGATCGCCGGGTGCCCCAGGGCGGAGTACGTGCCGCGGATCTCCTCGGGCACGTCCGGGTGGGTCATGGTGAGGCCCTTGACGTGCGCCTCGTAGATGACCGACTCGTGGTACTCGTGGGCCGGCGGACGGTCGAAGCCCCAGTCGAAGAAGGGGTTGATGACGACCGACAGCATGGTGTGGCCCAGCGAGTCGTCCTCGTTGAAGGCCTCGTGGTCGTCGAAGCGGTAGGAGAACAGGGACTCGTCCCCGTCGATCTGACCGTCGATCGCCTTGGCGTAGGGGTCCAGCAGCAGCTTCGCGGGGTTGCAGCGGTGGCCGTTGCCGGCGTCGTGGGGGCCGTGCACGCGGTAGCCGTAGCGCTGCCCCGGCTGCACCATCGGCAGGTAGCAGTGCCAGACGAAGCCGTCGACCTCGGTGACCTCGATGCGGGTCTCGGCGCCCTCGTCGTCGATCAGGCACAGCTCGACGCGCTCCGCGACCTCGGAGAAGAGGGCGAAGTTCACCCCCGAGCCGTCGAACGTCGCGCCGAGGGGGTAGGGCTTCCCGATCCAGATCTCCATGCGTTCCTCTCGTCACGGGCGATGGGGCCCACAGGGCCCGGAGAGGCGACCCTACTGTGCGCGGGCACCAGCCAGGTGACGACGAGGGGGCTGCGACCCCGGGGACGCCGACAGCGAAGGCGCGACGTCGAGGTGCACCGGCTCGCGCCGCCCGGCACGTGCGGCAGCGGAGGGGGGAAGGGGGTGGTGGGCCGCGGACCCCTGTCGGTGGCAGTCCGCGGCCCGTTGGTCACCCGCCGCCATTCCCCCGAAATCTGGCGGCGACCAACACAGGAAACTGTCTCACCTCGGACACGGACCGCTGGGGTGAGTCGGGGGTGAAAGCGGGGTGAACACGGGACTAGCATGTCGCCATGGCCCGCCCAACGGGGAGGAGCGGCGCCGATCACGGCGGCGAGGAGGCCGCGGCCGGCGCCCGATGGGACCTGCCGCCGTACACCGTCCTTCGCGAGCGGCTCCTGCAGCGCCTGGACGACTCACTGACCGCGGCGCTGACGGTCGTGAAGGGTCCCTCCGGCTCGGGCAAGAGCGTGCTGCTGAGGAGCTGGCTCGCCACCCGCCCCGACGTCGCCGCGCGCTGCCACTGGGTGGGGCTCACCGCCGGTTCGGCGGCCCAGCAGATCCGCGACCTGCTCGCCCACTGCGCCGACGGGGTGCCCGAGGGCACCGTGGTGGTGGTCGACGAGATGCAGCTGCTCCCCGACGCGGTGCTGGCCGAGGAGATGCGGCAGCTGGTCCAGCACGTCCTGGGCGACCCGGGGCTGCACCTGGTGCTGGCCTCACGCACCATCCTGCCGGTCTCCCTCGGACTGCTGAGCGCCCACGGCCGGATCGAGCTGGTGGACGACCTCGACCTCGCCTTCCGGGAGGAGGAGGTCCGTGAGCTGGTGACCCTGCTGAACGTCCCGTCCAGCGAGGACGAGGTGACCCGGGGGCTGCAGTTCTCAGGCGGTTGGGCCGGCGCGCTGCGCATCATGGCCGAGCACTGGCACCGCCGGCCCCCGCACGCCGTCATCGCGCTGCTGCACAGCTACGTCGACTCCGAGGTGCTGGACCACCTGCCGCCGGAGGACCGCCGGCTGCTCCGCGACGCCTCGGTGCTGCCGGTGCTGACCGCCGTCTCCGCCGCCACCGTCACCGACCGCCGCGACGCCCTGGGCCGGCTGGCCCACCTGCACGAGCGGGGCGTGCCGATGCAGTGGCTGGGGAGTGACCGGGTCGCGCTCAACCCGGTGCTGCGGCAGCGGCTCCAGCACGGGCTGCGGCTGGGCGACGAGAGGGCCGCGCAGGTGCTCAACCGCAGGGCCGCCCGGTGGCTGCGCCGGGAGGGGGACGTGCTGGGGGCGGTCCGGCTGCTGCTGGCGGGCGGGGACCACGACCTCGCCGTCGACGTGCTCTCCGAGGAGTTCGTCCACCTCGTGCCCCGGTACGCCGGCGAGGTGCTGACCCTGCTCGACGACCTCCCCCAGGGCGCGGACTGGCGGACCACGCTGATGCGCGGGGCGGCCTGGATCTACAGCGGGGAGTCGGTCGACGCGACCGCCGTGCTGGCCAGCGTCGAGGCCCAGCTCGCGGCCTCGACCACCGTGCTGAGCCCGGCCGGTCAGAGCGCGCTGGCGGCGTTCCGGCTGCTCGTGTGGCGCTCCGTCGGCTACCGCTCCTCCCCCGACCTCACCCTGGCCCGGCACCCGGCCCCGGAGCAGCACGGCGCCACCGACGGCCCCCGCCACGTCCGCGCGGTGGTCTGCGGGCTGCGGGCGGAGTACGGCTTCTGGCTGCTGCACCACGGCCGCTACCGCGAGGCGGAGGTGGTGCTGACCGAGGCCGTCACGCTGGCCCGGCTGGCAGAGCTGTGGTGGCTCGCCGTGGAGTGCCTCGGCGCCTCGAGCGTGGCCTGCGCGATGAACGGGCACAACGAGCGGTCACGTCACCTGGTGACCGAGGCCGAGCACCTGGCGGCGACCAGGGACGTCGTGGAGTCGGTGCTGGCCCTGGCGCGGATCGGCGCGGCCCTGACCCTGGTCGACGACCTGGACCTCGAGGCCGTGCGCGCCCTCCTGACCCGCCACTTCCCCGGTGGGCGGACCCGCGCGGCCGACGGCGCCCTGGTCACCTGGCTCGAGTCGACCCTGCTCGTGCTGGAGGGCCGGGA
This sequence comes from Auraticoccus monumenti, assembly GCF_900101785.1. Classification (GTDB taxonomy): domain Bacteria; phylum Actinomycetota; class Actinomycetes; order Propionibacteriales; family Propionibacteriaceae; genus Auraticoccus; species Auraticoccus monumenti. Next base: position 1,153,757 of record NZ_LT629688.1, on the reverse strand, counting down.
GACCGCCGGGCTGGAGCGCGCACTGACCTTCCGTCGCGACACCCCGCACCTGACCGGCGCGCAGCAGGCCCTGGTGAGCATGGCGGTGTTCCGCGGGTTGCTCGAGCTGGGCCGGCTGGACGAGGCCGCCCGGGAGGTCGACCGGCTCGACGCGGTCGCCCCACCCGGGCAGCGCCAGCTGGTCGACCTCTGCCGGGGCCGGCTGCTGGTCAAACGGGGCCGACCGGCGGAGGCGGTGCAGCTGCTGTCCCCGTACCTGGAGCTCCCCGGGACCCCGGCGCGGGACCAGATCGGGCTGCTCTCCACGCTCGTGGTCGCTGCCGAGCAGGCGGAGGAGCCTGCTGTCGCGGCCCGGGCGCACTCCCAGCTGGACGTGGTCAGCGACCGGTCCGGGGTGGGCCGGTCCGGGTCGCGGCAGAGCCTGCTGATGGCGCGGCTGCGCTACCGGGGCGCCCAGCTCTCCCCCACCGAGCTGCGGGTGCTGCGCCACCTGGACTCCGAGCTGACCCTGTCCCAGCTGGCCGACGACCTGTTCATCTCCGGCAACACGGTCAAGACGCACCTGCGCAACATCTACCGCAAGCTGCAGGTGTCGGGTCGTCAGCAGGCGGTCGAGCAAGCCCGGCTGCTCAACCTGGTCTGAGGTGGCTACCGCAGCGCCCAGCGGGTGAAGAGGTGGTCGTCCTCGGTCAACACCGACGCGAGCCGGGCCCGACGCGGGGGCCGCAGGCCGGGACCCGCCACGATCCGGGCGGCGTCCCCGCCGACCAGGGACGGCGAGGTGGTGAGGACCAGCTCGTCGACCAGGTCGGCGGCGAGCAGCGACTCGTTCAGCCGGGCACCACCCTCGCAGACCACCCGCCGCAGCCCCCGCTCCCGGAGCCGGGCCAGGGCCGCGGCGAGGTCGAGCTCGTCCGCGCCGGCCGTCACCACGTCGGCGACCTCGGCCATCGCGTCGGTCGCGGAGCGCTCGGTGGTGAGGACCAGCGGCCGGGTGACGGCCTCGGTGAACAGGGGGTGGCCGAGGTCGAGGCGACCGCTGCTGCTGACCACCGCGAGCCCGGGGTGGGCGGTCTGCCCGCGCGCCACCCGCCGGGCAGCGACGTCGTCCTCGACCCGCAGCGGGCCGTAGCCCTCGGCCCGGACGGTCCCGGCCCCGACCAGCACCACGTCGGAGACCGCGCGGAGGGTGAGCAGCAGCCGCTGGTCCGCGGGGCTGGTCAGCGAGCCGACGCGGCCGTCCACGGTGGCGGCGCCGTCCACGCTGGAGACCATCACCGTCCGGAGGTGGTCCGTGTCAGGGGGCAGCAGCTCGGTCTCCAGGTCGACCTCGGGGCCCTCGTCCAGTCGTCGCACCGCGTCTCCTCCGCTCGACCGCCACGCCGGCGGCACGCCCGCCCGAGCATGCCACGGCGCACCGCCTCGCTCGGCCGGCAGCAGGCGCGGGGTCAGGCCGGCTGGACGCGCTCGCGGGCCGCGTGACCGAGCAGCGCCACCCCGAGGGTCAGCACCCCGGCCACCCCCATGCCCAGGCCGATGTGGACGCCCAGCAGCAGGGCGCCGACGCCGGCCCCGACCAGGATCAGCAGCACCGCGAGCACCCGGCGCGGGGCGTTGCGGCCGTCCCCGCCGGCCAGCCGGGACTCCGAGGCCAGCCCGACGATGGTGGAGGTGACCACCACGGTGGTGACGTCGGCCACCGCCAGCCGGCGGGCGGCCGCGGCCTGGGCGCCCATCGCCGCCCCGAGCAGCGCGGTGACCGCGGTGCCCCAGACGGTGCCCTCCTCGGGCGGGGCGGCGAGGCTGGCCACCCCGGTGCCCAGCAGGATCACGCCGACGGTGGCGAAGACGGTGGTGCTGCGCCCGCTCCAGCCGACACGGGCGCCGCGCATGGACCGCCCGCCGACCGCGGCGCCCAGCAGGAACGCCGCCAGCGCGACCAGCGGGCCGAGCACCGGCAGGTCCTCGGCGCGCGCCAGGGCCATGCCGAGGATGACCACGTTGCCGGTCATGTTGGCGGTGAAGACCCGGTCCAGACCCAGGTAGCCGACCGCGTCGATGATCCCGGTGGTGAAGGTCAGGGCGAGCATCATCACCAGGTGCATCCGGGCCTGGTCCGCGCGCAGTCGTCTCACGCGAAGCCATTGTGGTCCGCGGGCCGCGGGTGGGCCACCTCCGGCGACCCGGAGGGACCGCCGGGTTCGGCGGAGGTTCGGCTGGTGGGCAGAATGCCGGGGTGCCAGCCGTGCCGTGGACCGTCCGCCCCGCCGAGCCCGGGGACGCCGCCGACTGGGTGGAGGTCCACCTGCGGGGGCTGGCCGAGACCTACCCGCAGATGCCGCCGGCCTTCGTGGGGTCGCGCCGGGCCCGGCAGACCGAGATCGTGGCCTCGACGCGGGCCGAGATCGAGGACGCCGGCCCCGACGAGCGGTACCTGGTGGCCCTCGACGCCGACGACGCGCTGGTCGGGATCGGGCACGCCACCCGTGGTGCGCAGGAGTGGGAGCGTCGGCTGCTGGCCCGCTACCCCGACGACGCGCTCGGGCTGCAGCGGGGCGTCCGGGACCCGGGGCTGCGGCAGCTGACGACGCTCTACACGGTGTCGCGGGTGCACGGGTCGGGGGTGGGTGGGGCGATGGCCGAGGCCCTGGTCGGGGACGAGCCCGCCTACCTGTGGATCATGACCGGGAACGACCGGGCCGAGGCGTTCTACCGACGACGGGGCTTCCGTCGGGTCTCGGCCGCCGTCCCCTCCGGGCCGACCTGGTTCGCCTGGCCGATGTTCCAGATGGCCCGCTGAGGACGTCCGCCTCAGCCGCCCAGGGTGGAGACGATGGCGTCGCGGAGCTGGATCGCGGCCAGCACCACGAAGAAGACCCCGACCAGCCCGAGGGCGACGTTGCCCTTGACCCCGTTGCGCCACTCGCGGGGCGTCCGGTCGGTGTTGAGCAGCCAGATCAGCGTGACGGCCAGGAACGGCATGAAGAAGGCACCGAGGACGCCGTAGGTCAGGATCACCGCGACCGGCTGGCCGAGGAAGACCAGGATGATCGGCGGGAAGGTGAGCCACAGGACGTAGACCTTGAACCACCTGCCGCCGGTGCGGGTGTCGGGGTGGCCGGGCTCCAGCCCGCGGACGTGACCCATGAAGTCGGCGAACATCAGCGACACCCCGTTCCAGACCCCCAGGATCGAGGAGAACGAGGCCGCCCAGAACCCCACCAGGAAGACCTTGCCGAAGACGGGTCCGTAGCGCTCGGTCAGCACGGTGGCCAGGTCGAGCAGCCCGCGGTCCCCGCGCTGCAGGGCGATCTCGGTCGAGTACAGCAGCTCGGCGCCGACGATCAGCATCGCGATCACGAAGACGCCGGTGACCACGTAGGCCATCGCGTTGTCCAGCCGCATCACCTTCATGAACCGCGGCGTGTGCCAGCCCTTCTCCCGCAGCCAGTAGCCGTAGGCGGCCAGCGTGATGGTGCCGCCGACGCCGCCGGCCACGCTGAGGATGTTGATCATCGATCCGGCCGGGACGGTGGGCACCAGCCCGCGGAGGACCTCCAGCAGGTTGGGCGTGGTGAGCACGGCGGCACCCACCACGGTCACGAACATCACCGCCACCAGGGCCGCAGTGATCTTCTCGAAGCCGGAGTACCTGTTGAACCAGACCAGCACCAGACCGATCAGGCCCGACGCGATGGCGAAGACCTGGATCGGCACCCCCGGGAAGAGAGCGGCCAGCGGCAGCGCGCTGGAGAGCATGGCGCTGGCGCCGTAGACGAATCCCCAGATGACGATGTACGGCGCGAAGTAGATCGTCGTCCAGCGGCCCAGGGAGCGCCAGCCCTCGAAGATGGTGCGCCGGGTGGCCAGGGAGTACCGGCCGGCGCCCTCGACCAGGATGATCTTGAGCAGGCAGCCCAGCACCACCACCCAGAGCAGCGCGTAGCCGAACTTCTGCCCCGCCACCAGGGTGGCGACCATGTCGGCCGCCCCGACACCGGTGGCGGCCACCATCAGGCCGGGGCCGACGACCTTCCACCTCGGGGGCGGTGCGGTCACGTCGGCGCCGGGCCGGGCGGCGGTGTCGCCACTCATCGTCGGGTCCTCTCGGGGAACGTGGGGAGGGCCCGAGCCAACCACAGCGGCCCGGGACCCCTCAAGACGCCGACGCCGTGCGCGCCCCCGCGGGGACGGACCTCCGACGGGAGCGCGCACGTCGTCTCAGTCACCCTTGACGTTGACCACCTGGCGCAGGGTGAAGCGGACCTCCACCAGGTCGGCGGCGTCGGCCATCACCTGCTCGATGTCCTTGTAGGCCGCCGGGATCTCGTCGATGAAGGCGTCGGAGTCGCGGTACTCGATGCCGGCCATCGCCTCCCGCAGCTGCTCGCGGGTGAACGTCCGGCGGGCGGCCGCGCGGCTGTGGGCCCGTCCGGCCCCGTGCGGGGCCGAGTGCAGCGCCACCGGGTTGCCCAGGCCCTGCACGACGTAGGACCGGGTCCCCATCGAGCCCGGGACCAGGCCCCACTCCCCCTCACGGGCGCTGATCGCTCCCTTGCGGGAGACCAGCACCTCGCGCCCGAAGTGCCGCTCCTGCGCGGTGTAGTTGTGGTGGCAGGAGACCGAGGTGGTCACCTCGACCGGCGCACCCATGAGCTCCGCGGTGCAGGCCGCGACCCGGTCCACCATCTCGGCACGGTTCTCCCGGGCGTAGTCCTGGGCCCAGTGCAGCTCGGCCAGGTAGTGGTCGAACTCCGGCGTGCCGGCCACCAGGTAGGCCAGGTCGGGGTCGGGCAGGGAGATCCACCAGCGCTTCATCAGGTCGCGCGCGACGCCGATGTGGTGCTGGGCGATCTTGTTGCCCACGCCCCGGGAGCCGGAGTGCAGGAACAGCCAGACGCGGTCCTCCTGGTCCAGGGACACCTCGATGAAGTGGTTGCCCGAGCCCAGGGTGCCCAGCTGCAGCTCCCACCGCGGGGCGTAGCCGGCCGGGTCGAAGCCGGCCGCCTGGGCCTGGACGCGCAGGGCCGCGACACGCGTCCCGGCGGAGTCGGTGAGACGGTCGTTGGCCGCACCCGCCGACAGCGGGACGGCGTCCTCGATCGCCCGACGCAGCACCGAGAGGTCGCGCCCGGCCAGGTCGTCGGCGGTCCAGCCGGTGCGGACGGCCTCCATCCCGCAGCCGATGTCCACCCCGACCGCGGCCGGCATGATCGCCCCGAGGGTGGGGATGACCGAGCCGACGGTGGCGCCCTTGCCGAGGTGGGCGTCCGGCATCAGCGCCAGGTGCGGGTGGATGAACGGCATCGTCGAGGTGCGGACGGCCTGCTCCCGCGTGCCGTCCTCGAGCAGGGACGCCCAGGACAGGGCCTTCGGCGCGATGCGGCTGGTCATGGTTCCTCCAGGGTGGTGGGGCGGTGCGGTGGGCAGGTACGACGGGGGCGGGCGCGGACGACGGGTCCGTGGACCGGTCGTCAGGCGGGCGAGGGGGTTCGGGAGCAGCGGGCGGGACGACGCGACGTCGTCCTCGCCTGGCGACCGGGGAGCGGGCTTGGGCCCGGCGGCGGTCAGGCCCGGCGGGGCGAGGGATACCGGTCGGACGCCGGCGTCCCGGCGAACCGGGGCCGTTCGCGTCCGGACAGGCGGCGACCGGGACGTCGGGGTGCGGCGTGCGGGGCACGCCTCCGGTTCCTGGTCACGGGAGCAGACCCTAGGCGGAAGGGGGCGCCGGCGGCGATCCGTTATCACGCCGGGGGCCCTCACGGAAGCCCGCACGGGGCTGGGCACCGGCCGGCCGCGGCGTTCCGCGGCGTGTCGCGGATCTGTCCACAGCACCTGTGCACAAACGGGCCTGCCAGCACGGACAGAAGCCCTGTGTCAAGCCAGCGGCGCCGCGCCCGGACGCCCGGAGTTTTTCCGAGTTTTCTTCCCGTTCACCCCCCACGGACGGCATCTTCCCTAGTCAGAGCGTCTTGAGGGTGCAAGTCGACAGTGAGTCCACACCTGCGTGCCCAGCTTCTGCACAGCGCTCGGGCGTGTCTCCACAACGTATCCACAGTTGTCCACAGGGGCTGTTCACAACTGCGCTTGGAGGCGGCCCGACGCGGTCCTAAGGTGACGCGACGGACAGCCCGGACGGGCCTCGTCGGCGGTGATCGACCCGGAAGTGTCAGACCTCCTCCCTAGCGTGGGAGTCCTCCGGGGGTGACGTCGTCGGGAGGTCGCCGACGGCGGTCCGCCGGGGTGGGGGCGAGGGGTCGCCACCACGCCCGCACCGCCACCGCGGAGCGGGGAGGACGAGCAGGAGGAGCACGGGTGAGCGTCGCCGAGGTCCGCGAGATCGACAGCCGAGCCCGTGCGGTCGACCGCACCCCGCCGCAGGACCTGGCCGCCGAGCAGAGCGTCCTCGGCGCGATGCTGATGAGCAAGGACGCCATCGCCGACGTCGTCGAGACGCTCAAGGGCGCGGACTTCTACCGCCCGGCCCACGAGTTCATCTTCGACGCGATCCTCGACCTCTACGGGCGGGGGGAGCCCGCCGACGCCATCACCGTGTCGGCCGAGCTGACCAAGCGCGGGGAGATCGGCAAGGTCGGCGGGCACCCCTACCTGCACGACCTGCTGGCCTCGGTCTCGATCGCGGCCAACGCCGGCTACTACGCCCAGATCGTGCACGAGAAGGCCATCCTGCGCCGGCTGGTCGAGGCCTCGGTCAAGATCGCCCAGATGGGCTACAACGGCCAGGGCGACGTGGCCGACCTGGTCGACGCGGCCCAGGCCGAGGTCTACGCGGTGACCGACGGGAAGACCAGCGAGGACTACCAGCCGCTGTCGGCGCTGATGGAGACGACGCTGGACGAGATCGAGGCACTGGGTTCCCGCTCCGGTGACATGGCCGGGGTCCCGACGGGGTTCGCCGAGCTGGACGACCTCACCGGCGGTCTGCACGGCGGGCAGATGATTATCCTGGCCGCGCGCCCCGCGGTCGGGAAGTCGACCCTCGGGCTGGACTTCGCCCGCGCCTGCTCGATCAAGCACGGGTTGACGTCGGCGATCTTCAGCCTGGAGATGAGCAAGACCGAGATCACCATGCGGCTGCTCTCGGCCGAGGCGCAGATCCCGCTGAACCACATCCGCAAGGGCACCATGACCGACGAGGACTGGACCCGGCTGGCGAAGAAGATGGGCGAGGTCAGCGAGGCCCCGCTCTTCGTCGACGACTCCCCGAACCTGACGATGATGGAGATCCGGGCCAAGGCCCGCCGGCTCAAGCAGCGCCACGACCTCCAGCTGATCGTGATCGACTACATGCAGCTGATGTCCTCGGGCAAGAAGGTCGAGTCCCGCCAGCTGGAGGTCTCGGAGTTCTCCCGCCAGATCAAGCTGCTGGCCAAGGAGCTGCACGTGCCGATCGTGGCGATGTCGCAGCTGAACCGTGGCCCGGAGCAGCGCACCGACAAGAAGCCGATGCTGTCCGACCTCCGTGAGTCCGGGTCGCTGGAGCAGGACGCCGACATGGTGATCCTGCTGCACCGTGAGGACATGTACGACAAGGAGTCAGCCCGGCTGGGCGAGGCCGACTTCATCGTGGCCAAGCACCGTAACGGCCCCACCAAGACCGTCGAGGTGGTCTTCCAGGGCCACTACTCCCGCTTCGTGGACATGCAGCACTGAGCGCGGGTCCCTGCTCGACACGGTCATCACCGGGTCCCGGACCGCTTCGTGGGCTCCCGTCGGAGCTCGGCATCGGTCAGAACCCGACGGGCTCCCGCGGGGTGTAGGGCGCCTCCAGGGTGGCGACCTCGTCCTCGGTGAGCTGCAGCTCGAGCGCGGCGACAGCGTCGTCGAGGTGGTGCGGCTTGGTGGCGCCGACGATCGGCGCGTCGACCACCGGGTTGCGGAGCACCCAGGCCAGCGCGACCTGGGCCATCGGCACCCCGCGGTCCCCGGCCACCTGCTCGACCGCCTCGACGACGGCGCGGTCGGAGTCCTGGAACAGGGTCTTGCCGAAGGCGTCGGAGTCCGACCGGTTGGTCTCCTCGCCCCACGGCCGGGCCAGCCGACCGCGGGCCAGCGGGCTCCAGGGCAGCGACCCGACGCCGGTGTCGGCGAGCAGGCCGAACATCTCCCGCTCCTCCTCCCGCATCAGCAGGCTGTACTGGTCCTGCATGGTGACGAACCGGGTCCAACCACCCAGGTCGGCGGCGTGCTGCATCGTGGCGAACTGCCAGGCGTACATCGACGACGCCCCGAGGTAGCGGACCTTGCCGGCCTTCACCACGTCGTGCAGCGCCTCCATCGTCTCCTCCACCGGGGTGGCCGGGTCGAAGCGGTGGATCTGGTAGAGGTCGATGTACTCGGTGCCCAGCCGGGTCAGGGAGGCGTCGACCTGCTCCATCACCGCCCGACGAGACAAGCCGGAGCCGCCGGGACCCTCGTGCATCCTCCCGTTCAGCTTGGTGGCCAGCACGATCTCCTCCCGCCGGCTGTAGCGGCGCAGCGCCCGTCCGGTGAACTCCTCCGAGGAGCCGAGGCTGTAGACGTTGGCGGTGTCCCAGAAGGTGATGCCGAGCTCGACGGCCTGGCGGAAGAACGGCTGGGCGGCGTCCTCGTCGAGCACCCACGGGTGGCCGCCGCGGGAGGCGTCGCCGTAGCTCATGCAGCCGAGCGCGATCCGGCTGACGGTCAGGCCGGTGGGGCCGAGGCGGGTGTGGTCCATGAGGGTCCTCTCGTGGTGGCTCACCCCCATCCTCCCAGCCGGTGCTGCGTCGGCGTCGCTCCCCCGACCGCCTCCGCAGCCGGGTCCCGGGTCGCCGGACGTCAGGCGGTCCGCAGAGCCCGGTCGATCCACTCCGTCATCAGGGCCCTTTCGGCGGCGGTGAGTCCTGGCAGGTCCGGCACCGCGGTGGCGAAGGTGACCGCGATGGCGGTGGTGCTCGTACCGGGGGCGGCCGGGGCGTCGGCCAGGACGCTGCCCAGGACGGCGTCGAGCATCGCCTCGGACAGAGCAGGGTCACGGTCCTGCTCGGGTTGGGCCAGCAGGGCGAGAACCGTCCCGTGCCCCGCGGCGTGGACCATCATCAGCGCGCGCTGCTCGTCGACGCGCAGCAACCCGGCGGCCGCGAGCCGCCGCACCCGGGTGCGCAGCACCTCGATGCCCGCCGCCGTCGCCGGCGAGGGACCGCTGCGCGCCCGCGCCGCCATCAGCCCGTACAGCTCGGGGTTCGCCAGACCGAAGTCGACGTGCGTGCGCCACCCCGAGCGAAGACCCTCCACCGGATCGCCCCCCGCGTCCTGCGCGGAGGCCGTCTTGGACGCCACGTAGGACGCCATCACGTGCTCGGCGACGGCGTCCAGCAGCCCGTCCTTGTCACCGAACAGGCGGTAGATGGTCGGCGCCTGCACGCCCGCCGCCTGCGCGACCGCGCGGGTGGTGACGCCGTCCGCACCCTCGTCCCGCAGCAGCCGGGCCGCCGCATCGACGACGCCCGCCCGGACGTCGTCACGGGACGGCACCTCACGCACAGCAACCACGGAGCGATGTTAACAGCGCATGGCTACCGGTGGTTTATCAGTGCTAACGTGATCGCAATATCGTCGATTCGCAGGAGCAACCATGATCGTCGTCACCGGTGCCACCGGACAGCTCGGGTCCCAGATCGTCGAGCGCCTGCTCGAGCGGGTCCTCACCGAGACCGTGGGCGTCAGCACCCGCGACGTCGACCGGGCCGCGGGCCTGGCCGCTCGCGGGGTCCGGGTCCGCGCCGGCGACTTCACCGACCCCGAGTCGCTCGGACACGCCTTCGAGGGCGCCCGCCAGGTCCTCGTCGTGTCCTCGGCCATCCGCGGTGGTGGCGCGGGCGCGGCGAACCGGGCCGCTGTCGACGCGGCCCTCGCCGCAGGGGCCGAGCGGATCCTCTACACCAGCCACCAGGCGGCGTCGCCGGACTCCCTGTTCGCCCCCCAGCTGGTGCACGCGGCGACCGAGCAGCACCTCGCCGGGCTGGGGGTCCCGTTCACCGCCCTGCGCAACGGCTTCTACGCGAGCACCCTGGCCTTCTCGATCGGGTCGGCGCTGGAGACCGGAGAGCTGGTCGCACCCGCGGACGGCCCGGTGTCGTGGACCGCCCACGCCGACCTGGCCGAGGCCGCCGCCACCGCGCTGACCGAGGACGGTGCGCTCGACGGCGTCACGGCCCCGCTGACCGCTGCCGAGACGCTCGACCTCGAGGCCGTGGCCGCCCTGCTCAGCGACCTCACCGGCCGCCCCGTCACCCGGGTCGTCGCCGAGGACGAGGAGTGGCGGGCGGCTGCCGTGGAGCAGGGCATGCCCGCTGCGGCCGCCGAGTTCACCCTGGGGATGTACCGCGCGGCACGACGCGGCGAGTTCGCCGTGACCGACCCCACCCTGGAGCACCTCATCGGTCACCGCCCCACCTCCGCCCGCGCGGTGCTGGAGACCCTCGTCTCCCGCTGATCCGCCCGGGACGCGGGTGCGGGTTGACCCTGTGGCGGGAACACGGTCTTGGCTGGCCACGGTGCCGCTGCCGGCACCGACGACGAGAGGCGAGGACCAGATGACCGACGGACCCGGCGACCAGCCCGCCACCGAGCAGCAGCGGTCCCTGGCCGCTCCCTCGCTGGTGGAGGACGTCCTGCTCCTGCTGTTCCAGCCGCGCTCGGGGACGATCGCGGGGGAGAACACCCTCTTCTACGTGCTCGGGGGAGCCGTCCTCGCGGAGCTGGCCCTGACCGGGCGGGCGGAGATCCGGTCCTCCGGACGCTTCTCCAGCGCCGTCCACGTGCTCGGCGGGACCCCGCCGGAGGACGAGCTGCTCCGTCCCGCCTGGGGCTACGCCGCGCAGAAGCCGCGGAACGTCCAGACCGTGCTGGCCGCGGTCGGACCCGAGCTCCGCGAGCCGGTGCTGGACCGTCTGGTCGAGCGGGGCGACCTCAACCGCGAGGAGAGGAAGACGCTGGGGATCTTCAGGACGACCAGGCTGACCGAGGGCAGCGGCCGTCGCCAGCAGCTGCTCGACGCCGTCCGGGCCGTCCTGGTCGGCCGGGACGACCCGACGCCCCGGACCGCTGCCGCCGCCGCCCTGCTGTCGGCGAGCGGGATGCTGCCCCAGTTCGACCCCGAGATCCCGTGGGGCTCACGCACCCACGACCGGGGCAAGGAGCTCGAGCAGGGCAGCTGGGGTGCCTCCGCCGCGGCCGCCGCGGTGACGCGGACCACGGTGGCGATCGTCAGCGCCTCGGTGTCCACCTCCACCACCACGCTCCCCGGGAGCTGACCACCTCCCCTGCCCACCCCGGAGCGCGGGGCGGCACGGCCTCCCCCGGCGGCGGGTGCTGACGGGCGGCGGTTCACCGGCGCTGCGGCGCCTACCCTGGGAAGGTGCCGCTCTCCCTGCCCGAGGCCCGCGACCGTGCGGCCCTGATCGAGGACGTCTCCTACGAGATCACCCTCGACCTCACCGACCGGGCGGCCTTCCGCTCGACCACCACCGTCCGCTTCGGCTGCCACGAGCCCGGGGCCTCGACGTTCCTGGAGCTGGCTGACGCACTGGACGTGACGGTGAGCGGCAGCACCCGACCGACCGTCTGGGCCGACGGCCGGATCGCGCTCACCGACCTGCAGGCGACCAACGAGGTCACCGTGGACGCCCGGCTCCCCTACGTCACCGACGGGGCCGGGATGCACACCTTCACCGACCCCGCCGACGACCACACCTACGTCTCGGCCTACACCGGGATGGACCTCTCCCAGCGGGTCTTCGCCTGCTTCGACCAGAACGACCTCAAGGCCCCGGTCAGCCTGACCGTGCTCGCTCCGGAGGGCTGGACGGTGCTGGCCAACGGCCGGCTCGCCGCCCAGCAGGACGGCCGGTGGGAGTTCGCGCCGACCCCGCCGATCCCGATCCCCATGTTCGTGGTCTGCGCCGGCCCGTGGCACTCCCGGACCTGGGACTTCCACGGGCTGCCCTTCGGCTGGCACGCCCGCGCCTCGCTGGCCGAGGTCTTGGACCGCGAGCTGCCCGAGCTGCAGCGGGTCACCGAGGCCTGCTTCGAGCACTACGGGCGGACCTTCACCGAGCCCTTCGCCTTCGACTCCTACGACCAGGTCTTCGCCCCCGGCCAGAACTGGGGCGCGCTGGAGTCCCCCGGCTGCGTCACCTACCGCGACGAGCTGCTGCCGCCCGCGCCCACCGAGACCGAGCGACGCACCCGGGCCATGGTGATCGCCCACGAGATGGCCCACATGTGGTTCGGCAACCTGGTCACCATGCGCTGGTGGGAGGACACCTGGCTGCAGGAGTCCTTCGCCGACTACATGGGCTACCAGGTGGCCGAGGCCGCTGCCGGGGTCGCCGACGCCCGCGCCGACTTCACCATCCGCGCCAAGCGCAACGCCCTGCTGGCCGACGAGCGCCGCTCCACCCACCCGGTGGCCGCGCTGAGCGAGGAGGTCCCCGACGTCGACACCGCGCTGGGCAACTTCGACGCCATCTCCTACGCCAAGGGCAACGCCTGCCTGCAGCAGCTGGTGACCTGGCTCGGGGAGGACACCTTCCTGGCCGGCACCGACGCCTACCTGAGCCGGCACGCCTTCGCCAACACCGAGCTGACCGACTTCGTCGACGCCCTGGACGCCGTGACCGACCGGGACGTCCGCGGCTGGGTGGAGTCCTGGCTGCGCACCACCGGTTTCGACACCATCCGGGTCCGGCGCGGTCCGGACGGGCCCGAGCTGGTCCGCGAGGGGACGCGACGCCACCGGCTCGCCGTCACCGCCTACGACCAGGACCTCACCCCGCTGCGCACCGAGGTGGTGGACCTCGGCGACGACCCGGTGCCGGTGCCCGACGGCGCGGCCGTGGTCCCCGACAGCGGCAGCCACACCTTCGCCCGGCTCCGGATGGACGCCCGGAGCTGGGAGGTGCTGACCCGCGGCCTCTCCGCGCTGCCCGAGCCCGCGGCCCGGGCCGTGGTCTGGAACACCGCCTTCGACCTGGTCCGCTGCGGGGAGGCCCGCGGCGAGGACTACCTGGACCTCCTGGCCGCGCACCTCCCGGCCGAGCCACGCGCCACCTTCGTCGAGGCCATCGTGCAGACCGCCCTGGACGTCGTCGTGCCGAGCCACCTCCCGGCCGGGGCCGCCACCCCGGCGCTGGCCCGGGTGGCCGACGCCTGCGCCCGCGGCCTGGCCGCCGGCCCGTCCGCGGAGGTGGCGGCCTACCTGCTGCGTGGACTCGCCCGCAGCACCGACGACGCCGCGCTGCTGCACGGGTGGCTGGACGACGGGCGCACCTCCACCGGCGTCCCGCTCGACCCCACGCTGCGCTGGCTGGCCACCACCCGGCTGGCCCAGCTCGGCGCCCTCGACACCGACGGGGTGGCCGCCCAGCAGCGGCTCGACCCCTCGATGACGGGCACCCTCGGCGCCGCCCGGGCCCGGGCGGCCATCCCCACCGCCGCCGCCAAGGAGGCCGCCTGGCGCTCCCTGACCACCGACCCTGACGTCTCCAACCGGGTCTTCGAGGCCACCGCGGCCGGCTTCTGGGACCCCGAGCACCTCGACCTGGTGCTGCCCTACGTGGGGCGCTACGTCGAGGTGGTCCCGACCCTGGCCGGCGCCCGCGGGGCCACCTTCGGCCGCACCGTGGCGGCAGCCTTCCCCTCGGTCCCCCTCACCGACGAGCACCTGGCCGCCTTCGACCGCGCCCTCGCCGGGGACCTGCCCACGGTGGTCCGTCGCACCTGGCAGGACCGCCTGGACGACCTCCCCCGCCGCCCCACCGCCGCGTAGGCCTGGGACCCGCCGCCGGCCCAGGGGCCGGTCCGCTCGGTGCGGCCCGGACCCGGCGGCGAAGGGTCTCGGGGCGGAGGGCGACCCGAGGGGCCCGGCCCGGCTAGGCTCGCGCTCCGTGGACACCAGCCTGTGGACCCTGCCCGCCGGGGAGCTGCTCGACCGGACGGCCTCGGCCGACCCCACCCCCGGTGGGGGTTCGGTGGCGGCCGTCACCGCGTCCCTGGGCCTCGGCCTGGTGCTGATGTCGGTCGAGGTGACCCTGGCGGGGGCCCACCGCGACGACGCCGACACCGACCCCGGCGAGCTGCAGCAGGCCCGCACCGACGGCGTCGAGCTGCTCGGCCGGCTCCGCGCCGCCGCCGACCGCGACGTCGCCGAGTTCGAGTCCGTGATGGCCGCCTACCGGCTGCCGCGCGGCGACGAGACCGAGGTCGCCACCCGCCGCGAGGCCGTGGACACCGCGCTGGTCTCGGCCACCGAGGGACCGCTGGAGCTGGTGGAGCAGGCCCTGGCCGGGATCGACCTCGCCGACCGGGTCGAGCCGGCGGTCTCGGCGACCGTGGTCAGCGACACCCTGGCCGGCCGCGACCTGCTGACCGGCGCCGCCCGGGCCGCCCTGCGCACCGCCGACATCAACCTCGGCCCGCTGGAACGCCGCGAGCACCCGCAGGCGGCGGCCCTGCGCCGGCGCCGGGATGCCGCGGAGCGGGCCCTCCCGCCGAGCGCGGAGCCCCAGACCCCCGGAGGCGACCGCTGATGGAGACCACGGTCATCGACCCGTCGCAGGTGGCCGAGCGCTACCGCGCCGAGATCCGCGCCCAGGTCGAGGAGCTGCCCCGCCGGCCCAAGGTCGTCGGCCTGCTCACCCAGCACGAGGGGCCGGCCCACACCTACGCCACCTACGCCAAGCGCGGCACCGAGGCCGTGGGCATGGAGATGGAGCTGTGGCGGCTGGAGCCGCACGAGGTGGGCGACGCGGTCCGCCGGGCCAACGCGGACGAGTCCGTGGACGGCATGTTCCTCTACTACCCGCTGGTGGACCCGGTGGAGGACCGCTGGCTGCGCGAGCTGGTCGACCCCCGCAAGGACATCGAGGGCATGCACTCCTTCTGGAGCCGGCTGCTCTACGAGAACCGCCGCTTCCTCGACGACGCACACACCCGCCGGGCCATCGTGCCCTGCACCCCGCTCGGCATCCTCAAGCTGCTGGACGAGACCGGCCTCCGCGGCTCAGGCGCCTCGCCCTCGCTGGAGGGTGTCACCGCGTGCGTGATCAACCGCAGCGAGATCGTCGGCCGACCGCTGTCGGCCATGCTGGCCAACGACGGCGCCACCGTGCTGTCCCTGGACCTGAGCGGCTCGGTGGTCTTCGACCCCGCGATCGGTCGCCACACCCACTCCGTCCGTGACGCCGAGGTCTCCCGCGCCGAGGCGCTGGCCGCCGCCGACCTGGTGATCACCGGGGTCCCGTCGCGGGACTTCCCGCTGGTGCGCGCCGAGGAGATCCGGGAGGGCGCGATCTGCGTCAACTTCTCCTCCTACCGCAACTTCGACGAGTCGATCATGGGCACCGCCTCGGCCTTCGTGCCGCGGGTCGGGCCGATGACGGTGACCATGGCCACCCGCAACCTGCTCCGGCTGGCCGCCGTCCACCGGTGAGCGCGGGCCGGCCGGTCAGCACCGTCCTACTGGACCTGGACGACACCCTGGTCGACCAGGCCACCGCGGCCGCCGAGGCGGTCGTCGCCTGGGCCACCACGCTGGGCGTGATCGGGGAGCCCGAGGAGCTGGTGGCCCGTTGGGAAGCGCTGAGCGAGCCGCACTACGCGCGCTGGCAGGCCCGGGAGATCACCTTCGCCGAGCAGCGGCGGGCGCGCGTCCGGGAGCTGGCCCGGCACCTGGACCTGACCGAGGACGCCGCCGCGGACGCAGCCTTCGCCGGCTACCTGGAGCGGTACCGGGCGGGCTGGCGCCCCTTCGACGACGCCGTCCCCACCCTGCGGCGGCTGCGCGCCGACGGGCTGCGGCTCGGGGTGCTGACCAACGGCGAGGAGGACCAGCAGCAGGAGAAGCTGGACCGGACCGGGCTCACCGAGCACGTCGACGTGCTGATCGCCTCCTCCGCGCTGCCCTTCGGCAAGCCGCACCCGCTGGCCTACTCCGCCGCCGTCGAGCGGCTCGGGGTGCGCCCGGAGGAGGTCCTGATGGTCGGCGACTCGCTGGAGAAGGACGTCCGCGGCGCCCTGGCCGCCGGGCTCCGGGCCGTCCTGCTGGACCGCACCGGCGTCCACGCCGGCGTCGACGTGCCCCGGATCCGGACCCTGCACGAGCTCGTCCCGTCGGAGATCCTGGGCCAGGGCACAGCGGGGTGCCCGGACCTCTGAGCCGATGACGTCCAGCAGCCGTCGGGGTCGAGGACAGAACGGCACGATCGTGCCGGATCAGCCCTCGGGGCACCGCCATCCGCGCGCCAGGGCCCATATCGGCATGATCGTGCCGATGGTGCGTCTGCAGCCGAGCTCATCCTCCTCTCCCTCGGCGGATCGGTATGATCGTGCCGATCTGGAGGTCACACATGTCCGGTCTGGGGTCGTCCGTCCGACGTCGACGCAAGGAGCTCGGCCTGCTGCAGAGCGAGCTGGCCGATCTCGCCGGGGTGTCCGAACGGTTCGTGCGCGAGGTGGAGCACGACAAGAGCACCGTCCGGCTGGACAAGCTCCAGCAGCTCCTGGCCACCCTCGGTCTCCGGCTCGAGGTCACCCGCGGACGGCAGGAGTGACCACGCCGGAGCCGGACGTCCGCCGCGTCCGGGAGGCGACGGTCGTGAAGGCCGGCACCGTGGCGGCCAGCCTCTCCCGCACCTCCGACGGCGTGGTGTTCCGCTACGAACCGAGCTACCTCGCCGCCGGCGGCCCCCCGGTGGCGACCACCCTCCCCCTCACCGACGAGCCGGTGCTCACGCCAGGGCGGTCGGTCCCGCCGTTCTTCGCCAACCTGCTCCCCGAGGGGCGCCGCCTCACCGCCCTGCGTCGCCACGTGAAGACGAGCGCCGACGACGACATGACGCTGCTGCTGGCCTCGGGCGCGGACCCGGTCGGCGACGTGCAGGTGCTGCCCACCGGGGCCGACGCGGCGGACGCGGACCCCACCGCGACCGCACCCGCGCTGGACCCGGTCGACTCGTGGGCCGACCTGGACTTCGGCGACCTGCTGCGCCGGGCGGGCGTCGGCGACCCCTCCTCCCTCGCCGGCGTCCAGGACAAGGCCTCGGGACGGATGCTGACCCTCCCGCTGGCCTGGCGGGACCGAACCGTGCTGCTCAAGTTCGAGGTCCCCGAGCACCCCCACGTGGTCGAGAACGAGGCGTGGTTCCTGCACCGGGCGCGACGGCTGCGGCACCCGGTGGTCCGGGCCGAGGTGGTGCACGACCGGACCGGTCGTCCCGGCCTGCTGGTCACCCGCTTCGACCGCCGCGTCGGCACCGACGGCACGCTGACCCGGCTGGCGGTCGAGGACGGCGCCCAGCTGCTCGGGCGCTACCCCGCGGACAAGTACGCGGTCAGCACCGAAGAGGTGGCCGAACGACTGGCGGCGGTCTGCGGTGCCCCGCTGGTGGCGCTGCGCCAGCTGCTGATCCAGGTGGTCTACGCCTGGCTGACCGGCAACGGCGACCTGCACGCGAAGAACGTCTCGGTGCTGCGTGCCGACGGGGAGTGGCGGACCGCTCCGGTCTACGACGTCCCGGCCACGGTCTGCTACGGCGACGACACCATGGCGCTCCCTGTCGGCGGTCGGCTGGACGGGCTGTCCAGGCGGTCCTTCCTGGAGCTGGGCAGCTCGGTGGGCCTGCCGGCCCGGGCGGTCGGGTCCGTCCTCGACCACGTGCTGGGCGTCACCGCGGGGATGGTCGAGGAGCTGGCGGCGGGCGCCGTGCCGCTGGACCAGTTCCGGCGCACCCGGCTGGTCCGGACCCTGCGTCACCGACGGCGGAGCCTGGAGGGGTGAGCGCCCGCTGAGCCGGGGTGGCCACCCGGGGGGCCCTCCGGGCGCCGGCCGCAGGGGGTGGTGCACGGCATCCCGCGGTGGCACCCTGACGGCATGGCCACTCTCGGGAGCGACGACCTGCGTGGCGCGCGGCTGGTCGGTGTCGACCTCAGCGGGGCCCGACTCGTCGAGGTGGACCTGTCCCGGGTGGTGGTGCGCGGCGGGGACCTCGCGGACGCCGACCTCGACGCCCCGTGGCTGCTCGACGGCCGGAGCACCCTGCTGGTGAACGGGGTCGACGTGGTCCCCTACGTCGAGGCCGAGCTCACGCGCCGCTTCCCCGAGAGGGCCGGTCGCCGGGCCGAGGACCCCGACGGGCTGCGCGAGTGCTGGGCCGCGCTGGAGCGCACCTGGGCGGCGACCGTCGAGCGGGCGGAGGCCATGCCCGCCGGGACCGTCGACGTCTCGGTGGACGGCGAGTGGTCCTTCGCGGAGACCCTGCGGCACCTGGTGCTGGCCACCGACCTGTGGCTGGGGAAGGTCGTCCAGGGTCGGGAGCAGCCGTTCTCCCCGCTCGGGCTGGCCTTCCTCGACGCCGGCGAGCACGGCATGGACCTCTCCGTCTTCACCGACGCGACGCCGTCCTGGACCGAGGTGCTGGAGGTCCGGGCCGACCGCCTGGCCATGGTCCGCGACCACCTGGCCGGGCTCCGCGCCGAGGACCTCGACGCACCCCGGGCCGGCCCGTGGGACCCGCAGCGCACGCTCACCGTCCTCGGCTGCCTGCACACCGTGCTGACCGAGGAGTGGGAGCACCTCCGCTTCGCCGTCCGCGACCTCGACGCGATCGCCGCGCGGGCCTGAGGGACACCGCGCGCCGGTCTCAGCCGCGGGTCGCGGCCGAGACCGCCTCCAGCAGGGCCGGCAGCGCGTCCTCGCCGTCGTCGGCCCCGATCAGCACCGTGCCGGGACGCTGCGCCAGCACCGACCTGATCGCGGCCTCGTAGCGGGGCACCGCGACCGCCGGGTCCTCCCCGGGATCGGCGACCTCGACCTGCTCGCGCGCCGCCGCGGCCCGCTCCCGGTACCTCCGCACGGCCGTCGCGGGAGGAGCGGTCAGGGCGACCTCCACGAAGGGGACGCCGAGGCCCTCGGCGGTCGTGGCGAGCTCGAGCACGAAGTCGACCCGCCCGAGCAGCTGGGGGACCAGCACGTCACCTCCGGCCCCGAGGGCGGGTGCGATGCAGGCCAGGGCCATCCGCCGGGCCAGCCGGCCGGCCTGGTCCGGGCGCCGCGCCCAGCCCCCCACCAGGCTGCGGAGCAGGTCGACCTCGAGCACGACGCTGGGCGGGCGGGACTCGGCGTAGCGACGGGCCAGGGTGCTCTTGCCCGTGGCCGGACCGCCGTTGACCAGGACGAGACAGGGCACGGGGTGAGCATAGGCAGGTGCTGCAGGTCCTGCAGGACCCGCTGGCCCGGCTGGGAACCTTTGGCCGAGCCGGCTCGTGCTCCAGTTGTTGCACCGTCAACCTTCTAGGAGCCCCCCATGCAGAAGCGCACGCGCACCGTCGTCGTGGTGGCGGCCGCCGTCGCGGTCGTCCTCGTCCTCGGCGCCGTCATCGGCCCGATCGTCTATGCCCGCAGCCAGGACGCCGCCCCACCACCCCTCAGCGTGGGGGACGCCACCAGCAGGACCGCGGAGCCCGCCGCCACCCCCGGGGCCGGCAGCACGTCCTCCCCCAGCCCCTCGGGCGGCAGCGAGGGCACCGCCACGGCCGAGCTCGACGGACGCTGGACCGTCGGTGACGGCTCGCAGGCCGGCTACCGGGTCGACGAGGTGCTGAACGGCGAGGACGTCACCGTGGTCGGTCGCACCGACCAGGTCACCGGGACCGCTGAGGTCGCCGACGGGGCCCTGACCGCGGCCGTGGTCGAGGTGGACGTCGCCTCCATCGCCACCGACTCCGAGCGCCGCGACGGCTACTTCACCGGCACGGCGATGCGCGCCTCCGAGCACCCGACCGCCACCTTCACCCTGACCGAGCCGGTCACGGTGCCGGAGCTGGGTGAGGACCCGGTGCAGGTCGAGGCCGATGGCGAGCTCGAGCTGGTGGGGCAGGCGCGCGAGGTCACCGCCACCATCGAGGTGGTCCGCGACGGCGAGGACGTGGCCGCCTCGGGCAGCATCGACGTCACCTTCGAGGACTGGGGCATCGAGGCACCGAACCTGGGCTTCGTCCAGGTCGAGGACACCGGTCAGGTGGAGTTCCTGGTCCAGCTGACCCGCTGAGGCCGCAGCACCCCGGGCCCGGTGTCGGTCCGGGGACGGACGGAAGCGGCGGACCGTCGCCTCGGGGGGAGCGACGGCCCGCCGCAACTGGGACGACGGGTGTCCGTCGTCCTGGTCGGCCCGTCCACCTCATCGGGGGCGAAGTGGCGCGAGCCGAGCTCGTGCCGGTCACGAGGGGCCACCGCGGGCCCGACGCGGCCGGTGGCGCGACGGTAGTCGGAGGGAGGTTGCAGAGACGTTGCACGGGCGCGGTCCCCCGCCCGAGGGCCGAGGACCGCGCCGTGCGGGGGTCTCAGAGCTCGTCCTCCAGGGCCAGCGTCTCGGCGACCTGGCGGGCGGGGGACTGGCGGACGATGTCGATCGGGTTGTCCTCGACCAGGTGCAGGGTCGGGTCACGGTCCTCCACCACGAAGCGGGCCCGGGTGAAGGCCTGCGCGCCCCGCTCGCGCACCTGGGGCAGGCAGCGGAAGCTGACGTCCATGGCGCCGGGGGTGATGACGGTCGAGACGTAGCCGCGCAGGGCGTTCTGGAACTTGATGTGGGGGTTCCACGCCTGCCACGGGTAGCTGCCGATGGCCGAGTCGCTGCCGTCACCGCCGGAGGTGACCGAGGAGGTGACCAGCTCGGTCCCCACGCTGCGGCCCTCGGGGTCGTCGTAGTCGGCCTTGAGCTCGTTGGCCCAGTGGGTGTGCACGTCGCCGGTCAGCACGACGGGGTTGCGCACCCCGCCGTCCAGCCAGCCGTCGGTGATCCGCTGGCGACTGGCGGTGTAACCGTCCCAGGCGTCCATCGACACGGTCGTGGACGCCCCCTGCTCGCGGTCCCGCTCGGCGAAGAAGACCTGCTGGCCGAGCAGGTCCCACCGGGCCCGCGAGCGCTGGAAGCCGTCCAGCAGCCAGGCCTCCTGGGCCGTGCCGGTGATGGTGCGACGCGCCGAGGACGCCTCGGGGCAGTCGGTGTCCCAGCCGTCGCCGCAGGCCTGGTTCGAGCGGTACTGGCGGGTGTCCATCATGTGGAAGGTGGCGAGCTGCCCCCACTGGAGCCGGCGGTAGAGCTGCATGTCGTAGCCGGTCGGCGCCGAGGAGGGCCGTAGCGGCATGTTCTCGTAGTAGGCCCGGAAGGCGGCCTCACGGCGGGACAGGAAGCCGGGGCGCTCGGCCTCGTTCTCCGGGATCGAGTCGGCCCAGTTGTTGTCCACCTCGTGGTCGTCCCAGGTGACCAGCCACGGCGCCACCGCGTGCGCGGCCTGCAGGTCCGGGTCGGTCTTGTACTGGGCGTGGCGCTGCCGGTACCCGGCCAGCGTGGTGGTCTCCGGACCCTCGTGCGTGCGGACGCCGGTGGTCGCTCCGGCGTACTCGTACTGGTAGTCGCCCAGGTGCACGACCAGGTCGGGTCGCTCGTCGGCGAGGCGGCGGTAGGCGGAGAAGTAGCCCTGCTCCCAGTGGGCGCAGGAGGCGAAGGCCATCGCCAGCGCGGACGGCATCTCGTTGCGGCGAGGGGCCGTCCGGGTCCGGCCCGTGCGGGAGACGTGGCGCCCGAGACGGAACCGGTACCAGTACTCCCGGCCCGGACGCAGGCCGCGGGCCTCGACGTGGACGGCGTGGCCGTGCTCGGGGCGGGCGGTCGCGGTGCCGCTGGCGACCACCTTGGTGAAGCGCTGGTCCGAGGCGACCTCCCAGCGCAGCTGGTGGCTGGCCTGGGACATGCCCCCGCGGCCGTCGTCGGCCATCGGGTCGGTGGCCAGCCGCGTCCACAGGATGACGCTGTCGGGCCACGGGTCACCCGAGGCGACGCCGAGGGTGAAGGGGTTGGTGCGCGGGACCGGGGCGGCGACCGCCGCGGTCGGGAGGACGGAGGGGCTGGCTGCGACGGCTGCGGTGCCGACCAGCCCGGCGGTGAGCAGGGTCCTTCTGGAGGGGGTGGGTTCCATGCCCACGACGCTGGTCGCCCCGGGCGACGGGGCCCGCACCAGCAGGTGACAGCCCGTGGAACAGCGCACATCGGCTCGACGTCCCCGCGCGCACGCCGGGCCGTCCCGCCCGGCGGCGAGCAGGACGCGTGCGGTCAGAGACCGTGCTCGACCTCGAGGGCACGGACGTGCTCCTCCACCTGGAACCGACGCGGCGACGAGGCCGGCAGGCACTCCAGCCCCCGTTCCCACACCTCGAGGTCGTACCGCCCGTGGGGGGTGTCGGCGAAGGCGAGCAGGGCGTCGGCGTCGTCAGCACCCAGCAGGGCCGACCGCAGCTGCAGGTGCAGGTCGTCGCGCAGCTGCTCCACCGCCGGGGCCTGGGACATCGGCAGCACCGGACCGCGGTAAAGGGCGACCGCCCGTCGCAGCGCCCCCGAAGCCAGCAGGCGGCGGAGCCGGACCACGTCGGTGTCGACCTCCTCGCCGAACCGGTAGGGCCGCGACAGCAGCTCCAGCGGCGTCAGCACCGTCCGGAGCCGGGACAGCTCGGCCCGGATGGTCACCTCGGGGAGCTCGTCCTCGCTCAGCGCCACCGCGAGCTGCCCCGCGGTGAGGCCGTCGGCGGACATCGCCAGGAGCAGCACCAGCTCGCTGTGGCGCAGGGTCAGCCGGGTGGTGGTCCCCCAGTGCTGCACGGCGGCGGCGTGGGTGCCGAGGACGTCGATCCGCGGTCGGGAGCGGGAGCCGGACGCCCGGGCGCGGGGTCGGGTGGGAGTGAGCCGCTCGATCCGAAGCTGGGCCTCGACCGCCGCGACGGTGGCCCGGACCAGCCCCACGCTGGACAGCGACACCACGTCCGGACCCCCGGAGAGGTCGAGCACCCCCAGCACGGCACCGGTGTCGGGGTCGCGGATCGGGGAGGCCGAGCAGCTCCAGGAGGCGACCGGGCGCGAGAGGTGCTCGGGACCGAAGATCTGCACCGCCTCGCCCAGCGCCAGGGCCGTCCCGGGGGCGTTGGTGCCGATCGCCCCCTCCGACCAGTCGGCCCCGGCCACGAAGTGGGTGGCCTCGGCCCTGGCGCGCAGCACGGGGTCGCCCTCGACCCAGAGCAGCTGCCCGACCGCGTCGCTGACCGCGACCATCAGCCCGGCGTCGGTGGCGCTGTCGGTCAGCAGCCGGCGGATCACCGGCATCACGGTGCGGAGCGGGTGCGCGGCACGCACGTCGGCCAGGGCGGCGTCGTCGAGCCGGATGGGGGCCAGCTGGTGCTCCGGGTCCACGCCGTCACCCACGCTGCGGCGCCAGGAGTCCAGCACCAGCGAGCGGAGTGCCGGGTGCACGTCCCCCGTGCTGACGAAGGAGTCGTGGGCGTCGTGGAGCGCCCTCGCCAGACGGGAGGGATCCACCCCGATGGGCACCGCTCGGTCGTGACCCATGTCACAACCCTACGGTGCGGACCGTCGGAGGACCACGGTGCGTCGAGCGACAGCCACCCCCTGGGGAGGCGGGGCGTAGGCTCGTGCCATGGAACTGCGGTGTCCCAAGTGCGAGTCCCCGATGCGTCAGTACGAGCGCAACGGCATCACCATCGACCAGTGCAGCCAGTGCAAGGGGATCTTCCTGGACCGAGGCGAGCTGGAGCGGCTGAGCGAGGCCGAGGGCTCCTACTACGCCCAGGCCTCGGCCCCGCCGCCGCCCGGGTACCCGGCCCAGCCCGGCGGATACCCGCCGCCGCAGGCCGCGATGCCGTACCAGCAGCAGCGCTGGGGCAGCCCCGGCTCACCGGACTCCCCGCACCACTACGGGCAGCAGGGTCACCGCCGCCGTCGCAAGTCCTTCCTGGGCGAGCTCTTCGACTGAGCCCGGGGCGGCTCAGGGGGTGGCGAGCCCACCCAGGACCAGACCGGCCCCGCCCCCGAGCAGACCGACCACCAGCAGCGCCCCACCGACCCCGATCAGCACCCTGAGCCGGTTCGGTCGCTCGGGGTCGCGGCCGAGGACGGAGAGGAAGAAGCCGGCCGGCATCACGATCGCCGCGAGCAGCACGGCGTCGGCCAGCTGACGGCTCCAGCCCGGGACCTGCTCGGGCACCAGCAGCAGGCGCACCACCAGCCCCAGGATCACCAGGATCCCGGCGTGGCCGTGGCCCGCGCGGTAGAAGCGGCGCTGCAGCTCGTTCGTGGCCACCCCGCCGGTGGAGACCTTGAGCAGGAACGAGCCGCCGTAGGCGATGGTCACCACGACCATGACCACCACCCCGCTGGAGATCATCTGCGCGCCGGTCATCTCGGGCTCCTCGTGCTGGTGGTCGGGTCGGTGCCGGCCGGGTCGAAGAGACGGGCCAGGGTGCTGCGGGCCAGCTCTGCGGGGGTGGCCCCCACGGCCTGCCAGCGGGCGTCCTGGAGGTTGCCGGTCAGCAGCAGGGTGGCCAGGCCGTGAGCCGCGCTCCAGGCCGTCAGGGCCACCACGTCCTCCGACGTCTCCCCACCCCGGGCACTGCGCTCCAGCTCGGCGAAGGAGGCCTGGCGGGCCGAAGCCAGCGCCGGGTCGTCGGGGTCGCAGAGCGCGGGGGTGAACATGACCTGGAAGTGGGCGGGGTGGGCGGTGGCGAAGGCGACGTAGCCCACGCCGGCGTCGAGGAAGCTGCCGCCCGCGAGCCGGACGGCCGCCAGGTCCCGGGCCAGGGTGGTGAAGCCCTCCGCCGCCAGGGCGGTGAAGACGCCCCGCAGGCTGCCGAAGTGGTGCCGCGGCGCGGTGTGGCTGACCCCGAGGTCGGAGGCCACCGAGCGCAGGCTGACAGCGGAGGGGCCCTGCTCGAGGACGACCTCGGCGACGCGACGCAGCACGGCCGCGCGGAGGTCACCGTGGTGGTAGGTCGCCATGGGTTGAACTTACCAGCGCAAAGTTGCCACCGGCAAGACCCGTTGACTCAGACGTCCAGGGAGCCGGCCAGCCGCTCCAGCTCGCTGCGGGCGGCCCCCATCTCGGTCCGGCTGCGCTCGCGGTGCTCGGCCATCTCCGGCACCCGCTCGGCCAGGGTCAGGCTGGCGCTGACCACGTGCACGTCCATCCCCAGCGCCTCGCCGAGCACGATCCGCAGCACCGGGGTGGCGTGGTCCCAGTCCGCGGTGGGGGTGCCGGGGTCGTAGGCGCCGCCCCGGGTGGTGGCCACCACGACCGGGCGCCCCCGCAGCGGCTGCGTCGGTGCCGCACCGGTGGGCGCCAGCACCCCCGGCACGTGCACCCGGTCCAGCCAGGCCTTGAGGGTGGAGGGGAGGGAGTAGTTGTAGAGCGGCAGCCCGATCAGCAGCACGTCGGCCGCGAGCAGCTCCTGGATCACCTGCTGCTGGCGGGCCACCGCCTCGGGGTCGAGCCCCAGCGCGCCCGGGTCGCTGACCGGCCAGTGCAGGGCCGAGCTCTCCAGGTGCGGCAGCGGGTCGGCGTGCAGGTCGCGGTGGCGGACCACGTAGCCGTCACCGCGGCGTCGCCAGGCGTCGGCGAAGACGCGGGTCAGCTCGCGGGAGCGGGAGGCGGTCGGGTCGGCGGAGCAGTCCAGCTGCAGCAGGGTCGGCACGGGGTCACGCTAGCCGTCGGCACCCCCGCTGCCGCGGGACGTCGACCCCGGACCGGCCGTCCTCCGCACCCTGACCGACCGGTGGGGCCCGAGGAGCCTGCCTGACAGCGCCGGTGGGACGACCGGCCCCCCGCCCTGAGACCCGTGTCGAGTTCTGGCGGGCGGCTCCGACCTACGGGCATGAACAGCAACCGAGCACTGCCGGACCCGGTCACCACCGAGCTCCTCGGCTGGATCCGGGAGAGCACCGAACGGCTCTGCCGGTCCAGCGAGGGGCTGACCGAGGAGCAGGTACGCATCCCCGTGGCACCCTCCGGGTGGACCGTGGCCGGACTCCTCGGCCACGTGCACGACTCCACCTGGTTCTGGCTCCACCACGTCCTCGCCGGGAACCCT
This sequence comes from Auraticoccus monumenti, assembly GCF_900101785.1. Classification (GTDB taxonomy): domain Bacteria; phylum Actinomycetota; class Actinomycetes; order Propionibacteriales; family Propionibacteriaceae; genus Auraticoccus; species Auraticoccus monumenti. Next base: position 1,127,785 of record NZ_LT629688.1, on the reverse strand, counting down.
CTGGCCTTCAGCGAGGAGGACGTGTGGGACGACCACCCCGACCTCTCGCTCGGGGCGTTGCAGCACCGGCTCCGCACGGACACCGCCCGGGCTTGCTCCGGCGTCGAGCACCTGCCGAGCGGCGCCGTACCGGCGTGGTGGCCCGAGGGTGCCTGGGGCGGCTACCGCCAGGAGACGGTCCGGGGCGTCCTGCTGCACCTGCTGGTCGACGACACCGCCCACACCGGGCATCTGGACATCGTCCGCGAGCAGCTCGACGGCTCCGTCTGGGACCACGCCCTGGGTGGCCTGCGTCGACCGGACTGACGGCCGCCACCGACAGCCCACCGCCCCCATCTCGCACTGTGCCCCGCCTACGCTCACCTAGCCCCCCCTATAGGCGGGGCGATGTGCCCGCAGGTGGGGCAACGTGGATCCGGGCGGTCTGCGTCGTGCACAGATGCGGATGGGGAGCGGTCCGGGAGCGCGACCACGTCCGCGCCGTTCGGCCGCACAGCCCACCGCCCCCATTGCGCACTCTGCCCCGTCTACGGTCACCTAGCCCCCTCTATAGACGGGGCAACGTGCTCGTAGGCGGGGCAACGTCGGGGAGAGGCGGTCCGTTGTGCACAGGCACCACGAGGAGCTCCCCGGCGGGGACGCCGGAGTGGCGCACCAGGTCGGCCAGCCGGTCCAGCGCCACGGTGGCCCCCACGGGACGCTCCCGCCGGGCGGACCCAGGCCGTGACCTCGGGCGGACCTAGGCCGTGACCTCGGAGCGCCAGGAGTGCTGCGGCTCGAAGCCCAGCACCCGACGGGCCTTGTCGATGGACAGCAGGGTGTCGTTCGGCCCCTCGGTGGGGCGGTACTCCACCTCCGGGAACACCTCGGCCACCAGCTCGTCGTTGGGCCGGGTCATCACGGTGTCGGCGTTGGCGATGATGTAGCAGTCGAAGCCCTGCGGCGCCCGCTGCAGCGCGCGCTCGATCGCGAGGGCGCCGTCGCGCGCGTCGATGTAGCCCCAGAGGTTCCACTTCCGGGCGACGGCGTCGTCGTCGTAGCCGGGGAAGGCGGCGTAGTCGGCCGGCTCCATCACGTTGGAGAAGCGGAAGGCGCTGATCGACAGGCCCGGCTGCCAGCGGCACAGCTCGGCCGCCATGGTCTCCTCCAGGTGCTTGACCAGGGAGTACACCGACTCCGGCCGGGCCGGGTACTCCTCGTCCACCGGGATGTAGGGCGGCGGGGTGTCGAAGGGCAGACCGAGGACGGTCTCGCTGGAGGCGTAGACGATCTTGTCGATGCCCAGCCGGACCGCGGCCCAGAAGAGGTTGAACGTGGTCACCATGTTGTTGTGGAAGGTGGCGACGTCGGTGGCCAGACCCGGGGCGGGGATGGCCGCGAGGTGCACCAGCGCCTCCACCGGGTCCCCGCGGTCCACCCCGGCGAGGGCGTCCACCACCTGCCCGAAGTCGGTGGTGTCCACGGCCACGAAGCCCGGCGCGCGCTCCCCCACCCGGTCCAGTGCCACCACGTCGTGGCCGTAGCCCCTCAGCTCCCGCACGACCGTGCGTCCGAGCTTTCCTGATCCTCCGGTGACCGCGATGCGCATGCCGCCACTCTGCCCCATCGGCTGTGCCCACCCGTCCCCGGCCGCCCGGCACGCTAGCGTCGAGGCGGCGCGAGGAGGAGCAGCGGTGGATGTCATGGAGATGGCGCGGGCCGAGCGGGGCGAGCTGGCCGACCTGCTGGAGAGCCTGAACCCCGGGCAGTGGGAGCACCCCACCCTGTGCCGGGGCTGGCGCGTGCACGACGTGGTCGCGCACCTGGTGAGCTACGAGGAGCACGGCCCCGCCGACCTCGGCCGCCGGCTGCTGCGCGCGAGGCTGCGCCCGGGTCGGCTCAACGACGTCGCCCTGGCCGACTACCGTCGGCGCAGCCCGGAGGAGCTGGTGGCGTTCCTGCGCTCCCACCTCACCCCGCAGGGGACCACGGCCGGCATGGGCGGACGCGTCGGGCTGGTGGACGCGCTGGTCCACCACCAGGACATCCGCCGGCCGCTCGGGCTGCCCCGCCGGGTCCCGCCCGACCGTTTGCTGGTCACCCTCCCCTTCTCCGTCACCGCCCCGCCGCTGCGCGGGTTCTGGCACGCCCGCGGGGTCCGGCTGGTGGCCACCGACCTGGACTGGTCCCGGGGGCGGGGACCGGAGGCCGCGGGGCCGGGCGAGGCCGTCCTGATGGTGCTGGCCGGGCGGGCCGGGGCGGCCCAGGACCTCAGCGGACCGGGCGCCGCGCTGCTGCAGCGACGCCTCGGCTGAGACACCACGGCCGAGCCCTCCCGCCACGGCGGGGCCGCCCCTACGGTGGTCGGGTGTGGATCGGCTGGATGGAGTGCGACCTGCTGCTCGGTGACGTGCACTCGCTCAAGGAGAAGCGCTCGGTGGTGCGGCCGGTGGTGGCCGAGCTGCGCCGGCGCTTCGAGGTGTCGGTGGCCGAGACCGGTCACCTCGACCTGCACCGCCGCGCGGCGGTCGGGGTGGGGGTGGTGGCCGCCGACCGGGCGCACGTGGTGGACGTCCTCGACGCGGTCGAGCGGGCCGTCGCCCGACGTCCCGAGCTGGACCTGCTGTCCACCCGGAGGGGCCTGCGCCACAGCGAGGACGACTGAGCCGGGCCGGTGAGGTGAGCCTGCCCTGACGCTTCTCAGTCTTCCCTGACCGAGGGGGTGCAGGCCTACCGTGGCAGGACCGGACCCGACCACGGGCCGAGCACCAAGGAGGACCGACATGACCGTCACCGACCTTCCCCCCGTGAGCGAGTGCACTGTCGACGGCTGCTCGTACAACCACGACACCGCCTGCCACGCCGGGGCCATCAACGTCACCGGCGCCCACGCCGGCTGCGGCACCTTCATCGAGCTCGGCGCCGACGGCGGGCTGAGCCAGAACGTCGCCTTCGTCGGCGCCTGCCACCGTCAGGACTGCACCCACAACTCCGGGCTGGAGTGCCACGCCGAGTTCATCCGGGTGGGACGCCGGGAGGACCCGGCGGACTGCCTCACCTACCAGACCTCCTGACCCGGCACCGCGCCGCCCGGTCACGCTGACGGCGCCCCGGAGCGGGCGGGTGCCGCGCGCTCCAGTGGGAATCCCCCCGGCGGCCGTCCACGTCGCCATCCGGCGCGGCCTACGATGTCGACATCATCCGTCGACCGCAGGAGCGCTCTGATGGCCGACCCGTCCACCGCTCTCGAGCCCAGGCCGAGCAGCGCGACACCCCCCGGCCGCCTCCCGGCCTCTGCGCACACACGGCCGGCTCGCCCGTGAGCCAGCACCGAGCACTCGCCCGGCGTCTCGGCACCGGCGACGCGGTGGTCATCGGGCTGGGCTCGATGATCGGCGCCGGGGTGTTCGCGGCGTTCGCCCCGGCGGCGCAGGCTGCTGGCGCGGGACTGCTCGTCGGGCTCGCCCTGGCCGCCGTCGTGGCCTACGCCAACGCGACCGCCTCGGCCCAGCTCGCCGCGCAGTACCCCACCTCCGGTGGCACCTACGTCTACGGCCGCGAACGCCTCGGCCCGTGGTGGGGCTACCTGGCCGGGTGGGGGTTCGTCATCGGCAAGACCGCCAGCTGCGCCGCCATGGCGCTGACCTTCGCCGCCTACGCCGCGCCGGCGGGGTGGGAGGCGCCGGTGGCGGTCGCCGCCGTGGCCGGCCTGACCGCGGTCAACTACCGGGGGATCACCCGCACCGCCGCCCTGACCCGGATCATCGTGACCGTGGTGCTGACCGCCCTGGCCGTGGTGGTGCTGTCCAACCTCCTCGGGGCGGACCCGCAGTGGTCACGCGTGACCCTCTCCGGAGCAGGCGGCGCCAGCTGGTACGGGGTGCTGCAGTCGGCCGGACTGCTGTTCTTCGCCTTCGCCGGCTACGCGCGGATCGCGACCCTGGGCGAGGAGGTGCGTGACCCCGGGCGCACGATCCCGCGGGCGATCCAGGTCGCGCTGGGGATCACCGTCCTGGTCTACGCGACCATCGCCGTCACGGTGCTCGCCGTGCTCGGCCCCGACGGGACCGCCGCGACCCCCGCCCCGCTCGCGGCAGCCGTCGACGCGAGCACCTGGTCCTGGGCGGCCCCGGTGGTCCGCATCGGTGGCGCGGCCGCCTCGTTGGGGGCGCTGCTCGCCCTGATCGCGGGCATCGGGCGCACCAGCCTGGCCATGGCGCGCGAGGAGGACCTGCCGCGGTGGCTGGCCGCCGTCCACCCCCGCCACCGCGTGCCCCACCACGCCGAGATCGCGCTCGCGGTCCTCGTCTGCGTGCTCGTCCTGGTGGTGGACCTCCGCGGCGCGATCGGGTTCTCCTCCTTCGGGGTGCTGCTGTACTACCTGGTCGCCAACCTGGCCGCGTTCACCCAGGAGGGCACCCACCGCCGCTTCCCCAGGGCGCTGCAGGTCGTGGGAGCCGTCGGCTGCGTCGTCCTCGTGGCCACCCTGCCGATCTCCTCCGTGCTCGCCGGGCTGGGCGTCTTCGCCGTCGGCATCGGCTACCGCCTGCTGAGCCGCCGGGCCGCGGCACGCGCCCGCTGACGGCGTCCTCCCGACCGCCGCGACCCGTCACCGAGGAGGCGCCCCGGTCCGCGGGTGCGGCTGCCGTGCCGGGCGGAGTGGCTATCGTGATCGGGTGCAGACTCCCGTCCGGCCGGGGAACGGCCCGAGGTGAGTCCCGTCCTGCTGGCCCTGGACCTGGCCGGCACCTTCGTCTTCGCCCTCTCCGGCGCCCTGGTGGGCGTCCGCAACCGGCTCGACGTCTTCGGCGTGCTGGTGCTGGCCGGGCTCACCGGCCTGGGCGGCGGCATGGTCCGCGACGTGCTGATCGGCGCGGTGCCGCCCGCCACCCTGGCCGACTGGCGCTACCTGCTGGTGCCCCTGGTCGCGGCCCTGGTCACCTTCCGCTTCCACCCCGGGCTGGGGCGGATCGAGCGCCACATCAACTACTTCGACGCCCTCGGCCTGGGGTTGTTCTGCGTCACCGGCGCCACCAAGGCCCTCCAGCACGGGCTCAACCCCCTCGCCGCCGCGCTGCTCGGCATGCTGACCGGGATCGGCGGCGGGGTGCTGCGGGACGTGATGGCCGGACGGACGCCGCTGGTGCTCCGCCAGGAGGTCTACGCGGTGGCGGCGCTGGCCGGGGCCGCGGTGGTGGTGGTCGCCTGGTCGGCCGGGTACCAGGCCCCGTGGATCTCCGCCGCCGGTGCTGCGGTGTGCATCACCATCCGGGTGCTCGCGCTGCGCTACTCCTGGGAGATCCCGCGCGCCCTCAGCAGCGACTGAGAGCCGCCGTTCCGGCGCCCGGGCGGCCTATCGTGGACCCATGGCCGCTGCCACGCTGGACACCGACGTGCTGGTGGTGGGCGCGGGACCCACCGGGCTGATGCTGGCCTGCTGGCTGGCCCGCCTCGGGGTCGACCACGTGCTGGTCGACGAGGGCACCGGCCCGACCCGGGAGTCGCGTGCCGTGGTGCTGCAGGCCTGTTCGATGGAGCTCTACGCCCAGCTGGGGATGGTGGACGCCGTCCGCGACCGGGTCAGCTGGGCCTCGGGGCTGCGACCCGGCTGGGAGCGGCGGCCGGCACCCGGGGTCGTGCCGCTCGCGGTGATGATGGGGATGCAGTCGCCGCACCCGGGCGTCCACGTGCTCGAGCAGTCCGAGAACGAGAGGCTGCTGGGCGCACGGCTGCGGGAGCTGGGCTCCGACGTCGCGTGGTCCTCCCGGCTGCTCGAGCTGCACCAGGGGGACGGACGGGTCCGCGCCCTGCTGGCCACGCCGTCCGGACCTCGCACGGTGACCGCCCGCTGGTGCGTCGGAACCGACGGCGCCGGCTCGACCGTGCGGCAGCAGACCGGCATCGCCTTCCGCGGCAGCACCGCCGCCCAGACGTTCTGGGTCGCCGACGCCGCCACCGTCGAGGGTCTCGAGGAGGGGCGCATCACCCTGCGGGCGGGGGCCGACCGCTTCCTGCTGACCTTCCCGCTCGGGCCCGGACGGCACCGGCTGATCGGGGTGCTGGGCGACGGCGAGGAGGCCGACCCGCAGCGGGTCACCGCCGAGCTGGGCGAGCGCTTCGACGTCCGGGTCTCCGACCTGCGGTGGTTCTCCTCCTACCGCGTGCACCACAAGGTCGCGGAGTCCTTCCGCCGGGGGCGGGTGCTGCTGGCCGGGGACGCCGCCCACGTGCACTCCCCGGTCGGTGGGCAGGGCATGAACACCGGTCTGCAGGACGCGCACGGGCTGGCCTTCAAGCTGGCCGCGGTGCTCGCCGGCCAGGCGGGTGAGGACCACCTCGACCACCACGACCTGGAGCGGCGGCCGGTGGCGCTGCGGCTGGTCGGCAGCACCGACCGCGTCTTCACGGCGGTGGTGGACCGGTCCCGGGCAGCCGTCCTGGCCCGCCGTCTGGCGGTGCCGCTGCTCGCCCCCGTGGTCTCGCTGGTGGTCGGCCGGCTGCCGGTGGCCCGGCGGCTGGCCGGCTACGTCGGACAGCTGCGGATCCACTACTGGCGCTCACCGGAGCACCGGCGGCGCAGCCGTGGCCGGCGCGACCCGGTGGTGGGTCGGCGGCTCCCCTGGACCGGGGACAACCACGAGTCGCTGCGCAGCGCCGACTGGCAGGTGCACGGCTACGGCACCGAGCTCCCAGCGCTGACCGGGCTGCCCTCCCTGGTGACCCGGACCCACCGCTTCTCCCCCCGCCCGGAGCTGGGTCTGGTCCCGGGGCGGTGGCTGCTGGTCCGCCCCGACGGGTTCGTCGCGGCGGCCGCGTCGCCCGCACGCGCGGCGGCGGTCTTCGACGCCGCCCTGGCCGAGCTCGGCTTCCTGCCCGGGGCCCGGCACCCCCACCCCTGACCCCCGGGAACCGCGTCCCCGGGCCGACCGGACCCGCCGGGGCCCGGACCGGGACAGGGGGCCGCCCACCACCGTCGGACGGCGCCACGGCGAGGAGCCGGCCGGTAGCATCTCGACCCATGGGTGATCCTCCGAGTCCCGAGCCCCGCCATGGGGCCCTCCGTCCGCGCCACCGCTCCGCCGGTCGCGCCCGATCCACCCGGTCGAGGTGATGATGACCTTCGACCTCCTGATGCTCGGTGTCGGCCTCGTGCTGACGATCGGCACCGGCCTCTTCGTCGCCTCGGAGTTCTCGCTGGTCAACCTCGACCGCGGTGAGCTGGAGGCCCGCCAGGAGCGCGGCGAGAAGCGCCTGGCGCCCACCATCAGCGCCCTGCGCACCACCTCCACCCACCTGTCGGCCGCCCAGCTGGGCATCACGCTCACCACGCTGCTGACCGGTTACACCTTCGAGCCCGCGTTCAGCCGGCTGCTGGAGTCACCGCTGGTCTCCCTCGGGCTCCCCGAGGCGAGCGTCCCGGTGATCGGCACCGTCGCCGGGGTCACGCTGGCCACCCTGCTGTCCATGCTGGTCGGGGAGCTGGTGCCGAAGAACTTCGCCCTGGCCCTCCCGCTCCGCACGGCCCAGATCGTGGTCCCCTTCCAGATCGCCTTCACCACGGTGTTCAAGCCGCTGGTGCTGCTGTTCAACAACACGGCCAACGCCGTCATCCGCAGCATGGGCATCGAGCCCAAGGAGGAGCTGTCGGGGGCCCGCAGCGCCGAGGAGCTGTCCTCCCTGGTGCGCCGCTCGGCGATGGAGGGCATCCTCGACGCCGACCACGCCACCCTGCTCAACCGGACGCTGCGCTTCAGCGACCACTCGGCCAACGACGTGATGACCCCCCGGGTCAAGATGGCCAAGCTGGACGACGACGACCCGGCCGGCGCCATCCTCGAGCTGGCCCGCAGCACCGGCTACTCCCGCTTCCCGGTCACCGGGGTCGACGTCGACGACATCGTCGGCGTGGTGCACGTCAAGGCCGCCTTCGGGCTGGGCGCGGAGGAGCTGACCTCCCTCCGGGTGGCCGACCTGATGGTCGAGCCGCTGCGGGTGCCGGAGCTGATGGGGGTCGAGCGGCTGCTCGGCCTGCTGCGCCGGGCCGGCTTCCAGATCGCGGTGGTGACCGACGAGCACGGCGGCACCGCCGGGATCGTCACCCTGGAGGACCTGGTCGAGGAGCTCGTCGGTGAGCTGGAGGACGAGCACGACCGCACCCGCGTCGGGCTGGTCCGCCACGGCGACGACTCCATCGTCTTCAACGCCTCCCTGCGCCCCGACGAGCTGCTGGACCGCACCGGCGTCCGGGTGCCCGACGAGGATGAGTACGACACCGTCGGCGGGTACGTGATCGACCAGCTCGACCGGCTCCCGGTGCTGGGCGACGAGGTCTCCATCACCCAGGGCGTGCTCCGGGTGGAGCGCGTCGACGGCGCCCGCGTGGACCGGCTGCGCTACACCCCGACCGATGACGACCCGGCAGGCACCCTTGCCACCGGGACCGACGAGCAGGACGGAGCCGACCGTGGCTGAGTACGCACCGGGGATCGCGGCGCTGTTCGTGCTGCTGGCCCTCAACGCCTTCTTCGTGGGGGCCGAGTTCGCCGTCATCTCGGCCAAGCGCTCCCAGATCGAGCCACGCGCGGAGGAGGGCAGCCGCGCCGCCCTGACCACCCTCTGGGCGATGGAGCACGCCACCTTGATGCTGGCCACCAGCCAGCTCGGCATCACGGTCTGCTCGCTGCTGATCCTCAACGTCTCCGAGCCGGCGATCCACCACCTGCTGGAGTACCCGCTGGGGCTGACGCCGCTGCCGGTGGACGTGATCGGCGTCGTCGCCTTCGTGATCGCGCTGGTGCTGGTCACCTTCCTGCACGTGGTGTTCGGCGAGATGGTCCCCAAGAACCTGGCCTTCTCGCTGCCCACCCGGGCGGCGCTGCTGCTGGCCCCGCCGCTGGTGATGGTCTCCCGCGTGCTGCGACCGGTGATCTGGTCGCTGAACGGGGTGGCCAACGCGGTGCTCCGGCTGTTCCGGGTCGAGCCCAAGGACGAGGCCTCCAGCACCTTCACGCTGGAGGAGGTGGCCACCATCGTGGAGCAGTCCACCCGCGAGGGGACGCTGACCGACCGCACCGGCGCCCTCACCGCCGCCTTCGAGTTCACCGAGAAGAAGGTCAGCGACGTGGAGGTGCCGCTGGACCAGATGGTGGTGCTGTCCGAGCACGCCAGCCCGGCGGAGGTGCAGCGGGCGGTGGCCTCCCACGGCTTCTCCCGCTACATCCTCACCGACCGCGAGGGGACGCCGACGGGGTACCTGCACCTCAAGGACGTCCTGGACCTGACCGGTGCGGACAGCCGCGACCAACCGGTCCCGGCCAAGCGGATCCGCACCCTCAGCTCGGTGCCCCGCAACGCCGACCTCGAGGACGCGCTGGCCTCCATGCGCACCGCCGGCTCGCACGTGGCCACCAGCTACGACACCGAGGGCACCCCGACCGGGGTGCTGTTCCTGGAGGACATCATCGAGGAGCTGGTGGGTGAGGTGGAGGACGCCACCAGCACCGCCGACTGAACCCCTGCTCGACACGACACGGAGCGGGTCCTGCTGCCTCCCCGGCCCCGGCGGTGCGTCCGCCGGGGCCGGCGGCGTGTCGTCCGCGGCAGATCCGGATCACAACTTTTCCGCCGCACCCGGTAACGGGTCGGTTACGGCCCTTCCGCCGGGGAGCCGGGTACGGCAGCATCGGGCCACCAGCCCGGCGCACCGCCCGGGGTGGTCGGCTCCTCGGAGGACACCGAATGAAGACCACCCGGCTCCTGGCAGCACCCGCTGCGCTCGCCCTGCTCCTGACCGGCTGCTCCTCCGGCGGCGGTGACGCCGGCGGCGGCGGTGGTGACGGAGGTGGCGGCGGCGACACCACGGTGCGGATGGCCCTCACCCAGGACGTCGACACCCTGCTGCCGATGGACTCCAACGTGGGGGACAACATCGCGGTGCTCGACGTGGTCTACAGCGGACTGGTGCGCTACGACCCGGCCACCACCGAGCCCTACAACTACGTGGCCGAGGACATCAGCACCGAGGACAACGTGGTCTGGACCATCACGATCAAGGACGGGTTCACCTTCCACAACGGCGAGCCGGTCGACGCCGAGGCCTTCGTCCGGGCCTGGGACCACGCCGCCTACGGCCCGAACGCGATGGCCAACAACTACTTCTTCGAGCGCATCGCCGGCTACGACGAGATGCAGGGCGAGTACGAGGAGGACGAGGAGGGCAACGTCACGGTCAGCACCGAGCCCACCGCCGACACCCTGTCCGGTCTGGAGGTCGTCGACCCGCTGACCCTGCAGGTGACCCTGGCCGGGCCCTTCGCCGGCTTCGACACCATGCTCGGCTACACCGGCTTCTTCCCCATCGCCCAGGCCTGCCTGGACGACATCGAGGGCTGCGCCACCCAGCCCATCGGCAACGGCCCGTTCCAGGTGGAGCAGTGGCAGCAGGGCCAGTCGCTGACCGCGACCAGGTACGCCGACTACGCCGGTGAGGAGACCCCGGGCTACGACCGGATCGAGTGGACCGAGTACTCCGGCTCCTCCTCCTGGCCCGACTTCCAGGCCGGCGTCCTCGACACCGGCACCCCGCCGCCGGCGGAGTGGCAGCAGGCCAACAACGACCCCGACCTGTCCACCCGCAGGGTGCAGGTCGCCGGGGCTGCGCTGACCTACCTCGGCTTCCCGCTGTACCGCGGCGAGCCCTGGGACGACATCGAGCTGCGCAAGGCCATCTCGATGGCCATCGACCGGCAGGCCGTGATCGACGCCGTGCTCCCCGGGCAGGGCACCCCGGCCGACAGCTGGGTCGTCCCCGAGGGCGTCCCCGGTGGCCGGGCCGGCACCTGCGAGTGGTGCACCTTCGACGTCGCGGCGGCCGAGCAGGCCCTCGAGGCGGCCGGCGGCTGGCCCGAGGGCGAGACGCTGACCATCCACCTGGGCACCGACGAGACGCAGCTGCAGTACTTCCAGGCCATCGGTGACCAGATCAGCCTCAACCTGGGCATCCCCTACGAGCTCGATCCCAGCCCGGACTACTTCGCCCGCCGCACCGCCCGCGACTTCGAGGGCCCCTTCCGCGCCAACTGGTTCCCCGACTACCCGCTGAACGAGAACTACCTGGGTCCGGTCTACGGCGGTGGCAGCGCCGAGAGCGGGAACGGCTTCGGCTACTACAACGAGGACTTCGAGTCCCTGATCGCCGAGGGCGACCGGGCCGAGGACCTGGAGGCGGCCGTCGCGAAGTACGCCGAGGCCGAGCTGCTGCTGGCCGAGGACTTCCCGACGATCCCGATCAGCTTCAGCCAGGTCACCACCTTCCACAGCGACCGGGTCGGCAACGTGGTGCTCGACCCGTTCAGCGGAGCGGTCAAGCTGCGCCTGCTCGAGCTGTCCTGAGGACGGGTCGAGGGGCGGAGGACGAACGGGGTGGGGCGCTACGTCGCGCGACGGCTGCTGCAGGGGGTGCTCACCCTCTTCCTGGTGATGGCCCTGCTGCACCTGCTCACCACCCTGGCCATCCAGCTCAACGGCAACCCGGCGCTGGCCTTCTTCGGCGACCGGGTGCCGACGGCGGCGCAGGTGCAGGCGGTCTCGGAGCGCTACGGGCTCGGCGACCCCTGCTACAACCAGGTCGGCAACCCGTGCGTCGGGCCCTTCCTGGACCGGCTGGGCGCCTACGCCACCGGCGACTTCGGCACCGACCTGCGCGGCCGTGAGGTCACCGAGATCGTGGCCACCGCCGCGCCGAACACGCTGCGGCTGTTCGCGGTGGTCTCCCTCACCTGGCTGGTGATCGGCATGACGCTGGGTTCGCTGGCCGCCCGCTTCCGGGGCCGGCCCGCCGACCACGGCATCCGGGCGGGCTCCATCCTCATCGACGCCTTCCCGGTGTTCGTGATGCTGCTGGTCTACAAGTTCGTGGTCACCGTGCCGATGAGCCGCTGGGCCCAGGAGACCTTCGGCAGGGACTCGCTGCCGGCCCTGCTGTTCCGGCCCTCGTTCTCCGCCGACCACCCCTGGGCGACCATCGTGGTGCCGGCGGTGCTGCTGGGGCTGGCGGGCTCGGCCGCCTTCATCCGGCTGGTCCGAGCCGCCCAGCTGGAGAACTACAACGCCGACCACGTCCGCACCGCCCGGTCGAAGGGACTGGGCGAGCGGCACGTCACGCTGTTCCACATCGTGCGCAACTCCTCCATCCCGGTGGTCACCGCGATCGGCTTCGTGTTCACCGAGGCGCTGGCCGGCGCGGTGGTCACGGAGGGGCTGATGAACGTCTACGGCATGGGTGGGGTGCTGTGGGGCGCCGTCCGCGACTCCGACGTCTCGGTCGTGGTCGGCATCGTCACCCTGCTCGCCGTGGTGACGGTCGCGGTCATGATCGTGGTGGACCTGCTCTACGCCGCCCTGGACCCGAGGATCCGCTTTGACTGACCCGAGCACGACCGCGCTGGTGGCCGAGGGGACCGGCCACGCCGACCCCGTGGGCAACCCGCGCACCCTGTGGTCCGACGCCTTCCGCACGCTGCGCCGGCGCCCGGAGGTGGTGGTCGCCACCCTGGTGGTGCTGTTCTTCGCCGTGGTGGCGGTGGTCCCGGGTCTGTTCACCGGCAGGGACCCGCGACGCTGCGACATCAGCGAGTCCCGGCTGCCGCCGCAGGGCCTGGGCGGTGAGCACCTGCTGGGCACCAACGTGCGCGGCTGCGACGTCTACGCCCAGCTGGTCCACGGGGCCCAGCCCTCGCTGCTGCTGGCCTTCGTGGTGGTGGGCGCCTCGGTCGTGATCGGGCTCGTGCTGGGCACCCTCTCCGGCTACTACCTGGGCTGGGTGGACGTCGTGGTCTCGCGGCTGGTCGAGGTGTTCCTGGTCATCCCGCTGCTGCTGGCCGCCCTGCTGCTGCTCTCGCTGTTCCGCAACGTCGACCTGGGCACCGGCCAGCTCACCAGCATCCTGCAACCGGCTCTCGTGCTGACCGCCTTCGGCTGGATGGGCTACACCCGCTACGTGCGGGCCAGCGTGCTGGAGGCCAAGAACCTCGACTACGTCACCGCGGCCAAGGTGCTGGGGGCCTCGGACCTGCGGGTGATGTTCCGCCACGTGCTGCCCAACGCGATCGGACCGGTCACCGCGCTCGTCCCCACCGCGGTGGCGGGCGTGATCAGCACCGAGGCGGTGCTGGCCTTCCTGGGCATCGGCATCAGCCCGCCGGCGGTCAGCTGGGGGATCATGATCTCGGAGGGCTCGGAGTGGTTCAGCGCCGGCACCCGCCACCTGCTGCTCGCTCCGCTGCTGTGCCTGCTCGCCACCGTGCTCGCCTTCGTGGTGCTGGGCGACAGCCTGCGCGACGCCCTGGACCCGAAGCTGAGATGAGCACCGTGACCCTGCCCCCTGACGCCCCTGGTGAGGCGGAGCCACGCCCCGCCCCGCTGCTCGAGGTCGACGGCCTCGTCGTCGAGTTCGCCACCTCCGACGGGGTGGTGCGTGCGGTGGACGGCCTGAGCTGGCACGTCGACGCCGGCGAGACGCTGGCCGTGGTCGGTGAGTCCGGCTCGGGCAAGTCGGTGAGCTCGCTGGCCGTGATGGGTCTGCTGCAGACCCCGCCGGCCCGGGTCGTCGGCGGCGCGGTCCGCTTCGCCGGCACCGACCTGCTGCAGCTGCCCCGGGCCGAGCACCGGGCCTACTGCGGCGAGCACGTGGCGATGGTCTTCCAGGACGCGCTGGCCGCCCTCAACCCCGTCTACACCGTCGGCTTCCAGCTGACCGAGGCCCTGGTGGCCCGCAAGGGCACCAGCCGCCGGGAGGCGCGCCGGCGCGCGATCGAGCTGCTGGACCTGGTCCGGGTCCCGTCCGCCCGGCAGCGGGTCAAGGAGTTCCCGCACCAGTTCTCCGGCGGCATGCGCCAGCGGGTGGTGCTGGCCATGGCGCTGGCCATGGACCCGCAGGTGCTGATCGCCGACGAGCCCACCACCGCGCTCGACGTGACCGTGCAGGCCCAGATCATGGCCCTGCTGGCCGAGATCCAGGCCGAGCGGCAGATGGCCCTGGTGCTCATCACCCACGACCTCGGCGTGGTGGCCAGCGTGGCCGACCGGGTCACGGTGATGTACGCCGGCCGGGCGGTCGAGCAGGCGCCGGTGCTGGAGACCTTCCACCAACCCTCCCACCCCTACACCGCGGCCCTGCTCCGCTCGGTGCCCCGCCTCGACGGCGAGCTGGGCGACGACGCCGAGCTCGACGTCATCCCCGGCCGGCCGCCGGAGCTGGTCGACCTGCCGCCCGGGTGCTCCTTCCACCCCCGCTGCCCCCGGGCCCTGGACCTCTGCCGGGTCGATCCGCCACCCGCGCTGCGGCTGGTCGGCCCCGCCCAGCGGGCCGCCTGCCACGTCGCGGAGGCCCAGCTGGCTGACTCGGCGGCCGAGCACGCGGCGGTCGCGGCGTCGGCACCGGAGGACGTGGCGCCGACGCGGTCGGGGGCGAGGCCCCGGGCGCAGGACCCCGACGGCGACCAGGAGGTGCCCGGTGGCTGACGTCGTGCTCGAGGTGAGGGACCTGGTCAAGCACTTCCCGGTGCGGGCGGGTCTGCTGGTCAAGCACGAGGTGGGCTCGGTGCAGGCGGTGGACGGGGTCTCGTTCACGCTGCAGCGGGGGCGCACGCTCGGGCTGGTGGGTGAGTCCGGGTCGGGCAAGTCGACGCTGGCCCGGCTGCTGGTCGGGGTGGAGCGGCCGAGCGCCGGGCAGGTGCTGCTCGAGGGCGAGGACGTCAGCTCGATGGACCGGGCCGCCCGGCGGGTGCTCCGGCGCAAGGTGCAGATGATCTTCCAGGACCCCTACACCTCGCTCAACCCCCGGATGTCGGTCGGGGAGATCGTCGGGGAGGCGTTCGCGCTGCACCCCGAGTCGGCCCCGCGAGGACGTCGCGAGCAGGCGGTGGCCGAGCTGCTGGACCTCGTCGGGCTCAACCCCGACCACGTCAGCCGCTACCCCCACCAGTTCTCCGGCGGGCAGCGGCAACGGATCGGGATCGCCCGCGCGCTGGCCGTGCGTCCCTCGGTGCTGGTCTGCGACGAGCCCGTCTCGGCCCTCGACGTCTCCGTGCAGGGGCAGGTGATCAACCTGCTGCGGCGGTTGCAGCGCGAGCTGGGGGTCAGCTACCTGTTCATCGCCCACGACCTGGCGGTGGTCCGCCACATCGCCCACGACGTCGCGGTGATGTACCTCGGCCGGGTGGTGGAGAGCGGTCCCCGCGGGCAGGTCTACACCGAGCCCCGCCACCCCTACACCCGGGCGCTGATGTCGGCGGTCCCGCTGCCGGACCCCGCCCGGCGCTCCGAACGCGCCGAGATCGTGCTCGAGGGCGACGTGCCCTCACCCAGCGACCCCCCGAGCGGGTGCCGCTTCCACACCCGCTGCTGGTGGGCCCCGACCCGGGGCGCCGACGGCGAGCTCCCGGCGTCCTGCCGCGACGTCGACCCCCCGCTCACCGGACCGGTCGACCTCGGCCTCCCGGCGCCGGGGCCGAGGCCGGGGCAGGCGCCGGCGTCACACCTCAGCGCCTGCCACTTCCCGTTGGGCGGGCCGGACCCTGCCGTGCCCGTCGCGTCGCGGGCGGCGCGCCCGTGAGGCGACGGCCGACGGTGCTGCTGGTGCAGAACTCCCCGACCAGCGGTCCCGGTCGGCTGCTGGGCTGGTTCGCCGAGGCGGGCCTGTCCACCCGGGTCGTCGCCGCCTGGGACGGCGAGCCGCTGCCGGCCGGCCCGGAGGGCCTCGACGCCCTGGTGCTGCTCGGCGGCGGGCTGCTGCCCGACGAGGACGGCACCGCCCCCTGGCTGGCACCGGAGCGGGAGCTGCTGCAGCGGGCGGTGGCCGAGGAGGTGCCCGTGCTGGGCATCTGCCTGGGCGCCCAGCTGCTGGCCCACTGCGCCGGCGGGACCGTCACCGGCCGGTCCGGGGAGACCGAGCGCGGCTCCTGCCCGGTGCGGCTGCTCGCCGCCGCCGTCGAGGACCCGCTGCTGGCCCCGCTGGCGGCGGAGGGGACGTTGCGGATGATCCAGAACCACCGTGACAGCATCACCACCGCCCCGCCGCAGGCCGTCCTGCTCGCCACCTCCGAGGCCTGCCGGGTCCAGGCCTTCCGGGTCGGGACGAGCGCCTGGGGGGTGCAGTTCCATCCCGAGGCCGACGCCGACCGGCTCCGCGCCTGGGACGAGTCGGCGCTGGCCGAGGAGGGTCTCGACCGCGCGGCCCTGCTGGCCTCCGCCGAGGCCGACCGCCAGACCAACCTCCGCCAGTCCCGGCTGCTGGTGGGGGCCTTCTCCCGGGTGGTCACGGCCCGGGCCGACCGGACGACCCGCACCGGGTCGGGCTAGGAGCACCATGGGACTCGTCTCCGACTACAGCGACGGCACCCCCGTCGTCGCCTTCCAGGTGGCCCGCGCCGACGGGCGCGTGCTGGCCTCCCGTCAGCCGGACCGGGAGTTCTACGCCGCCAGCACCGTCAAGCTCGCCGTCCTCGCGGCGGCGGCCCGGGCCCTGCAGCACGGCAGCGCCACCCTGGACGAGCCGCTGGTCAGCCGTGACACCTTCGAGAGCCAGGTGGCGGGCGAGCCGCCCTACCGCCTGGTCCCCGACGACGTCGACGCCGGGATGGCCCCACCCGGGACGACCATGCCGCTGTCGGAGGTGGTGGAGCGGATGATCGTGGTCTCCTCCAACGAGGCCACCAACATGGTGGTCGAGCGGCTGGGGCTGACCTCGGTGGCCCGGGTGCTGGCCGACGCCGGTGCGGACGGGGTGCGGATGGGACGCCCGTTCGGGGACCGGGCGGCCGGCCCGGCGCGACGGGCCGGTCAACGTCGTCACGGCCGGTGGGCTGGTGCGGCTGATGTCGGCCGTGGTCACCGGCCGGTTGTGCGACCCGCGCTGGACCGGCTGGATGACCGGCGTGCTGTCCCGGCAGGAGCACCGGCTGCTGACCGCCGACGTGCCCGACGGTGTGGTCCGGGGCAGCAAGTCCGGCACGGTCACCGCCATCCGCCACGACGTCGCCTTCGTCGGCGAGCCAGGCCCCGACACCCTGGTGGTGGCCGGCTGCACCAGCGGGATCGGTGAGGACGAGGCCGCGGAGGCGTTGCGAGCCGTGGGCTCCCTCGCCGTCGGCCTGACCGCCTGAGGGCCGGGTCGCCGGACGCCGGTCCGGTGGGCCAGCGCGCGGGCGGGGGTGGTCGGGACCGGAGGCCCCCACCACCGCCCGCCCGCGCGGTGCCCGGCTCAGAAGGTGGTGTGCTGCACGCTGCGCGGGTCCTCGACCGGGGTGGGGCCGGTGCGTCCCCGCAGGCTCCGGCGCCAGCGGCGGCCCGGGTCGGCCGGGTCGTGCACCAGGTCCCCCACCGCCACGTCCGGCTCGACCTGCGCGGCGCAGCGGGCGACCCACCTCCCGTGCGGGTCGATCAACCCCGACGGCGCCCACGGGGCGTTGCTGGACGGCGCGGCGTAGCCCATCCACAGCGAGTACTGGCTGGCCAGCGCCCGCGCCTCCCGGGCGAAGGTCGCCGCCTGGTCGGGCTCGCCCGGGCCCGCGGTGGAGAACAGCACGCCGTGGACGTCCTGCTCGGCGTACCCGGCGAACAGGTGCGGGAAGTGGACCTCCAGCCCGGACGCCAGCCCGAGCCGCACCCCGCCGACGTCCACCACGACCGGGCGGTGCCCGGGGGTGTACATCAGCGTCTCCTTGGTGTGGGACAGCACCCGCTCGTCGTAGCGGGTCACCACCGACCCGTCGGGCCCGATCACGTACAGGCTGGTGTGCGGGCGGGTCGGCCCGGACAGCCGGTGCTGGGCCCCGACCACGGTCCACAGACCGAGCCGCGCGGCGGTGGCGGCGACCTCCCGCAGCTCGGCGGTGAGCGCGTCCCAGGCGAAGCGGTCCCAGTCCGCCTCCCCCAGCTCCGGCTCGGTGGAGGACAGCCGCCGCTTGCTGGGGAAGCAGAGGGTCGCCTCGGGGAGGTGGATGAGGTCGGCACCCTCACCGCGGGCGCGTTCCATCAGGGCGCGCACCTCGGCGCCGTTGGCGGCGACACCGGCGGCGTCGGCCGGGTCGTCGCGGTGGGTGGTCTGGGCGACGGCGATGCGCAGCCGCACGGGTCGGTCGGTGGGACGGGTCACGAGAGCTCCTTCGACGGATCGGAGGTGCCGGAGGGCAGCGGTGTAGGACTCACCGGTCCGGGCCGCGCGGGCCCGCACCCGTCGCTTGAACGCGCTGTTGGCTGTCATCCGGCCTCCACGCCCCGGCCCGCCCCCCAGCGGCTGCGGCACGGGACGCACGGACGGTCCGGTGGCAGCGACCATGAGACGGGGTCCCTTTGCCTCGCGACCGGTCCGCGCTGGGGGCGGACCTCAGAGGTTCGGCGTCGATCACGCCGGTGGCACGACGCTAGTGCACACGCGTCGGCACGGGAAGCGTCGGGGGCGGTGTTTCGCCGGACGCGGCGCGGGGCAGAGTAGGACCATGACCGCTTCCCACAAGACCGTGGCCTTCCTGGTGGCCGGTGAGGGCATCGAGTCCGCCGAGCTGACCGATCCCTGGAAGGCCGTGACCGACGCCGGCCACACCGCCGTCCTGATCAGCCCCGAGCCGGGCACCGTGCAGCTCTTCGAGCACCTGGACAAGGCCGGCACCCACCCGGTCGACGTCACCGTCGGCGAGGCCCGTGCCGATGACTACGACGCGCTGGTGCTGCCCGGCGGGGTGGCCAACCCCGACGCGCTGCGCACCGACACCGCCGCGGTGGCCCTGGTCCGCGAGCTGGTGGAGTCGGGCAAGCCGGTCGCGGCGATCTGCCACGCGCCCTGGACGCTGATCGAGGCCGACGTCCTGCGCGGGCGGACCCTCACCTCCTGGCCGAGCCTGCGCACCGACATCACCAACGCCGGCGGTGAGTGGGTCGACCAGGCCGTGGTGGTCGACGGCAACCTGATCACCAGCCGCAACCCCGGCGACCTCCCCCAGTTCGACTCCGCCCTGATGGAGGCCCTGCACCACGGGTCGGCGCAGAACCCGGGACCGGTGCAGGCATGAGCGGCCAGGACGGGGTGATCACGCTGGTGGTGACGGGCGCCTCCGGCGACCTGTTCGAGCGGTTGCTGCTCCCCGGGCTGGCCGGTCTGCTGGCCGTCCGCCCGGAGCACCGGATCCGGCTGGTGGGCACCGGCCGCTCGGAGCTCTCCGACGAGGAGTGGCGCGAGCAGGTCGGCGCCGCCTTCGACGAGGAGTCCCGCACCCGCGAGGCCGAGTCCTTCCTGCTCGAGAACACCGAGTGGGTGCAGGCCGACCCCTCCGAGGCCGACCAGCTGCGGGAGGTGCTGGGGCGCGCCGAGGGACGCCTGGTGCTGTACCTGGCGCTGCCGCCGGCGGTGTCGATCAAGGTCTGCCAGGCGCTGCGCGAGCTCGACCTGCCCGAGGACTTCAAGATCGTCGCCGAGAAGCCCTTCGGCACCGACGCCGAGAGCGCGGCCCAGCTGAACGAGGAGCTGCACACCCTGGTCGGTGAGGAGGACATCCACCGGGTGGACCACTTCCTCGCCCTGCCCGCCACGCTGGACCTGCTGGGTCTGCGGCTGGCCAACCGGCTCTTCGCCCAGGTCTGGAGCGGGGTGCACGTCGAGTCGGTCGACATCGTCTACGACGAGACGCTCGGGCTGGAGGGCCGCGCCGGCTTCTACGACGGCACCGGCGCCCTGGTCGACATGGTGCAGAGCCACCTGCTGCAGGTGCTGGCGATGGTGGCCATGGAGCCGCCGGCCCGGGTCGACGCCGTGGACCTGCGCGACCAGATGGCCCACGCGCTGCGGGCCACCAGCGTCTGGGACGACGACCCGGTCGCCTCCAGCCGCCGCGGCCGCTACACCGCGGGCTCGGTGGACGGGCGGGAGCTGCCCTCCTACGTGGAGGAGGAGGACGTCGACCCGTCGCTGGAGACCGAGACCTACGCGGAGATCACCTGCCGGGTGGACACCGAGCGCTGGGCCGGGGTCCCCTTCCGGCTGCGCTCGGGCAAGGCGCTCGCGGAGAACAGGAACGAGGTGCGGCTCACCCTCCGCCCGACCGCGCACCGCACCCCGGGTCTGGAGGGGACGGGCGGCCCGGAGACCCTGCTGATCGACCTCAAGACCGGGCACCTGACGCTGCAGCTCGCCACCAACGGCACCGGCGAGCCCTTCGAGCTGGAGCGCAGCACCCTGACCGGGGCGGTCGGCGAGACCCGGATGAAGCCCTACGGCGAGGTCCTCAACGCCGCCTTCGAGGACGACGCCCGTCTCTCCGTCCGCGGGGACGTCGCCGTGCGCTGCTGGGAGATCATCGCGCCGGTCCGGGAGGCGTGGGCGGCCGGCGAGGTCCCGATGCAGGACTACGCGGCGGGTTCCGACGGCCCCTCCTGACCGGCGGCACGGGGGTCGCTGCCGCGAAGGGGCGCACCCGCGGAGGTGACGTGGCCCGCGCGACTCGCTAGGTTCGGCCTGCGAGGGTCGGGGGTCCCGCACCGGGCGCAGCGCGTCCGGTAGCCGACCCTGATGGAGGATCCGGTGGACGTCGTCACCCGACGGGTGCTGGCGCGACGGTGGCACATCGTCGCCGCCACGGTGGTGGTGGTCGTTATGGCCGCGGTGCTGTGGAGCCCCCTCCCCCGCCCGGTGCGGGCCACGGTCAGCGACTGGGGCGTGATGGCGGTTATCCTCGTCACCACGGTGGCCCTGTGGGTGCGGGCCAGGCTGTCCACCAACCCCCAGCGACGACGGGCCTGGCGGTTGTTCACGCTGAGCTCGCTGCTGGCCGCCGCGGGCAACGCGGTGCTGCTGCTGCCGGAGACGGGCCTGTCGGCACCCGCGGTGGTGCTGTTCACCATCACCGCGCTGCTGGTCAGCTCCGCAGCGGCCTTCTTCTTCCCCTCGGTCGTGCTGAGCAGGGTCGAGCTGGGACGGATCCTGGCCGACGGGCTGGTCGTCTGCTTCTCCCTGCTCGGCATCCTCTTCGTGGTCGCCTCGCAGGTGCGGCCCGACGTGGGCCTGGACGACCGGAGCCTGTTCCTCCTGGTGCTGCCGGCCGCCGACTGCGTCGTGGTCACGGTGCTGGTCATCATGGTGCTGCGCTCGCACCGCGCCGACTACGAACGCTTCTTCGCCGCCGCGGTCGGGTTCCTCTGCATCACCGTCGCCGACACCGGGTTCGCGCTGCGGGAGATGTCGGCGGGCTACGGCATCACCGGGGAGCCCACCGACCTGGGCTGGTTCGTCGGCTACCTGAGCATCGCCGTCGCCGTCCTGGCCCGGGACAACCCGGCCCCCGCCGCGCCGACGGCCGGGGTGGAGCGTCCTCTCCTGGGGACCTTCACCGTGTACGCCTGCCTGGTCACCGCCGCGGTCGTGCTCACGGCCGGTGAGCTGGACCAGGCGGCCCTGGCCACCCAGCTCGTGGCCGTGCTGGCCGTGGTGGCCGTCGCCCTCCGCGAGCTGCTGGTCACCTACGACGACGTGCGGCTGCGTCGGCAGCTGAGCACCCTGGTGGACGAGCGCACCGAGCAGCTGCGCGAGACCGCGGAGATGTCGGCCGCGGTGGCCGGGTCGGTCGGGGACGGGATCCTGGCCGCGGACCTGGACGGCCACCTCACCTACACCAACCCGGCGGCGGTGGCCCTGCTGGGCTGGTCTCCCACCGAGCTGATCGGCCGTCCGATGACCGACGTCCTCGACGGGACGGGCGGCGAGGGGGCCCTGCGCCAGCCGGAGGCCTGGATCGGCGAGGCCGTCGAGCACGGTCGGGTCAGCACCGGTCGCACCCGCTGCGTGGGCCGGGAGGGCACCTCCATCCCGGTGCAGATGACGGTCAGCCCGCTCACCCGCCACGCCGGCACGGCGGGCTGCGTGATGGTGTTCCGGGACCTCCGCGAGCAGGACCGCGTGGAGCGGATGAAGTCGGAGTTCGTCTCCACCGTGAGCCACGAGCTGCGCACCCCGCTCACCTCGATCCGCGGTGTGCTGGGGCTGATGGCCAACGAGAGGCTGGGGCCGCTCGCCCCGCAGGCCGCCCCCCTGGTGCGCATCGCCTCCGACAGCGCCGACCGGCTGAGCCGTCTGGTCGAGGACCTGCTCGACGTGGGCCGGTTGCAGTCCGGACGCTTCCCGCTGTCGGTCGCCGACCACGACGCGGCCGTGCTGGCCCGGCGGGCCGTCGACCAGGGCCGGCTCCTCCTGACCGAGCGTGCGGTCGAGCTGGTCCTGGACGCCGGCGACCAGCCCCTCGTGGTCCACGGCGACCAGGACCGGATCCAGCAGGTCCTCACCAACCTGCTCTCCAACGCCGCCAAGTACGCCCCCGAGTGCACCGAGGTGGCCGTGGCGGTGCGCGGGGACCCGTCCGGGCTGGGAGGACGTGGTGCGGTCTGCTTCGACGTCACCGACCACGGACCAGGTATCCCGGCGGACAAGCTGGACGAGGTCTTCGACCGGTTCGTCCAGGCCGACCAGAGCGACACCCGGGCCAAGGAGGGCACCGGACTGGGTCTGTCGATCGCCCGCCAGCTGGTCCGGGCCATGGGTGGCACGCTCGGCGTCAGCAGCGAACCGTGGTCGCACACCACGTTCACCGTCGAGCTCCCCGCCGGCGGCCACGACGCGGTCGCCGCGGGCCAGGACCACGTCACCAGCGAGGGCCAGGACGCGACCTCCGGGGGCCGGAGCGCGACCTCCGGGGGCCGGCACGCGACCTCCGGGGGCCGGGACGCGCCGGTCACCGGGGAACCGGCCACGCGGGTCGCCGCCGAGCCGGACGCCACCCCAGCCGGCGTGCCTGCCGGCGACGAGGTCGGCAGCCTCCGCGGCTGACCGGGGCGGTCGCCCGCACCCGACGGAGGTTCCGGAAGAGATCCTCGTCGACGGTGGGGAGGTGCTCCCGCCGACCAGAGGCCAGGCGGGTCCCGCTGGGGGACCCTCGGTCAGCGGCCAGCCGGTTCAGGGGCGGGCGTGGCGCAGCAGGATGATCGAGCCGACCACGGCCAGCGCACCCAGGGCGAGCGCGGCGACCGTCCCGGCGGGGACACCGGTCGCGGCGAGCCCCTCCGTCCCATCGGAGGCCCCGGGCCCGGCACCGTCCGCCGGAGCGGGGGCGACGCCGGAGGGCTCGGCGGCCGGGGCCGTCGTCAGCTGCTCCGTGGCGGTCGGCTCCACCCCGGGCGTCGGCCCGGCGGTCGGGGTCGGCTGGGACGTGGGCTCCGTGCTCGGCGTCGGCTCGGGGCCGGGTGTCGGCTCCGGGCTGGGGGTCGGGTCCGGCGTCGGCTCGGGAGTGGGGGTCGGCTCCGGGCTGGGCGCCGCGGCCGGGACCACCTCGTACAGGGTGGTGGTGCCGGAGACCTCGTTGCCGACCGCCAGCATCGGCTCCCCGGTCGGGGAGTCGGCCGCGGCGATGAAGACGACACCCTCCGGGCCCAGGTCCCCGGCCCGGTCCAGCGCCTCGGGCTCGTCCTCCACCGACACCGAGAAGTCGCGGTTGTTCACGTAGCTGACGAAGGAGGACCCCGCGGGCACGGTGACGTCGAAGACGGCGATCCCGCCGATCCGCTCGAAGCCGATGAAGGCGTAGCTGCGGCCGTCGACCTCGCCGACGGTGACCGCCTCGGGCTCGGGGCCCTTGTCGTCGGAGCGGGCGTCCAGACGGGACTCGGAGTGGTTGGAATTGAAGAACTCCGGGACGGCCTCGGCGGTGATCTGCTCGAAGGCGTCGGCGGAGTCGAAGACCCGGTTGCCGTCGGCGTCGAGGATGCTGAACGAGCGCCCGCCGAAGGCCGTCGGCTCCTCGATGCAGCTGCCGTCCTCGGACAGCCCGGCGGCGGTGGAGATGTTCAGGCGCCCGAGCTCGGCGTCCCCGGTCAGCGCCGAGGCCTCGGTCGTCGCGCAGAGCGGCGGCAGCCCGTCCTCACCCAGGTCCTTGATGCGGGCCACCTCGGAGTAGCCCTCCCAGTCGCGGGAGTCGCCTTCGTTGGCGGTGACGACGTAGGTCTCCCCGTCCACGGTGTAGGAGTCGATCGCGTCCGGCTGCAGCATCGAGCTGACCGGCCAGCTGCGGATGCTGATGGCGCCCTCGCCGTCGGGCCCGTCGCGGTCGGAGAGATCGGCCGGCACGACCCGCCGGTCCTGCACGCCGAGCGGGAGCAGCTCGGTGACCTCGGCCGCCCCGACGTCCAGCACGGCCAGCGCGTTGTTGTCCTGCAGGCTGACCCAGGCCGTGGTCGAGTCGGCGGAGACGGTGATGTACTCCGGCTCGATCAGGGCCAGCACGGGGTCGGCACCTGGAGCCGTGG
Organism: Auraticoccus monumenti; assembly: GCF_900101785.1. Lineage (GTDB taxonomy): Bacteria > Actinomycetota > Actinomycetes > Propionibacteriales > Propionibacteriaceae > Auraticoccus > Auraticoccus monumenti. The sequence continues at coordinate 1,103,467 of NZ_LT629688.1, read as the reverse complement.
GGCCGGCCAGGTGCAGCTCCTCGAGCTGCGCCTCGGGCAGCCCTTCGAAGTCGGCAAGCCGGACGGCCTCCTGGCTGGGTGCGGCCACCTCGTCGGGCAGCGCGACCACGCCCACCGTGCCCTCGGGGTCGGCGGAGTAGTCCTCGGCCGGCTCACCCTCGTCGGCCACCAGCGCGGAGGCCCCGTCGGGGGAGAAGGTCACCATGTCCGGCAGGGCGCCGACCTGGACCGCGCCCAGCGAGGAGCCGTCGCCGGAGACGTCGAAGAAGGCGAGCCAGCCGTTGTCGGTCTTCTCGGGCGCCTCCACGGCCACGGCCACCAGGCCGTCCGCGCGCACGGCCACGGAGTTGGCCACCGCGCCCTCCGCGGTGACGTCGGCGGTCTCGAGCTCGAAGAGCCTGGTGGGCTGGGTGGGGTCGGCCACGTCCAGGACGTCCACCCGGCCGGCGGCCGCGTTGACCACCAGCAGCCGCTGCGTGCCCGGGTGGTGGGCGACGATCTCGGCCGCGCCCTCGTCGATGGTGCCGGTCTCGTACTGGCCCACCGGCTCCAGGGTCAGGGCGGCGTCCTCCGCGTCGAGCCGGACCGGCTCGGGGACGAGGTCCGCCTGCGCGCCGACCACGCCGAGGGACAACGAGCACCCGAGGGCGAGGACCCCCGCCGCGACGACCCCGGTGCGACGCACCATCCGGTGGGAACCCATTCCTGCCTCCGTGTGCTCGGTGCGGCCCGCGCCGCCGGCCCACCTCATCGCGGAGCCGTGAACGGCAGGCGACGCCGGTGTGAACGACGCGGGCGCCACCCGGCACCGGGGTCCAGCCGGGCCGCCGCGGAGCCGGACGGCCTAGGTGCCGTCCGGGTCGGGACCGGGATCGGCCGCCCGCGCCGCGACGTCCTCGGCCCGGGAGCGGAGCCGGTCCAGCCGGGCGTCCCAGTCGCGGGCCACCAGCTCCAGCTCGTGGGCCGCCGCGCTGAGACGGTTCCCGACGCAGGAGTGCACCACCTCGCGCCCCACCCGCCGGGACTCCACCAGCCCGGCGCCGCGCAGCACCTCCAGGTGCTTGGCCACCGCCTGCCGGCTGACCGGCAGCTCCCCGGCCAGCGCCGAGGCGGAGGCGGGCGAACGTCCCAGCCGGGTCAGGATGGCCCAGCGGGTGTCGTCGGCGAGGGCGGCGAGGACCGTGGTGAGCCCGTCGCTCACGAGCCGGAGGCCCCGAAGGCGGCGGTCGGCGCGCAGTGGGCCAGGGCGGCGGCCAGCTCGGTGTCCCAGCCCTCGGCGTTGTCCTGGCGGAGGCGGCGGCGCTGCTCCAGGGTCCCCGGTAGGGACGCGAACCCGGACTCGACCACCTTGAGCACCACCCCGTCGCCCACGTCGGCGATCCAGAGCTCGACCAGTGTCGACCCCTGGCCGTCGTCGTCTCCCAGCCAGCGGTAGGCCACGTGTCGCGGCGGCACGGACGTCACCGTGCGGATGGCGAAGGCGCCGTGGGTGGGGTCGTGCACCACCACGTGGTCCTCGCGCTCCTCCACCCGGTGCGGCACCACCGCCCCGTCGTTGATCCACCAGCCGGGCTGGGAGACCAGTTCCCACACCACCTCGGCGGGGGCACCGATGTGCACCTCGCGCTCGATCTGGTCCAGCACCTCGTCGTACGTCACGTCGTCTCCTCGGGGTCCGTATCTGCATCCCCAGAGTTGCACATCGACCACGTGCGCGCAACGTACGAGTTGCAGGAGTCAGAGCTGGAGCTTGAGGCCCAGGTGGGAGTCGACGAAGCCGAAGCGGAAGTAGAACTGGTGCGCCTCGCCGCGCCGGCGGTCGGTGCTCAGCTGCACGACCGCCGCCCCCCGGTCCCGGCAGTACTCGATCGCCCACTGCATCATCGCCGTGCCCACACCGGTGCCCCGCAGCGGCTCGGCCACCCGGATGCCCTCGAGCTGGGCCCGCAGCGCGCCGCGCCGCGACAGCCCCGGGATGAAGGAGATCTGCAGCATCGTGACCGGCTCCTCGGCGACCAGCCCCACCACCAGCACCTGGTGCGGGTCGGCGTCGACCGCCTCGAAGGCGGTGAGGTAGACGTCCTCGGTGCCCGACCCCTCGCGGGTGGCGCCGATCTCGTCGTCGGCCAGCAGCCGGACCAGCCCGCAGAGGTGCTCGCGGCGGGCCCGGACCAGGGTGATCTCGCCGGCCACCGAGTGGATCCGGCCGAGGGGCAGGCCCCGTCCGCCTCCGGCGCTGGTGGCGGTGGGTGTCTCGGTCATGCACGTGCTCTCGTTCGTCCGCAGGCCCGGCGACCCGGGGGAGGACGCGGGCCGGGTGGCGCTGACGCGCCGCGGGTGCGGCGGGTGCCAGCCGACCTGCTGGCGCCCGTGTCGTCGGCCTCGGCCGACCCCCCCGTGGGGACACCTTACGACGCAAGGGACCCCGGGCGGGACGACGCACCGGGGTGGGGGACCCCGGGCGGCGCAGCGGGCCGGGCGCCGGCGGCGGAATGCCGGGGCGGCGAACCGGGTTCTGCTGCCATGAGCGAACTCGACCCCCGGCTGCTGGCCCTCTTCGACGCGCAGCGTCGCTCGGTGCTCGTCACCCTGCGACGCGACGGCCGACCGCAGCTGTCGAACGTGATGCACCACTGGGACGCCGCGACCTCCACCGCCACCATCTCGGTCACCGCCGACCGGGCCAAGACCCGCAACGCCTCCCGCGACCCCCGGGTCTCCCTGCACGTGACCACCGAGGACTTCTGGAGCTACGCCGTCCTGGACGGGCGGGCCGTGCTGGGTCCGGTGGCCACCGACCCCGGGGACGAGGCGGTGGCCGGTCTGGTGGAGTACTACCGCCGCGTGGCCGGGGAGCACCCCGACTGGGACGAGTTCCGCCGGGCCCAGGTGGCCGAGCGGCGCCAGCTCCTGAGCGTGACCGCCGAGCACGTGTACGGCTCCGCCCACTGACCTGGCGCCGGTCGTGCGGGCCGCTCAGAACAGGGTGGCCTGCTGCTCGCGGTCGGCCGGGACGAGATCGGACAGGGTGACCGCCAGGGCCTCCAGCGGGGGGACCTCGGAGCGCTCGAGCAGCTCGGCCACCACCGACCGCAGCACCGCCTGCTGCGCGGTCGGCTCGGGCAGCCGGGCCCGGCGGACCAGCTGGGGGGCCCTCGGCGGGGCGCAGCAGCACCGCCACGACACCGGCCAGCAGCCGCGCCTCGACCGCCCGGTGGGCCACCCGCTCGACCACGACGTCGGCCAGCTCCGGGGGTGAGCGGTCCGGACGTCCCCAGCCGGCGGTCGAGGTCTCCGCGGTCAGCGTGCGACGGGCCCGGACGCCGCGCACGACCGCGTCGTCGGTGCCGTCGGCCATCTGCCGCAGCCGCCGGGCCATGGTGGTGCCGCAGAGGTCGTGCAGCTGGCGCGGGGGAAGCCGGTCCAGCTCGGGCAGGGTGGTGACGCCGACCCCCTCCAGCCGCGAGGACGTCCGCTCCCCCACGCCCCAGAGGTCGCGCAGCAGGGTGCTCCGCCGGACCCCGTCCTCCTGCTCGGGGGTGATCACGCCGAGCCCGTCGGGCTTGGCGGCCCGGGAGGCGGTCTTGGCCATCAGCTTCGTCCGCCCGATCCCGGCGGTGACCCCGATCCCCAGCTCCTCGCGCACCCGTCGGCGCAGGTAGCGGGCGAGCGCCTCGGCCGCGGGCCAGGACAGCGCCGAGGTGTCCAGGAAGGCCTCCTCCATCGAGCCGGGCTCCACCGCGGGGACCAGCTCGTCGAGCACCCGGAACAGCTGGTCGCTGACCTCCTCGACCTCCCCGGTGGGGATCGGGAGCACGAGCACCTCCGGGCAGCTGCGCCGGGCCTCGTGCAGGCTCGTGCCGGCCCGCACGCCGGCCGCCCGGGCCGGGTAGCTGGTGCAGGCGACCACCGGGTCGCCGACCACGACGGGCCGACCGGCCAGCCAGGGCCGGTGCCGGATGGCGACGGAGACGAAGAAGCAGTCGGCGTCGACGTGCACCAGCGGACCCCTCACCGCCCCATCGTCGCACCCGTGTTCGATTCCACACCTCCCCCACCCCGCCGGCCACCCGTCCCTACCACCCTTCCCGGACGCGCACCGCGCCCCGAGGCGGCGACGAGTGGCCAGTGGCCGCCATGCGTCGCCACGGACGTCCGCGAGACGACATCTCGTGGCGAGTCGCCACCTCGACCACCTGGGACAGGGGTCGGGCGGTGAGCCCGGTGCCGGGACGGCACGAGGAGCTGCTCCTGGCGAGAGGGTGGCCACGGCCGAGGACGTCGCCACGTCCGTCCCCGAGACGACGCCTGTCGGCCGGTGGCCGCGAGATGTCGCCACGGACGTCCGCGAGACGACGCCTCAGGGCGAGTCGCCACCACCACGGCCAGGGGGTCGGTCGGGAACCGGTAAAGGTCAGCCAGACCAGAAGGTGCTACAGTTCAGGTAAGGCTTAGAGTCAGTGAGACCTTAAGGAGGGCGCGTGTCGGAGCAGCGGGTGGTGCTGGCGGTCTCGACCGTCATCTTCGCGCTGCGCCCGCACCCCACCACCGGACGCCCGACGCTGTGGCTGCCGCTGGTGCGGCGGATCCGCGAGCCCTACCGCGGTCAGTGGGCGCTGCCGGGCGGACCGCTGCAGCCGGAGGACGACCTGGCCACCTCCGCCCGCCGGACGCTGGAGCGCACCACCGGCCTGGACCCGCACTACCTCGAGCAGCTCTACGCCTTCGGCGCCGTCGACCGCTCGGCCTGCGGGGACGGCCCGGGCTCGTCGGAGCGGGTGGTCTCGGTCGTCTACTGGGCGATCATCCGCCCGGACGAGGCGGCCCGCGCGGTCGACGGCGACAACGTGGAGTGGCGGGTGGCCGACGACGTGGTCGGACGCCCCGACGGCGACCAGCCGGAACCGCTGGCCTTCGACCACGGCACGGTGCTGCGCTACGCCCTCGCCCGGCTGCGGGCCAAGATCGGGTACTCCCCGATCGCCTACGCCTTCCTCACCGACGAGTTCACCCTGGCCGCGCTGCGCGAGGTGCACGAGGCCGTGCTCCAGCGCCCGCTCGACCCGGCGAACTTCCGGCGCCAGGTGCTGGCCAGCCAGGCCGTCGCCCCCACCGGCCGGCACCTCACCGGCACCAGCCACCGGCCCCCCGCGCTGTACCGGCGCGTCGTGGCCATCCCCTCGGCCGACCCCTCCCGGGTCACCGCACCGGCCGATCCGACCAGCCCCACCGAGCCCGACACCGAGGAGTGCGCATGACCTCCGTCCAGACCGTGATCGCCGCCGACCCGGAGGCCAGCTGCGACGCCGACCTCGCTGCCGGCCCCTGGGTCTTCGACCTCACCCCGGGCTACGGCCCCGGCGCCTCCGAGCGCGACACCCTCCCCGAGCCGGTGGTGCGCCCCGACCAGCTGCCCGCTGCCTACCAGCGGATGGACGAGGCCGAGCTGCACGCCCGGATCCGCGCGGCCAAGGAGACCCTCGGCGACCGGCTGGTGGTGCTCGGGCACTTCTACCAGCGCGACGAGGTCGTCCAGCACGCCGACTTCGTGGGCGACTCGTTCCAGCTGGCCAACGCGGCACTGACCCGCCCGGACGCGGAGGCCATCGTCTTCTGCGGGGTGCACTTCATGGCCGAGACCGCCGACATCCTGTCCGGGCCGGACCAGCACGTGGTGCTGCCCAACCTGGCCGCCGGCTGCTCGATGGCCGACATGGCCGACGAGGAGTCGGTCGAGGCGGCCTGGGAGGAGCTCACCGACCTGCTCGGCACCGAGCCCGACGCCGACGGCCGCCAGCCGGTGGTGCCGGTGACCTACATGAACTCCTCCGCCGCCCTCAAGGCGTTCTGCGGGCGGCACGGCGGGATCGTCTGCACCTCCTCCAACGCCGCCACCGTGCTGGAGTGGGCCTTCGAGCGCGGGCAGCGGGTGCTGTTCTTCCCCGACCAGCACCTGGGTCGCAACACCGCCAAGGCGATGGGGATCGGGCTGGACCGGATGCCGATGTGGGACCCGGCCCGGTTCCTCGGCGGGAACAGCGAGCAGGCTCTGCAGGACGCCGCGGTGATCCTGTGGCACGGCTTTTGCTCGGTGCACCGCCGCTTCAGCGTGGCCCAGATCGAGCGTGCCCGACGCGAGCACCCGGGCGTCAAGGTGGTCGTGCACCCGGAGTGCCCGATGCCGGTGGTCGACGCCGCGGACGCCGCCGGCTCCACCGACTTCATCCAGAAGTTCGTCGCCGCCAGCTCACCGGGGGACGTGATCGCCATCGGCACCGAGGTCAACCTGGTGAACCGGCTGGCCGCCGAGCACCCGGACCGGACCATCTTCTGCCTGGACCCGGTGATCTGCCCCTGCTCGACCATGTACCGCATCCACCCGGGCTACCTGGCCTGGGTGCTGGACGGCCTGGTGGCCGGCGAGGTCCGCAACGAGATCGTGGTCGACGCCGGCGTCGCCGCCGAGGCCCGGGTGGCGCTGGAGCGCATGCTCGCGGCGCTGCCCCGGTGAGCGCCGTGGACCGGCGTCCCCACCTGGTCGTGGTGGGGAGCGGCGTGGCCGGGCTGACCGCCGCGCTCGAGGCCGCGACCAGCCACCGGGTGACCCTCCTGACCAAGGCCGACCTCGACCAGAGCAACACCCGCTACGCCCAGGGCGGCATCGCGGTGGTGCACACGGCCGAGGACTCGGTCGCCGCCCACGTCCGGGACACCCTGGTGGCCGGGGCCGGGCTGAGCGACGTCGGGGCCGTCGAGGTGCTGTGCGGGGAGGGTCCGGACGCCGTGCTGGCCATGCTCGGGCGCGGCGTCGGCTTCGACCGGCTCGGCTCGGCCGGCCACTTCACCGGTGCCGCGGCCTCCGGGCCGGGCGACGGCGCCGAGCGCGGGACGGAGGGCACCGCTGCTCCCGCGGCGCTCCGACCGGGCGACGGGGCGGTGCACGACCCCTGGGCCGGTCTGGCGCACGGGCTCGAGGCGGCCCACTCGGCGGCGCGGATCCTGCACGCCGGCGGCGACGCCACCGGCGCGGCCATCGTCTCCGCCCTGCTGGCCCGGCTGACGGCGTCACCGGTGGTCGTGCGCGCCCGCACCACGGTGGGCGACCTGCTGGTCGAGGACGGCGTCGTGGTCGGCGTCCGGCTGCTCGACGGCGAGGAGCTGCGAGCGGACGCCGTGCTGCTGGCCACCGGTGGCGCCGGGCAGCTCTACCCCTTCACGACCAACCCCGCGGTGGCCACCGCGGACGGCGTCGCCCTGGCGCTGCGGGCCGGGGCGGTGGTCTCGGACCTGGAGATGTACCAGTTCCACCCCACCTCCCTCGACGCCCCCGGCAGCTTCCTGGTCTCGGAGGCGGTGCGCGGCGAGGGGGCGGTGCTGCGCGACGCCGACGGGTACCGGTTCATGACCGACGTCCACCCCGACGCCGAGCTCGCCCCGCGTGACGTGGTGGCCCGTGGCATCGCCACCCAGATGGCCCGCCACCCCGGACGTCCGGTGGTGCTCGACGCGACGGCGCTGGGTTCGGCGTTCCTGGCCCGACGGTTCCCGACCATCGACGCCGCCTGCCGCCGACTGGGGTTCGACTGGGGTCGCGAGCCGATCCCGGTGACCCCGGCCGCGCACTACGCCATGGGCGGGGTCCGCACCGACGGGTGGGGGCGCACGTCGCTGCCGGGGCTGCTGGCCGTCGGGGAGGTGGCCTGCACCGGGCTGCACGGAGCGAACCGGCTGGCCTCGAACTCCCTGCTGGAGGGGGCGGTTTTCGCCACCCGGGCCGTCCGCGGTCTCCGCGACGGCGCCCCGGCTGAGCCCTGGGACGCGGGCTGGGCCGAGCCCGCCCCGTTCACCGTGACCGAGCGACCCGACGCCGTCCTCCCCACCCGGGCCGACCTGCAGCAGCTGCTCTGGCGCTCCGCCGGGCTGGTGCGCGACCGGGCTGGGCTGGAGGAGGCGGCCGACGTGCTGGCCGGCTGGCGCAGCCCGGAGGCCACCGACGCCAAGAGCGCCGAGGACGCCAACCTGGTGCTGGTCGGACGCGCCCTGGTCGCCGCCGCCACGGCCCGCACCGAGTCCCGCGGCAGCCACCACCGCCGCGACTTCCCCAGCCCCGACTCGACCCAGGCCGTGCACCGCAGCCTGGTGCTGGACGAGGCACCGGCCGGCAGAGGCGGTCACCCAGCCCGACGGCGTCCCGCCTCGGAGCCGACCGTCGGGCTGGCGGACCGGTTCCGCCCGGCACCGGTCGCGAGGAGCCCCCGATGATGCTCGACCGGACGGCCGTCGAGGCCGTGGTGCGGATGGCCCTGGCCGAGGACGCCCCCTACGGCGACGTGACCAGCGAGACCCTGGTGCCGGCCGCCACCCTGGCCGACGCCGTCCTGGTGGCCCGGGAACCCGGGGTGATGGCCGGGGGCGCGGTGTTCTCCTGCGCCCTGACCCTGCTGGACGAGCGGGTCGAGGTGGAGGTGCTGGTCGCCGACGGCAGTCGCTTCGCCGCCGGGGAGGTGCTGGCCCGCGTGCAGGGGCCGGCCCGCTCGGTGCTGCGCGGGGAGCGGGTCGGGCTCAACCTCGTCCAGCGGATGAGCGGCATCGCCACCCTGACCGCCCGCTACGTCGAGGCCGTCGCCGGCACCGGGGCCCGGGTGGTCGACACCCGCAAGACCACGCCGGGGCTGCGGGCGCTGGAGCGGCACGCGGTGCGCGCCGGGGGCGGGCACAACCACCGCTCCACCCTGTCCGACGCGGTGATGGCCAAGGACAACCACCTGGCCGTGGTCGAGGACATCACCGCCGCCCTGCGCTCGGCCCGGGAGCGGCTGCCGCACACCATGCACATCGAGGTCGAGGTGGACTCCCTGGACCAGCTCGACGCCGTGCTGGCCGCCGAGCCCGACACCGTGATGCTGGACAACTTCACCCTCGAGGACCTCCGCACCGGGGTGGAGCGGGTGGCTGGACGGGCCCTGGTCGAGGCCAGCGGCGGGATCACCCTGGACACCGTGGCCGAGGTGGCGGCCACCGGGGTCGACATCATCTCCGTCGGTGCGCTGACCCACAGCGTCCGGGCGCTGGACCTGGGGCTCGACGTGGTGGTCGGCCGGTGAGCGGGCCGGTGGCGACGTCCCCGATCACGACAGGGGCGTCACTTCTGCACCGACGTCGGTGCACGACTGACGCCGGAGCGGGCACCACTGCCCGGGCGGCGTCGGGCGCGGACGAGCCGTCCTGGTGGCGGTCCACCGGGAGCGCAGCGGGTCGCCCGGTCCCGCCCGGCTCGGTCGCGGGAGCGGTGACGATCCGGCACGGACATCGGTGCTGGATCGTCACCGGTCGTGGCCGGCTCGTCGGCACAGCGCGGGGGACCACGCGACAGGAGCCGGCCCGGTGGTGACCTACCTCGACGAGGCGGCGACGTCCGCGGTCCGCCGCGAGGTGTTGGAGGCCATGTGGCCCTGGCTGACCCGCGACTTCGGCAACCCGGCGAGCCACCACGAGGTCGGCGCGACCGCCCGTCGCGGCCTGGACGACGCCCGGGCCCGGATCGCCCGCGCGCTGGGTGCCCGTCCCGGTGAGATCGTGCTGACCTCCGGCGGCACCGAGGCCGACAACCTGGCGGTCAAGGGCATCGCCCTGGCCGACCCCCGGGACCGGCACGTGCTGGTCTCGGCGGTCGAGCACCCGGCCGTGCTGGAGTCCGCGGCCTGGCTGGGCCGGCTCGGGTTCGAGGTCGAGGAGCTCCCGGTGGACGCCGACGGCACCGTGCAGCCGGAGGTCCTGGCCGCCGCGCTGCGCCCCGGCACCACCCTGGTCAGCGTCCAGCTGGCCAACAACGAGGTGGGTACGGTGCAGCCGGTGGCCGAGCTGGCCGCGCTCTGCGCCGAGCACCGCGTGCCCTTCCACACCGACGCCGTGCAGGCCGCGCCGTGGGCCCGCCTCGACGTCACAGCCCTGGGCGTGCAGGCGCTGACCGTCTCCGGTCACAAGCTGGGGACACCGAAGGGGGTCGGGGCGCTGTGGGTGCAGCGCCGCCTCCGGCTGGAGCCGCTGGTGCACGGCGGGGGTCAGCAGCGCGGCCTGCGGTCCGGCACCGAGGACGTCGCCGCCGCGGTCGGGCTGGCCCGGGCGCTGGAGCTCGTCGACCCCGACGCGGCCGCCGCCACCGCCACCCGGCGCGACGCGTTCGTGGACCGGGTGCTGGCCTCGGTCCCCGGGGCCCGGCTCACCGGTCACCCGACCCGACGCCTCCCCGGGCACGCCTCCTTCGTGCTGCCCGGGACCTCTGGTGAGTCGGTGCTGGTCGACCTGGACGCCCGCGGCGTGGTCTGCTCCTCCGGCTCGGCCTGCGCCGCCGGCAGCAGCGAGCCCTCGCACGTACTGACCGCGATGGGTCTGGACGCCGACACCGCCCAGACCGCCGTCCGCTTCACCTTCGGTCCCGGCACCACCGACGCCGAGCTGGCCGCCGCCGCCGACACCCTCGCCGAGGTCGTGGTCCCGAGGAGCTGAGCCCGCTCCCGAGTGCACTCCTGCTGCGGACTCGCCGCAGGGGTGCACACGCTGCGCCCGTTCCGCGGTCAGCTGCGGCTCGGTCCGTCCCGCGCCGGTCAGGGCGGACGAGCCCCTGATCCGAGGGGCGGCAGCACCTTGACGGGCCCGGAGAACCGCACCAGGATGGCCTGAAACGATTCAGCGTCCCGTCGGGTCCTCGTGGTCCCGACCGGGTCGCGGCCGTCCATGACACCGAGGGAGTTGTCAGATGCCCGTCTCCGTGGCACCCACCGACCTGCGCGTCGAGCACCACCCCGTCCACCCCGACCGCCCGTTGCTCGGCCTCGGCACCCCCCGTCCACGGCTGTCCTGGATCGTGCCGGAAGCCCCCGAGGGCTGGGCCCAGCAGCGCTACGAGGTCGAGCTGGACCGCGGCGGCGCGACGTCGCGTGCCGTGGTCGACTCCGAGGAGCGGGTGCTGGTGCCCTGGCCCTCCACCCCGCTCGTCTCCCGCGAGGCGGTGACGCTCCGGGTCCGGGTCGAGGGTGGCTCGGGGTGGAGCGGCTGGAGCGAGCCGGTGCAGGTCGAGGCGGGGCTGCTGTCCCCGGAGGACTGGCAGGCCACCTTCGTCAGCCCGGTCGGGCTCGGGGAGCGGGGGACGCCGGCCCCGGTGCTCCGCGGCACGGTGGACGTCGAGGGCGAGGTGGTCCGGGCCCGGCTGCACGTGACCGCGCACGGTCTGCTGCAGGCCGAGCTGAACGGGACCCCGGTCGGGGACGAGGTGCTCGCCCCCGGCTGGACCAGCTACGACCACCGGCTGCGGTACCGCACCCACGACGTGACGGCGGCCGTGCGCGGCGGGGCCAACGACCTCACCGTCGCCCTGGGCAACGGCTGGTACCGCGGACGTCTCGGCTCGGCCGGCGAGCACTCCTTCTGGGGGGACCGGCTGGCCCTGCTGGCCCAGCTGGAGATCACCACCGCCGACGGCACCACCACGGTGCTGCCCACCCACGAGCACTGGCGTGCCGGGAGCTCCGGCATCCTGGCCGACGACCTCTACGACGGCCAGCGCACCGACCTGGCGGCGCCCGCCCCGGTCTTCGACGCCCCGGTCGAGACGGTGCCCGGGGACCTCGGCCGGCTGGTCGCCGCCGACGGACCGCCGGTGCGGGTGGTGGACCGGCTGCCGGCCGTCTCGGTCACCACCTCCCCCGGCGGGGCCACGCTGGTCGACTTCGGCCAGAACGTCGTGGGCTGGGTGCGGCTACGGGTGCGGGACGGACGTCCCGGCCAGGAGGTGGTGCTGCGGCACGCCGAGGTGCTGGAGCACGGCGAGCTGGGGGTGCGGCCGCTGCGCTCGGCCCAGCAGACCGACACCTGGCTGCTCTCCGGCGGGGAGGAGGTGTGCGAGCCCACCTTCACCTTCCACGGGTTCCGCTACGTCGAGGTGAGCGGGGTCGAGTCGCTCCGCGCCGAGGACCTGGAGGCCGTCGTGATCAGCTCCGACCTCCCCCGGACCGGATGGTTCTCCTCCTCCTCCGAGCTGCTGGACCGGCTGCACGAGAACGTGGTCTGGGGTCAGCGGGGCAACTTCGTCGACGTCCGCACCGACTGCCCGCAGCGCGACGAGCGGCTCGGGTGGACCGGGGACATCCAGGTCTTCGCCCCGACCGCCACCTTCCTCTTCGGCTGCGGCGGCTTCCTCACCTCGTGGCTGGCCGACCTGGAGGCCGAGCAGGGTGAGGACGGCTCGGTCCCCTTCGTGGTGCCCGACGTGCTGCGGGACCGGCCCCGCTCGGCCGCGGCCTGGGGCGACGCCGCCGCCATCGTCCCCTGGGTGCTCTACCAGCGGCTGGGTGACGTCGGGATCCTGGAGCGGCAGCTGCCCAGCATGCGCGCCTGGGTCGACCACGAGGTCGAGCTCGCCGACGACGACCTGGTCTGGCGCCGGGGGTTCCAGTTCGGCGACTGGCTGGACCCCACGGCCCCGCCGGACGACCCCGCCGCCGCCCAGGTCGACGCCGACCTGGTGGCCACCGCGCACCTGGTCCGCTCCGCCGAGATCGTGGGTCTGGCGGCCGCGGTGGTGGGCCAGCAGGACCTCGCCGCCCGGTACGACGACCTGGCCGCCCGGGCCCGCCGCGCCTTCGCCGACGAGTACGTGACCCGGAACGGGAGGGTGATGAGCGACTCCCCCACCGGCTACGCCCTCGCGCTGGAGTGGGCCCTGCTGCCCGAGCCGGAGCAGCGCACCGCCGCCGGACGCCGGCTGGCCGACCTGGTGCGCTCGTCGGGCTTCCGGATCTCCACCGGTTTCGTCGGCACCCCGCTGATGACCGACGCGCTGACCTCGGTGGGCGAGCTGGACGTCGCCTACCGGCTGCTGCTCCAGACCGGGTGCCCCTCCTGGCTCTACCCGGTGACCATGGGCGCCACGACCGTCTGGGAGCGCTGGGACTCGATGCTGCCCGACGGCACCATCAACCCCGGCCAGATGACCTCGTTCAACCACTACGCCCTCGGCGCGGTCGCGGACTGGATGCACCGCACCGTCGCCGGCCTCGCCCCCGACGCCCCGGGCTACCGGCGGATCCGGATCGCGCCCCGCCCGTACGCGGCGCTCACCAGCGCCTCGGCCCGTCACCGCACGCCCTACGGCACCGCGGAGGTCTCCTGGCGGCGCGAGGGCGGCCGGCTGCGGGTCAGCGCCACCGTGCCGGTCGGCAGCACCGCGGTCGTCGACCTGCCCGGGGAGGCGGGAGGCACCGAGGTCGGCCACGGCCGTCACGAGTGGGACGTCGCCGACCCCGTCGCCGCGGCCGCCACACCGCGGACCGTCCGGGAGCTGGTCGACGACACCCGTCGCTGGGAGGAGGTCATCGCCCTGACGCGGACGGTCGGGGTCGACGAGCCGATGGTGGCCACCAGGCTGGCGCCCTTCCTCGACGAGCCGGTCACGGCCGTCCCCGACCTGCTGGCCACGTCCCTGCGCCACCACGGCGGCCCTCGGATCCGGGCCGACCTCGAGCGGCTGCTGGCTGCCTGAGGGGGCCTCGGCGCCGGCTCGCGACCGCGTGCACGGCGTCGGCATCCGTCCCAGACCCTTGACGGGAGCACCTCGATCACCAACGATGAGGCCAAGTGCCCTGAATCGTTTCAGGCTCGATGACGACGAAGTCATTGGAGGAACCATGAAGTCCATGCGTGCACGACGAGCCCCCGCCACGGCCCTGGCGCTGCTGGCGACCGGGGCCCTGGCCCTCAGCGCCTGCCAGGCCGGCGACCTGGGTTCCGCGGACGGAGGTGGCGGGACGGCCAGCACCACCATCACGTTCCTGACCGGGAACGAGGAGGTGGACATGCTCATCGCGGACGGCCTGATCGAGGGGTTCACCGCCCAGAACCCCGACATCGCCGTCCAGGTCGAGACCCGCCCCGGTGGCGGCGAGGGCGACAACATCGTCAAGACCCGACTGGCCACCGGCGACATGCCGGAGGTCTTCGGCTACAACTCCGGCTCCCTGTTCCAGGCCATCAACCCCCAGCAGAACCTGGTCCCGCTGACCGACGAGCCCTTCATCGACGGGCTCGACCCGACCTTCACCGAGGTCGTGACCGCCGGCGAGGACGTCTACGGGGCCCCGATCGGGACGTTCCGCTCCGGTGGGGTGCTCTACAACGCCAGGATCTACGAGGAGCTCGGGCTCGAGGTGCCGACGTCCTGGGACGAGTTCATGGCCAACAACGCCGAGATCAAGGCCGCGGGGATCGACCCGGTGATCCAGTCCTACCAGGAGACCTGGACCTCCCAGCTGTTCGTGCTGGGCGACTTCCACAACGTGGCCGCGGAGTCCCCGAGCTTCGCCGAGGACTACACCGCCAACCGCGCCAAGTACTCCGAGGAGCCGGCGGTGCGGGGGTTCCAGCACATGCAGGAGGTGTACGAGGCGGACTACCTGAACAGCGACTTCGCCTCCACCAGCTTCGCCCAGGGCCTGCAGAAGCTCGCCGAGGGCGAGGGCGTGCACTACCCGATGCTGACCGACGCGGTCTCCAACATCGCCGCCGCCCAGCCCGACCGGATCGACGACGTCGGCTTCTTCGCCCTCCCCGGGGACGACCCGGCCAAGTACGGGGCCACCGTCTGGGCTCCCAACGCGGTCTACATCCCCACCACGACCGAGGGGGCGGAGCTGGAGGCCGCCAAGGCGTTCGTCGCCTTCGTCGCCAGCGAGGAGGGCTGCCGGGCCCAGGCCGAGGCCGCCGCCCCCGGTGGTCCGTTCGCGGTGACGGCCTGCGAGCTGCCCACCGACGTCCCGCGGGCCGTCCAGGACCTGATCCCCTTCTTCGACGAGGGCAACGTCACCCCGGCCCTGGAGTTCGCCTCACCGGTGAAGGGCCCGGCCCTGGAGCAGATCACCGTCGAGGTGGGCTCGGGGATCCGCTCGGCCGAGGACGGCGCCGTGCTCTACGACGAGGACGTCCAGAAGCAGGCCGAGCAGCTGGGGCTGCCGGGCTGGTGACCACGGGCAGGGGCGGCCGAGGCCGCCCCTGCTCCCCCACCCCCCGCAGGTGCCCCCGCCGGGGCCGTCCAGGAGGAGCTCGATGACGAGCCTTGCCACCACCAGGGCGCTGATGCGCCGCCGCCAGACCACCGCGACCCGAGGTCACGGCGCGCTGTACCAGAAGCACGCCTACCCGCTGTGGTTCCACATCCCCTCCGCCGTCCTCTTCGTGGTCCTCTTCGGGGTGCCGACCGTGGCCGCGTTCTTCTTCAGCCTGACGCGGTGGACGCTGTTCGACTGGGAGTTCATCGGGATGGCGAACTTCGCCCGGTTCTTCGCCGAGCCCGCCCTGGTCCGGGGGCTGACCAACACCCTGGTCTACGCGGTGGTCACCTCGGGCTCGAAGGTGGTGCTGGGGCTGCTGCTCGCGGTCCTGCTCACCGCCCCGATCCTGGCCCGTGGCCTGCTGCGCTCGATCGTCTTCTTCCCGGTCCTGGTCAGCACCGTGGGCGTCGGTCTGACCTTCACCGTGCTGATGAACCCGACCATGGGGGTGATCAACACGACGCTCGCCGCGGTCGGGATCGAGGGTCCCGGCTGGCTGGTGGACCCGAGGCTGGCCCTGCTCTCGATCGCCTTCGTGGACGTCTGGAAGGGGGTCGGTCTGGCCACCCTGATCTTCATCGCCGGCATCGTCTCGATCCCCTCGGAGTACCACGAGGCCGCCCGGGTCGACGGCGCCACCGCCTGGCAGCGCTTCCGCCACATCATCCTGCCGCTGTCCCGGCCCGCCACCGCCACCGTGATCACGCTCTCGCTGATCGGCGGGCTCCGCTCCTTCGAGCTGATCTGGGCGATGACCCGCGGGGGACCCGGGTTCACCTCCGACGTGATCGCCTCGGTGATCTACAAGCAGTACCAGGCCGGCTTCTACGGCCTGTCCACCGCGGGCAACGTGGTGCTGTTCCTGCTGGTCACCCTGATCGTGCTGCCCCTGACCTGGTTCCTCAACCGGCGGGCGGTGGAGCTGTGAGCAAGACACCGGGTCGCGTCATCGGCATCGTCGCCCTGGTGGTCTTCTCCCTGGTCTTCGTGGTGCCCTTCCTGTTCATCCTGGTCACCGCGATGAAGTCCCGGGCCGAGGCGAACACGCTGCAGTTCAGCTGGCCGAGCGAGATCTTCTTCATGCAGAACCTGGTCGAGGTGGTCCAGTTCCGCGACTACATGCTGCTGATCGCCTTCATCAACAGCACGGTGCTGACGGTGGTCAGCGTGGCGGTGATGGTGGTCCTGGCCGCCATGGTGGCCTTCGTGGTGCAACGCCGGCCGAGCCGGATCAACTGGCTGGTGAACCTGACCGTGATGGCTGGGCTGATCATCCCCCCGGCGGTGGTGCCCACCATCTGGGTGCTGCAGGGGCTCGGGCTCTTCCGCACCATGCCGGGGCTGATCCTGATCGAGATCACCTTCGGGCTGTCCTTCTGCGTGCTGCTGTTCCGCGCCTTCGTGGCCTCGATCCCCCGCGAGCTCGACGAGGCGGCCATCGTGGACGGGGCCGGCCCGCTGCGGCTCTTCTTCACCGTGGTGTTCCCGCTGCTCCGCCCGGTGATCATCACCGCGGTGGTGGTGCAGTCGGTCAACGTCTTCAACGACTTCGTCAACCCGCTGTACTTCCTGCCCAGCCACCCGACGGTGCAGCTGACCCTCTACAACTTCAACGGCCAGTTCGCCCAGCAGTTCAACCTGCTGTTCATGGACATCCTGCTGATCACCATCCCGCCGCTGATCATGTTCATCTTCTTCAACCGCCAGATGGTGGCCGGCATGACCTCCGGCGCGGTCAAGGGCTGACCCGGCCGGAGGGCCCGCGGTCAGCGGCGGACGACGCGCTCCAGGAAGGCCAGCGTCCGGTCCAGCTCGGCCCGGCCGTCGACGGTGCGGTAGGCGAACTGGAACTCGTGCTGCAGGTGCATCCGGGAGTCCTCGTGGAAGGAGCGGGTGACCGGGACGCCCTCGGCCTCCAGCGCCTCGGCGAGGGCGACGCTCTGGCCGCGCAGCGGGTCGCCGTCACCGACGGAGAGGAAGGTCTGCGGCCAGCCCGGCCCGACCCAGCTCATCGGCGACGCCTCGGCCAGGGCCGGCGTCTCCCGCCAGCGACGGCGTCCCAGGTAGGCCCACATCAGCTGGTCGACCAGCGGGAAGCCGCTGTCCCCCACGGTGGCCAGGTCGAGGAAGCCGCAGTACAGCACCAGCCCCAGCAGGTGCTCGGCCGGGACCACCGGCTCGGCCCCGACCGAGGCGGCGAGCTCGGCCGAGGAGTGCAGGGCGACCACCTGCGCGGCCAGCGTCGCGCCGGAGGAGTCACCCCCCAGCACCAGCGCCGTCGGGTCCACGTCCAGCTCACCGGCGTGCTCCACGACGTGGTCCAGCACGGCCAGGGCCTGGCGCAGCTGGGCCGGGTAGGCCGCCTCGGGGGCCTGGAGCACCGAGGGCAGGACCACCGTGAAGCCGTGGCTGGCCAGCACCACCGCGAAGTCGTGCGCGCTGGTCCGGTCACCCCCGACGAAGCCGCCGCCGTGCCACCAGACCACCGTGGGGTTGCTGCCACCGCTCTGCGGTCGGTACAGGTCGATGCGCGCCAGCGGCGAGACCGGGTGGCCCACCGGCAGGTCGAGCTCGATCCCCACCCGGCGGCTCAGCTCGGGCACGTCGGGGTGCTCGCTGCGTCCGCCGCGGGTCAGCAGCCGGACCGTCCAGGCGATCGCGCGGGGCGAGGCCAGCCGGAGGGCGGCCGCACCGGTGAGGCCGGCCAGGGCCAGCCCACCGGTCACCGCACCGGCTGCCAGCACGGCACGTCCGACGGTCGTCTCCCGCAAGGAGCGGGACGGTTCGGGGCGTCTCGACGGCAGCGGCATGGCAATGGTCCTACCACATCGGCTCCGAGGGTCCTCAGGTCCTCCCGGGCCGCCCACCTCCGGCCCCGCAGCACGCCGGGCCACGCCGGGGTGGTCCACGGGAGGAGGCCGAGGCCGGCGCCGGTCGGCGTCACCGGGCCGCGGGCTGGCGGGCGTCACGGGGCCGCAGGGTGGCCGGGGACCACCGACTGGCGTCGGGCCGGTTCGCCGTGGGGTGGGAGACTGACCGGGTGCCTGTCACCCCACCGCTGATCGCCGCCCTGCCGGAGGTGGTGGACCCCGACAGCCTGTACGGCGCCTTCACCGGGTGGGCCGGGACGACCGGGCGCCCGCTCTACCCGCACCAGGAGGAGGCGCTGATCGAGATCGCCTCCGGGGCGAACGCGATCGTGTCCACCCCGACCGGGTCGGGGAAGTCGATGATCGCCCTGGCCGCGCACTTCACCGCGCTGGCCGAGGACCGGGTCAGCTTCTACACCGCCCCGATCAAGGCCCTGGTCAGCGAGAAGTTCTTCGACCTGATCGCGGTGTTCGGCGCCGACAACGTCGGGATGGTGACCGGTGACGCCTCGGTCAACGCCGACGCCCCGATCATCTGCTGCACCGCCGAGATCCTGGCCAACATCGCCCTCCGCGAGGGGGCCGAGGCCGACGTGGGCTGCGTGGTGATGGACGAGTTCCACTACTACTCCGAGCCCGACCGCGGCTGGGCCTGGCAGGTGCCGCTGCTGGAGCTGCCGCAGGCCCAGTTCGTGCTGATGTCGGCCACCCTGGGCGACGTCTCCTTCTTCGCCGACGACCTGACCGCACGCACCGGACGTCCGACCGCGGTGATCACCGGCACCGAGCGCCCGGTGCCGCTGGACTTCGAGTGGTCCGGCGACATCCCGATCCACGAGAAGATCCTGGAGCTGGTCGAGGCCGAGAAGGCCCCGGTGTACGTCGTGCACTTCACCCAGGCCGCCGCGCTGGAGCGGGCCCAGGGACTGGTCGCGCTGAACGTCTCCAGCCGGGCCGAGCGGGACGCCATCGCCGAGCGGATCGGCGGCTTCCGCTTCGCCGCCGGGTTCGGCCGGACGCTGTCGCGGCTGGTCCGACACGGCATCGGCGTCCACCACGCCGGGATGCTGCCCAAGTACCGCCGGCTGGTCGAGCAGCTGGCCCAGGACGGTCTGCTCAAGATCATCTGCGGCACCGACACCCTCGGCGTCGGGATCAACGTGCCGATCCGCACGGTGCTGCTGACCGGGCTGACCAAGTTCGACGGCACCCGGATGCGGATGCTGAAGGCGCGGGAGTTCCACCAGATCGCCGGACGCGCCGGTCGGGCCGGGTTCGACACCCGCGGCTGGGTCGTCGCCCAGGCCCCGGAGCACGTGGTGGAGAACGCCCGCGCGGTGGCCAAGGCCGGCGACGACGTCAAGAAGCAGCGCAAGGTGCAGCGCAAGAAGGCCCCCGACGGGTTCATCGGCTGGACCGAGGAGACCTTCACCCGGTTGATCGAGAGCGAGCCGGAGCCGCTGCAGCCGCGGCTGAAGATGTCGCACTCGGTGCTGATCAACCTGCTGGCCCGGCGCGGCAACCCGATGACGCACGCGACGAAGCTGATCACCGACAACCACCAGGACGCGGCCGGACGACGACGGCTCCGCCGCCACGCCCTGGTGCTGGCCCGGGAGCTGATCACGTCGGGGGTGGTCGAGCGGCTGACCGAGGTGCGCGAGGACGGCCGTCGCCACGCCCTCACCGTGGACCTGCAGCGCGACTTCGCGGTGAACCACCCGCTGGCCCCGTACGCCCTGGCCGTGCTGGAGACCCTGGACCCGGAGTCGGAGGAGTACGCCCGCGACGTCGTCTCGGTGGTCGAGGCCATCCTGGAGGACCCGCGGCAGGTGCTGCTGGCCCAGCAGCACCGGGCCCGCGGGGTGGCGGTGGCCGGGATGAAGGCCGACGGCATCGAGTACGAGGAGCGGATGGAGCTCCTGGAGCAGGTGACCTGGCCCAAGCCGCTGGCCGACCTGCTCGAGGTGACCCTCGAGGCCTACCGGCAGAGCCACCCGTGGATCAGCCCGGACGCCCTCAGCCCCAAGTCGGTGGTCCGGGAGATGTGGGAGCGGGCACTGACCTTCGGGGAGCTGGTCAGCGAGTACGGGCTGTCCCGCTCCGAGGGCCTGCTGCTGCGCTACCTCAGCGACGCCTGGCGGACGCTGCGCCACACCGTCCCCGAGCACCGCCGGACGCCGGAGCTGGAGGACCTGCTGGAGTGGCTCGGCGAGGTGATCCGCCAGACCGACTCCAGCCTGCTGGACGAGTGGGAGAACCTGGTCGACCCCGACCCGGAGGTGCTGGTCCGCCCCGGCACGACCAACGACCAGCCGCGGCCGATCACCACCAACGTCCGCGCCTTCACGGTGCTGGTCCGCAACGCGATGTGGGCCCGGCTCGAGCTGGCCTCCCGCGACGACGCCGAGGGCCTGGCCGCCGTCGACACCCGGGTGGCCCAGCTGACCGAGCCCGCGACGCCGGTCGAGCTGGACGTGCAGGCCTGGGGCGAGGCGCTGGACGACTACTACGACGAGCACGAGACGATGGGGATCGACGCCGAGGCCCGCAGCCCGCGTCACCTCCAGATCGAGAAGACGCCCACCGAGTGGCGGCTGCGTCAGGTGGTGCTCGACCCCGACGGCAACCACGACTGGGGTCTCGAGGCCCGCGTCGACCTGGCCGCCAGCGACGCCGCCGGTGCCGCGATCGTCATCGCCACCGGACTCCGCCGCCTGGACTGACCGCCCGGTCGTCGCCGCGGCGCACGGTGGCAGACTGCCGGCACGATGAGCCACTTCCCTGACGGCTTCTTCGACCGTGCCGACCCGGTCGACGACCGCGAGTTCTACCTGCCACCCCGCTTCGTCCAGCACATCGACGAGGGGGCGATCGCCGCCGCGTCGGCGTTCTACGGCGAGGTCGGCACCACCGGACGGGTGCTGGACCTGATGTCGTCGTGGGTGTCGCACCTGCCGCAGCGCCCGGAGCACCTCACCGTGCTGGGGATGAACCAGGACGAGCTCGCGGCCAACGAGATGGCGCACGAGGCCGTCCGGCACGACCTGAACGCCGACCCGCTGCTCCCGTTCCCCGACGCGACGTTCGACGCCTGCGTCTGCACCGTCTCGGTCGACTACCTGACCGACCCGGTCGCGGTGTTCGCCGAGGTGGGACGGGTGCTGGTGCCCGGTGGGGTGTTCGCGTGCACCTTCTCCAACCGCTGCTTCCCGACCAAGGCGGTGCGCGGCTGGCTCGGCTCCGACGACGCCACCCGGGTCGCGATCGTCGGCGAGTACTTCCGCGCCAGCGGCGCCTTCGACACCCCGATGGCCCGCGACTGCGGCGCCCCCGGGGACCCGCTGTACGCGGTGTGGGCCCGCACCCCTCCCGGCTGACGAGGTCGCGCACGGTGCGCCCGGGCTCCCGACCGTGCCCCCGCGGTGTGGTGCTGCACGTCGACACCCGCTCGCGGCCGGGTGACACCGGCCGGTCGTCTCCCTCGGCCCCGCCCCACCCAGGGGCACCTGGCCCCACCTAGGGGCACTTCGCCCCACTTACCGGGCACTTCGCCCCACTTACCGGCACATCGCCCCACTTACCGGCACATCGCCCCACTTACCGGCACATCGCCCCTCCTACGGAGCACTTCGCGCCACTTACGGCCAACTTCGCCCCTCCTACGGCCACTTCGCCCCTCCTACGGCCACTTCGCCCCTCCTACGGGCACTTAGCCCCTTCTACACAAGGGGCGAAGTACTCGTAGGCGGGGCAAGGTGCAGGAAGGGGCACCGGCGCGGGGACTCGAGCGTGCCCCGGGGGCGAAGGGCCGGGCGAGCTCTGGTGAACCCTCAGTGCGGGAGCTCAGCGCCGCCCTGCGACCTTGCCCCACCTGCGGGCACTCTGCCCCGCCTGTAGACGGGGCGAAGTGCCCGTAGACGGGGCAGAGTGCGAGAAGGGGCGCGCAGAGTGGTGGGCTGCCTGTCGCCGGGCCGCCGCCTCGATGGCGGTCGGTGCGCAGTCGCACCGCCGACGTGGCACGGGTCAGTGGGACTCGCGGCTGACGGCCGAGCCGCTGGATCCCACCAGGAAGTCGAGGTCGGCGCCGCGGTCGGCCTGCTGGACGTGGTCCACGTAGAGCCGCTCCCAGCCGCGGGTCGGGCGGGCGTAGCCGGCCACCGTGGCCTCGTCGGGGGTGCGGGCCGCCAGCTCGGCGGGGTCGACGTCGAGGTCGAGGCGTCGGGCGGGGACGTCGAGAACGATCCAGTCCCCGGTGCGGACCAACCCGAGCGGCCCGCCGGCGGCGGCCTCGGGGGCCACGTGCAGCACCACGGTTCCGTAGGCGGTGCCGCTCATCCGGCCGTCGCAGATCCGCACCATGTCCCGGACGCCCTGCTCCAGCAGCTTCGTGGGCAGCGGCATGTTGGCCACCTCGGGCATCCCCGGGTAGCCCCGCGGGCCGCAGCCGCGCAGCACCAGGACCGAGTCGGCGTCGACGTCGAGGTCGGGGTCGTCGATCCGGGCGTGGAAGTCCTCGATGCTGTCGAACACCAGCGCGCGGCCGCGGTGCCGGAGCAGGTGGGCCGAGGCGGCAGCGGGCTTGACGATCGCCCCGTCCGGAGCCAGGCTGCCGCGGAGCACGGCGATCCCGGCGGCGGGGAGCAGCGGCTCGCCCCGGGGGCTGATGACGTCGGCGTCCCAGACCCGGGCCTCGTCCAGGTGCTCCACCAGGGGCCGTCCCGTGACGGTCAGCGCGTCGGGGTCGAGCAGGTCACGGACCTCGCGGAGGACGGCCAGGAACCCGCCGGCCCGGTGCAGGTCCTCCATCAGGTGGCGCCCGGCCGGCTGCAGGTTGACCAGCAGCGGGACGTCGGCGCCGATCCGGTCGAAGTCGTCCAGGGTGAGCTCGACGCCGAGGCGCCCGGCCAGGGCCAGCAGGTGCACCACGGCGTTGGTGGACCCGCCGATCGCGGCCAGCGCCACGATCGCGTTGTGGAAGGACGCGCGGGTCAGGACCGTGCTCGGCCGGCGGTCCGCCGCGACCAGCCCGACCGCCAGCCGCCCGGTGCCGTGGGCGCCCTCGAGCAGCCGGCTGTCCGGCGCCGGCGTCCCGGCCAGACCGGGCACCACCATGCCCAGCGCCTCGGCCAGCAACGACATGGTCGAGGCCGTCCCCATCGTGTTGCAGTGCCCGCGGCTGCGGATCATCGCCGACTCCGAGCGCAGGAAGTCCTGCTCGGACAGGGTGCCGCCGCGGACCTCCTCGCTGAGCCGCCAGACGTCGGTGCCGCACCCCAGCGGGACGCCCCGGAACGTCCCGGTGAGCATCGGGCCACCCGGCACCACGACCGCCGGCAGGTCGACCGAGGCCGCACCCATCAGCAGCGAGGGGATGGTCTTGTCGCAGCCCCCCAGCAGCACCACCGCGTCCACCGGGTTGGCGCGGAGCAGCTCCTCGGTGGCCATCGCGGCCAGGTTGCGCCACAGCATCGCCGTGGGACGGACCAGGGTCTCCCCCAGCGAGACCACCGGCAGCTCCAGCGGGATGCCGCCGGCCTCGTACACCCCGTTGGCCACCGAGCGGGCCACCTCGCCGAGGTGGGAGTTGCAGGGGGTGAGGTCGGAGGCGGTGGTGGCGATCGCCACGTGCGGACGTCCGGTGAAGGCGTCATCGGGGAGCCCGCGCCGCATCCAGGCCCGGTGGATGTAGGCGTTGCGGTCGTCCCCGGCGTACCACTCGGCGCTGCGCAGTCCCACGGTGCTCCTCCCCTCGGGCGGGAGGGCCGCCCTGGCGCTCAGTCTCCCCGACCGGAGTCGGCGGGTGCGGGCGGTGGGTTCCGGGAGGCGATCAGCGGCGCGGGACGCGCGGGCGGCGAGGAGCGGCTCGGGGGTGCGGGCGGTGGGGACCGGAGGACAGGCAGCGGTGCGGGCGGCGGCGCCGGAGCCCGGAGCTGCCAGGTCAGGGCGGGCACGCAAGGACCCACCCGGGACGCGCCGTGGGCGTTCGTACCGATGACGTGGCCGCCCAACCCCTCCGGTGCCGAAGCATCAGGGGTGCGGCCTCGCGACGTCCCGCTCGACGGGGCGCCTCGTTCCTGTGCCCTGGGCTAGCGTGACGGGCGTGACCCTCCGTCTGCAGCCCCTCGCCCGGGCGCGGGCTGCCTCCATGGGTCCGGACGGGCAGCGGTGGCTGGACGACCTGCCGCGGCTGGTCGGTGAGCTGGAGCAGGCGTGGGGGCTGGACGTCGAGGGACGCGGGCTGCCCGGCGGCAGCGCCTCCTGGGTGGGTCGGGCCCGCGACGCCGACGGCCGGCCCCGGGTGCTGAAGATCGGCATGCCGGGCCACGACCTCGACGACGAGGCACGCGTGCTCGGTCTGGCGGCCGGGCGTGGTCTGGTCGGGCTGCGCGCCCACGACCCCGGCCGCAACGCCCTGCTGCTGGACGAGCTGGGCCCCTCGCTGGAGGCGGCGGTGCTGCCGGTGGAGGAGAAGCTCGAGCACCTGGCCGCGGCACTCACCCTGGTGTGGGAGATCCCGGCGAGCGCCCTGACGCCCCCGGGACCCGGTGAGGACAAGGCGAGCACCCTCACCCGACTGGTCCTCGACACCGACACCCGGCTCGGCCACCCGACCCCGCCCGCTGTGCTCGACCTCGCGCTGGAGTACGCCGCCCGCCGGGTGGCGGCCCACGACCCGGACCGCTGCGTGGTGGTTCACGGCGACCCGCACCCGGCCAACGCGCTGTCCACCGCGCCCGCGCCCGGCGACGACGGGTTGGCCTACCGGCTGGTCGACCCCGACGGGTTCCTCGCCGACCCCGCCTACGACCTCGGCGTGGTGCTGCGGGAGTGGACCGGTCGGCTGGGCGAGCGTCCCCGCGAACGCCTGGAGGGCTGGTGCACCCTGCTGGCCGACCGCTGCCGGCTCGACGCGCAGGTCGTCTGGGAGTGGGCCTACCTGGAGCGGGTCTCCACCGGGCTGCACGTGCTCGACTTCGGTGCGGAGCGGATGGGACGCCGGTTCCTCGACTCCGCCGCGACGCTGCTCACCGGTCGCTGACACCCCCACTCTGCGGCTTGGGCGTGAGTGCCTCGCGGCACGGCTTCCCGGCGGGAGTGCCGTGGACCCGGCGACCTACTCCGAGCGGACACCGGGCCAGCTCCCGCGGACGATGCCACCGGGCGGAGGTCACGGCACGATGACGAGCTTGCCGCCCTTCGGCGTACCTTCCAGCTCCAGCTCGGACAGGGCGGGGATCGCGTCCTCGAGGGTGACCGTGCGGGCGATGGCCAGGTCGAGTGCGCCGCTGGTGACGTGACGGGCGAGCACCTGCAGGTCCCGCTCGTTCAGCCTCCCCATGTGCAGCCGGTACTGCCGGTGCCGGAGGGAGTGCAGGACCTTCGCCGGGGTGGGGACGATGTCGAGGGCACGGCCACCGGGCGCGAGCAGCCGCAACGTCGTCGTCAGCGGCAACGTGCCCGCGGTGTCGAGGACCAGGTCGAACTCCCGGTCGAACGCATCTGGATCCACGTCGAACCCGACGACGGTCTCCATCCCCGTCCTGGTGATGGCCGGAGAGCCCACGTCACGGACGCTGCCACTGACGAGGGCGCCGCGTGCGCGGGCCAGCTGGACGGCAGCCTGTCCGACCCCGCCGAGGGCCCCGTTGACGAACACCCGCCGGCCGGCGTGGATCTCGCCCCGGTCGAGGGCCTGGAGTGCGGTGAGGCCCACGACGGGCAGCGCGGCAGCCTGCTCGAAGGACAGGCCGTCGGGTTTGCGGGCCAGGTTCCCGGTCTTGACGACGACGACCTCGGCGAAGGCGCCGGCGGCCATCCCTGCGGCGCCGAACACGGCCTCACCCACGGCGAGCTCCTCGACCCCCGGGCCGATCTGGAGGACGGTGCCGGCCAGGTCCTGTCCGACGCCACGGGGGAGGCGTCGCCCGGTCGCCCACCTCATGTCACCGCGACGGATCTTCCAGTCCATGGCGTTGGCGGCCGCGGCGGCGACCCGGACCTGCACCTCGCCCCGGCGCGGAGCTCGCGGGGTGAAGTCGGCCAACCGCAGGCGGGTCGGGTCGCCGAAGCGGTCGTACTCGATCCGTCTCACTGCGTCCACGACCGAGCCCACGCGGTGTCGGCGCTGGCCGACCAGAAGTTGTCCATGAGACGGGCCGCCGAGCGAGGATCGAACCCGAGGTCGGGCGGCGGCAGCTCCCGCCGCGGTGCCGGCGTGCCCAGGCCCTTGATGACCTGCTCGAAACCACCGGGGGTGTATCCGTTCAGGACGTGCGCCGCGGTCCGGACTGCGAAGGTGTGCACGGTGCCGCGGGGGATCCACACCGAGTCGCCCGCTCCGGCGGTGATCTCCCGCCCGTCGACGTCGAAGACGATCGTGCCCTCCAGCACCTCGAACCACTCGTCGATCGGGTGCACGTGCGCCGGTGGTCCGTCCCCGGCTGGCATCCACTGCTCCATGACCGAGAACTTCCCGCCGGTCTGCTGGGAGTCGACGAGGATCACCCACAGGACGCCGAAGGCCCAGTACGCCGGTGCGGTGTCCCGGCCGCTCAGGAACGACTCGCCGTGCGTGGCGGTGGCCGTGGGGGCGCTCATGCCGGGACCGCTGTGCCCTGGGGGACGATGACCCGTCGTGCGATGCGCCAGCCGGCCGGATCCCGACGCAGCACGTCGTGGTGCACGACGCCGTTGAGGGTCCGGTCGGCCATGAGCATGAGGCCCTTGGAGTCCACCGCCACCTCGTCGCCGTCCTCGCTGACGATGACCACGTTGCTCACGTAGTGGGCGATGGGCCCGTGGGCTCCCAGCTGCTCGGCCAGCTCCCGTGCCGCCTCGATGCCGTTGATCACCGGCATCCCCACCGCGCTCATGTCGTACACCAGGTCGGCGGTGAAGACGGTGTCGATCTCGTCCAGCCTGCCGTCGTCGAAGACGTGGCCCACCCGGCTCAGCGTCTCGGTGATCGCCCATCGGTCCTCGGTGTCCATGGTCTGTCCTTCCGGTCGAGTCGGTTCCCGTTGATCCGACATGGTCGATGGTACTCAGTACCACTCGGAACGCAAGCCCTTCGCGAACCTGGGTCCAGATCGGACGCGATGCGATAACCTCCGCCCCATGGATGCCGCCCTCCCACTCGTCGAGCGCAAGCAGAAGGCGGCTCGGCAGCGCATCGTGCTGGCCGCTGCGAAGCTCTTCGCCGAGCGCGGCTTCGACGGCGTCTCGGTGTCCGACATCGCGGAGCTGGCCGAGGTGGGGCGCACGACGTTCTTCCGCCACTTCGGTGACAAGCAGGAGGTCGTCTTCGCGCGGGAGCAGGATCTGCTGGACGCGCTCACCGAGGAGAACCTCGACGACGTCGCATCGCGTGGACGAACGCTCCGGGACGGTCTGCTCGCCCTGCAGCCCCTGGTGCTGCGGCTGTGCGCGCACATCTCCGCCGATCCCGAGGACTACCGGCAGCACGAGCAGCTGGTCGACTCGAACGTCGAGCTGCGCGCCCGGAGCGCGGCCAAGATGCAGATGGTCGCCGGCCGCCTGGGCCACCTGCTGGTCGACCAGGGCTGGGAGGCGCCCGTCGGGAACCTCGCCGCGCAGATCGCCCTGGCCTGCTACTGGACCGCGCGCGCGTCCGGCGACGGACCCGAGGCGCTCGTCGAGTCGACCGCCGCCGCCTTCCGGCAGGTGCTCGACCTCTGACGGGGTCCCTCGAGCCGCTCCTGCGACGGGAGAGCGGCAGCTGACCAGGAGCGCTGCGGCGACGACGCACGGGCCGTGGCGGCGGCCTGCTCGAGGGATGCTGCGGTCGGGTGACGACCCGCTCCGTCCCGTCTCGCCCGACTCGTCCTCCCGTGCGGCAGCCGGGCGACCTCAGTCGTGCTGCCTCCCGGCGGGAGCGCCCACGACCTGGAGCGCCACCGCAGTGTCTCCTGCGGCCCGACTCAGGCCGAGGTGGAGGCGATGATCTGGTCCATCTCCGCGTCGACCAGCGCGCCGGCGTCCACGCCCATCGAGACGAAGACACCCTCGATCTCCAGCCCGAGCAGACCGTGCAGACGGGTCCAGGCGGTCACCGCCAGGAGCGCGGTCTCCGGCGGCGCCGTGGACGACCAGGACCGGGACTGCCAGTCCTTGAGCTGAGCCACCAGGGCGTCCGGCAACGAGCGCCCGGACGTCGGCCCGCCGAGCTCGGCCACGGCGGTGAGCACCGGGATCATCGGGCGGCGCGAGGCCGGGACCACCCGGTCGGGGGCGACGAGGCCTGAGCCGTACCGGCTGGCGAACATCAGCCGGTACAGGTGCGGGTGGGCCAGCACCCACCCCCGGTAGGCGGCCGCGACCGCGCGCAGCCGGGCCCCACGGACGCCGTCGTCGCGGACGTCCGCACCGTCGGCGGCGGCCTCCAGCGCCTCACCGAGGGAGTCGTAGCCGTCGGCGGCGAGCTCACCCAGCAGGTCCTCGCGTGAGGCGAAGTAGCGGTAGAGCGCCGGGCCGGACACCCGCATCGCCCGGGCGATCGCGTTGAGCGACAGCGCCTCGGGTCCCCCCTCGGCGAGCTGCGCCAGGGCGTGCTGCTTGATGTCGCTGACCATCTGGACCCGCAGCTGCTCGCGTCGCGTCACCTCGACCTGGACCATGCCCGTGAACTTACAGCACGTCACGATTGCAAAGCCACTAACGTGGTTATAACCTCTTACTGCGCGACAACTTCTCACCCATCACTCCGGGCGTGCTGCCCGACGTCCGAGGAGGACACCACGATGAACCACCCGACCACCGCCCGCACCGCCACCGAGGTGCTGCTCCCCGGCCGGGTCGAGCCCGACGGCCTCGAGCTGCGCAGGCGCGACCTCCCAGCCCCCTCGACCGGCCAGGTGCTGGTCGACGTCGAGGCCACCGGGATCAGCTTCGCCGAGCAGCAGATGCGTCTCGGCCGCTACTACGACCAGCCCCCGTTCCCCTTCGTCCCCGGCTACGACCTGGTCGGCACCGTCGCCGAGGTCGGCCCGGGCGTCGACCCGGCGCTGGTCGGGCGCCGGGTGGCCGCGCTGACCAAGACCGGCGGGTGGGCCAGCGCGGTGCTGCTGACCGCCGCCGACCTGGTCGACGTCCCCGAGGGCCTGGACCCCGTCGAGGTGGAGACCCTGGTGGTCAACGGGATCAGCGCCTGGCAGCTGCTGCACCGCCAGGCGAGGGTCCGGTCGGGGCAGACGATCCTGGTGCACGGGGCGAACGGCGGCGTCGGCACCGTCCTGGTGCAGCTGGCCCGCCACGCCGGGGTCCGGGTGATCGGCACCTCCTCGGCACGCAACGCCGACGCCGTCCGCGCACTCGGGGCCGAGCACGTCGACTACGCCGCCCCCGACCTGGCCGCCCGGGTGCGCGAGCTCGCCCCCGGCGGGGTGGACGCCGTCTTCGACCACGTCGGTGGGCCGGGCATCGTCGACTCCTGGCGGCTGCTGGCTCCGGGTGGCGTCCTGGTCGCCTACGGCACGGCCTCCACCAAGGACCAGACCGGCAGCGCCCGCGTCCCGGTGCTGAAGCTGGTGCTGCGGCTGCTGCTGTGGAACGCGCTGCCCAACCGCCGACGGGCCACCTTCTACGACCTGTGGGCGGGCCGCCGGAAGGCCGACCGGTTCCGGGCCCGCCTCCGGGAGGACCTCGGGCAGGTCCTGGCCCTACTGGCCGACGGGACGCTCACCGCCCAGGTGGCCGCCCGACTGCCGCTGACCGAGGCCGCCGCGGCGCTCGCGCTGGCCGAGTCCCGCACCGTCGTGGGCAAGGTCGTCCTGGTGCCCTGAGACCCGCCGGGTGACCGGCGCCGCCGTCCGGGCGTACGGCAGCATGGGTCCGGTACCCGTGGAGAGAGGCAGTCGATGTACCTGATCGTGGTCAAGTTCCAGACCAAGCCCGAGTGGACCGACCGGTGGCTCGGCCTCGTGGAGGACTTCACCCGGGCCACCCGGGCCGAGCCGGGGAACCTCTGGTTCGAGTGGTCCCGCAGCGTGGAGGACCCGCACGAGTTCGTGCTCGTCGAGGCGTTCACCGACGACGGCGCCGCCCCGCACGTGCAGAGCGAGCACTTCCGGGACGCCATGGCGCTGCTGCCCCAGGCCCTGGCCGCCACCCCGCGGATCGTCAGCCGGCAGGTCGAGGGCGAGGGGTGGGAGGAGATGGGCGAGATGCGCGTCGACCCCACCCCGACCGGGAGCTAGACGGACCGGAGCGGCGTCTGCTCAGACCCGGGCCGTCGCCGCCGTCAGCGCCGGACCGACCGAGGCGCCCAGGAGCTCGCTGGCGTCGATCCCCGGCAGGGACGGGAGCGCGGCCCAGTGGGTCACCTCCTCCGCCGACCCCGCGCCCAGCGGCCGGCGGACCACCCCGTCGGCGTCGCGGTAGACCTCGTGGAGGACCTCCTCGGAGTCCTCGACCGGGTGCACCTGCCGGAAGTGCATCGGCAGCACCAGCCAGAAGTCCTGCTCCGAGGACGGCGCCTCCCCCTGGCGTGCGGGGTAGCGGCCGGTGATCGCGGCGAGGACCAGGTCCCCGTCGCGGGGGTGCTCGCGGCGGGCGTCCACCCAGACCGTCGTGACGACGTCCACGTCTCCTCCTGGGTGTTGGGTCCGGACCGGTCCGGACCGGGTCGCCGGTCCCCCTGGCACCCCGGTGCCGGGCCGGGCGCTGGGGGGTGGTGCTCCGGTGCTCGGGAGGGGATCACGAGCGCGTCGGGCGGGCACCCACCGGCCGGCAGCGTAGCGGCGCAGGGACCACCGGCGGGTCCTGCCACGGGAGGGGTGGCACCGGTCCACGGGAGCAGCCAGGGCCCAGCGCGGTCGGTCCACCGCCAGACGTGCCGGGGGCCACGGCCACGGGAGGCTGCTGCCATGAGCACCGTCACCTGCCCCTCCTGCCGCCACACCTTCACCGCACCGCCGGCGGCGACGTCGACAGCCCCCGACCGCTCGGTGGTGGAGTGGTTCCGCACCGACCAGAGCTGGACCGGCTCGGCCTCCACCGGGGAGGTGTACGGCACCTACCTGAGGGCCACCGACGGCACCCCCGTCTCCCGGGCGCGGTTCGTGGCCGACCTCGCCCACCTGGGGATCGAGGAGGTCCTCGACGACGACACCCCGGTGCTGCTGCGCCCCTGAGGGGGCTGGGGCCCGCCCGTGACCGCACCGGCCCTCAGACCGGCGCCCGCCGGTGGCGGATCCCGGTGAACGCGCGCTGGACGAGCAGGGTCACCACCCCGGCGACCGTCATGCCGAGCAGGTTGATGCCCAGCTGGGAGCTGGCGCCGAGGGGGTGCTCGGGGGCCCACAGCGCCAGCGAGAGCGCGATGTCGCCGGCCGCCGGGACGGTGGTGACGGAGATGAACACCCCGACCAGGGCGTTGGAGCGCCCGGCGGTCTGGGACAGCACCCCCGCGCAGCCGGCGAGCACGGCGACCACCGCCGACCACTTGTCGGGGCGCCAGATGAAGCCGGTCAGCGGGCGGGCACCGGTCACGTCGCCGAGGTCGCTCCAGCCCGCCGCACGGGCCACCAGCGCGAGGAGGACCGTCGCGGCGATGGCGAACAGGAACCCCTTGACCAGCAGCGCCGCCGCCCCACCGACGAGACCGCGGCGGCGGGCGGTCAGCCCGACGGCGAGCGCCGCCACCAGGCCGAACTCGGGCCCGACGACCATCGCCCCGACCACCAGGATCGAGGAGTCGGTGACCACGGCCACCGCGGCGATGGCCGTGGCGAGGGTCAGGAAGGCGTAGTAGGCCCAGGGGCGTTCTGCGACGGCGCCGCCACCACGTCGCTCAGCAGGACCGATCCGTCGTCGTGCAGACCCTGCCCGCGGGTCCAGGCCGGTGCCGGAGCGGAGCGCCCGAGCGGCCGGACGGGACCGCGCCGGCACCCGGGCGACGTGCTCACCCGGCGTGGACGTGCGGGCGGCGGGACCGGTCGGGCTCGGCCACCCGGACCACCTCCCGCGTCACCGGGGCCACCTCGCCGACGCCGCCCAGCAGGAAGCGGAAGAAGTTGGCCAGCGGGTGCCCCTCGGTCCACTCGAAGTAGATGTGGGGACGCAGCCCGGTCTCGTCGCGGATGTGCAGCAGCAGGGCGGCCAGCGCGTTGGGGACCGTCGCGCTCTCCACGGTGAGGACGCGGTAGCGGCGGTGGCGGACCTCGCCGTGGACGTCCAGGCTGGTGGTGAACTCCGAGGGGTCCCTGACGGTGATCTCGACGAAGACGAAGTCCTGCTCGTCGGTGAGGTCGTGGTCCTTCATCACCTGCAGCCGCTTCTCCGCGTACTCGGCCGCGTCACCGGCACCGGGCTCGTTGGCCACCAGCCGGACGGTGCGCCGCGAGCAGTCGCGGACGAACATCTGCGCGGTGGCGTCCAGGCGGACCTCGCTGACCCGGAGCTCGAAGGCGCGGGTCAGCCGCGACCAGACGGAGACCACCAGGATGCCGAGGATGAAGAAGGCCGAGATCGCGATGCCGTCGGGCTTCTCGTGGACGTTCTCCCCCAGCGCGTAGAGCAGCACCAGCGTCAGGACGGAGAAGCCGACGACCGCCCGGCGCCGACGTCGACGGACCGCGCTCACCGTGACCGCCACCGCACCGGAGACCATCATGGCCAGGATCCCGGTGGCGTAGGCGCCGGCCTGGGCGTTGACGTCGGCCCGGAAGCCGATCGTGATCAGGATGCTGAGCACGGTGTAGACGATGACGACCGGCCGCACGGCCCGGCCCCACTCCGGGGCCATCCCGTAGGAGGGCAGGTAGCGGGGCACGATGTTGATCAGCCCGGCCATCGCCGAGGCCCCGGCGAACCACAGGATGAGGATGCTGCTGACGTCGTAGACGGTGCCGAAGCCCTCGCCCAGCTGCTCGTGGGCCAGGTAGGCCAGGGCGCGGCCGCTGGCCTCGCCGCCCTCGGCGAACGCCTCGGCCGGGATCAGCACGGTGGTGATGAAGCTGGTGCTGAGCAGGTAGACCGACATGATCAGCGCCGCCGCGGTGAGCAGCTTGCGGGTGTTGCGGACGCGGCTGGCCAGCCGCTCCTCCGGGGTGGCGCCCTTGGCGGCGACCAGCGGCATCATGCTGACACCGGTCTCGAACCCCGACAGACCCAGCACCAGCAGCGGGAACGCGATCACCGCGGGCCCGAGGAGGTCGAGGGGGCCGCTGCCGCGGGCGGTCAGCGCCGAGGTCCACCCGTCCAGCAGCTCGGGGGCCCTGACGATCTCGCTCAGCCCGACGACGACGACGACCGCGTTGAGGGCGAGGAAGACCGCGACCAGCGGGATCGCCACCCGCACCGCCTCGGTGAAGCCCAGCAGGAAGACGAACCCCAGGACGAGCAGCAGCCCCACCGTGATGGCCACGGCGTGACCGTGCAGGAAGGAGGGGGTCAGCGGGTTCTCCAGCAGGTGCACGGTGGCGTCGGCCGAGGAGAGCGTGATGGTGATGATCCACGAGGTGGCCACGAAGCCCAGCAGGACCAGCACGAACGCCTTGCCGCGCCAGAACGGCAGCAGCTTCTCCAGCATCGCCACCGAGCCCTGGCCGTGCGGGCTCTCCGCCGCCACCCGGCGGTACATCGGCAGCATGCCCAGCAGCGTCAGGGCGACGATCAGCAGCGTCGCCAGGGGCGACAGGGCACCGGCGGCGAGGGCCGCGATGCCGGGGAGGTAGGACAGGGTGGAGAAGTAGTCGACCCCGGTCAGGCACATGACCTTCCACCACGACTGCGGCACCGCGTGCCCCTCACCGGCCTCGGGCCCCACCGGCTGCACCCGGTTGGCCAGCAGCCAGCGCTGCACCGGTCCGCCGCGGTCGGACCTCGTCGCGGGGTCGGCGCCCACCCGTGGCACGCGGTCGGCGACCGTGCTCACCGGTGCGCCCGGAGGCGGGTCCCGGCGACGTCCCCGGCTGCTGGGGCGTCGTGCTCCAAGGGTCTTGTGGCGGTTGGCACGATCAGCCACGGTACGTCTCGAGGAGCGCCGATCAGGGCCCGAGAGGTCCCCGAGGGCGTCAAGAAATCGTCAAAGTTGTTCAGCCCGCGGCTCGTCGGATCACCCCCCGGCTCGCAGGGGTCGGTGCGGGGCCGCGGGCTATGCTCGAGCCGCCGCTCGAAGCCGTCGTCGGCAGAAGGAGTCGGTGACTGATGTCGAGCCCCGCTCTCATGGGTCTCGCGCCCGTCCTCGTCCGCCTCACCGGGTCCGGGTGCGCCCGCACGACCGACGGGTGCCTGCGATGAAGCAGACCTGGATCCCGGGGCGCGACAACAAGGCTGTCCGCCACACCGGCGACCCCGGGGCCCTCCGCCCCTCCGGCGACCCGTCGGCGCCGTCGGCCCTCGTCCTCGGCGGCGGCATCGCGGGCATCGCGGCAGCGGTGGGCCTCGCCGAGCGCGGCGTCGTGGTCACCCTCGTCGAGCGCGAGGCACAGCTGGGCGGCCGCGTCCGCTCCTGGCCGGTGCAGCAGGTCGACGGCAGCGGCACGACCATGAGCCGCGGCTTCCACGCCTTCTTCCGGCAGTACTACAACCTCCGCGCCCTGCTGCGTCGTGTCGACCCGGCCCTGCAGGGCCTCACCCCCGTCGACGACTACCCGCTGGTCCTCGCCGGCGGCCACCGCGACTCCTTCGCCCACGTGCCCAGGACGCCGCCGCTGAACATGGCCGCCTTCGTCGCCCAGAGCCCCAGCTTCCGTGCGGCCGACCTGGCGAAGATGAACAAGCAGGCCGTCTGGGAGCTCCTCGACGTCGACTTCCCCGCCACCTTCTCGGTCCACGACGGGGAGAGCGCCGCGCAGTTCCTGGACCGGCTCGGTTTCCCCGACGCCGCCCGGCACCTGGCCCTGGAGGTCTTCGCCCGGAGCTTCTTCGCCTCCCCCGACGAGTTCTCGGCCGGCGAGCTGGTGGGCATGTTTCACAGCTACTTCCTCGGCTCGTCCGAGGGCCTGCTCTTCGACGTCCCCGTCGACGACTACGACACCGTCTTCTGGGCACCGCTCGGTCGCTACCTGCAGCGGCTCGGCGTCGAGGTCCGCACGGGTGAGAGCGTCGTGGGCCTCGAGCTGGGCGGCGAGCACGGGCCGGTCGAGGTCACCACCGACGCGGGCACCCTGACCGCCGACACCGTCGTCCTCGCCACCGACCTGCGCACCACCCGCCGCCTGGTCGAGGCGACCGAGGGCGGTCCGGACGACCCCGACTGGCGGAGCCGGATCCTCGAGACGGAGAACGCCCCGCGGTTCGCCGTCTGGCGGCTGTGGCTCGACCGTCGCGTCGACGCGGAGCGCCCGGCCTTCCTCGGCACCAGCGGCTACGGGCCGATGGACAACATCACCGTGCTCGAGCGGTTCGAGGCGGGTGCCCGCCGCTGGTCCGAGGCCCACGACGCCTCCGTCGTCGAGGTGCACGCCTACGCCCTCCAGCCGGGCGACGGCGACGACGACCAGGTCCGCCGCACCCTGCGGGCGGAGCTGGCCCGGGTCTACCCCGAGACCGCCGACGCGGAGGTGGTCGCCGACGAGTGGCTGGTGGAGGAC
The DNA here is from genome assembly GCF_900101785.1 of Auraticoccus monumenti. Classification (GTDB taxonomy): domain Bacteria; phylum Actinomycetota; class Actinomycetes; order Propionibacteriales; family Propionibacteriaceae; genus Auraticoccus; species Auraticoccus monumenti. The sequence goes on along the minus strand of NZ_LT629688.1, from coordinate 1,067,938 downwards.
GACTGCCCTCTGGTCGGCACCAGCCCGTGGCTGCGCCGGCCGGAGGTCTCGACGCCCGACGCACGGCTCGTGCTCGCCGGCGACGGCATCCGGTGCGACTTCCCGGTGGCTCTGATGGAGCGGGCCGCGACCACGGGCTTCCTGGCCGCCAACCAGCTGCTGGGCGGCTGGGGCCTGGCCGGCCACGACCTGTGGACGGTGCCGATGAGCACCCGGCAGCCCGCTCTGCTGCGCGTCAAGAGCCTGCTCGACCGCGTCGGGGCCTGAGCAGCCGAGACGCTCTCACACCGGCAGCGGCCCGCTGCTCCGGTCGCCGATGATCCGCTTGTAGGCCAGCTCGGCCGAGATCAGGCAGATCGGCATGCCGATCCCCGGGTTGGTGCTGGCCCCCACGTAGTAGAGGTTGAACAGCTTCTTGCTGATGTTGTTGGGCCGGAACGCGGTCTGCTTCATGGTGTGGGCCAGGCCGAGGGCCGAGCCGCCGTAGGCGTTGTAGTCGGCGGTGAAGTCCCGCGAGGTGTACGTCCGCTCGAAGACGATGCGCGCGTCCAGGTCGGGGACGTCGAAGTCGGCGGCCAGCAGGTCCAGCGTCCGTCGGCGGTAGATGGCGACGTCCTCGTCGGTCATGGACAGACCCGGCGCGACCGGCACCAGCACGAACAGGTTCTCGTGGTCCTCGGGCGCGGCCGTCGGGTCGGTCCGGCTGGGGGCGCAGACGTAGTAGGACGGGTCGTCGGGCCAGGCCGGGTCGTCGAAGATCTGCCCGAAGCTGCCCTTCCAGTCCTGCCCGAAGGCCAGGTTGTGGTGGGTCAGGCTCGGCACCCGACCCCGCAGCCCGAGGTAGAGGATGAAGGCGCTCGGCGCCAGCGTCTTCTTCGCCCAGTACCGCGCGGGGTAGGTCCGTGACCCCTTGTCCAGCAGCTCGGTCTCGGTGTGCGCCATGTCGGCGTTGGAGATGACCAGGTCGGCCTGGAGCGTCTCCCCCGACTCCAGCCGGACGCCGGTGGCCCGTCCCCGCTCGGTCAGGATCTGGGCGACCGGCGCCCCGGTGCGGTACCGGACCCCGTGCTTGGCGCCGATCGTCTCCAGCGCCCGGATGATCGAGTAGATGCCGCCCTGGGGGTAGAAGACGCCCATGTTGAAGTCGATGTGGCTCATGATGTTGTAGAGCGCCGGGGTGTTGTAGGGCGAGGACCCGAGGAACACCAGCTGGTACTCGAGGATCTTCTGCACCGCATCGGTGGAGAACGAGCGGCTGATGTACTTGTGCATGTTCTCGAAGACGTGCAGCTGGCGGCCCTGCATCGCGGTCTTGCGGTCGATGAAGTCGAAGAAGCTGTCGTGGTTGCGGTACATGAACTGGTCGATGGCGATCGCGTACTGCTCCGCGGAGCTGTCCAGGTAGCTCCGCAGCGCCTGGCCGCTCCCCGGCTCCAACCGCTCGAAGGTCTCCACGTCGCGGTCCAGGTCGGAGAACATGTCGACGTCCAGGTCGGTGCCGCGGAAGGCGATCCGGTAGGACGGGCTCAGCCGGTGCAGCTCCAGGTGGTCCTCGACGCGCTCGCCGAGCAGGGCGAAGAAGTGCTCGAACACGTCGGGCATCAGGTACCAGGACGGACCCATGTCGAAGCGGAAGCCGTCGGCCTCGAAGTAGTTGGCCCGGCCGCCGAGCAGGGCGTTCTTCTCCAGCACGGTCACCTCGAACCCGCGCCGGCCCAGCAGCGCCGCGCTGCCCAGGCCCCCGATGCCTCCGCCGATGACCAGTGCAGTGCTCACGGGGCGTGACGATAGCCGGGCGACAAAGCGGCGACCGTGATGACGCCGACCAGCACCGGCAGCCACTGGCCGCTCCAGGCGTTGACCGCCGTCCAGAACACCAGCACCAGCCACAGGTTCCGCGCGAACAGCCCGGGCAGCGGCCGCGGCAGCCGGCGCAGGACCAGCACCGCGATCCCGCCCGAGACCACCCAGCCGGCGAAGTTGACCAGCGGCACCCCGTAGTACCAGCCGGGCTCGTCCCAGGCCCAGAAGCCGAGGCGGACGGCGGCCGGGTCGAGCACCAGGTCGCAGACGACGACCAGCACGACCGCCTGCCAGGAGCGGCGGGTGGACGCCAGGCTGCCGAGCAGCAGCGGGGTCCAGGCCAGCAGCACCGTCGGCGGGGCCAGCCCGAGCACCGGCGGGCCGAGCACCCCGCTGTAGGAGAACCGGCCGTAGGGCACCCCCGTGGCGACGGCGATCGACTCGAACACCACGGCGTACAGCCCCAGCCCCAGCAGCAGGGCGGTCCCGCGCCGGGCTCCCAGCCAGCGGATCGCGCCGACGATCACCGGTGCCGAGAACAGCAGGATGGCCAACGCGGACACCCACCAGTAGCGCGGTTCCAGCGGGGCCCTGACCAGTCCCGCCGCGGCGGCGACCAGGAGGCCGGCCAGCAGCCAGCGGCGACGCCGGAGGGCTTTGTCCACCGATCTAGCATGTCAGTCGATGCGTCACCTGCTCCGGGTGTCTCGGCCCCGGTTCTGGATGTACCTGCTCGGGCCGTTCATGGTGGCCCTCGCAGCGACGTCGTTGCGCCCTCCGCTGGAGGTCTGGCTGCTGGGCCTCTACCTCACGCTGCCGGCCAACCTGCTGATCTACGGGGTCAACGACCTGTTCGACGTCGAGACCGACCGGTTGAACCCCAAGAAGCGCGACTACGAGCACCTGCTGCAGGCCGGTCAGCGTCGCAGTCTCGTGATCGCCATCCTGGCGCTCAACCTCCCCTTCCTCGCCCTGGTGCCGTTGCTGCCGCACGCCTGGCCCTGGCTGCTGCTGTTCCTGGTCACCGGCCTCGGCTACTCGGTGCCCCCGCTGCGGGCCAAGGCCCGCCCGGTCCTGGACGCGGCCTTCAACATCCTCTACGTCGCCCCCGGCATGGCCGCGTACGCCACCCTCAGCGGCGGCCAGCCGCCGCTCCCGGTGCTGGTCGCGGCCCTGCTGTGGTGCATGGCCATGCACGCCTACTCCGCCGTCCCCGACATCCCCGCCGACCGCGCCGCCGACCTGGCCACGGTCGCCACCTGGTTCGGCCGGGTCCGGACCCTGCTGCTGTGCGGCCTGGCCTGGGCGCTGGCCGCCCTGCTCGCCTTCCCCTACGTCGGCCCCTTCGCCGTGCTGGCCGGGCTCGCCTACCTCGGGATGACCGCCCTGTCCCTGCGCAGCCGTGGACCCGAGCAGCTCTTCGCGCTCTACCGCCGCTTCCCCCTGCTCAACGCCGCTCTGGGCGGGGCGCTGTTCGTGGTCACCGGCCTGCAGCAGTCGACCTGGCCCTTCGACTGACCGGGGCCCCCTGCGCAGGTTCGTGGTGCCACGTGCGACGTCACAGCCCGGGGGCAACCGGCCACCGTCTACGCCAGGGCGTGTCCCTGTCGACGGACGCCGCGTCACCGGCGCCCGCCGGGCGGGTCCCCGTCGTCCTGGAACCAGCGGCGTCGATCGTGCACCGAGTTCGGTGCAGAGGTGACGCCGCTGGGATGGACCGAGGGCGGCGCAGCCGGGGGGGGCTGGCGGCCCCGTCGGCACGGACCGGTCGGCCGAGAGTCAGCCGCGGACGGGCTCGGGCCCGGTGTAGCGCGCCAGCGGGCGGAAGATCTTGGTCCCGCGGGCCTGCTCGGCGATGTGCGCGCCCCAGCCGACGACCCGGGCGCAGGTGAAGGTGGGCGTGAACAGCGACCGGGGCAGACCGCACTGCTCCATCACCACACCGGCCCAGAACTCGACGTTGACGTCCAGCCGGCGCCCCGGCTTGAGCTCAGCGAGAGTGTCGAGGACGGTCCGCTCGACCTGGAGCGCGAACTCGTACAGCTCGCCGCCCAGCCCTGCCGCCACCTCACGCAGCACCCGGGCGCGGGGGTCCTCGGTGGTGTAGACCCCGTGCCCGAAGCCCATGATGCGCTCGCCCGCGGCGACCCGCCCGCGCACCCACGCCTCGGTGCGGTCCGGGGTGCCGATCGCGTCCAGGGCGTCCAGGGCACGGTCGGGTGCGCCGCCGTGCAGCGGGCCGGTGAAGGTGCCGATGGCGGCGCAGACCGCGGCGACCACGTCCGCCCCGGCGGAGGTGACGACCCGGGCGGTGAAGGTGGAGGCGTTGAACCCGTGGTCCAGCGTCAGACCGAGGTAGGTACTGATCGCCCGCTCGACCTCCGGAACCGGTACCCCGCCGGTGACCAGGTGCACCCAGCTCGCCCCGGCGCTGAGCGAGGGGTCAGGCTCCACCGGGGGAAGGCCGTGCGCCAGCCGGTGCAACGCGGCCAGCAGGGTGGGCGTGACGGCCGCGACCCGGAGCACGTCGGCCCGGACCCGGGCGGGGTCGGCGCCCCACACCGGCGCGAACCCCTCGACCGCGCCCAGCTGGGACAGCAGGGTGCGCAGCCGCGGCATCAGGTCCCGGGCGTCCCCGGAGCCGGCCACCAGGGGCAGCAGCCGCCCCAGCTCGGCGGGCAGCCCGCGGGCCTCCCCCACCTCGGCCACGAAGGCCGCCAGCTCCTCCGGCGTCGGGAGGTGGCCCTCGAGCAGCAGGTGCCAGGCCTCCTCGAAGCCGTACTCGGTGGCCACCCGGGTGGCGTCGTGCTCGCGGTAGTGGAAGAACCCCTCCGCGCCCCGCACCTCGCCGATGGTGGTGTCGGCCACCACCACGTCCTTGAGCCCCGGAGGGGCGATCAGTCTCTGGGTCATGGGGTCAGCGTGCGTCGGGGTGGAGTGGTGGTCAACGTTGACCGGATCAACCCTCTGCCACCCTGGGACGGTGGACGCGGTGCAGATCGACGGGGTGGACCACCTGAGCAGCAGCCAGGTCGCCCGCCGGCTGGGGGTGCGGCTGGAGACGGTCTACGCCTACGCCAGCCGCGGCGTGCTGCACCGGCGCCGGCTGCCCGGGCGGCGCGAGAGCTACTTCGCCCTCGCTGAGGTGGAGACCCTCACCCGAGGGAGCGGCGGCGGCCGGCGACGCCCACCCGGGCTCAGCGACGACGTCCGCACCGCGATCACGCTGATCGAGCACGACCGGCTGTCCTACCGCGGCCAGGACGCCTGCCAGCTGGCTGCCACCACGTCCTTCGAGGACGTGGTCGCTCTGCTCTGGCGGACCCCGCCCCGGTTCGAGGTCGATGCGGAGGAGGTGGAGCTGGCCCGCCGGCTGCTCGCCCTGCTCCCACCCGCCGCCTCCTCCTCCGACCGCCTGCGGGTGGTCACCAGCGTGTGCGCCGCCGGGTCGCCCACCCGCCACGACCTCGACCCGGCCGCCGTCACCGACGCGGTCGCACGTCTCCTGGCCACCAGCGTGGCGACGCTCCCCGCGGCGTCCCGACCGACCGGTCCAGCCGTGGACACCGACCGGCCCACCTCGACGCCGGAGCGCCCAGGTCCCCGCGCCGGACCAGGGCCCGCCGCCCAGCCCGACCACGACGCCGGAGCCCCCGAGGACGCCGGACCCGACCGCGACGCCCCGGACCTGTCGACGAGCCGCACCGGGTCAGCCCGGACCGCCCCGACGACGCCGGTCCGGGTGGACGTCCCCTCCGCCCTGGCCCGAGCCCTCGGGGTGGGTGAGGTGGGCTGGGTGGAGCAGGCGCTGGTCCTGCTGGCCGACCACGACATGGCCGCCTCGACCACCGCCGGACGGGTCGCGGCCAGCGTCCGGGCCGACCCCTACGCGGCCGTGACCGCCGCGGCCGCCGCCTTCGACAGCCCTCGGCACGGCACCGCCGGCCGACGCGTGCACCGGCTGCTGACCGCCCTGGCCGAGGACCCTGCGACCACGATCGCCCAGTGCCTGGACGACGCGTCGGTGCCCGGGTTCGGACACGTCGTCTACGCCGACCGCGATCCCCGGGCCGAGCTCCTGATCGAGCGCCTCGACCAGCTGGTCGACCACCCCCTGCTGGCCGCCGTCGAGCTGCTCAGCGACCGGCTCTGGCAGCGCCGCGGGCTCCCCCGCACCGTCGACCTCGCCCTCGCCCTCGGCGCCCACGTGCTCGGCGGTGACGCCCGGCTGCCCGAGACCCTCTTCCTGCACGCCCGGATGGTCGGCTGGACCGCGCACCTGGTCGAGGAGTACGCCGAGCCCCCGCTGCGCTTCCGTCTCACCGGTGTCTACACCGGTCCACGTCCCACCTGACCGACCCACCTCCCCGTCGGCAGGACGAGGGACCGGACACGATCTCCACAGCTCGGCGCTGGCAGGCCGACCCGCCGGGACCCTGACGCCGCTGGGCGCGCCCGCCCGTCACGCCCGCCCGCCGGTCGGCACCCGGGTGCGGCGGGGACGGGCTGCTGCTGGGGCGAAGCCCGCTCCGGCGTGCGGTCCGGTCACCACCGCTTCCTCGGACGCTCTTGCCAGGCCCTCTTCGGCGGGTTAGCGTGGCCCGGTCATGAGAGCGCTCTCACGGCGTCTCGGGTGAGAGCGCCCCTCCTCGAGAACGGAAGACACCGTGGTCTCACCCCGTCACCGCCTCCACCGCACGGCCGCCGCGCTGGTCGGGGGCCTCCTCGTCACCACCACGCTGCTGGCTCCGGCCGCGGCCTCGCCGCTCGACATCCCGCACGACTTCTCCGCCGGCCCCGACGGCTGGTTCTCCTACGGGCCGGGCGCCACCACGGAGGTCACCGACGGCGAGCTGTGCACGAGCCTCCCGGCCCACAGCGGCAACCCCTGGGACGTCGCGGTCGCCCACAACGCGGTCGGGCTCGAGGCCGGCACCACCTACGACGTCGCCTTCACCGCCAGCTCCACCGCCGAGATCGCGATCCGGGCCCAGGTCGGCATCAACGCCGAGCCCTACCCGGGCGTCCACGCCGAGGACCTCACCATCACCGCCACGCCCGAGGAGCACTCCTTCTCCTTCTCCTTCACCTCCGACGTCGACGCCGAGGCGGCCGAGACCGGCGGCCAGCTCTCCTTCCAGATCGGGAACCAGGGCGAGCCCTTCACCTTCTGCCTCGACGACTTCTCCCTGACCGAGGCCGGCGCGACCGAGGAGCAGCTGCCCGCGCTGGACGTCCCGCCGTTCTTCACCACCGGCAACCTGACGCCGAGCACCACGGTCGAGGAGGGCGTGCTGTGCACCACCGTCCCGGCCGGCACCACGAACACCTACGACGCGATCGTCGGCGTGAACGGCATCCCGGTGCAGGAGGGCGGCAGCTACACCCTGTCCTTCCTGGCCAGCGCCGACGTCGCCTCCGACATCACCGTGGTCGTCGGGGAGAACGGCGGGGACTACCGGCAGGCCTTCAGCCAGGCGGTCGCCCTCGACTCCGCCGAGCCCACCCGCTACAGCTACGAGTTCACCTCCGACCTCGCCTTCCCGGCCAGCACCGGCGACGGCGCCCCCGAGGGACAGGTCGCCTTCCAGCTCGGCGGCGGCGCCGAGGCCTTCGAGCTCTGCCTGAGCGAGCCGTCCCTCGCCCTCGAGGTCGCCGCGGGCGGGAACCTGGTCCCCAACGGCGACTTCGGCAGCGGCGCGCTGGACCCCTTCACCGCTCCCGAGGGCGTCGCGGTCGACCTGTCCTCCGGGGCCGCGTGCCTCACGGTCCCCGACACCCTCGGCCAGTACGACGGCCTGGTGCTCAACGGGCTGGCCGTCGAGGAGGGCCAGACCTACACCCTCACCTTCGACGCCAGCGCCGACCCGGGGAAGACCGTCCGCGCGCTGATCGGCGAGAACGGCGGGTCCTACGGCACCGTGCTGGACGAGGACGTCGCCCTCACCGCGGAGACCACCGGTCACGAGCTCACCTTCGTCGCCTCCGCCGGGTACCCCGCCGCCACGGTCGACCCCGGGGACGGGCCCTTCGAGGGCCAGCTGGCCTTCCAGGTCGGCGGCCGCGGCGCCTTCGACTTCTGCATCGACGACATCTCGCTGGTGGAGAGCGACACCCCGCCGCCGCCGTACGAGCCGGAGACGGGCCCGCGGATCCGGGTCAACCAGGTGGGCTACCTGCCCGACGGCCCCAAGCAGGCCACCCTGGTCACCGACGCCACCGAGCCGCTGGAGTACGAGGTGCTGGCCGACGGCATCGTCGTCCACACCGGTCAGACGGTGCCCGCCGGCCTGGACGAGACCGCCGGCACCGACGTCCACGAGCTCGACTTCTCCGACTACCGCCCCGACGTCGTCGACGCCGACGCGGTCCACGAGATCGCGGTCGACGGCGAGGTCAGCTTCGAGTTCGCCGTGCGCGACGACCTGTACCAGCAGCTGCGTGCGGACGCGCTCAACTACTTCTACCCCGCCCGCAGCGGCATCGCGATCGACGGCGGCATCATGGACGGCCAGCCCGACGCCGGGGAGTACACCCGCGACGCCGGTCACGTCGAGGACCCCGACAGCTCGCTGGTCGCGGACAGCCCGAACCGGGGCGACGTCGACGTCCGGTGCCTCAGCCCGGAGACCGAGGGCGACTACTGGAAGTACGGCGACTGGTCGTGCGACTACACCCTCGACGTCGTCGGCGGCTGGTACGACGCCGGCGACCACGGCAAGTACGTCGTCAACGGCGGCATCTCCGTCGGCCAGGTGCTGAGCACCTACGAGCGCACCCTGTACAGCCCGACCGGCACCGGCAGCGCGCTCGGCGACGGCAGCCTGAACATCCCCGAGAGCGACAACGGCGTCCCCGACCCGCTGGACGAGGCGCGCTGGGAGCTCGAGTGGATGCTGAGCATGCAGGCGCCGGACGGGGCCCAGCACGCCGGCATGGTCCACCACAAGATCGCCGACGTGGACTGGACCGGTCTCCCGCTGCTCCCGTCGGAGGACCCGCAGGAGCGCTACCTGCACCGCCCCTCGACCGCGGCGACGCTCAACCTGGCCGCCGTCGCCGCCCAGGGCGCCCGGCTCTGGGCCCCCTACGACCAGGCGTTCGCCGACGAGCTGCTCGCCGCCGCCCGGGTCGCCTGGGACGCCGCGGTGGCGACACCTGACCTGTTCGAGCCGGCGCCCAACGCCGACCCGAGCCCGGGCAGCGGTCCCTACGACGACGACGAGGTGGGCGACGAGTTCTACTGGGCCGCCGCGGAGCTGTTCCTCACCACCGGTGAGGAGGCGTTCGAGGAGCACGTCCTGGGGAGCCCCTTCCACACCGCCGACATCTGGTCCCCGAGCGGCTTCAGCTGGGGCTCCACCGCCGCCCTGGGTCGGATGGACCTCGCCACGGTGGAGTCCGACCTGCCCGGCCGCGACGACGTCCGCGCGTCCGTGGTCGAGGGGGCCGACCGCTACCTGGGGTGGCAGCAGGCCCAGCCGTTCGGCACCGCCTACCCCGGCAACGAGGGGGTCTACGAGTGGGGCTCCAACAGCGCCGTGCTCAACAACCAGGTGGTGATCGCCACCGCGTTCGACCTGACCAGCGACCAGGTGTACGCCGACGCGGTGCTGGAGGCGATGGACTACCTGCTGGGCCGCAACGCGCTGAACAACTCCTACATCACCGGGTACGGGGACGTCTTCTCCGACGACCAGCACAGCCGGTGGTTCGCGCACTCGATCGACCCGGACCTGCCCAACCCGCCGCGGGGCTCCGTCGCCGGTGGCCCGAACTCCGACGTCGGCACCTGGGACCCGGTCATCTCCGGGCTCTACGACGAGGAGCGGATGTGCGCCCCGCAGCGGTGCTACCTCGACGACATCCAGTCCTGGTCCACCAACGAGATCACGGTGAACTGGAACTCCGCGCTCTCCTGGGTCGCGTCCTTCGTGGCCGACCAGCAGGCCGGTGACGAGTCCGGGGCCGGGCAGGTCGTGGACGTGGTCGACCACCCCGAGGACATGACGGTCGAGGAGGGCGAGGACGCCGTCTTCACCGCCTCCGCCAGCGGCGACCCCGTCCCGGACGTCCAGTGGCAGCGGCTGGTCGACGGCGTCTGGACCGACGTCGACGGCGCCGAGGAGGAGACCTTCACCTTCGAGGCGGCCCTGGAGGACGACGGCGCCCTCGTCCGGGCCTACTTCTCCAACGGCTTCGGCGGGTTCTTCACCGACCCCGCGACGCTGAGCGTCACCGACGCCGAGCCCCGCCCGACCCCAGGTCCCTCCGACGAGCCGGACGACGGCACCCCTGACGACGGCGGTGCACCCGACGACGGGGCCAGCCCGGGCGCGGGCGGGCTGCCGGAGGACGGGGGGACGCCGTCCGAGCCGGGCGCCGGCGGCGGGCCGACGCAGAACCTGAGCGACACCGGCCCGTCGGACCTGGTCCTCCCGGCCCTGCTGACCGCGGTGCTGCTGCTGGCCGTGGGCAGCGTCGTGGTGGCCCGGGGCCGGCGTCAGCAGGACGAGCTGGGCTGACATGGGCCGGGGGCGGACCGCGGGGGCCGGGGGTGAGGGGCCGGGCTGGCGGGGTCAGGGTGTGACGTCTCGCCGCGACCACGCGGCAGGACGTCGCAGGCCGATGCCGCCAGCGGGTGAGGGCGGTGCGATCGCCCGATTCCCACCGGTGGGCGCCAGCCTGGTCGAGGCTCCGGTGGCGGCTGGGTCGCGGGGGCACCAGACGGAGCCCCCGGGTCAGGCCTGCTCGGCCTCGGGCGGTGGCTCGCCCTCGCGCTCGTCGCGCTCGGCCCACTCCAGCAGCGTGTCCAGGGTGTGGCTCACGTCGTCGATCCCGGCGTGCAGGTCGCCGAGGCGCTGGTAGCGCTCGGGCACCGTGGCGATGGTGAGGTCCTGCGGCTCGACGTCGTCCACCTCGTCCCAGGTGATCGGCGTGGAGACGGTGCCGTGCGGGTTGCCGCGGACGGAGTAGGCGCTGGCGATGGTGTGGTCGCGGGCGTTCTGGTTGTAGTCCACGAACAGCTTGGCCGGGTCGCGGTCCTTGCGCCACCAGGTGGTGGTGACGTCCTCGGGGCTGCGGCGCTCGACCTCGCGGGCGAAGGCCCAGGCGGCGCGGCGCACGTCCTTGAACCCCAGCGTGGGCTCGACCCGGACGTAGACGTGCAGGCCGTTCCCGCCGGACGTCTTGGGGTAGCCGGTGATGCCCAGCTCGTCGAGCACCTCGTGGCACCGGTGGGCGGCCCGCCGGACCGTGGCGAAGTCGCAGTCGGGCATCGGGTCCAGGTCGATCCGCCACTCGTCGGGCTTCTCGGTGTCGGCGCGCCGGGAGTTCCAGGGGTGGAACTCCACCGTCGACATCTGCACCGCCCACACCACCTGGGCCAGCTCGGTCACGCAGAGCTCGTCGGCGGTGCGGTCGTAGCGGGGGAAGTGCACCCGGACGGTCTCCAGCCAGGGCGGCGCCCCGTGCGGGACCCGCTTCTGGTGCACCTTCTCCCCGCTGACCCCGGTGGGGAAGCGGTGCATCATGCAGGGCCGCTCGCGCAGCGCGTTGACGATCCCGTCACCCACCGACAGGTAGTACTCGACCAGGTCGAGCTTGGTCTCACCCCGGGCGGGGAAGTACACCCGCTCGGGGTTGGTCACCCTCACCACCCGGTCGTCGACCTCGATCTCGACCGCCGGCGACGACGTCTTGGCCATGCCCCAACCTAACGCGCACGGCTGACGGGCGGCGCCGGACCTCCGTCAGCCGCGGGCGGCGGCCAGCCCCTCCAGCAGCGGCGTGGTGGGACGTCCGATCAGCCCGGACAGGTCGCCGGTCACCTCGCCGAGCGCCCCGACGGCGATGTCGGCGTCGATCTGGGCCACGAACCAGGCGGTGCCCGCGTCCAGACCGGCGGCCTGCAGCAGCTGCTCGTGCTCGGCGCGACCGACCTGGCGGAGCCGCACCTCACGGCCCAGCAGCCTGCCGAAGACGTCGGCCAGCTCGGCGGGGTCCCAGGCGTGGTCGCCGCCGAGCTCGAGCACCCGGCCGTCCACCCCGCGGTCGGTGGCCGCGACGGCCAGGGCCTCGGCGAAGTCGCGGCGCGAGGCGCTGGCCACCCGGCCGTCCCCGGCACCGGTGACCAGCTCACCGGTCGCGGCGGCCTGCTCGAGCTGGGGCCGGTAGCCCTCGGTGTACCAGTTGTTGCGCAGCACGGCCGTGGTGAGCGCGGACGCCGCCAGCAGCTCCTCGGTCGCCTTGTGGTCCGGGGCCAGCACCAGGGACGTGGTGGTCGCGCGCGGGGCGCTGGTGTAGACGAGGCGGCTGACCCCGACCGCCTCGGCGGCCTCGATCACCGAGCGGTGCTGCTCGACCCGCTGGCCCACCTCGCTGCTGGAGATCAGCAGCAGCGTCTCGACCCCGGCGAGCGCCTCACGCAGGGCGTCCGCCTCGCCGTAGGCCGCGGTGCGGGTGGTGACCCCCGTGGCCCCCGCCAGCGCGGCGAGCTTCTCCGGGGAGCGTCCGACGGCCACGACCTCGCCCGCCGGCGTGCCGCGGGAGAGCAGGGCGTCGACGGTGAGCCGTCCGAGCTGGCCGGTGGCACCGGTGAGGGCGATGGTCATGAGGAGCCTTCCGATTTGGTTGCAGCGTCAACCAAGGCAAGCAGCGGCCCCAGCGCGATATTCCCGGCGTTCGTCCCGGGTGCTGGCGGATGCGGTGCGGGCGACGTCGCGCGCACCGACGGCTCAGCCGGAGGCGGAGAGCGCGGCGGCGACCGCGAACCCGAGCACGGTGGCCAGCCCGGCGTAGTCCTTCGCCTTCTCCCGGGCCTCGGGGACCATCGAGTCCACCAGCATCACCAGCAGCGCTCCGGCGGCGAACCCGTCGATGGCGGCCTGCCAGCCGGGGCTGAGGAGGTCGGCCAGCAGGTAGCCCACCAGGGTGGCCAGGGCGGCGAACACGGCGACCCCGGCCCAGAGCCGGAGGACGGCACCGCGGGAGCGTCCGGCCGCGCGCATGTCGGCGGCCGAGCCGACCCCCTCGGGCAGGTTGGAGACGATGATGGCCACCAGCAGGGCGGCGCTCACCCCCTCCCCCGAGGCCAGCGCGATCCCCAGCACCGCCTGCTCGGGGATGCCGTCGAGCAGGGCCCCGAGGGCCAGCGGCAACCCGGCCGACCCGCCCCCTCCGCGACCGCCGAGCCGCTCCACACCGCGGTCGGCGAGGAAGAAGGCCAGCGCGCCGACGCCGACGCCCAGGGCCACCGGCACCGCGCCGCCCACCCGGAACCCCTCGGCGGCCAGCTCGAAGCAGATGCTGGAGATCAGCGCGCCGGCGCCGAAGGCCAGCACGGCCCCGACCAGGCCGTCGCGCCAGGTGCGGACCACCCCGAGCAGGGCACCGATGAACAGGGACGAGGCGGCCAGCAGCCCCCAACCGATCGCAGCGAGCACGGCGCAGACGTTACGCCCGGCTGCCCGGGCTCGACGCGGGGGACGGTGGTGGTCGCCAGAGCAGCCCGTCGCGACGGGCCAGCGGGACGCCGGCCACCACGGCGTCGGCGCGCTGCCACGGCTGGTCCGCCTCCAGGAACGGCTCCTCGGCCACGGCCCACGCGTGCCAGAAGGCCACCGACGCGTCCCGGTCGCCGTTGACACCGCTGGCCACGTCCCGCTCGATCCCCAGCGCGAAGGCGGCGCCGACGTCGGACTGCACCCAGACGGCGGCGTCGAGGACGTCGGCGAGCACCCGCTGGGAGGCCCCGACCCCCTCGACGAGCAGCACCGAGCGGCCCGCCTCGACGGTGACCGCGCCGGGCCGCCCCCGCTCCACCCAGCCGGGCGGGCGGTGGCGCACCCTCTCCCCGCGGAGAACGGGCTCGACGACGGAGGTCCGGAGGTCCTCGGCCCAGCCGAACATCGACGAGTGCCAGGCGACGTCGTCGGTGGCCACCACCGCCGAACCCGGCACCGCGGCCACCAGCCGGGCGGTCAGGGTCGACTTGCCGGCGCCGCTGCGCCCGTCGACGGCCACCACCGCGGTCCGGTCCGGACGCGGGAGGCCGAGGACCCGGAGCAGCGTGGCGACGTCCACCTCGGCCCAGGTCGTGACCACGGGCTCGCTCGACCCCGCCGGCACCCGCACCGTGCTCAGCCCCGGGCCGGGGCCGGCCCCGCCGCCGTCTGGAACGCCGCGACCCGCTCCAGGGCCCGCCCCACGGGGTCGGCACCGGCGGCCAGGGACAGCCGGACCGTCTGGTGGCCGTGGACGCGGTCGAAGTCGACACCGGGGGTGAGGGCGACGCCCTGCTCCTCCAGCAGCGCGGCGCACCAGCGGCGGGAGTCGCCGTGGCGGCCGAGCACCGGCCCGATCCCGGCGTAGAGGTAGAAGGCACCGTCGGCCGGGGCGACGTCCACCCAGCCCAGACCGGGGACGGCGGCCAGGGCCACCTCGCGGGCGCGGGCGTGGGCGCGCACCGCCTCCTCGGCGGCCGCCACCGACCCCGGCTCGAAGGCGGCCAGGGCGGCGTGCATCGCCGGGACCGGCGGGCAGAGCGCGTAGTTGCCGGCCAGCGCGTCGACCGAGGCCACCAGGTCGTCGGGGAGCACCACCCAGCCCAGCCGCCAGCCCGTCATGCCCCAGTACTTGGAGAAGGAGGAGATCACCACCGCGGACGGGTCGCGGACACGGGCGCAGTCCCCGACCCGGCCGTCGGCGGTGATGCCGTGGTAGATCTCGTCGCTGACCAGCCGGGTGCCGTGGTCGGCGCACCAGCGGGCCAGGGCGGCGAGCTGGTCGGCGTCGACCATGGTGCCGGTGGGGTTGGCCGGGGAGGCGAGCACCAGCCCCTTCAGCGGTCCGTCGGCGGCGGCGGCGTCCAGCAGCTCCGGGGTGGGCTGGAACCGCTGCTCCGGCCCGCAGTCGAGCTCGACCACCTCGCACCCGAGGCTGGAGAGGATGGTGCGGTAGGCGGGGTAGCCGGGACGGGCCAGCGCGACGCGGTCACCGGCGTCGAAGGCGGCCAGGAAGGTCAGCAGGAACGCCCCCGAGGAGCCGGTGGTGAGGGCGATCCGGCCGGGGTCGACGTCCAGGCCGTAGCGGTCCGCGTACAGGCCGGCCAGCCGCTCACGCAGCGCCCGCAGCCCGAACGCCTCGGAGTAGCCCATCGGCACGTCCTCGGTGAGGGCGCGGGCCAGGGCGGCGCGGACGGGCGCCGGCGCCCCCTGCGACGGCTCCCCCACGCACAGGTTGACCACGTCGCGACCGGCGGCCCGCATCCGGGCCACCGTGTCCAGGATGCTCATCACCTGGAACGGCGCCACCGCCCCGCGTCGCGAGACGGACGGGAGGTGGGCTGGCGGGGCGTGCTCCGGCACTCAGACCGTCTCGGGCAGCCCGAAGCGGGGGAACAGGCTGCGGTCGAAGAAGCAGGCGACGTGGTCGACGACCCGCTCCCCGTCCGCGCGGGGGCGGACCGAGAGCACCTGCAGGTGGAACGGGCGGTGGACGCCGTCGGGACCCCGCATGTAGAGCCCGAAGGCCGGCTGGCCGTTGGCCGTCGTGGCGACCATCCGCATGTCACCGGGCGCCTCGGCCGGGCAGCGGGTCGAGATCAGGGTGGCGATCTGCTCCGGCCCGGAGTACCAGCCGACGAAGGGCGGCATCTCCCAGGCGGCGTCCTCGGTGAGAACGGAGACGATCTCGTCGATGTCGTAGCGCTCGAAGGCCCGGGCGTAGCGCTCGACCAGCTGCTGGGAGCGCTCGTCGAGGGTGGACGCCTCTGCGCCGGAGCTCTGCTGCAGGTCGGCCAGCCGGGCCCGGCTGCGCTGCAGGGCGCTGTTCACCGCCGGCACCGTGGTCTGCAGCACCGAGGCCGTCTCGGCGGCGCTGTAGCCCAGCACCTCGCGCAGGACCAGCACCGCGCGCTGCAGCGGGGTCAGGTGCTGCAGGGCGGCGACGAAGGCCAGCCGGATGCTCTCGTGACCGACGACCACCGAGGCCGGGTCGGGGTCGGCCCGCTCGGCCGCCCCCGGCCAGGGCTCGAGCCAGGTGATCTCGGTCCGCTCCACCAGCTCGGCGCGTGCGTCGGTGGCGGGCTGGCCGAGGCCGGTGGGCATCGGGCGGCGCTTGCCCTTCTCCAGCGCGGTCAGGCAGACGCGGGTGGCGATGGTGTACATCCAGGTGCGCAGGCTGCTGCGGCCCTCGAACCGGTCGTGGGCGCGCCAGGCGCGGACGTAGGTCTCCTGAACCAGGTCCTCGGCCTCGTGCACCGAGCCGAGCATCCGGTAGCAGTGGGCGGTCAGCTCGCGGCGCAGCGGGGCGACCAGCTCCATGAAGTCGGCGTCGACGTGCCCGGGGTCCCCCGGCCATGGGTCGACCTGCCCGGCGTCGTCGACCGGGCCCTCGGGGGCGACGTCCTCGGTGGCGTCCTGGCCGGAGACGGCCGTGTTGAGGCTCTGCGGCATGGGCCGACTCTACTGCTCGGCGCCGACAGCGGAAGGGTCTTCGCCGACGGCCGTGAGCACCTCCGGGTCGGCGCAGCCGCGGACGAAGCCGGCCAGACGGCGCTCGATCTCCCGACCCAGCACGAGCGAGCCGACCCGCTCGGCGAGCGGGGCCAGCCAGGCCGGGCGGCAGCCGAAGTTGTAGCGCCAGGTGGCGAGCGTGCGCCCGGGGTCACCGGGCACCTCCGCGAACCGCCAACCGCCGCCGAGCCTCTCGAAGAACCACGGCCCGGACTCCATGGCCATCCCCACCGACGTGGGCGGGCGGTAGGAGACGTAGCGGCTGACCATCCGGAACCCGGCGCGGTGCACGGTCAGCGTCCGGACGTCCTTCGCCGCGGCGGTGGCGCCGTCGAGCAGCACCTGGCGGCGGATGAACCGGTCCCAGCGCAGGCGCGTCGCCCCGGTGGTCTGGGAGACGGCGAAGGCGACCGCCGGTGGGACCGGCACCTCGCGGGAGGACTCGACGACAGGCATCCCGCCACGCTAGTGCCCGACCCGGTCGCCGCGACGTCCTCGACCCTCTGCGTCCCGGGCACCCCGCGCCCCCGCACCCCCGCACCCCCGCACCCCCGCACCCCGCACCCCGCACCCCGCACCCCGCACCCCGCACCCCGCACCCCGCACCCCGCACCCCGCGACGTTGCCCCGTCTACGGGCACTTAGCCCCGTCTATAGGCGGGGGAGAGTGCCCGTAGACGGGGCAACGTGGGTCATGTGGGCGGGCAGCGAGCAGCGCGGGCAGGGCGAGCAGCGCGGGCGGGCGGCGCGCACCGGTGGGCCGGGGAGGCGGCCGGGTCCGCGGGGCGGGTCGATGGCCGCCGGGGCTGGGCGGGTCGGCGGGGCGGGTCAGCGGGCGCGGGCGAGGCGGCGGAGGTCGGTGGCGGGGTCGGCGAGGGCGGCGGGGTCGACCGCGGTGCCCAGGGCCGCCAGCCGGCGGGCCACCTTGACCGCGGCCGGGTCGTCGACGCTGGCGGCGGACACGACCCGGCCGCCGGTGAGCCCGAAGCAGCTGAACGGCGGCTCGCCGACGACGCCGCGGGTCACCAGCTGCTCGGCGGCCGCCGGCGCGCCGAGCACCTCCAGGTGGTGGCCGTGACGGTCCGACCAGAACCAGGACGGCCCGCGCACCGGCAGCGGGAGCCCCAGCAGCCCGGCCGCTGCGGCCTCGGCGTCCAGACGCGCGGAGTCCCAGTGCCCGGCCGAGCGCCCGCCCGCCGAGCGCCCGCTGCAGTCGCCCACCGCGAGCACCCCGGGCACCGAGGACCGTCCGGCCTCGTCGACCAGCACCGCACCGTCCTCGGTCCGGGTCAGCACCTCGACCGCACCGACCGCCTCCGGGGTCCCCGCCTCGACGCCGGCGGGGACGACCCCGACCACGGGCACCTCCGGCAGCAGCCCGGTGGCGACGAGGACCGTGTCGGCCGGGATCACCGCACCGGGGACGTGGACCGAGCCCGACTCGATCCGGTCCACCCCGTCAGCCACCAGGACGACGCCCCGCTCCCGGTGCAGCAGGTGCAGCCACACCGCCAGCTCGTGACCCAGCAGAGCGGTCAACGGGACCTGCGGGTCGACCACGGTGACCTGGCAGCCCAGGGTCAGCGCCGTGGCGGCCACCTCCGAGCCGACCAGCCCGCCGCCCACCACGACCAGCCGGTGCCCCGGTCCCAGCCGGTCGCGGAGGACGTCGGCGTCGACGCGGTCACGGAGGACCAGCGCGTGCTCGGCACCCGGGACGGGAGGACGCCGCGGCCGACCGCCGCTGGCCAGCACCACCCGGTCGGCCGGGACCTCCGCCCCGTCGGCGAGCACGACCAGGGAGCCGTCGGCCTGCCGGACCAGCCCCTCGACGCGCACCCCGGTGCGGAGGTCCACCGACTGCTCGGCCCACCACGTCGGCGGGACGAGGGCCAGCTGGTCGGGGCCGAGGCGCCCGGCGAGGTAGGCCTTGCTGAGCGGAGGACGGTCGTGGGGTTCGGGCCCGGCCTCGAGCACGCTCAGCGCACCGACGAAGCCGCCCGCCCGCAGCGTCTGCACCAGGCTGACCGCCGCCAGCCCGCCACCGACCACCGCCACCCGGCCCCGTACGAGCTGCAGCGGCTCGACCGGACCGGCGCTCATGCCGGGGTGGGCTCGCCGGGGAAGAGGTAGACGTCCTCGCCGCGGACCTCGACCCGGTGGGTGCCCACCGGTCGGGTGGCCGGCAGGCAGAGGGCGGCGCCGGTGCGCAGGCAGAAGCGGGCGGCGTGCAGCGGGCACTCGACCTCGCCGGCCTCGATCCACCCGTCGGACAGCGACGCCTCCTCGTGGGAGCAGGTGTCGTCGAGGGCGTAGAAGGTCCCGTCGTCGTCGCGGAACAGCGCCACGTCGTCGGAGGTCCCCACCGTGGCCGCCTCGACCAGCATCGCGTCTGCCGGGTCGACGTCCGCTACCGCGGCGATCCTGATGCCCTCGCTCATACCTTCTCCGTCCTCGTACGTTTGTCCGGCGGCTGCCGGTGCGCTGCGGCCGGTCGCATCCCGCTCCCGGCCGGGGCCGTGCTCGGCACGCGCCCCGTGGGGCCTTACCCCGTGAGGGGCTCGCGTCCCGCCCCGGCACGTCCCGAAGACGGGGCGCCCACACCGGGGCCCGGGTGCTGCGGTCGGGCCGCCCACCCCTCTCGGTGCGACCGGGCCTGGTCCCGACCCGTCGAATCTAGCGAACGCCCCCGGAGAGGACCGCGACCAGGAAGGAGCTGTCGGCGCCGGCCGGGCGCAGGCCCCAGCTGCTCAGCAGCAGCTCCCGGCGCAGCCCGACCGCCTCGGCGTCGGCCAGGAACTCCTCGAAGGGGTAGCCGCGGCCCGCGCCGAAGCCGATCGCCGCCCGCCCGTCGGGGGCCAGCGCCCGACGCAGCTGGTCGAGCACGGGACGTCGCTGGGTGGGGGCGAGGAAGGTGACCACGTTGCCGGCGCAGACCACGACGTCGAACCCGGCGGGCTCACCGGCTCCGGCGAGCACCGCGTCCAGCTCGGCGAGGTCACCGGCCAGGTAGGTGCCCTCCTCCTCGGCCCGGGCCACCTCGACCAGGGCCGGGTCGAGGTCGACCCCGACCACCCGGTGCCCCTGGCGCGCCAGGTGACCGCCGATGCGGCCGGGCCCGCAGCCGGCGTCGAGGACGCGCGAGCCGCGATCGAGCATCGCGTCCACCATCCTGGCCTCGCCGACCAGGTCCGCGCCCTCGACCCGCATCCGGCGGAAGCGGTCGGCGTAGCGGGCGGAGTGACCGGGGTCGGCGTCCACGAGCTGCTGCCAGCGGTTGACGTCGGCCGCGGCCTCGGGGACGGGCACGTGGCGCTGCTCGGGTCGGCTCACGCGTCGATGCTAGTGAGCCGCACCAGGACGCAGGACGGGCCCGGACGCAGTGCGTCCGGGCCCGTCGGGTGCTGCGGGTCGATCAGAGGTCGGCGGGCCCGACCTTCTCGGCCTCGGCCTCGGCGTCGGAGCCGCGGTCGGCGATCTTGCTCTCCAGGGCGTCCTTGCGGCTGGCGGGCTTCTCGGCCCGGGCCATGGTGCGCGCCTGCGGGTCGGCGGTGCCGGCCCACTCCTCGGACTCGCCGCTGACGTCGCCACGGACGCGGTTGTTCGCGCCCACCTGGGCGACCGGGTCGTTGCCGGTCAGGGCCAGGTCGCCGTTGACGATGTTGTTGTCGACGTAGACACCGCCGGTGTTGCCGGTCACGCTGACGTCGTCGCCCCAGTAGCTGGTGCCCTCGCAGGAGGTGTTCGGGCCGTCGGCGCCGAGCTGCAGGACACCGGCGTTGTCGGCGAAGGAGCTGACCCCGTCGATCGCCACGGCGCAGAAGACCCCGCCGAGCTCGTTGCCCGTCACGGTCACCTTGCCGTCGATGAAGGACTCGTAGACGTCGGTGTAGTAGCTCCCGACGGAGCTGACGTTGCCCTCGACCGCGGAGGCCTCGAGGAGCACCTCACCGGCGTCGGCGATCAGGTTGCCGCCCAGCTCGGCGTCGTTGGTCAGCACGAAGCCGGCCTGGTCCACGGTGGCGGTGGTCCGGGTGGCCACGTTGCCGGCGACCGAGGAGCCGTCGATGTAGGCGCCGAAGGCACCACGCAGGGCCACCTGGCCGCTGACGGTGGAGCCGACGGCCTCGAGGTAGGCGTTCTCGGCGGCGGCCACGTTGCCCTCGACGGTGACGTCGTTCATCACCAGGTCCGCGCCCTTGGCGACACGGACGTTGCCCTGGATCGTGGTGCCGTCCAGGGTGCACACCTGGTTGGCGGGGACGACGAGGTCGCCGGGGACGGTCACGGCGCCGCCCTCACCCACGCAACGGGTGACCAGTGCGGCGCTGGCCGGGCTGGAGAAGATGAGGGCCGAGCTGACGGCGAGGCCGGCGCTGGCGGTGATGGCAAGGATCTTGCGCTTCATGCTTTCCTCCGAGATGTGGGGGGTGGTGCCGCAACGCTGGTGATGACGGCCCGAGCACGGACTGAGCCCCGAGATCCAGGTCGACGACCGAGGGGGCTGGTGCTGCCCCCGCGCCAGTTCAACGTAATGAGGCCGCTCGGGGGCGGTCAATGCCCAGAGCCCTCTTCTCTCCGGACAGCGGGTTAAATCTCCGTGTCGGGCGACCGACGGCTGGGGTGCGCGGCTCCCCCGGAGCGTCCGGCGAAGCCGCTCCGGGGACGGCAGCGGGCTGGCGCGGGCGGCTGCCGGTCAGCGGCGGGCGGCCTCGTAGCGACGCAGGGCCTCCAGCCGCTCCTCGGCGTGGTCGACGACCCGCTCGGGGTAGCCGTGGTCGTAGCCGCCCTCGGCCGTCCACGGCTCCTGCACCTTCTTGCCCGGCAGGTGGCGCAGCTCGGGCACCCAGCGGCGCACGTAGTCCCCCGCCGGGTCGAACTTCTGGCCCTGGGTGACGGGGTTGAAGACCCGGAAGTAGGGGGAGGCGTCGGTGCCCGTCCCGGCCACCCACTGCCAGCCGTGGTTGTTGGAGGCCACGTCCCCGTCGCGGAGGTGGTGCAGGAAGTGCCGGGCCCCGTGCGACCAGTGCAGGTGCAGGTCCTTGACCAGGAAGCTCGCGGTGAGCATCCGGACCCGGTTGTGCACCCAGCCGATGGCCAGCAGCTGGCGCATCCCGGCGTCGACCATCGGGTAGCCCGTGCGCCCGGCCTGCCACGCCTCGAAGTCCGCGCCCGGCTCGTCGTAGACCATGCTGGCCAGGGCGGGCTTGAGGTCCGACCAGGCCGAGGACGGCTGGTTCCAGACCACGTCGGCGTAGAACTCGCGCCAGGACAGCTCGGTGCGGAACCGCTCGACACCGGCCGCCGCCTCCTCCGTGAGCCCGCGCCCGGTCAGCCCGGCCAGCAGCGTCCGCGGGTGGACGGTGCCGTACTTGAGCTGCACCGAGAGCTGGGAGGTGCCGTCGAGGTCGGGTCGGTCGCGGTCGGTGGAGTAGCCGCTGAGCAGGGCGTCGAAGAAGTGGGCGTAGCGCTTCCGGGCGGCGGCCTCGGTGACCACGGGCAGCTCCGGGCGCTCGGCCAGCCGGTCCAGCGGGTCCTCGGGGAGCTCCTCGGAGTCGGCCCGCGCCCAGGCCAGGTCCCGGGGCAGGTCGGCGGGATCCCGCCACCCGTGCTGCTGCCAGGCCCGGTAGAAGGGGCTGAACACCTGGTAGGCGTCCCCGGAGCCGTTGCGCACGCGTCCGGGGGTCACCGCGTAGGGGCTGCCGGTCCGGACCAGCTCCACCTCGCCGAGGGCCTGCTCGACCCGCTCGTCGCGGCGGCGGCCGTAGGGGGTCGTCTCGGCCGAGACGTGGACGCTGTCGGCGCCGACCTCGCGGGCCAGCGCGGGGAGGACCTCCGACGGGCGTCCGGTCCGCAGCACCAGGGCGCCGTCGGTGGCCCCGTGCAGCGCGCCGAGCGCCTCGAAGAGGCAGTGCGTGCGCACCGGTCCGGCGGTGGCCAGCAGGGCCGGGTCGAGGACGAAGACCGGGAGCACCGGGCCGTCGGTGGCCGCCGCCGCGAGGGCCGGGTGGTCGTGCAGCCGCAGGTCGCGCCGGAACCACATCAGTGAGGTCGTCACCCGGCCGAACGTACGTGACCGTCCCGACAGGGCCTTCGCCGACGTGCCCGGAAGTCCCAGAGCGCGGACAGGGACCTCACAGACCGCGCACAGGCACCGGCGGTCAACTAGGGACATGGACGACGAGACCTTCGCACAGAACCCCACCGGCACCTTCCCGGACGGGAGCCCCCGCCCCGGTGACCGCCCCGCGGCGAGCCCCGACCTCCGGCCCTCGGGCCCGGGCTGGCCGGCCGCCGGGACGCCGCAGCCCTCCCCGCGACCGGGGTGGGCTGCCACCCCGGACGCCTCCCTCGGCGAGTCCGCCCCGGCCGGTTCCGGCGCCCCCGGTTTCCACCCCGCCGCCGCCTCCGACGCGCGGGGGTTCGACGCACCCGGCTTCGGCGGGCAGCGGTTCGACCCCGCCGGCTCCGGCGCGCAGGGCTTCAACCCCGCCGCGGTGCACTCCCCCGGGCCGGCTGCCGGCGGCCACCTCGGCACCGGTCCGGGGGTGCCGGGCTTCCCCTACGCCACCGGACCGGCCGGCAGCCCGCACGCCACGAGGACCGTGGGTACCGGTGCGACCAGCGGGGCGTTCGGCGTCCCGGCCGCGACCGCTCCCGCCGCTCCCGGCGCGGGGACGGCCGTCGCCCGGCGTCCGAGGCTGTCCGGGGTCCGGGCCACGGCGGCCGCGGTGGCGATGGCCGCCCTGGTCGGGGCCGGCACCGGCATCGGCGGCTACGCCGTGCTCGACCAGGCCTCCCCGGCCGTGACGTCGCCGATCAGCGTCGACGGCGGGGCCGCCCCGATCAGCGCCCAGCTCGACGGCACCGTGGGTGCGGCCGCCGACGTGATCGCCCCGAGCACGGTGACCATCGAGGTCCGCGGCAGCCAGTCCAGCGGGTTGGGCACCGGCGTCGTCCTCGACACCGAGGGCCACGTGCTGACCAACGAGCACGTGGTGGCCGGCGGCGGGCAGGGTGCCCAGATCCGGGTGACCCTGGACGACGGCCGCACGGCCGCGGCGACGGTGGTGGGGCAGTCCAGCACGACCGACCTCGCCGTGATCCAGCTGGACGGCTCCGACCTCGACCTCGGCTCGCTGACCCCGGCCACCTTCGCCACCTCCGACTCGGTCTCGGTCGGGCAGACCGTGGTCGCCGTCGGCGCCCCGCTCGGCCTCAGCGACACCGTCACCAGCGGCGTGGTCTCCAACACCGCCCGACCGGTCCGCTCCGGCTCCGACGGGAGCGCGGTCTACCAGGCCGTGCAGACCGACGCCGCGATCAACCCCGGCAACTCCGGCGGGCCGCTGGTCGACCTGGACGGCCGCGTGGTCGGCATCAACTCCTCCATCGCCAGCACCGCCGGGTCCAGCGGTGAGCAGGCGGGCAACATCGGCATCGGGTTCGCGATCCCCGCCGACGTGGCCAGCCGGGTGGCCGGGGAGATCGTCGAGACCGGCTCCTCCACCGACGCCTCGCTGGGCGTGGCTCTGGCCGGCACCGACTCCGCCACCGGCAGCACCGGCGCCACCGTGCAGACGGTCCAGCCGGGGAGCGCCGCCGAGGCCGCCGGCCTGCAGCCCGGAGACGTGGTGACCCAGGTCCAGGGCGTGCCCACCGGCTCCGCGGACGCCCTGATCGCCGCCGTCCGCTACTGGGCCCCCGGCACCACCGTCACCCTCACCTACGAGCGCGACGGCGAGACCAGCACCACCGACGCCACCCTCGGCGCCGCCTGAGCCGGGCCCCGGGTCCTGCGTCCGTCCGACGACCGACGGCCCGCCGCGAGCACGCGGCGGGACGTCGGTCGCTGGCGTCGGGAAGGGGTCAGACCTCGGTGGTGACCGGGCTGTCGGAGCTGAGGAAGCCGAGCAGCGCGGCGTTCACCTCGTCGGCGTGGGTCCAGAGCAGCCCGTGCGGGGCACCCTCGATCTCCACGTACTCCGCCTCCGGCAGCAGCTGGCGGAAGCGGCGGGCGGTGACGTCGACGGGGAGGATCTTGTCGGCGGTGCCGTGCAGGATCAGGGCCGGCCTGCCGCTGGCGGCGACCGCCTCGACGTCGGCCCGGAAGTCCTCGAGCCAGGAGGAGACGACCGCGTAGGCCGCCACCGGGGCGCTGGAGATCGCGACGTCCCAGCTGGCGCGGACCACCTCCGGGCTGATCCGGCTGCCGAGGTTCTCCTCCAGGTCGTAGAAGTCGGAGAAGAACTGCCCGAACCAGGCGTAGCGGTCGGCCTTCGCGGCGGCCTCGATCCCGTCGAAGACCTCTTGCGGCACCCCGTCGGGGTTGCCCTCGCGGGCGACCAGGAAGGGCTCCAGCGAGGCCAGGAAGGCGAGCCTCGCCACCCGCTCGGTGCCGTACCGGGAGACGTAGCGCGCCAGCTCACCCGTCCCCATGGAGAACCCGACCAGGACGACGTCGCGCAGGTCGAGGGTCTCCAGCAGGGTGTGGAGGTCCGTGGCGAAGGTGTCGTAGTCGTACCCGCTGCCGACCTTGGAGGACTGGCCGAACCCGCGGCGGTCGTAGGTGATGACGCGGTGGCCCGCGGCGAGCAGCTCACGCGTCTGGCGCTCCCAGCTGTGGCCGTCCAACGGGTAGCCGTGGATGAGGACCACGGGCTGACCCGTGCCCTGGTCCTCGTGGTAGAGCTCCACCGGAGTGCTGTTCTCGGTACCGACCTCGATGCGTCCCACGATCTCGTCCTCTCTGCCCTGACCGGCCCGTCCGGTCGTCGTCGCCACTCGAGCACGTGTTCTGAGAACAGGGTCAAGAGGTCCTCTGGCTCAGCCGGCTGCTGGGGGGTCGGCACCTGCGCCCCCACCGCGGAGCAGGACCGTGACGACGACACACAGGTGCCGAGCAGCGGGATGACCGGCCGGGCGCAGGGCCCGTCGGAGGGCCTGCAGCGCCGTCGGGGCCGTCGCGCGGGCTGAGACGACGCCCGCCCCACCCGAGCGCTCCCCACCCTCAGCGGAGGTGGTCCGAGCCCTGGCGGCGCTCCCGGTGCCAGACCATGGCCACCACGGCCAGGTCCACCGCGGCGAGGACGAGCAGCGCGGGGCCGCCACCGGCGCCGTTGGACCCGTCGACGGCGATGACGCCACCCCCGGCGAGCAGGACGTTGACGCTGGTGATCACCACGTTGTTCGCCACGTGGAACGCGACGGCGGCGTCGAGGCCGCGGGAGATCCGGCCCATCTGCGCGGTGCAGGCGGAGAGGAAGACGTAGTAGCCGAAGAGCCAGGGGTCGTTGCGGCCGTGCACCAGCGCGAACGCGAGGCCGGAGACGACCAGTCCGGCGAGGAAGGCCGGCCGCACCGCGCGGAACCACGACCCGGCCGCCGGGAGGATGGCGCCGCGGAAGATGATCTCCTCACCGGCCGCTTGGAACGGGGTGGAGAGGGCCACGACCACGAGCACCGCCACGGTGGTGCCGCTGATGCCGAACGCCCGCCAGCCCGTGCTCCCCGGGGCGATGCCGGCGACGACGGCCATGCCCACCCCCACGAGCGCGGCCGAGCCCAGCAGGTACACCACCAGGCGACGCGGGTCGGGGGCACGGGGCGAGCTGAGCACCCTGCGCCACGGCACCCCGGCGAACCGCACCACGAGGACCATCGCGAGCAGCGCAGTCAGACCCGTGCTGAGGTTGGCGGCCAGCAGCCTCAGCGGGGTGAGCGTGGGCGCCAGCGGGTCGGTGCCCTCGACCAGGGCCGCCAGCCGTCGGAGTGCGAGCTGCGACAGCAGCAGGGTGAGGGGCAGCGCGACGACCAGCACGACCGACCTCCCCACCGGCATCCGGAAGTGCACGCCGAAGGGGCGGCGGTCGTCGAGTCCGGGCCGGGGTGGTCGCCGTTCGGTCACGGCGGTGCGGTCGATCACGTGCTGCTCGATTCGGTGGTGTGCTGTCGGGAGCGAGCATCCGGCGCCGGGCGGGAGGAGGTCCGTCCCGCCGCGAACCGCTGGTGCAGCGGCGCCGCTGCCCAGCAGACACCGTGTCCTCGGAACACCCTCAAGTCCTGCCGCCACGGCCCAGACCCGCTCGGGTCGACCGGTCGCAGGGACGGGTTGACCCGGGGCGGGGCCATCCAGCCGCTCGGCGACGCCACATCGGCGCCGTCGGCCAGCGGGCTGCCTGTCTCCCGTCCCCGAGAGCTGGACCGCCCGGGCACCAGATCCGCCCCATCGGCACGCCCGGCCTCCCAGCACCACCGCGCCCACACCCGTCAGGCGCCCACCACCCACGACACCCTCAGCACGTCCGAGGGAGGCCCCTGGTCGTACCAGGTCCCGGCGATCGACGTCCTGCCGGGTACTCACGGCGGGACGTCGGTCGCTGACGTCGGAGCGCGGGTGCTGGGAGGATGACGGGGTGAGGCGGCGGTGGGTGACGGGGCTGGTGGTGGCCATGGTGGCGGCTGTCGTCATCGGCGCGGTGCTGCTCGGACGCCCCGCGCCGCGGCTGGAGGCGGTGCCGGGCAACCAGGCCCCGGCTCCCCCCGTCCCCAGCCCCGACGGACCGACGTCGCCGCAGCCCGTGCCGACGCCGCCGGCCAGTGCGTCCCCCTCCGACGACTCGGCCCCGGGCACGGACGAGGTGGACGCGCTCCCGCTCGACTCCGTCGGGTGCGAGGGCTCGGACCGGCTGGTGGTGAGCAGCGGCGAGGTGGAGGCCGCGCTCGGGCACCGCTACCTGGTGCTCGGCGTCACCAACTGCACCGACGAGCCCTTCGACCTGCCCGCCCGACCCGACCTCCGGGTCCGCGACGCCGACGGCTCACCGGTGGGGACCACCTTCCTCCCCGACGAGCACCGCCCGACCACGGCCACCGAGCTCGCACCCGGGCGGAGCGCCTACCTGCAGCTGCACTGGCTGGTCGCCCCGCTCTCCACCCAGCCCACCGCCGGGCACCAGCTGGTCTTCCGGCTGCGCCCCACCCTCACCGCCACCAAGCGCGCCCAGCTGGACGCCGACGGCCTGACCGAGGTGGACGTGCACGACTGGGCGCCGACGGTCAGCGAGGCCGTCGACCAGTAGCACCCCACTCGACGCGAGGAGTCCGTCCCACCGCACTGCGAACGATCGCCACCGGAGCGCGCGGGTGCGGGCAGATCGTCGCTCGTCGACGCCCACCCCGCCGACTCGACCGCACTCGCGGCCGGGGCGGTGGCTGGGCGCGGGCGGCGGCGGGGAGCGGGCGGCGGCGGGGAGCGGTGGCCGGGACCGGGTCTGGTACGAGGGTCAGCGAGGCCGTCGAGCGGTGACCCCGCGGCGGTGACGCAGCGCCGAGGTGACGTCCACGACGGTCAGCAGCAGGCAGAGCAGCACCGCCCGACGCACCGGGGACGAGCCCGGCGTGCGGCGCTGCCGACCGAGCAGTGCCAGCAGGAGCGGGAGGTCCATCGCGTCCTGGGCCACGAAGACCCACGACGAGCCCGGGGTGCGTCGTCGGGCGAAGACGGCCGTGGCCACCAGCTCGCGGACGCCGAGCAGCCGGGCGGTGCGGCGTCCGCCGTGACCGCGCCCGAAACCGAGGGCGTCGGCGGACCACCCCGGGAGCAGCACCAGCAGCAGGCCGAGCACCGCCGTGGGGAGGCCGAGCAGCACCACGCTGCGGGTCGGGAGGCGGTCAGCCGAGCGGCGCACCGACGGTCCGCTCGCCCCGGGCCCAGGCGCCCAGCAGCTCCGCGGAGAAGCCGTCGCCGAGCAGGTCGCTGGCCTGGATGCCGAAGACGACGTCGGCGCCCAGGTGCGGCTCGAGGGCCAGCAGCGGGCGCAGCACGTCACGTCGCAGCACCTGCTCGTGGACGGCGTCGGCCTCCACGTGCTCGGCGTAGAAGTACTCGCTGGCCGGTCCCAGACCGAGCCGGCGGGCGGCCTTGACCAGCCGCGCCGACCCGGGGGAGGAGGTCAGCTCGATCACCGCGAACAGCCCGACCGAGGCCCCGCGCAGGCTCCGTCGCAGCCCGCACAGGGTCTGCAGGTTCACCTCCGCCAGCACCCACCGGCTGGTGTCGCCGAGGTAGGCGCCGTAGCGGTGGTCCAGCCCGAGCTCGGTCATCATCTCGGCGTACAGCCAGGAGTGCATCGCCCCGGCACGACCGGCCCCGTACTCGTCGTGCTCCACGGTGACCAGCCCGGCCTTGGCCGCGCCCTGCAGCCGCGGCACCACCCAGGACTGGGGGTCGGCCTCCTTGCGGTGGTAGTGCGCCCGGTGCGCCACGTACTCGGCGAACTGCCAGGCCTCCCCGTCCGCGGCCAGGTGCCAGGACACCCCGGTGCCCTCGACGGGCTCGACCAGGAGCTCCTGCACCACCGCGTCGACGTCGTCACCACCGGCCACCCCGGCCCGCAGCGCGGCCAGGAAGTGCCCCTCCATCCGGGTCCGGGCCGCCAGCAGCGACGGGTCCCACTCGACGTCCTCCGACACGCCCTCGATCGAGCGGTAGTGCGGCTCGTAGCCCAGCGCGAGGGCGAGCTGGAGGTCGCGGCCGAAGGGGTCGGCGTCGTCGACCGAGGGCCAGGTGGGGCTCTGGCCCCGCAGGGTGGCGAGCACGGCCTCCGACAGCGGGCCGCAGGGGGCGGGCAGCTCGAGGCGGTCCAGCACCTCCACCGCCGGGTGCGTCGTGGTGGTCATCGTGCTCTCCTCCGTCGTCGGTGGCTGGTGTCGCAGGCCGGGTAGATCTTGCTGCGCCGGCAGGTGCACAGGGCCACCACCGGGCGGTCCAGCTCGACCACCGTCCCGTCGGGCAGCTCCACCTCGACCGGGCCCTCGACCAGCACCGGGCCGTCGTCGGTCAGCGTCACCCGGTGGCGCCGGGCACCGTCGGCCCCGCTCGCACGCGCGATCTCGCTCACGCGCGCCTGCCCACCACGACCACCAGCGTCTCCTCCTGCTCCTCGGGGCCCAGCAGGCCCCGGCTGCGCAGCCAGTCTGCCCGGTTGGTCATCACCGGCCCGAACGGGATGAGCCGGCGGCAGACCACCTCGGCCTGGACCCCGCGGGAGGCCAGCCGCTCCAGCGTCTTCTCCTCCCCGATCACCGAGGAGTGCACCAGGGCCACCGTGCCACCGGGGGCGAGGACGCCCGCGACGTCGTCGCAGACCCGGTCCAGCACGGCCCGGCCGCTGGTGGCGCCGTCCCAGGCCCGGGCCAGGCCGCGGGTGGGCAGCTCGTCGGTGGGGGCGGGGACGTAGGGCGGGTTGCACACGACCAGGTCGAAGCGCTGCTGCCCGACCGGGGCGAAGAGGTCACCGCGGCGGACGTCCACCGCGGCGCGGAGGAGCAGGGAGTTGATCCGGGTGCTGGCCACCGCGGGCCGGGCGATGTCGACCGCCGTCACCGCCGACGCCCCGACCCGGGCCGCGGTCAGGGCCAGGAAGCCGCTGCCGGTGCAGACGTCCAGCACCCGGCGACCCGGGGCCAGCCGGCGGACCTGCTCGGCCAGCAGCAGGGAGTCGTGCTGGACCCGGTAGGTGCCGGGCACCCGCACCGGGACGGGCCGGGACCGACGCCCGCCGGTCGTGGTGATCGAGCCGGTACGGGCGTACGCCTCGGTCATGGTCCTCCTACGTCGGGCGCGACCAGGGGGCGTCACGCTGTCCTCCTCCTATCCCGCTGGGACCTGGACGAAACCGCTGTCGTGCGCGGACGTCCCCCCCGGCAGGGGGCGGGACCCGCGCCTCGGCCGGCACCCGTACGGCGACCGTGTTCCGCTGGTAGCCGGGGTCTCACCAGCACGAAGGAGCAGGCACCGGCGCGGTCCGCCGGGGCTAGGGTCTGACGGTCGGCCCGGGCTCCCCGCCGGCCCTGCTCCCGTACGACCCGGAAGGCCCGCCGTGACGCAGCACCCGCGCTCCCTGGAGTGGATCAACCGCCTGATCTCCCTGGACACCACCAGCCGCAACTCCAACCTCGAGCTGATCGAGCTGGTCGCCGAGGAGCTGTCCCGGTTCGGGATCGAGGCGACGGTGCTGCCCACCGAGGAGGGCGACAAGGCCAACCTGCTGGCCACCATCCCGGCTGCGGACGGCACCCGGACCGGCGGCGTGGTGCTCAGCGCGCACACCGACGTGGTCCCCGTGGACGACCAGGACTGGCACAGCGACCCCTTCGTGCCGGAGGTGCGCGACGGACGCCTCTACGGCCGCGGCAGCGCGGACATGAAGTCCTACCTCGGCGTGATCCTGTCCCGGCTGCCCGAGCTCACCTCGGCCCGGCTGGCCGAGCCGGTGCACCTGGCGCTGACCCACGACGAGGAGGTCGGCTGCGTCGGCGGGGCCCGGCTCGTGCAGGACGTCCAGCGCCTGGGTCTGGAGCCGCACACCTGCATCGTCGGGGAGCCGACCAGCATGCGGATCATCCGCGGGCACAAGTCGATCAACCTGATCGAGGTCACCTTCACCGGGATCGCCGCCCACTCCTCGCTGACCCCGCACGGGGTCAACGCCATCGAGCACGCCGCCCGGCTGATCCGCTACGCCCGCGAGCAGGCCGACCGCTGGCGCACCGAGGGCCCGCACGACGACGCCTACCCGGTGGCCTGGACGACCGGCAGCGTGAACCTGGTCCGCGGCGGGATCGCCGGCAACACCGTCCCCGAGACCTGCACCCTGCAGCTGGAGTTCCGCGGGCTCACCACGCTCGACGTCGACGCCGTGATCGAGGGCATCGAGGCCGAGGCCGCCCGGATCGAGGCCGACATGCGCGCCGAGGCCGAGGGGTCCCAGCGCGCCGGGCAGGTCGGCGTCCGGGTCGAGCTGCTGGCCAAGGTGCCCGGTCTGGACACCGAGCCCTCCTCCCGCGCGGTCGAGCTGGCCACCCGGCTGGGGGCCGAGCCCTCGGACGGCAAGGTCACCTACGGCACCGAGGCCGGGCAGTTCGCCGGCACCGGGATCGCCACCGTGGTGTGCGGGCCGGGCGACATCGCCCAGGCCCACGCCGCGGACGAGTACGTGGAGCTGGCCCAGATCGAGGCCTGCGAGAACTTCGTCGACCGTCTGGTCGCCGAGCTGAGCACGGAGGAGGACCGATGAGCACCTCGACCCTGGTCGGGCAGACCGAGGAGGAGCGCCGGCGGGCGAGGCGCGCCGTCGTCGCCGCCGGCACCGGCAACGCGCTGGAGTGGTTCGACATCATCGTCTACGCCTCCTTCGCCTCGGTCATCACCCGCGTCTTCTTCCCGACGCAGGAGGGGGCGACCGGGCTGATCCTCACCTTCGGGGTGTTCGCGGTCAGCTACCTGGCCCGACCGGTCGGCGCGATCTTCCTCGGCCGCTACGCCGACCGCGCCGGCCGCAAGGCGGCGCTGACGCTGACCATCGCGATCATGACCGTCGGGGTCGGGCTGATGGCGCTCGCGCCGACCCACGCCATGATCGGGGCCTGGGCGGCGGGGCTGCTGATCCTGGCCCGGCTGCTGCAGGGCTTCTCCGCCGGTGGCGAGTTCGGCAGCGCGACCGCGTTCCTGACCGAGAACACCACCCGTGGCAAGGCCTTCCTCGGCAGCTGGCAGGTGGCCACCCAGGGTGTCGCGCTGCTGCTGGCCGGCTCGTTCGGGCTGGCGCTGTTCAGCTCCCTGAGCCCGGAGGCGCTGACCTCCTGGGGCTGGCGGGTGCCGTTCTTCTTCGGTCTGCTGATCGGCCCGGTCGGCATCTGGATCCGCCGCTCGATGGACGACACCCCGGAGTTCCTGGCCACCGAGCCGCTGAGCCTGGGGGTCTTCGTCCGCACCTTCGTGCAGAACGCCGGCCGGGTGCTCACCGCGGCCGTCTGCGTCGGCATGGCCACCATCTCGATCTACCTGCTGTCCTACCTGCCGACGTTCTCGATCACCAACCTGGGGCTGCCGACGTACTCAGGCTTCCTGGGCAACATCGTGGCCGGGGTGACGCTGTTCGTGCTGTCGCCGTTCGTGGGCCGGCTGGCCGACCGGGTGGGTTGCACCACGGTGATGCTGGTGACCGCGGTGGTGGGGATCGTGGCCATCTACCCGCTGTTCCTGCTGATCACCACCTCCCCCGGGCTGGGGACGCTGACCCTGGCCCAGTTCCTGCTCGGGGTGCTGACCGCCGGCTACTTCGCGCCGCTGCCGGCCCTGCTGTCGGCGATGTTCCCGACCGAGATCCGCGGCACCGGGCTGGCGCTGTCCTACAACATCGGCGTGACCGCCTTCGGCGGGTTCGCGGCGGCCATCTTCGTGGCGCTGATCGCCGCCACCGAGGTGATCGAGTCCCCGGCCTTCTACTACATGGGCGTCTGCCTGCTCTCGCTGGTGGGCCTCGTGGTGGCGCGGAAGGTGTTCGGCCAGCGCTGAGCCTCCCGGGGGCCGTCCGGGTCGACCCGGACGGCCCCGGTAGCGTCGCGGGCATGAGCGACATGACGTACCGCCCGCTGGGCGACTCCGGCCTGATGGTCAGCGCGGTGGGGATCGGCTGCAACGCCTTCAGCCGCCGGGTCGACCTGGACGGGGTCCGCGACATCGTGGCCGCCGCCCGCGACACCGGTGTCACCCTCCTCGACACCGCCGACGTCTACGGCGACCCGCCCGGGGGCAGCGAGGAGCTGATCGGCGAGGTCCTGCAGGGGCAGCGGGACGCCTTCGTGCTGGCCACCAAGTTCGGTGCCGACATGCGCGGGTCGAACGGCGAGGACCAGGGCGTCCGGGCCTCCCGCCGCTACGTCCGACGCGCCGTCGAGGCCAGCCTGCGACGGCTCCGCACCGACCACATCGACCTCTACCAGCTGCACGTGCCCGACGACGTGACGCCGATCGAGGAGACGCTGTCGGTGCTGGACGACCTGGTCCACGAGGGCAAGATCGGCTACCTCGGCTGCTCGAACTTCGCCGGCTGGCAGATCGCCGACGCCGACTGGACCTCGCGGACGTCCGACCTCGCCCGCTTCGTCTCGGTGCAGAACCGCTACTCGCTGCTGGACCGCAGCATCGAGGCCGAGGTGGCGCCGGCCGCCGAGCGCTTCGGGCTGGGGATCCTGCCGTACTTCCCGCTGGAGTACGGGCTGCTGTCGGGGAAGTACCGCCGTGGGCAGGCCGCCCCGGAGGGCTCCCGTGCGGCGCTGGACTCCTCGCGGTCGCAGTGGCTGGCGGAGGCGGACTGGGACCGCATCGAGGCCGTCGAGGCCTACGCCCGCGAGCGCGACCTGAGCATCCTCGACGTGGCCGTCGCCGGCCTGGCCGCCCAGCCGTGCGTCTCGTCGGTGATCTCCGGGGCCACCTCCGGGGACCAGGTCCGGGCCAACGCCGCCGCTCTGCGCTGGCAGCCCACCGCCGAGGACCTGGACGCCCTGGACGCCATCACCGTCTGAGCCCGCCCCTCGCTGGCGCGTCGCACCACCGGTCGCCCAGCCCGACGCCGTGCTCCTGGGGCCGACGCCGTCGGGCTGGGTGACCGGTTGTGCGACACCCCGGTGCTGGCTGCTGCCGTGCCCCGGCAGAACCGGTCCCTCAGCGGACGACGGTGGACATGTCGCCGGAGGCGTCTGCTGAGCGACCGGTTGTGCACACCCCACACCCTTCGGCCCAAGGCGGCCAACGCCCTCCTGCCCCTGGGGGACGGCGCCTGCGAGCAGAACCGGTCGCTCAGCCCGACGCCCGCCGGCTGAGGCGGTGGCCATCGGGCTGGAGGACCGGTTGTGCTGACTCCCCGCCGACCCAGCCGCCGTGGCCGCACCCGCGCCGTGCAGAAACGGTCTCCCAGCAGACGATGATGGACATATCGCTGGAGACGTCTGCTGGGTGACCGGTTGTGCACGCCACCGGCCCGGGGACGCGGCAGCCACCGGTCGGGTCAGAAGCGGTAGCGGAGCAGGCGACCCATGGTGCGGAACGCGGGGACGGCCAGGGCGGTGCGGAGCCGCAGTCGCATCCGGGGTGACATGCGGGCACGGATCCCCGGACCGAGCACGTCGCCCAGCTGCAGGTCCTCGAGCAGGGTCAGCCCCAGAGGCTCCAGGGTCAGCGGGTCGTCGACCCCCCAGCGCAGCCGGGCCCCGCTGCGCCGCACCACCGGGTTCAGCCGGGCGAGGCGGACCCCGAGGGCGGAGTAGGCGTCGAAGACCATCACGCCCCCGGGCCCGGCACCGACGCCGAGACGGTCCACCAGCCTGGCCAGCAGCGCTCCCCCGGCCTCCGGGCGCAGGTACATGGTGAGGCCCTCGGCCACCACCAGCGTGGGACGTCCGGTGGGCAGACCGGCCAGCCAGCCGGTGGTGGTGACGTCGGCGACCAGGGCGTGCTGACCGGCGTGGTGGGCGGGGAGCAGCCGTTCCCGCAGCTCCATCACCCCCGCCTGGTCGACGTCGTACCAGTCGACCGACGGGCCGGGACGCAGGCGCTCCCACCGGGTGTCCAGCCCGCAGGCCAGGTGCAGCACGAGCGCATCGGGGTGGGCGTGCAGGAAGCTGCGGCACCAGCGGTCGAGCAGCTGGGCCCGGACGGCGATCGACAGGGCGAGGTCGTCGTCGACACCCACCCAGGCCAGGTCCTCCGGCGCGACCCGGTCGACCACCTCGGAGGCGGCCTCGTCCCCCAGCCAGGGGTGGGCTGACCGGGCGTCCCGGGCCCGGCCCACCAGCGTGCCCAGCATGGTGGCCTGCTCGGCCGTCAACCGGGTGCGAACCCTCTCGTCCACCACTCGAACGTACGCCGCCGCCCCGCCCCGGGGAAGGGAGCCGGTGCCGTGCCCGCGGGGGCCCCGTGGGTCACCGGCTGCCATGACCACCTGCGGTCGGAGGTGGTCCCCCACCGGCTGGCCCGCCCTCCGTGGGCGGCCCGTCGGTGGCGCTGACCGGGCCTCCGGTGACGGCACCAGCGGCGGCCGCTCGTCGTGGGCGGGCGCCGACACCATGAGGCGTGCCACCGGGCAGACCGCCGCGCGGGCCCCGGAGGACCCCGACCGAGCCGGTCCGGGTTCCGCCGAGCACCCGGTCTCGACGACGCTCGGCCCCTCCACGTCCGCGCTCACCGTCGTCGCATCGAGCAGCTCCTCCAGCGTCGGCGGTCGGGCGCCGGCCCGGGCCACGGTGAGGGCGGCGCTCGTGGTGGCGGCCCGGGCCAGGGCGCGCACGTCCGCACCGGTCAACGTCCTGCTCCGGACCGCCGCCGTGAGGCCCCGGGAGAGCAGCGCGAAGAGCAGACCCGACATGAAGGCGTCACCCGCCCCGATGGTGTCGACGACCGTGGTGGCGGCCGAGCCCACCTCGACCCACTCGCTGTCGGTGGCGACGAGGCAGCCGCGCGGTCCCAGGGTCATCGCCGCCACCCCGACGCCGCGGGACAGGTGGTGTCGCAGCACCTCCTCCGGGCTGCGGCCGGGGTAGAGCCACGCGGCGTCCTCCTCGCTCAGCTTCAGCACGTCGACGAGGGGGAGCAGGCGCTCGACGGTGGCGAGGACGTCGTCGCGGTCGGGGGTCACCCCGGGACGGGTGTTCGGGTCGAACGTCACCAAGGCCGAGGGGGGTGCCTGTCTCAGCGCGGCGTGGACGGCGTCGGCCCCGGGGCGCAGCACCGAGGCGATGGAGCCGGTGTGCACGACGAGGCTGGTGGCTGGCACGACGACGACGTCTGGCTCCCACTCGACGTCGAAGTCGTACTCCGCGGCCCGGTCGCCCCGGATGCTCGCGACCGACGTGGAGGTGCGCTGCTGCTCCCCGACCGAGGCCGGGTCCAGATCGACCCCGGCCGCGCTCAGGTGCGCCCGCACCAGAGCACCGTCCGCGTCGTCGCCGAGGCTCGTGCGCAGACGCGTGGGCACCCCGAGACGCGCCAACCCGCAGGCGACGTTGAGCGGGCTGCCACCGGGGTGGGCCCGTCTGCGGCCACCGGCGTCCACGACGTCGACGAGGGCCTCACCGACGACGAACGCGGTGGGGGCGGCGGGGGCCATGGGCTGCTCCTCCAGCTGGGCGGACTCGCTGACGGGGGGGCCGGTCGCTCAGCGTGGCCAGCGGGCCCGTGCGGGAGGCAGCGCCGGCGCGTCCACGACCCCACCGTCCTGGTACCAGTAGGCCACCGTCGACACGTCGTCCGACCGCTCGAACAGGCCGTGGCTCCAGCACCCGATCTGCTGCAGCGTGATCCTCAGGTCCTGCCGGAAGTAGATCGGGTCGGGCAGGTGCCACCGGTACATGCCGTGCATGGGCAGCGCCTCGGTCACGAACTCCGAGGCGCGGGTCCGGTCGCGGTTGTCGTGCTGGTGGTAGCCGCAGTACGGCGCGGAGAAGGTGATCACGCTCGGCTCGGGCTCGGCGCGGAGCGCGTCCTGGAAGGCCCACGCCCCGCCGGCGTAGTCCTCCAGCCCGGTGCTGCACAGGCTCGGGTGCTCGGTGTCGCCGTCGAGGAAGAACTTCACCTCCCCCTCGCCCCACCAGTAGCGGTGCAGCGAGGCGAGGGCGACGAACGTGCCGACGTAGGTGCCGCTGCCCCGGACCCCGTCCAGGATCACGTGATCCTCCCCCAGCGCCGTGGTCCCGTTGGAGCGCCGCCACTGGGCGTGGAAGAGCCCGGTGCCGTCGGTGATCTCGTCGCCGGTGGTGTAGTCGACCTGGAAGAACACGTGGGACAGGTCGCCGGGGTGCTCGCTGTCGATGACGATGCGGGCGTTGCGCCGGAACGGCATCGGGAAGTAGCTGTTCATCCCGCCCGACGGTGCGACCACCACCGGCTCGGAGGTCAGCAGCGCGCGGTCGGCGAACCCGTTGCAG
This sequence comes from Auraticoccus monumenti, assembly GCF_900101785.1. Taxonomy (GTDB): domain Bacteria; phylum Actinomycetota; class Actinomycetes; order Propionibacteriales; family Propionibacteriaceae; genus Auraticoccus; species Auraticoccus monumenti. The sequence continues at coordinate 1,030,853 of NZ_LT629688.1, read as the reverse complement.
AAGAAGTCCCCCAGCGGCACCTCCACCGCCGGCTCCGTGGCGTCGTCCCACCACATCCTCAGGACGAGGTCGCGGAGCACGAAGGGACCCGCCTCGGTCCGGTCCGGCACGGTGATCCAGATGTGGCGGATGACGCCCGGCCCCTCGATCTCGGCCAGGGTGAGGCTGCCTCCCGCCGGGAGCGGGAGAGCGGGGCTCCCCTTGCGTGCCGGGCCGAGGTCGGAGGGCTCGCGGGCGGCCTGGCCGGGGGCGCCCGTGGGGTTCTCGGCGTTGATGGAGTGCGAGCGCACGCCGGGCGGCGGCTGCAGGATCGAGGACCAGCGGTGGGACATGAAGGAGTCTCCTCTTGGGTGGGTGGGTGGCGGGTAGGCAGGAGCGGGGCGTCAGACGGCCGGTGCGAGACCGGCTGCTGGGCTCACTTCACCGACCCAGCGGTGACGCCCCGGCTGAGGGTGCGCTGGAAGATGAAGAAGAAGACCAGCGTCGGCAGCAGCGAGAGCAGCGAGCCGGCGTTGATGACGTTGATGTCGATGGAGTGCTGCCCACGCAGCGTGGACAGGGCGATGGGCACGGTGTGGGAGTCCGGCGACCCCAGCAGAACCAGGGGGATGTAGAACTCGTTCCAGGTCCAGATGAAGAAGAACACCAGCAGCACCGAGAGCGTCGGACGCAGCACCGGGAACAGCACGCGCCACAGGATCTGCCACCGGTTGGCACCGTCGACCGCAGCGGCCTCGAGGAGCTCCTTGGGCACGGTCCCCATCACGCTGGAGACGATGTAGGTGCCGAAGGCGGCGTGGAAGACGGTGAAGATGATCACCACCGACCAGATGGTGTTGATCGTGCCGGTCGCCTGCGCCAGGTAGAACAACGGGTAGATCAGCGCCTCGTGCGGCAGCATCGTCGCGATCAGCAGGACCGCGACGACGGCCCCGCTGCCCCTGATGCGTCCCACGCCGATGGCGTAGGAGCTGATCAGCGCGAGCGCGACGGCGGCGAAGGCGACCACCGTGGAGCTCACGACGGAGTTCGTCAGGGCGGTGAGGAAGTCGACCCGGGACAGGTAGGCGGTGAACGAGTCGAGGGTGAGCTGCTCGGGCCAGGCCAGCGGGCCGTTGGTGGAGTAGTCGGCGCTGGTCTTGAACGCGTTCAGCACCAGCAGCGCGAAGGGGGCCACCATCAGCAGGGCCACCAGCACCGCGGCGGCGAGCACGGCGTACCGGGTGAGGCCCCGTCGGAGGGCCACCGGGGGGACGGTCGTCATGGGGTCGCTCCTTGGTCGGTTCGACGCTGCCAGTGCAGCAGGGCGGCGGCGACGACGAAGATCACCAGCGACATCACCGTGGCGATCGTCGAGCCGTAGCCCACCTGCGAGAGCTCGAAGAAGTTGCGGTAGGCGTAGTAGGAGGGGACCACGGTCGAGCCCTCGGGGCCGCCGCCGGTCAGGATGAGGATGGGCGCGAAGACCTTGAGGGCGGCCACGGTCGCGGTGAGCACCACCACGAACACCTCGGGTCGGATCTGGGGCACGGTGATGAGCACGAACCGGGACCACCAGCCGGCGCCGTCGAGCTCGGCGGCCTCGTAGAGCTCGGGGTCGACGCGCTCCAGGGCGGCCATGAATATCACCGTGGGGTAGCCGATCTGCAGCCAGATCAGCATCAGCATGACGGCCAGGATCGCCAGCTGGGGCGATCCGAGCCAGTCCGGGGACGCCTCGATCCCGAGAGCGCCCAGGACGGCGTTGAGGGCACCGTCGTCGGTGGCCAGGATCCAGGCCCAGATGAAGCCGGCCACGGCGATCGGCAGGATCTGGGGCAGGTAGTAGCAGCCCCGCAGCACCGAGATGGCCGCAGGCCCGAAGGTCTTGCCGAGGTAGTCGAACAGCACCGCGGCGAGCAGCAGACCCAGGGCCGTAGGGACCACCGTGATGGCCACGATCATGAACACAGAGTTCTGGAAGGCCTGCCAGAACTCGGCGTCGGCGAGCAGCTGGACGTAGTTGTCCACACCGGCGAAGCGCATCGGGGCGCGGCCGCCGCGCCAGCGGAACAGGCTGAACGCGACGTTGGCCAGGAACGGGCCGAGGACGACGACGCCGAACAGCAGTCCCATGGGGAGCAGGTACCAGCCGTAGCTCCGCTGCGCCCGCGGGCGGCGTCGAGCAGGGGGAGGCATGAGAGGTCCTTCCTCGGGGTGGGGGCGGCGCGGGCCGCCCCCACCGTCGGGTTCGTGGGCGAGGGGCGGTCAGCTGCCGGTGGAGGCGGCCTTGCCCTCGTCGTAGAACTGCTGCAGCGCCGCCAGGTACTCGTCGCTGGACTCGTTGCCGTTGGCGATCGACTGCATGTGGCTCTGGATGAAGTCCAGGAACCCTGCGACCGGGTAGTCGGGGTAGAAGCTGAGGACGTCGTCGGCGACCAGCTGGTCGAACCGCTCGGTGTACTCGCGGGTGAGGTCGTCGCTGATCTGGGAGCTGTCACCGGCGAGCGGGAGCCCACCCTTGTCCCCGATCAGGTTCTGCACCTCCGGGGAGAGGGTGATGTCGATCCAGTCGTAGGCCAGGTCCTTGTTGTCGGCCTCGGCGGGCACGCCCCACAGGTGACCGGAGGAGCCCATCGTCAGGGCGCCCGGCATCGTGAAGTAGCCCCACTCGAAGTCGGCGTCGTTGCGGACCCGGTCGAAGATGCCCTGGTTCCACATCAACATGCCCGAGTCACCGCTGAGGAAGTTCACCGTCGCCTGCTCGTAGTTCAGCCCGGCCAGGTTCTCGCCGAAGTAACCCTGTCCGGTCCACTCGACGAAGGTGTCGGTGGCCGACTTCCAAGGCTCGGCGGCGAAGTCCACGTCGCCCTGCAGGAACATGAAGTCGTCGATCTGCTGCCGCTCGGCCTCGGCGGAGACGAGGCTGTACCAGAGCCACATCTGGTTGAAGCCCTGGCTGGTCGAGGCCGAGGAGGACACCGGGGTGTGCCCGCTCTCCTGGAGCTGACCCATCACCTGCTCGAGCTCGGCGAGGGTGGTCGGTGTCTCGCTGATCCCGGCGTCGGCGAACACGTCCTTGTTGTAGTAGAAGGTCACGTACTCACCGATGTTGGGGACCCCGTACCAGTCACCGGAGCCGGCGAGGCCGTTCTCGTCGTAGCGGGCGAGGGACTGCATGCCCCCGGTGACCTTCTGGTCCCACCCGCGGGCCTCGACCTCGGCGGTGAGGGGCTCGAGCAGGCCCTGGGCGGCGAGCTGCCCACCGTCGGCGTTGCCCTTGTTGAACTCGACGACGTCGGGGGTCTGGTTGCCGGAGAGGGTGATCCGGGCGTTCTGCCGCATGGCGTCGAAGCTGGTGGTCTGGAAGTCGACGGTGACGTCGGGGTGACGCTCCTGGAAGATCTCCAGGGCGCGCTGCCACCCCTGCCCCTGGGCGGTGTCGGCCTGTTCGTACTGCAGGATCGTGAACGTCTCACCACCGGTGTCGGTGGACGAGCAGGCCGCGGTGACCGCGGTCAGCCCGATGGTGAGGAGGGTCGCGACGACGGCGCGACCGGATCGGCTGTATCTGGGCATGGCAAGCACTCCTTTGTGTGTGGGACTCGTGTGACTGGTGGTGCGGTGGCGCGGCGGCATCGCCTGGGGGGTCGGCGGCCGTGCCGTGCCGGGCTACGGCGGTGGTGCGACCGAGTGGCGCTCGATCAGCGGGCACGGCATCAGGTGGTGCTCGTCGGGGGCCGGTTCCGCGCTGAGGCGGGCGATCGCCTGACGAGCCGCCCAGGCACCCATCTCGCGGTGCGGGAGCTGGATGGTGGTCAGACCGGGGTCCTGCGCCTCGGCGACCGCGTGCTGGTTGTCGAAGCCGACGATCGAGAGGTCCTCCGGCACCGACAGGCCCAGTCGGCGAGCGGCGTGGTAGAACGCCATCGCGAGCTTGTCGGAGAAGCAGGAGACCGCGGTGGGACGGTCTGCCCGGGCCAGCAGCTCGAGGGCGACGCCCATCCCGTCAACGGTGTCCGGACCACCGGCCGCCACCACCAGGGCCGGGTCGAGGGGGATGCCGGCCTCGGACAGGGCCCGCTGGTAGCCCTGCAGCCGGAGGTCGGCGGCGATGAAGCGGCTGTCGGAGACGTTGCAGTACCCGATGCGCCGGTGCCCCTTGCTGATCAGGTGCGAGACGGCGGTGTGCGCCCCGCCCTCCTCGTCGGGGACCACCCAGTCCGCGTGGCGGGCGTCGGGCTCGGGGGTCGCTGCCGGCACCCCGTCCATGACCACGACGGGCAGCCGACGGGGCACGCTGGGCAGCTGCACCACGCTGTGGAACTCCACCGCCACGACGAGGGCCTCGATGTGGCGCTGGAGCAGGGCGCGGACCGCCGGGGCCTCCAGGTCGCTGTTGTGCCCGATGTCGATCAGCATCAGCAGGTAGCCCGCCTCCCACGCGGTCTCCTGGGCGCCCGCCAGCATCGGCCCCGCGAAGGGGATGGTCGCCACCCCGTCGGCCAGCACCCCGAGCGTGCGGGACTGCTTGGTCCGCAGCCCGCGGGCCACCAGGTTGGGCACGTAGCCGAGCTCGTCGGCCGCCGCACGGACCTGGGCCGCTGCCCGCGGGTTGACGCGGCCGCGGTCGCGGCCGCTCAGCACCAGGGAGACGGTGGACACCGACACCCCGACGCGGTCGGCGACGTCCTTCATGGTCAGCATCTCGTCCCCCTCTCGCCGGTCGCGTCAATCGATTGACCCCACCAAAGGGCGTCAACTGCGTTGACGCAAACGGCGTGACCGAACTGTGACCTGGGGCACTTGTGAAGCTTCCGGCGCGCTGGCGCCGGGCGCGAGAAGTGGCGTGAGCGCCGGGGCGTCGAGCGACCCGGGGAGCGCGGTCGGGCGCCCGCCCGGCCCGGTCACCGACGGGACGCGGTGGTTGCGATCTCAGGAGACCACTCGTTCCGAGGTCGGGCCAGGGGCGGAGAACCGAGCAGAAGGGCTTACCTCAGCACCGCGCGGAGGAGCTCGCACCAGCCGCCGCCAGAGGCCCTCGTCGCCGCCCAGCCGTGTTCCGAGCAGTGGCGGGCCGAGCCGGAGCCCGGTAGACCCCGATCAGCCCGGGAGCGTTCGCCCCACCCGCACCTCGTCGACCTTGACCGCCACCACCCCGGCCATGATGACCACCCCGCCGAGCAGCTGGACGGGGAGCGGCAGCTGGTCCAGCAGCAGCCAGGCCCAGACCACGGCGAAGAACACCTCGAGCAGGCCGAGGAACGAGGCCATGGTGGCCCCGAGCCGGCGGCTGGCGGCGATGCCGGTCAGGTAGGCCAGCGCGGCGGCGACCAGCGAGATGGCCAGCAGGGGCACCAGCGGGCTGGTCCGGTGGCCGAGCAGGACGACGGCGTCGGTGGACCAGGCCATCGGGACCAGGCCGAGGGTCCCGACCACCGCCAGCACCACGGTGGCGCTGACCAGGCCGCCGGTGGCCAGCACCAGCGGCGGGAGCTCGTCGTCGGCGTGGGCCGACATCATGAAGTAGGCCACCAGGCAGACCGCCGCGGCGAGCCCGAAGACGACCCCGACCGGGTCGATCCGGAAGCCGCTGAAGACGTCGAGCACCAGGGCCAGCCCCAGCATGGCCGTCGCGGCACCGCCCAGCCGGAGCCAGCTCGGACGACGTCGGGTCCGCGCCCAGACGAGCGCGACGATCAGCACCGGCGCGGTGTACTCCAGCAGCAGCGCCACCCCGACCGACAGCCGGCTGACGGCGTAGAAGAAGGCCAGCTGGCAGGCGGCCATGGTGACCAGGCCGTAGACCACGACGCGCCGCCAGTGCCGGCGGAGCAGGTGCGTGCGTCCGCGGACCTGCCACAGCGCGGGCCCGAGCAGCACCAAAGCGGCCAGGCCGAGGCGGAAGGTGACGATCGCGGCCGGGGTCCACCCTGTGGCCAGCAACGAGGCGGCGAGGGCACCGGACGTCGAGAAGGCGGCGGCCGACAGGACCGCCAGCAGGGTCCCCGTCAGCGGGGCCGAGGCGGCCGCGGAGCGCTGGGTCCTCGGTGTCGGCGCGCTAACCTCGGGGATCGGGAGAGCGGTCACGAGGCACCTCCTGGTGCTGGTGGGAGCAGGTGTCGCACCCGCCCCGGGCCGACGCACCGTCAGGGGCAAAACGGTGGTGCACTCCTGACAGTAGGGTGTACCAGGTAAGGAGTCAACGTGATCTTCAGTGCTGACACGGAGGTGTCGCTGGCCTCCGCGGCCGACCTCGTGTCCAGCCTCGACCCCGACACCCTGACCACGGTGGAGCAGCTCGAGGCCTTCATGACGCGCTGGGAGTTCACCGGCCGCTTCGACCGCACCCGCGAGGAGCTGGCCGAGGTCCGTGCGCTGCGTCCGGTGCTGGCCGACCTGTGGCGGGCCGAGGAGGTGCCGGCGGTCCAGACGACGAACCGGCTGCTGGCCGAGGCGCAGGCCGTCCCCCAGCTGGTCCGTCACGACCGCTGGAGCTGGCACTTCCACGCCACCACCCCCGAGACCCCGCTGGCCACCCGGATGCTGGTGGAGGCGGCGATGGCCTTCACCGACGTGATCCGCTCCGGTGAGCTCGACCGCCTCCGCACCTGCGCCGCCGACGACTGCGACAACCCGGTGCTCGACCTCAGCAAGAACCGGTCGCGGCGCTACTGCGAGGCCGGCTGCGGCAACCGCGCCAACGTGGCGGCCTACCGCGCCCGCAAGAGCGGTGCGGCCGACACCCGGGGCGGCGACGGCCGCGCCGGTCGTGGCGACGCCGCCTCCTGAGCCACCGGCACCCCGCCCACCCGACGACCACGAGGAGACACCTCCGTGCCCATCCCGCACCTCCCGATCCCCCAGGCGCTGACCCTCGTCTGGCCCGACACCCTGATCACGGTGCTGGTGATCCTCGTGGCCGCGGTGGTCGTGCGGCTGGTGCTGGCCCGGGCCATCACCAAGGTGGTGGCCTCGGCGGTGCGCCGTAGCGAGAAGCACCAGGAGAACGGGCGGGCGACCAGCAAGCTGCTCAAGCACACCACCGGCCTGGGGGCCGACCGCTACCGTCAGCGGGCCGAGACGCTCGGCTCGCTGCTGCGCAGCCTGAGCACCGGCGGCATCGTGGTGATCGCGGTGCTGACGATCATGTCCTCGATCGGGCTGCCACTGGGTCCGGTGCTGGCCTCGGCGGGTATCGGCGGCATCGCGCTCGGGTTCGGCGCGCAGAGCCTGGTCAAGGACCTGTTCGCCGGGGTCTTCATGATCGTGGAGGACCAGTACGGGGTGGGTGACCTGATCGACACCGGCGAGGCGATCGGCACGGTGGAGGAGGTCACGCTGCGGGTGACCCGGCTGCGCGACGCCAGTGGTGTGGTCTGGTACGTCCGCAACGGCGAGATCATCAGGATCGGGAACCAGTCCCAGGGCTGGTCGACCGCCATCGTCGACATCCCCGTGGCCGCGACCGAGGACCCGACCCGGGTGATCGAGCTGCTGGAGAGCACCGTCGCCGCCGTCGCGGCGGAGGAGGAGTTCGCCGAGAACCTCATCGAGGACCCGACCGTGGTCGGGGTGGACTCCATCGTGGGCAACACCATGACCATCCGGATCATCGGCAAGACCCGCACCAACACCCAGTGGGGGCTGCAGCGGGAGATCCTCGAGCGCTGCCAGATCGTGCTGCGGGCCAACGGGGTACAGGGTCCCCCGGTCCTGCCCGGGGTGCCAGCGACGGCTTAGTCGCATATTTGTGGTGATCCAGGTCACAGCACGGAAAGAACTCGTGAACGTCGTTGAGTATTCAACGAAATATGACCACGCCGATGCCCACCCGGCTCCGGACCTGATTATCGGCACCCACGTCATGCTGTCCGGCGCGCCTGGACGGCTCACGCCTTCGCCGGCGAGACCCGTGACCCGGACCACCTCGTGGCGACGCCGGACCCGATCCGCCGGAGGCGACGGCGACCGGACGCCCGGGTTCAGGTGCGCTCGCGGGCGGCGCGGAAGGACCTGGTCGAGGGCGCCCGCCTGAGGGAGACGGGCCACGACCCTCAAGGTGCCCTTGAGGCTGCCGCCGACCACGGGCGACCCACGGCGCGAGCGCTCGGGCACCCCGTTTCCGCGCTCAAGCGACGCCGATGAGCGCCTCGAGCTGCGGCTGGAGCAGCTGTCCATGGATGACCAACCTGAGCGTCTCGCTGAGGATCGGGCTGCGAGTGGCCAGCATCGGTGCGCCCTGGCGGGAGATGGGCCGGTGACCGGCGACGCGACGGGGGTCGGCCGGCTCTCATTCCCCGGCGCCTCCAGCCGCTCGTCGGTGGTCGCCGACGTCAGCCACCCGGCCCCGGCCGGGTCAGGTCCGAAAGGTCCGCGACCGGCCGCGACACGGGCCCTGTCGACAGCGTGAATGTTTTCCGCTAACGTTCCTGACGTCGGATCCGCCTATCCCCCGAGGGCGGATCCGACCTTTTTGTGCGCCCATTCCGCCGCCGGACAGACGGCAGGAAGAGCGAACCCCGAGGCCCGGCTCAAGCGCCCTCCCGGCCCGCTGCGCCGCTCACGACGCGGGCGGCTGCCAGGGGGTGAGCCACTCGGTGGCGGGCCAGCCCTCACGCCCGGCCATCAGCTCGTACATCGTGGCCCCGTCGATCGACTCACGGATGATGTCGGCGTGGCCGGCGTGACGGGCCAGCTCCTGGACCAGGTGCAGCAGCACCCAGCGCACCGACCACCCGTCCACCCCCGCGGGCCACCAGGGGGAGTCGTCGGGCACCGGCACCTGCGCGTCGAGGTCGAGCCCGGGCACGAGGGCGCGGACCCGCTGCGCGAGCTCGTCGAGCTGGGCGTCCAGGGAGGCTGCCGAGTCGTCCTCGCGCACCCGGAAGTCGTCGGCGTAGCCCGCCTGCCAGTCCTCGGCGGCGACGGCGTCCGACGGCGCACGCCCCGGCGCGGCCTCGGCCCGGTCGAGCCAGCCACCGGCGGTGTGGCAGCCGTGCACCATCAGCGCGCCGACGCTGAGGGCGGAGGCGGTGGGGGTGGCGCGGAGCTGCTCGCCGGTCAGCCCGTAGCCGGCGCCGCGCAGGCCGTCGACCTGGGCGACCACGAACTCGGCCAGCAGGGTGTTCTCACTCGCACTCGGGGCGACGGTGCCAGGCATGGAGCGTCCTCTCTCTGGGTTCCTCCCATCCCAGCGGAGGCCTCTGACACTTCCGGCTGGGCTCAGCGCCACCCGTCGACGCCGCCGGGGACGTCGGCGGAGGGGTCGTAGGGGGTGCGGGTGAAGCGGAACGAGGCCAGGTCGAGGTGCGCGGGTCGGCCGGCGTCGCGGACCACCACCAGCTCCTCCCCGTCGAAGTAGCCGCTGGTGCCGATCCACCGGTCGGGCCCGGCGGGCACGAAGCGGGCCGCTCGCCCGAGGCCGGCCGGGGCGAGGTCCAGCCCGCCGTCGGGGAGGGCGTCCAGGCGGTACGGCGCCGGCCCCCAGTACCAGGTGCCGGTGACGTCGAGCAGCCCGGCGTCGCCCTCGGCGTACCAGGGCTCGACCCGCTCGGCCGGCTGCTGCTCCACCACCTCCCACAGCTGGGCGACCAGGGCCGGTGACAGCCCGCTGGTGGTGTTGGCCATCACGGCCAGCCCCCGTCCGGACTCGACGTCGACCCGGAGCACGGCCAGGAAGCCCGGCATCGAGCCGCCGTGACCGACGCGGCGCCGCCCGTCGACGTTGCCGAGCTCCAGCCCCAGCCCGTGGGCGCCCAGCCAGGCCGCTCCGGGCAGGTCGTGCACCCCGCGGGGCCGGCGCATCTCGGCCAGCGTCTCCGGGGCGAGGACACCCGGGTGCCCAGAACGCAGGAACTCACCCCACACGGCCAGGTCGCCGACCGTCGACCACAGCTGCCCGGCGGCGGCCATCGCGCCGTGGTGGTGCTCGGGCTCGGCCAGCAGCAGGTCGGCGTGCGGGTGCCGGGCCACCCCCTGCGCGTGGGTGCCGCTCGGCCGTGGCGTGGTGCGGGTCAGCCCGAGCGGCTCCAGCAGCTCGGTGCGCACCGACTCGTCCCAGCCCACCCCGCGGTGGCGGGCGACCACCTCGGCCAGCACCGCGAAGCCGAGGTTGGAGTAGTGGAGCCGCGAACCCGCCGGGACCACCTGCTGCAGCTGGGGCACCAGCTCGGCGAAGGGCAGTCCGGCGGTGCGCTCCCACCACGGGGCGTCGGTCTCGGCGCGCAGCCCGGAGGTGTGGCTGAGCAGCTGGCCCAGCGTCACCGCACCGATCGGGGTGCCGGGGACGTGCCGCTCGAGCGGGTCGTCCACGGACAGCAGGCCGTCGTCGCGCAGCCGCATCACCAGGGCCGCGGTGAAGGTCTTGCTGATCGACCCGATCCGGTACTGGGTGTCGGGCCCGACCGGTTCGCCACCGCGGCGCCCGTCGACCGACCCGACGGCGGCCACGGCGGCCACCGTGCCACGGGCCAGGACGGCGGCGGTGAGCGAGGGGATCCGCAGCTCCCGCTGGGCGCGGGCGACCACGGTGAGGAGCTGGGTGTCGACGGTGCTCATCAGGGCATCCTCCCCGATCGGGGTGCCACCGCCCGGCAGGCCCCACCAGGTGTCCCCCCGCCGTCGACCACCGAGGACGTCCTCCGCCGTTCAGGCCTCCCGCGCACGGATGCGTCCCTCCATCACCTGCTGCAGCACCGTCACCGTCTCGTCATCGAGGTCCACCCCGAGCACCCGGGCGGAGCGGGTCAGCCGTCGGGCCAGCCGTTCCACCTCGGCCCGGTTACCGGCCTGGTGCTCGGTCCGCAGCCGAGCCACCAGCAGCCGCTCGTCGTCGGGGCTGACCGTCAGACCGCGCGCGGCGGCCCAGCGGGCCAGGTCGAGGTCGCCGTCGGCGAGAGCGCGGTCGGTCACCACCAGGGCGATGTCGCGCACCGTGCAGAGCATCTCGACCCGCAGCTCCTCGGCCCACCCCCACTGGTGCGGCGCCGCGTCGGCGAGGGGCGCCCCACGCACCAGCCGGAGGGCGGTCACGAGGGTCTCCGTCCGGGCTGTGGCGACCCCACCGGCCACCAGGACCCGCAGCTCGTCCCAGTCCGATCCGACGGCGGGGTGGAGCAGGATCCGACCGGAGTAGGCGTCCGGCAGGTACGGCTCATCGTCCTCGTCGGCTCCCAACCAGGTGCGCAGCCGACTCATGTTCGAGCGCCGGGTGCCCTCGGCCACCAGCAGCGAGGAGGCCATGGCCACCGCGGTGCGACCGGGGTTCTCCAGCAGCCAGGCGCAGTACTCCATGCACTGCTTCACGGCGCGGGCCGGGGCGGTGCCGCGCGCACCCAGCAGCTCGACGGGCCCCAGCATCAAGAGCGTGGGTCCGGCGCCGGTCTCCGGCACGGGACCTGGGGGGCTGCTCACCTGGAGTGCCTCCTTCCACCCGGTGCCCCGGGTCGGCAGCCGCACGACGGTCGCGTCGTCAGCACGTCGGTGGTCGGATCGGGGATCGGTACCGGCCGGGCCGGGCGGTGGGTCCCACCAGGGCGCGGGTGTCGTGCTGGTCCGACCGGTGACCTCGAGCAGCTCCACCACGGCCGCCCGCAGCCCTGGTTCCACGAGCTGGGGTGTGAAGGAGAGCGCCGGTCCGGACCTGCGTCGTAGCTCCGCGCCGTCCTGGCCGACCAGCAGCCGCGACGTCGGGACCGGCGCGCCCCCGACGTCGCCGAGCACCACCGCCGCCACGGGCGCGCCGTCGGCGACCAGGCGCTCCAGCCGTCCCCACTGGTCGGTGGTGGGCCGCTGCGAGAGCAGCAGCACCTCGGGGTCCCAGGCGGTGTCGGCGTCGGGATCCAGCCGTCGCAGCGCCGGGAGGGTCTCGAGGGCTCGCTGCTCGCGCCAGCGGTGCTCCAGGCGGCCGAGCACCGGCTCGAGGTCATCGGCGGTGGCGAGCGTGGCCAGGTCGGCCGCTGCCGCGACGTCGCGGCCCGCCGGACCCACCAGGGTCACCGCCACCTGCCCCGCCCACCCGCTGCAGCCCAGCTCCAGCACCAGCGCCGCGAGGGCCGAGGCGCCGAGGTCGGGGTCGGTGGCCTCCAGGGTGGTCAGGCCCAGCTGCTGCAGGCACACCAGCACCGACGACCCCTGCTGCCGGCCCAGCGACACCAGGGCCGGCCAGGCCACGCTCCCCTGGTCGTCGTCGAGCCCGTGCCGCACCTGGACCCAGAGCTCGCGTCGCAGCACCCAGGTCGTCACCGGTGTCGCCCAGCCACCGACCGGGTCCGGCACCAGCTCGGTGCGCACGTCGAACCCGACAGGTGCGGGCAGCTCGGTGCCGCGGTGGGTGATGGTGATGCGGTCCTCGTCGACCACCACCTGATCGAGGGCGGGTACCGGTACGGCGTGCTCGACGCAGTGCCGGGCGACCAGCCGCTGCACCGCGACCAGGTGCTCCAGCGTCAGGGGCTCCTGGTGCTGGGCCAGGGCGGAGCGGACGCGCTGGGTCGGGGGCGACGGCGCGACCAGCCCCCGGCCGGGTGGCCGTGCGGCCAGCTGGACGGTGCGGCGGTGGGCGAGACCCGCCACGACGGCGGCGGCCAGCAGACCACCGGTGCTCCCCACCACGCCGATCCGGGCCAGCCGGTCCAGCTCCTGGTCGCCCGGTACGACCTCTGGACCCTCGGGCGGCCCCGCCGGGGCGGGCGTGACGGAGGGAGCCGGGCCTGGAGGGATGGTGTCCCCGGCGGCGCTGTCACCCTCGGCCCCGGAGCCGTCTGCCTGCTCCCTGCTCCCGGGCTCGTCCGCGGCCGGCTCCTCCGCACCTGGACGCCCCCCCGGCTCCTGTCCCGGGCGGGTTCCCGTCCCCTGGTCGGCGCTCGGGCCCTCCGACCGCTCGGCGGTCCGCTCCTGCGGCCCGTCCTCCGTCCGGTCGCTCCGCTCCTCGGCCGTCCGACCGTCGGGCTGGTCGCCCGGGCGGGCACCACGCTCCCCCTGCGCGCGGTCCCCGGGACGCCCCTGCTCCGGGGCCTGCACCTGCGGACCATCAGCGGCAGACCGAGGGAGCCGGAGCACCTGGCCCACCTCGAGCTGGTCGGGGTCGAGGACCGTGGCCCGGTTGGCCGCGTGCAGCTCGCTCCAGCGTCCGGCGTCTCCCAGGTGCTCGGCGGACAGGGAGGCGAGGGTGTCTCCGGCGCGGACCGTCACCGAGCCGGTCCCAGCGCTGTCGTCAGTGGCGGGAGCCGCCTCCCCCGTGCGGGCACCCGGCAGGACCAGGCGCCAGCCCGGCTCCAGGTGGTCGGCTCCACCGGTGAGCAGACCCGGGTTGGCCTCGGCGATCCGGCGCCAGGAGGTTCCCTCGCCGTAGTAGCGCTCGGCCAGGCTCCAGAGGTCGTCCTCCGGCACCACCCGGTGCACGAGGGCGTCCTCGGGCACGTCCTGCCCGATCGGGGCGGTGACCGGGCTCTGCGGGGCCTCGACCGGTGTCGCCAGCCGCTGCTCGAGGTGGCTGCCGGGAGCGGCCTGCGCGCCGCCGACGGCCTGCGGTGCCACCGCGAGAGCCAGCACGGCCACCAGCAGGGGGCGGACGAGGTGCTGGGGCAGGCCCAGGCCGGGCAGCCGCACCGGCCGCCGCGCGACCAGCGCGACGAGCTCGGCCAGGGTGGAGACCACCAGCACGCACCAGGCCGCCCACCCCAGCACCGTGAGGGCCACCAGGAGCAGCGAACCGTCGTCGACCGAGGTGAGGGTCCGCCACAACGCCGCCGGCGTCAGAGCCGAGGGGTCAGGCAGACGTCCCCCGACCGCCAGCAGCCAGGGCGCGCCGATCAGCAGTCCCGCGAGCAGGACCAGGGCGCCGAGCCCCCGCAGGACCTTCATCACCGGCTCCGGAAGGTGTCGAGGGCCGAGGTGGCCCGGGTGGTCAGGGTCATCGAGCCGGGCAGGCCGGGGACGGCCACGTCGGCGAGGGTGATCGTGCAGGTCACCGTGACCCCGACCGTGGCCTCGGTCCCCGGAGCTCGTGCGTACCCCCGGGTGTCCACGACCACCTGCGCCGGGCGGCAGGTGAGCCCCTGGGTGTCGAGGTTGGCGGCCGCGGACCCTTCCGCCGCCTGCCGGGCCTCACCGGCACCCCGCGCCAGGGAGGCGGCACGGGCCGCGCTGGCGGCCGCCTCCTGCACCCCCTGCCGGGCCAGCCAGATCCGGCCGCCCGCCACCAGCAGCCCGATGATGATCACCAGCGCGGGGATCACCACCACCAGCTCGGTGGCCACCGCCCCGCGGTCGTCCCGCGTCCTCCGGGTCATGAGACCCGCTCCCGGGGGGCCTCGGCCCGGGCGGTTACCGTGCTCAGCCCGAGGTCGACGATCAGGTCGACCCTGGCCCTGGTGACCACCTCCACCCGGTCCGGCCGGGTCGTGACCAGCACCTCCACCGAGTGCAGTCCGCCGGCCCCCGCCACGGAGGTGGCGGCGGAGCGCGCGTCCCGCTCCGGCGACCCGCGGGACACCGAGGCGGCCTCGGCCGCCGCCGCCGCGGCGTGCCGGACGGTGTGGCGGCCGTGGGCCCAGGTGGCGACCTGCACGGCGGCGAGCAGGATCGCCAGGACGACGGGGATGACCAGCGCCCACTGCACGGACTCCGTCACCCCCCGCTCGTCGTGGCGACCGCCGCTCACTGGCCCGGCATCTTCGATCGCACGTAGACGGTCACCGCGGTGACCACGATCGTGGCCACCGCGATGGCACCGGCCAGCAGGATGGCGTTCTCGGTGGACTGGGAGAGCCCGCGCTCGTCGCGCTCGGGCGGCGGCTGGAGCCAGAGGCCGAGGACGACGGCCAACATCTTCTGCATGGGGTGTACCTCCTAGGTCGAGTCTGCCGGTCTCGGCAGCGGGGATCGGGGTTGTGCACAGGGCAGTTCTCAGGCGAGCAGCCTCAGCAGGGGTGGGACGAGGAAGATCAGGCCGAACACCATCGCCGGCACCACCATGGCGATCGACATGCGCTCCGACACCTCCTGCGCGGCGATGGTGACCTCGTTGCGGTGGGCGTCCCGCAGCTCGCGGACCCGGGCGCGCAGCGTCTCCGACAGGGCGGCGCCCGTCTCGTCCAGGCTCATCACGTCAGCCAGGTCGCCCAGCTGCGGCAGGTCCAGCTGGTCGGCCACCCGCTTCAGCTCCGGCCACGGCGGACGCTGCTCCAACCGGGCCCTCTCCAGGGCTGCCTGGATCCGCAGGAAGAGGGGCGTGCTCGACATGGACGCCGCCGACTGGAGGGCCTGGGTCCCGGACCGGTTGGCCAGCCGCTCCAGCACGACCAGGTCGAAGTAGGTGAACAGCGCCTCGCTGGCTGAGCCCCTCGCGGACGCCTCGCCGCGGCGCAGCGCGAGGTCGGGCACGAACCAGCCGACGACGGCACCGGCCAGGGTCGCCAGCACCGGCACCGCCACCGACACCTCGACCAGGAGCAGCAGGCACGCAGTGACCAACGCCGGCAGCGCGGCACCGACCCCGGCCATGATCAGCTTCTCGGAGAAGAACTCCGCCGAGGACTGCCCGCGCAGCTCCAGCAGCCGCGCCTGCCGGGGCGACACCGGCAGGGGCGAGCGGCGGTGCAGCCAGGACCCCACGCGCTCCAGCCGCCCGGTCGGGCGCGTCGCCTCCGCCACGGTGCTGCGGACCGGGAGGTCGGTGGACAGCACCGCCAGGGCGTCACCCAGCCGCGGCGTCGCGGGCACCAGGGCGCGCACCAGCAGGACCACGCCGCCGCCGACCAGCGCCCCGGTCAGCACGACCAGCAGCGTCGTCAGGTGGGCGCTCACCGCTGCACCTCCGGACGGAGGATGCGGTCCCGCGGGCGGGGGGTGGTCAGCCGCCGCATCCACACCAGGGAGCCCGCGTAGGCCGCCAACAGCCCGGCCAGCAGCGCCTGCCCGAGCGGGGTGGCGTAGGGGGCGAAGAAGTCGCGCACCACCACCAGCGCCACGGCCAGGACGGTCACCGTGATCACGGTGACCTGCCGGACCACGATCCTCGGCTTGGCCCGCTCGACCTCGACCTCGCGCATCGAGCGGAGCCGGTCCTGGGTGGACTCCGACAGCTCGCGCAGCGTGGTGGCGACACCCGTCCCACCGCGTTCGGCGGCCAGCACCATGGCGGCGAGGACGGCGTCGGCGTCCGGGCTGTCCAGGGAGTCGGCCATGGCCAGCAGCGCCTCCCGCACCGTCCACCGGTCGTTGAGCCGCGCGGCGACCAGCCGGAGGTCCTCGACCAGGAGGTCCGGGGCCTGTCGGACGGAGCTCCGGAGGGCGTCGGCCACCGACTGCCCGGTCTGCAGCGTGGCGGTCATGGCGCGCACCCACCGGTCCAGGGCGCGCAGCAGCTCCAGCTCGCCGTTGACGGGGTCGGCCAGCAGCCACGGCAGGCCCACCACCGCGACCGGCACCAGCAGCAGGGTCAGCGGGATCCCGGTGACGGCGAAGGCCAGCACCCCCAGCCCGGCACCGAGCAGCAGCAGCCGGTCGCGGCGACGACCGGCGCCACCGGGAGGCCGTCGGGTGGCTCGGGCCCACCGCTCCCGCAGGCTGCGCCGCTCGCGCAGGGATGCCGGCCCGGGCGGGCGCCGACGCAGCCCTGCCACCAGGAGCAGCACACCGGCGACCATGAGCGCCCCGCACGCGGCCACCGCCACCGTGGTCATGACCTGACCCTCCGGCCGGCGCGCCAGGTGGGCAGGAAGGGGTGCAGGTCGACCATGAAGTCGGGGTCGGGCTGGAAGAAGGCTCCCTGCGGGGTGCTCGCGTAGACGAGGTGGGTGCTCGGACGTCCCTGCTCGATGGCCCCGGTCAGCTGGCGGATCTCGCTGACCCGGCGGGTGCGGACCCCGCCGCGCCAGGTGTCGTCGACCAGGCTGACGTGGACCAGGAGGTCGATGTTGTGCGCGATCTGGCGGTAGGCCTCGTCCATCTGCAGCACCCCGCCCTGGGCGACCCGCGAGGCGAGGCGGTCCACGGTGCTGGCCGCCGAGCGGGAGTGGGTGGTGGACAGCGAGCCCGGCCCCCCTGGATCGGGTGAACCCCGAACTTTCAGGTGGTGCGGGCGAGTCGTCGAGCGTGCTGCACCCGGCGCAGCCGACCAACTAGCACCGGGACCTCCTCGAGCGCCTGCCGAGTCTACAGCAGGGCGATGAGCCGCTGATGAAACCGCGCCGACGTCAGGCCCAGCTCGGCCGCCCGAGCGAGCCGTACAGCGCGCGGGCGGTCGGCCACCTCGAGGATGACACGGTCCTCGTCAGTCACTGGCGGTACCAGACACCACAGCGCTCCGACGAGAACCCGCCGCCAGTGTCGAGCAGCGTTATCTCGACCCCCTCGGGGGCGTAGCCGACCAGCTCGTTGGACCGGATCTCACCGTTGTCCTCGACGCGCTCCCAGTAGCAGTCCTCGACGCCGTCCCTGGTGCGATAGGTGCCTGGCTGGATCACGTCGTCTTCGTCACGGCTCCCCTGGGTGCGCACTTTGTAGGACCCCTGACCGAAGCTACGGTCTGCGACCTCAAGCACTTCTTCGTGCTCGGGACAGAGGTACTTCACCGCGGCGCGGGTCTCGTCGGTGGCTTCGTCGACCAGGCCGGCGATCGCGTTCTCCTGGTCGGAGTTAGCGATGTTGTCGCAGGCTTCGCGAGCGGCAGCGACCGTGCTGGCCGCCTCGTCGCTGTCCGCCACCACATCTGCCCACTCGAGGTAGGCCAACTCGTCGTCCGACCAGGCCGCGGGCAGCCGAATCTGCAGGGGCTCCATGCTGGCACCGACGGAGATGCTGGCGGCGACACCCTCGCTGATCTCGATCTCGTAAGAGCCACTCGGTACTGCTCCGAAGTAGAAGCGGAACGCGCAGGCGTAGTCCTCATCGACCCGCCCCGCGTTCACGATGGACGTGAGCTCGTCACCAGCCCCGATGAGTCGGATCTCCTGCTCGTCCTTCATCCGCTTCGACTCGCAGAGGTCGCCAACCGCACCGTCGAACTCCTGGTAGTCGTCGACCAGGTGGCCACCGACGTCGAAGGCGGTAGCAGCCAACCGGCTAGGGCTGGGGGACGAGCTCGATGAGGTCGGAGTCGCTGCGGGCGGCGCCTGCTGCGACGCATCGGCACTGCAGCCCGTCACCACCATCGACGCAGCTGCGATGACGCCCAGTGCTGCTTTGATCCTCATGCCATCTCCTGCACCATGTCGTCGATTCTGCGCTGGACCAGTGTCTTCTCCGCCGGGTGCAGATGTCTCAGGTCCAGCCGGGCCAGCACGGTGGCCCGGTCCACCCACAGCTCCTCCGCGGCGTGCTCGAAGTCTCCCCGCGCCCACACCACCGCGTCCAGCACCACGCCCAGGTCGGGCAGCAACCATCGGGCGGCGTGGTGCCGCACCACCCGCTCAACTGCCTCCCTCTGGCACCCCCGATGATTGCGTCGGATGTGCTCCAGCTCGTGGGCCAGCGTGGAGCGCCGCTCCCGCTGAACCAGGCGGCGGCGCATCCAGATGTTGCTGTGGCCGTCGGTGGTCCCTCGGTAGCCCGGCGGCAGGTCGTGCCAGTGCAGCAGCACGTGCGGGTGGTGATCCCGCAACCAACGCCACGGGTGAGGGGTGTCCATGCCGACCGACCGTAGAGGGCGACTCCGACAGTCAGTCGCTCGAGTTGCGAGCGCTCGCGATCGAGGCAGCGAGCACGATCAAGGGCAGCAGCAGGTACGCGGGAGAGGCGCCCTGCACGACGCCGGCGATGCAGAGGAGCAGGCCCGCGATCGCCGCCCACCCGAACCAGGGCAGACGGCCTAAGGGACTGCTAGTGGTCCCCCTCTGGGAGTGGCTCATCTTGTTCCTTCTGCTGCAGAACCCGTTCGATGAAGTACCGCATGGTCGGCTTTTTCTTGCCTGACTCGCGGCGCTGCTCGACCCGTAGACGGACCTGGAAGGACTGGGTGTTGGCCAGCGCCACCCGTCCGGTGTCTACGTCAGCGAGGAAGTCCTCGTCTTCGATGGTAACCGACACCCGTCCTTCGTTGATCGTCACGCCCCAGCGGTCGTTGTCGAAGTCGGGCTGGCGGACTCGAACCCATCGGGTCTCCCGGGTGACGACGTCGTCCCAGTCGCCCTCCTCGGGCTCGGTGAACTCGTCCTGCTGCTCCAGCGCGACGCGGTGGGTCTCGCCACCTCCGGTCAGCTCCAGCGCCTCGATGCCGTTGCCGAGCGGGCGGACGATGCCCTTCAACGCCTTACGGACGCGCTTGTTCATGATGATGGCGTAGAGCTGCTCTGTGACCTCGACCACCTCCTTGTTCTCCAAGGTGAGGATGACGGTGCCCTGGTCCGGTCGATGGTTGACGCCGATGATCTTCTTGCTGCCGAGCTCGCGCAGGTACCTGATGGCGTAGCCGATACCACCGAGGAGCGCGACGAGCGTGCCGCCTCCCTCCAGCGTGCTGGCCCACTGCACGACAGCCGCGATCTCGAAGGAGCCCTTGTTGGTGGCCGTCACCTTGACGTCCGGAGCGGCGGGGATGTTGTTGAACTCCCCGGTCCGGCTGGCCAGAGTCACCAGGTCGTCCAGATCCTGCAGGACGCTTCCCACGGTGCGGGCACGCATCTCACCTTGCACCGCGGGGCCGATGTACTTCAGTTGCAGGTGCTCAACCTCTGGTTCGCTCACGACCTGTCCTCCTGGCTCTCTTCGCCGGCCAGGTCCTGGTCGGCGGTCGCACGGTCGTAGGCGGTGGGCTCGTCCTGCCGGTCGGCGGCGAGCGTGTAGTGGTCCGGCGTGAACGACGCATCCGTGACGTCCACCTGAGACCGCGACCCCACCTCGGGAACGGAGGACGCCCGGCTGTACTCGCGGTCCCGCAGGACTGCGATCTGGTCTGCCCTACTGCCTAGACGCCTGCCCATCTCTTCCACCAGCTGGCGGTCGTCCCAGAGCATGAGCGCATCCGAGGGTGGCTCCTCCTGCATGGGTCCGGCCGCCCACTCCCTCAGGCGCTCCCGAACCAGCGAGAGCGACGGGTGGATGCGAGTGCTGCGCTGCTTGCTCTCTGACTCACGAGTGGTCGGACGGCCACCTTGGAGAGCGCGAGCAGCACTACCGGCCTGCCACTCAAGAGCTTCATCGAGCTTCCGCAGCGTGCTCGGAGACGGGGAGCTACCGGTAGCCATCTCGACGTTGGACAAGGTCTGGCTGGACGGCCCACCCCGCGCCGCAATGAGGGCATGGGTGAGCCCGAGTTGCTGGCGTCGCAGCTTGACGATCTGTGCGAACCGCTCGCGTTCGGAGGACATGCCCCAAGGTTGCCCTAGAAGTTCGGCAAACCTGCTGCACCCTGGGCAAACCTCACGGCTGTGATTCCCCCGCTCAGACAGGGGAGTTACAAGGCGTCGGCCTAGTCAGCCAAGGTTTGCCCTATTTAGGGTTGCTCCAGGGCTAGGTTTGCCCTACTCTAGGGCTATGACGATCAGCCACTACGCGAAGCAGCGGAAGCGGGTGCAGCCGCCCTACGTGGACCTCCGCTCGCTGCGAAGCGTGAGCGGTATGACGCTCGACGAGGTCTGCGCTGCTGCGAACGAAGCCGACCCAGAACTCACCCTGACGCGCGGCGCGCTCTCCGCCATCGAGAACGGCCACCGCGGCGCCTCGACCGAAGTACTGCGAGCCATCGCACTTGCGTACGGACTCGACGCCGAGGCGCTCGACGTCCAGTACCGGCCCCGTCGCCGTGGTGCTGCCGTATGAGCTCGCCCATCCCGGTCACGCCCACTTCGCCGAACCCGCACAAGCCCGGTTCCGAGGACTTCCACAACTTCGAGATCGCGAAGGTGCTGGCCAAGCCCATCCCGCCGATGGACGAGGCGAAAAAGGCCCGCCTCCGGCGCCTGCTCACCGACCCGGCCAGCCAGCGCGCGGCCTGACCTCTGGCCCGTCCCGATCAGGGGACAGGACGGGCCACACCCCCTTCCACCCACCGCACCCCAGGAGCACCCGTTGAGTACCAGCACCTTCATCCCGGACCCTGCGACGGCGGTCGCCGCGGCCGACGCTAGGTACCGCGCACTGCAGTGGGTGGCCGACAACATCCACCTCCTGTCGGCCGCCAGCGTCCACGTCGAGTGGCACGGGAACGTCACGATCAGCGGCTACTCCGGCGCGACTGCCAGCATTCGTGAGGCGTTGAGCGTCGTGGCGGACGACCGCATGAACGAGGTGAGCCCCACCCACTCCTGGTGGCGCGGGGTCATCGACACCACCGACGGCCTCATCGCGGTGACCGTCGTGGACGACCCGATGGCCCAGTCGTGACCGCCGTCCTGCGCGAGCTCGCCGCGGCGAAGCCCGACCACCTCTCCTGCGGCTGCCCGATGTGCACCACCTCGCGGCAGCGTCCGGACGCCTGCCCCACCTGCTGCCACGTCACCACCGTCCAGGGACACCGTCCCGGTTGCCCCGAGAACACCACCAGGAAGGCCTGACCATGCCCGAACGCCGCTTCCAGGACCCCCGCACCGGGGCCATCACCGACGACCCGCACATCCGCCCCTTCGCCGACCTCCTCGCCGAGCAGGGCCACGGCCGCCTCCACAGCGAGCTCTCCGAGGGCCTGTGGGACCTGGTCAACCGGGTGAAGGAGACCGGCAAGAAGGGCTCCATGACGCTCGTCATCACCGTCGAGCCGGACCGCCGCGCCGACGACGAGGTGCTCCTGGTCCACGACGACGTCCGCCTCAAGCTGCCCGCGTTCCCGCGCAAGCCGTCGATGTTTTACCTCGGCGAGGAGGGCAACTTCTCCCGCTCCAACCCCGCCCAGCCCGAGCTGACGGGCCTCCGCGAGGTGCCCGCCGGCGAGCCGGCCGCGCCCCGCGACATCACCCAGACCACCGCCAACTGACCCGAGGAGCACCACCATGACCGGACTGATCAACATCACCGACGGCGACCCTCAGACCGAGACCGCGGTCGTCGCCGGGCTCGCCTTCTCCGCCGCCGAGCCCCAGCTGCTCGAGCGCGGCCGGATCTACAGCGTCACCGACACCACCGGCCGCCAGCACGTCCTCGACACCCAGCAGCACAGCGAGCGGCCGCACCGGGTCGGCCCCCGCAAGGTCGAGACCTTCGACCCGACCGCCTTCCTCGACTACACCGGCCGCTTCCTCGGCGAGGAGTCCGAGGACGTCGAGCTCTGGGCCAACCTCGACCAGCGCACCATCACCGCCGTCCTCAACGCCGCGGAGCACGCCGGGAAGGCCGGCTGGGCCGACCACCGCGCCGTCCTCACCCTCCGACCCAACAAGCAGTGGACCACCTGGCTGGGTGTGTCCGGCCAGCTGATGACCCAGGTCAAGTTCGCCGAGTTCATCGAGGACAACCAGGACGACTTCATCGACCCCAACGCCGCCACCATGCTCGACCTCGCCCGCACCTTCACCGCGAAGAAAAGCGTCGACTTCGAGTCCTCGGAGAACCTCGCCAACGGCGCCCGCGGGCTCCTCTACCGGGAGACCATCACCTCCAAGGCGGGCGAGAAGGGCACCCTCGAGATCCCATCCGCCGTCACGATCGCGCTCCGCCCCTTCCAGGGCGCCGAGCCGTACCGGGTCACCGCCCGCCTCCGCTACCGCATCGAGGACGGCAACCTCGGCATCGGGTTCAAGCTGCACCGCCCCGACACCGTGCTCGAGGACGCCTTCGACTCCGTGATCGCCACCGTCGAGGCCGGCACCCCCTCCCACCTGCACGTCAACCACGGGATCGGCTGACCGATGGAGCGGACCCACTACGAGCTGGCGCGGGAGGCGCTGCGGCAGAGCCCGCTGTCCCCGGATGCCTACGCCATCACAGCGGCCACTCTTGCCGTCGTCGACGCCCTCCAGACCGCTCCGGCCGTGGTGGGTAGCAGCCCCGCCGACCAGCTCGTCGACGCCGGTGCCGAGAAGGGTGCGGTGCAGGCATGACGACCCTGCTGATCACGGGAGCAGCCGTCAACGGGGCCGTCCTGCTGGTGGCGCTGGCCCTGGTCGCCGTCGTCGTCGCTGCCGCCATCCGCTCGGCGTCCTGGCTGCGCTGGCAGTGCCCCGCCTGCCCTTCGGTGGTCGAGGGCCCGACCTCTACCGCGGTGCCGCGCATGCAGGCCCACGCCAACCAGCACCTGCTGCAGGACCCGGCCGCCGACGGTGCCCGGTGACGCGGCCGCTCAACGACCCGCTCCCAGAGACGTGCGGCGACGTCCGGGGCCAGGCGGCCGGCGCGCTCCGGCACCGCCGCGCTGGGGAGAAGGCCTGCGCACCGTGCGCTGAGGCGATCCGCCAGTACCGCCGGGAGTGGCGCCGCAACCGCCAGCCGGCGGAGAGCCGGGAGCGGTACCTGCAGCTGGCCCGCGCCCGCAACCGCGCCTTCAAGCGGCTGGCCGACGCCCATAAGGCCGAGTTCCAGCGGCTGCTGCTGCACGAGCAGCGCCGCGAGCTGGAGAAGGCGGCCACCAGATGAGCACCGTCACCCGCATCCTCGCCGGCGGCACCGTCACCGCCCTCCGCCCGGGCGTCCTCGACGACTACCGCGCCCAGCTCGCCGCGCAACGCGCCACCGAGCTCACCCCGGCGCCGGCGGCCCTGACCGATCGCCAGCTGCGGCACCAGATCGGCGTCAACCGCGCCCGCCTGGCCATCACCCGGGCCAAGCTCGACCGCCTCACCGGGACTCACAGCACAGACGACGCGGCAGCGGTCGCCTCCCTCCCCCTGCAGACCCGCGTCCTCACCGACACCGAGATCGTCGAGTGGGAGCAGCTCGCCATCCGCGAGGCCGACCTCGCCCACCGGATCCTCCTCGACGAGCGCCGCCTCGCTGAAACCTGCGGAGGTGCTCGGTGACCACTGCACTCAGGCCGCCTCTGCCCTACTTCGGCGCCAAGCAGCGCATCGCTGAACAGATCGTCGCGTTGTTCCCGGAGCATGAGCACTACGTAGAGCCGTACTGCGGCGGCATGTCCGTGCTCCTGGCGAAGAGCCCCGCCAAGATCGAGACGGTCAACGACCTGGACCACCACCTGGTCAAGTTCTGGCGAGTCCTCCGTGACCGGCCGGACGAGCTCCTGAGGGCATGCGAACTCACACCACACTCCCGGGTCGAGCTGGCCGAGTCCCGCACCACGGACGACTGCGACGACCTTGAGGTGGCCCGTCGCGTCTGGGTGCACCTGACGCAAGGCAGAGCAGGGCTCCGTACTTCGACCGGCTGGCGGTTCTATCTGGACGCCACAGCCACCAACCGAGGTATGCCCGGCTACCTGGATGGTTACCGCGATCGGATGCCCGCTGCTGCCCGTCGCCTCGCCCATGTCTCCCTGGAGTGCCGGGACGCCCTCGACGTTGTCCGGGACTACGGACGGCAGCCCAGCACGCTGCTCTACGTCGATCCGCCCTACCTGCCGGAGACCCGTACAGGCGGCAAGTACCGCCACGAAGCCACCGCCGAGCACCACCGGGAGCTCCTGGGCGTGCTTGCTGGGTGCCGGGCACGGGTGGCGCTGTCCGGGTACGCCTCGGCCTTGTACGCCGAACGCCTGAACGGCTGGCACCAGACCCTCATCAGCGCTTCGACCCAGCAGGCCAACAAGGTCGGCCGAAACGGACGCACCGAAGTCGTCTGGACCAACTACGAGCCCCACCCCGGGCTCTTCGACGCGTCCGTCCCCGGTCAGAGGGCGTGCTGATGTCCATCCGGATGACCTGCCGGGACTGCGGACACAGCCACAGCTACCGGACCCAGGGCCTCGCTGACCACCACTTCCCCAGGCACTCGTGCGCCGCCCAGAACGTTCGCATGGCGCGTCGGCGTCGCCGGGTCGCGCGGGAGCGCTCCTCGGGCGAGCAGCGCGAGTGCACCCACCCTCAGGCCCACCACGAGCACGGCACCCGACTGGCCTACGTCCTCGACAAATGCCGCTGCCGGCCCTGCCGTGACGCCGTCCGCGTGTACGAGAGTGCCCGCTCGCGCCGCATCGCCTACGGCCGACCGGGCTCCTTGGTCGACGCCGATCCCGTGCGTGCACATCTGAAGGACTTGTCCGCCCAGGGCATGGGCTGGAAGCGGGCGGCAGCAGCCGCCGGTGTGGCCAACGGCACTGTGTACGCGATCCTCTACGGCAAGCTGCTGAGCCAGCCGGATCACCCTGAGCACCGACCGCCCCGGAAGCGTGTTCGTCGCGACATCGCGGAGAAGCTGCTCGCCGTCCAGGTCACGCTGGCCGCCGGGGCGCTCGTCGACGGAACCGGTACCCGCCGGCGTCTGCAGGCGCTGGTCGCGATCGGCTGGTCGATGTCCGAACTCGGCCGTCGCCTCGGATGGCAGCCGGCCAACGCCTGGAAGCTGGTCACCGGCGAGGGCCAGGTCACGCATCACACAGCCGCGGGTGTCCGGGCGCTGTACGACGAGCTGTGGAACCAGCCCGTCACGGGAAGCGACCGCGCCACCAAGACGTCAGCCACGAGGGCCAGCCAGCTGGCTGGACGCAACGGCTGGCTGCCGCCGCTCGCCTGGGACGACGACCTGATCGACGACCCCGCCAGCACGCCCAGTTGCGAGAGCGGGACCCGCCGCGACGCGCTCGAGGACATCGTCTGGCTGGCCGACCAGGGCGAGACGCTCACGGCGATCGCACGTCATCTGCAGCTCGCTGAGAGCACCGTCGAGCAGCGGCTCCGCCGTCACGACCGTGTGGACCTGCTGCACCGACTCCGGCCGGTCGCAGCATGAGCGCGCCAGTGGTCTTCGAGGACTGGATGGACGACGGCGCGTGCTCCCGCATGCCCACCTTCACCATCCTCAAGCTGACCATCCAGCAGCGTCTCTGCGGGGACTGCCCGGTGCGGGTGGAGTGCCTCGCGTACGGCCGCCAGCACGGCGCCGAGGGCGACGTCTGGGGCGGTGAGGTCATCACCCGCCCGAAGACCGAGCAGCGCACCTGCCCGCAGTGCGGCTCCCAGTTCGAGACGACCCCGAGCAGCCAGCGCCGGTTCTGCTCTTCCCGGTGCGGTGGCCTGTTCCACTCCCCGCCCAAGCAGCAGCCGGCTCCCCCACGGCCGGCCAGGCGGGCACCGAGTACCTGCGAGATCTGCGGCACCGGGCTCCCCCACCAGCGCCGCCGCTACTGCTCTCGGGAGTGCTGGAACCGAGCACGTGCCCTCGCCGTGAAGCCCGTCACCACCTGCGAGGGATGCGGCACGTCCTTCACCCCGCCCCGCAACCGGCCGACCACAGCCCGGTTCTGCTCCCGCCGCTGCAGCAACAGCCGCTCCCGCACCAGGAAGGACGCCTGATGGACGCCACCCCCACCACCGGCATGACCACGGAGGCCGCCGAGCAGCTCCGCCGCACCTTCCCGCCCACCTCGGTCGGGACGCTGCCCAAGCCGATGCAGAAGAACGCCCCGAAGGGACAGTGCCGCGAGTGCGGCGGCTACCACGGCCTCCCCGCCGTCCACCTCCCCTACGTCGGTCACGCCGCGGTGACGGACCGGCTCCTCAGCGTCGACCCGGGCTGGTCCTGGGAGCCGATGGCCACCGACGAGCGAGGGCTCCCCGCCCTCGACTCCGCCCGCAACCTCTGGATCCGGCTCACGGTCCTCGGGGTGACCCGCATCGGTGTGGGCGACGGGGTCAGCGCCAAGGAGGCCATCGGTGACGCGATCCGCAATGCCGCGATGCGCTTCGGGGTCGCCCTGGACCTGTGGTCCAAGGAGGAGCTGGAGTCCTCGCTCCCACCCGAGCAGCTGCGCGACGCCCCACCATCCGAGCCCGACCGACCGATCAGCGACCTCGACCGGGCACGGAACAGCGCCTGGCTGGCCACCGAGGGCCGCGGCACCGACGACGAGCGCAAGACCCTCCTGACCGACTTCCTGGCCCAGCACGACGTCACCCCCGAGACCGCCTCCCCCGCCCAGTGGACCGCAGCCGCAGAGAAGTTCTGCCGTGATGACGCCCGCTGACCGCCTGATGGCGCTGCGCTACCTCGCGCACGGCCTCACCGCCGCCGTGAAGGACCAGGAGAAGGTCCTCGAGCAGGTGCAGCAGGCCACGGGCGCGAAGAGCTTCAGCACCCGCTTCGGCGGCATCAGCATGGTCGCCCCCTCCCAGAGCATCGCCGTCGACGACGACGCCCTCCTCGAGCACGTCGAGGAGGACAACCCCGACGAGGTGATCGTCACCCGTACTGTCCGGGAGTCCTACAAGAAGGCGCTTGTCGCCCACCTCGCCATCACCGGCGCGGACGTCATCGACCGCCGCACCGGTGAGGTGGTCACCTGGGCCCGCGTCAAGCACCGCGCCGGCTACCTGCAGGGCCGCCTCACCGACGAAGCTAAGAGCGCCGCCGAGGTCGAGGTCAGGGCCCGCGCCGAGCAGCTCAGCACCTCCCTGCTGGAGGTCACCGATGGCTGACGCCGACCTCGCCACCACCGCGGCCAGTCAGCTCAGCTGGGACCGCGACGGCCAGCTGCGCCGTGCCGGCGAGCACCAGGACGCCGCCTACCGGGCCATCGCCCGCATGTGGGTCTATCACCGCGACCTCGAGCTCGCCGGGATCGAGTACTCCGCCGCGAAGAGCCGCTACGAGCGCCTCTTGGGGAAGATCGTCGTCACCGAGCGGGCCGCCGGCGAGCGCTCCGCCGAGGTCTGCATCCACAAGGCGATGCAGGACGACGACGTCTACGTCGCCCGCGTCCAGTACCGCGCCGCCGAGCAGCGGGTGTCCGCCGACAAGGAAGCGCTGCGGATCCTGCACGCCGAGCTCGATGACGACCGCACCCGGCGCGCCGACGACCGTGCAGCCGGCGCCTGGCAGGCCAGGAGCCAGACGTGAGCCCCCGCAGCACTGGCCCGACCCTGGGCATGCGACAGGCCGCCTACGACCGGGACAACCGGCGCTGCCGCCGGTGCGGTACCGCCCGCGGCCCCCACTCCCTCCACCACCGCCAGAACCGCGGCATGGGCGGCAGCCGACAGGTCAACACCCTGAGCCGCCTCGTCGTGCTCTGCGGCACCGGCACCACCGGCTGCCACGGCTGGATCACCGAGCACCCCGCCGAGGCCTACGCCACCGGCTGGCTGATCCGCAAGCTCAGCCCCGACGACCCCGAGCAGATCCCCCTCGTCACCGTCTACGGCGAGCGGTTCTTCCTCCTCCACAGCGGCGGCGTGACCACCCTCTCCACCACCCCTGACCCCTGGACGGAGGCGCACTCCTGATGCCCCGGGACCCCCGCACCTACATCACCGTGCACGACGGCATGCCCGACCACCCGAAGATCGAAGGCCTCTCCGACGCCGCGTTCCGGCTCCTCGTCACCTGCTGGTGCTGGTGCTCCAAGAACCGCACCGACGGCCACATCAAGCAGTCCTCCTGGTCCAAGCGCGGCACCGCCCGCGCCCGGAAGGAGCTCATCGACGAGGGCCTGGTGGAGGCCACCGACACCGGCGTCGTCATGCACGACTACCTCGAGCACCAGCGCTCCGCTGCCGAGGTCGACGACCTCAGCCGCAAGCGCGCCGAGGCAGGCCGGAAGGGCGGAGCAAAGTCGGGGCAGACCCGAAGCGCTGCACCTACCAAGAGCCGAAGCAAGAGCAAAGCAAGTGCTTCACCAAGTGCTCAGCAAACGGGAACCAAAACGGAAGCAGATACAGATACAGAAAAGACAGAACCTAACGGTTCTGGTGCTCCGCACCCCCCAGCCGACGTCGAAGAGGCACCCAGCCGCAACGCAGGCACCCTCGTCGCCGAGTGGATCGAGCACTGCCGCCGCCGACCACCGAACAACGTCATCGGGCAGATCAGCAAGCACTGCCGCGCGCTCCTCGAGGAGGGCATCGACTACGACGACGTCCGTAGCGGCCTGCAGGCCTGGTGGCAGCGCGGGGACCTGCACCCGTCGGTGCTGCCGTCCCTGGTGAACGAGGTCATCAACGGAGGCACCAGCCGCCGCGGCACCGGCTACGGCGCCCGCCAGACCGAGACCGACGACTTCTTCGCCCGGGCCGCCGAGCGCGCCGCCGCCCTCGACGCCCAGACCGGGACCGACCCGAGCGACCCGCGGAGCCCGCTGGCGGTGGTCCGATGAACCGCACCGAGACTCTGCTGCTGCTGCGGAAGGTCAAGGCCTACTGCCCCAGCCAGGTCATGGACGAGCTCACCCCCGACGCCTGGGCCGAGGTGCTCAGCGGCATCAGCTTCGCCAACGCTGACCTCGCGCTCCGCCACATCGTCGGCGCCCCGCTCGAGCTGGGCCGCTCCCGCTACGTCGAGCCCGGGCACATCATCGCCGGCGTCCGCTCGATCATCGCGCGCCGCCTCGCCGACTACGGCGCCATCGAGCTCCCCGACTGGTTCGACCCCGACGTCCACGACTACGCCACCACCCTGCAGGCCATCCGCCACCGCATCGGCGAAGGCGACCGTGACCCCGACATCGCCGCGATCGCTCGCTCCGTGCAGCCTCGAGCCATCACCCGAGGCGAGCGATGACCGACCTGACCCCACCCCACGACTTCGCCGCCGAGCAGGCCGTCCTCGGCGCCATGCTGATCAGCCGCGACGCCATCACCACCGTCACCAGCCTGCTCAGCGGCCCCGACTTCTACCGACCTGCCCACGAGTTCGTCTTCGACGCCATCACCGCCCTCGACGGCACCGGCCGACCCGTCGACCCGGTCACCGTCGGCGACGAGCTCCGCAGTCGCGGCACCCTGGCCAACGGCGGCGGGCTGCCGTACCTGGCTGAGCTGTTCGCCGCGGTCGACGTGGCCGCCAACGCCGGCTACCACGCCCAGCTGATCCGCACCGCCGCCGACCGCCGCCGGCTCATCGACCTCGCCGCGCACATCAGCCAGCGCGCCCACGACCCCGAAGCCGACCCCATCGCCCTCGTCGAGAAGGCCCGGCTCGCCCTGGACGCTGCCACCCCCATCACCGGCCGGCTCCGCACCGTCGACGAGATCCTCCCCGACGTCATCGACGAGCTCCAGGCCCTCCAGCGCGACGGCCGCCGCATGGGCCACCCGTTCCCCTGGCGCGAGGTCAACGAACGCCTCCACGGCCTCGTCCCCGGCCGGTTCTTCGTCCTCGGCGCCCGCCCCGCCCAGGGCAAGAGCATGTTCGCCCAGAACTGTGCTGAGTCCGTCGCCGCCACCGGGCAGCAGGTCCTCTACCTGTCCCTCGAGATGACGCAGGGCGAGGTCACCCGCCGGATGCTCTCCAACGCCTCCCGGGTCTCGATGAACCGGCTGCAGACCGGCCAGCTCGCCGACTCCGACTGGGAACGGATCGCCGACGGGCAGACCCGGATCCCGACGTCGATCGCCTTCGACGAGGACCCCCGCCAGACCGTCGGCACCATGCGTCGCGCCGTCCAGGACCTCCTCCGCCGCGGCCCCGTCGGCCTCGTCATCCTCGACTACATCCAGCTCGTGACCCCCGGCGACGCGAACATCCCCCGCCAGGAGCAGGTGTCGCAGCTGTCCCGCGGCTGCAAGCTCCTCGCCAAGGAGTTCGCCGTCCCGGTGCTGGCCCTCGCCCAGATGAACCGCGGCATCGAGACCCGCGCCGACAAGAAGCCCGTGCTCTCCGACCTCCGCGAGTCCGGGTCCCTCGAGCAGGACGCCGACGTCGTGCTCTTCCTCCAGCGCGGCGAGGGCGAGGCCGACTCCTGGGTCACCCTCCACTGCGCCAAGTTCCGCCACGGCCAGACCTTCGCCCTCGACATGTCCTTCGAGGGCCACTACTCCCGCATCGCCGAGATCGCATGAACACCCCGAGGAGCACCATGACGATGACCACCTGCGGCAGCTGCGCCGAGCCCGTCACCGACGGCTACCTCTGCCGCCGCTGCACCAACCAGACCGCCGCCCGCCTCGGCTCCATCGCCGACAACTGGGCCGACCTGCAGACCACCATCACCCGCCAGGACCAGCTCGGCCCCCAGGACGAGCGCCCCACCCAGCGCGCCGTCCCCACCGCCCTCCTCACCTCCACCGACGACCCCGAGGTCGCCACCCGGCTGCTCCGCATGGGCGCCCCGGCGAAGATGCACGCCGCCGACGTTGCCCGCCAGGTCCGCGCCTTCCTCCACGGCGACCGGACCACCGCCTGGTCCGGCTGGGTCGCCCACGTCGCGCTACACGTCCGCCGCACGCCCGCTGGCACCAGCGTCCGCAGCGCCTGCACCTTCCTCGCCACCTACGTCGACCGGTACCGCCTGGTCGAGAACGCCGGCCAGCTCGCGATCGCCACCCGCGACCTCGACCTCAAGATCCAGAAGACCATCGACCTGCCCAAGAACCGGTCCACCATCTTCGTCGGCCCCTGCCCCGAGGTCGTCCAAGGCGAGCGTCAGCAGGTGCCCTGCCCCGGCGAGCTGTGGGCCGCGATCCCACAGGAGACCGACGCCCCACCAACGATCACCTGCCGCGCCTGCCGCCGCACCTGGTCCTCCTGGGAGTGGACCCGCCTGGGCCGCCGCGTCCACGTCCGCACCAAGAGCCAGCCCACCCCCCAGTCCGCCTGACCACCCGAAGGAGCACCACCATGGCCGACCGCACCGGCATCGAATGGACCGACGCCACCTGGAACCCCGTCACCGGCTGCACCAAGGTGTCGCCCGGCTGCGACCACTGCTACGCCGAGACCATCGCCCACCGCTTCGACGGCACCGCGGCCTACCCCGCCGGCTTCGACGTCACCTTGAGACCCGAGCGCTTGAACCAGCCCCTGCACTGGAAGCGCCCCCGCAGGGTCTTCGTCAACAGCATGTCCGACCTCTTCCATGACCAGATCCCGGACGACTACATCGCCGAGGTCTGGGCCGTGATGTCGATCGCCAAGCTGCACACCTTCCAGGTGCTGACCAAGCGGCCCGGCCGGATGCGCTCCCTTCTCCGGTCCGCCCTGTTCCGCCTGATGGTCAACGCGCACCGCCTGCAGCGGGGCGTGTCGGTGCTGCCCGACTCGCGCCGCCCGGACGGCACCTACGCCTGGCCGCTGCCCAACGTGTGGCTCGGCGTCTCCACCGAGGACCAGCGCTGGGCCAACGTCCGGGTGCCCGTCCTGCTGGGCACCCCTGCAACGGTCCGCTTCGTCTCCGCCGAACCCCTACTCGGACCGATCGACCTCGACGACCTGGGTGGCATCAGCTCCCTTGCCGCCGACTGGGCCGGCGGACCCGGCGGAGGCACCGGCGCCCCGCACCCGCTCCTCGACTGGGTCATCGTCGGCGGCGAGTCCGGCCACGGCGCCCGACCCATGCACCCCGACTGGGCCCGCGCACTCCGCGACCAGTGCACCAGCGCTGGCGTCGCCTTCCACTTCAAGCAGTGGGGCGAATGGGTCACCGAGGACCAGTCCCCCGACGACATCGTGCTGCCACCCACCTCGTGGAAGCACCTCGGAAACGACGAACCGAGCGTCTGGAAGGTCGGCAAGAGGGCTGCCGGCCGCGAGCTGGACGGCCGCACCTGGGATGAGCACCCCTCGCTGGTGTCGGCATGACCACCCGTCTCCCAGGCCTTCGCCCCGGCGGATTGATCGACAGCGACCGTCAAGCGATCGAGCACTTGGACTGGGTGCCGGAGCTGCCGTGCGAGCACGACAGGTGCCAGACCAGCCGCCCCGCCACCCACCGGCTGACTGCCCGTTGCGGCTGCTTCGCGCTGATGTGCACCCCGTGCACCCAGCGCTCCCTCGCGGCCTGGTCACGCCTCCCGCTCCCCATTCGCGTCGTCTGCACCGAATGCCGGACGGAGTTGGTAATCCTCACGCTCCCCGCGATCCAGGTGGTCCCGCTGTGACCGAGCCGTCAACCCTGGAGCGCTACTACGCCAGCCTCACGCGCCAGCACAACGAGCTCCGCGCGCAGGAGGCCGACTGGCGCCGCCGCGGCACCCGCGCCGAGTCCACCATCCAGCGCCTGCGTCTGATGCTCGCCGTCGAGGGCTCGACCGTCGCCACCCGCGACGTCCTCAGCCTCCTCGACGACGACCCCGAAGCACCTGACTACGTCGCCGTTCTCACCACCTGCCCGACGTGTCGACCAACCACCCAGGAGAACCAGTGAGCACCACCACTCAACCCGACCCACAGCCCTACCTCACCGAGGTCGCCCCGGACATCTACCAGCGGCCGGAGCCGGTCACCCTCGACGAGCACCTGCGCTTCCTCGCCGCATCCGGACTCGCCGCCGCAGCCACCAGCCTCGACCAGCTGCCGGACCGGGAGCTCTTCGGTATCGAGCTCAGAGCCGCGTGGCAGCAGTGGCACCTCAACTTCCACGTGCTCAGCGGCTCCTTCGTCACGCACCTCCTCCTCACCGAGCTCCGCGAAGCCGATCCTGAGCGGGCCGCGAGGGTCAGTCAGCGGATCATCGAGGAGTACGACTTCGGCGACACCTTCGGCGAGTGGCTGTTCCACTGGACCAGCCAGTACGGACTCGACGCCGAGCGGATCACCAGCGAGGCCCGAGCCGCCGTTCAGGCCGCCAACGACGGTGCCCGGTGACTGCCCCGACCGTCGATGTGGCGCGGCTGCGGTACCTGCTGAACTTCGACACCCCCGCGCAGTGGCGCGACCGCGAGCTGGCTGTGGCTGCGGTGAACGCGCTGGGCCCGCTGCTGGACCAGCTGGCCGCCGCGGAGCAGGAGCGTGACGACGCCCGCGCGATCATCGTCGAGGCGGCCCTGGAGACGTACCTGCCGGAGGGGGCGGAGATCGTCGTCTCCACCTTGCTGCGTGTCCGGGGTGAGGCCAGACGCGACCGCGAGGCGCTGGCCGCATTCCGCACTGAGGCCTACCGCGTGGCCAAGCGGCTGATGCGCAGGGCGCGCGCCGCGGAGCGTCACGAGGCGCGCGCCCTGCGGCAGCAGGAGGAGGCTCGCGAGGCGCTGGCTCGGGTGGAGGCGGTTGCCGCCCGGTGGGTGCACGAGGAGTGGGCGAGGCACGCCGTCGAGGATGTCCGCACCGCTCTCCGCCCGCAGCAGGAGCAGGGGGCCGGCTCGTGAGCCGCCGCCTGAACCCGTGCCGTCGCTGCGGTGACCAGCCCGAGGGGCCGACCAAGGAGCACCGCTTCACGCTCCGCCGCGGCCTGACCCGCCACGACGACCGCCTCTGCTCCGCCTGCCGACAGGGCCGGCCGACCCACGCCGAGATCGTGGCCACCATCCGCCGCTTCCGAGGACGGGCAGCATGACGTCCGCCGAGCAGAAATGGGAGCGCGCAGCCGCTCAGGCGGACGCGGAACGCCCGTACTGGCTTCGCCGCACGATGCGCCGCCGCGACCAGCCGCCGAGCCCCCTGGCCGTCCTGCTGGTCATGGTGGTGGTGCTCGCTGTCCTCCTGGGCATGGTCGCGCTGGGGGTCGCTCAGTGACCGGCCAGCCGAAGTGCGGGATGCCTCGGGCCATGGCCGCCGCCAGCGTCGCCCTGGCCGCCGTCTGGCTGACCGGACTCGGGCTGCTCGCCATCACCCTGCGCTGCGCCCGCCAAGCCGAGGAGGACCAGCGTGCCCGGTGACAAGCCCGCCGGGTGGCTCCTCGACGTCGACCGGCTCCGAGCAGCCGGGCTGCCAGTGCCCAGCGACGAAGCCGACCGGCACCGGCTCGCCGCAGCTGTCACCTGGGGCTACGGCACCGGCCTCGCCGTCGGCCTAGCGAAGGACGACCGGCCCGGACCACCCAACCCCTACACCCGACCCGAGGAGACCCGATGACGACAACGACGCCTCAGACGCACGAGACCGAGGACGACTTCCTCGACGCCGCGCACGACGACCACCTGCTGGTCCGCGCAGGCGGAGAGCTGTGGCTCGGCTGGGAGACCGAGGACGGGGACTGGTACTTTTGCCGGCCAGCGAGCGAGGATGACCCGCTGGGGCCCGAGGGCGACCGCTGGCGGCCAGTGGGCCCGACGCCGCTGTCCTCACTCCCGTTCCCCGTCGTGGTCGTCCACGCTAACGAGGCGCTCGAGGTGGGGACTGACTCGATAGACGAGACTCACCTGAGCCGTCAGCGTGCGTGGAGCGAGACCACGTTCGGCCCAGGCGCTCGCACTAGGGGCGTCGTCGACCACATCCGCAAGGAGCTGCGGGAGATCGAGGCGGCCCCCGACGACCTGGGCGAGTGGGTTGACGTGGTGATCCTGGCCCTCGACGGCGCTTGGCGCAGCGGCGCCAGCCCCAAGCAGATCATCGCCGCCATCCGCGCTAAGCAGGCGCGGAACGAGTCACGCACGTGGCCAGACTGGCGCACGATGTCACCCGACCAGGCGATCGAGCACGTCCGCACCGCGGAGCCCGGCCGTGGCTGAGCAGTCCACGGCAACCCTGGCGGCCTTCGTGCTGGCCCGCATCGCCGATGACGAGGAGCGCGCCCTCTTCGTCCAGCGAGAGGTGGCCGCGGGCCGCGGGCCGGAGACCCATCAAGCTTGGCGGCTCGGCTGGCACGACGAATACGACCTGCTGTGCATCGAGCCCGAGCGCGCGCTGGCCGAGTGTGAGGCGAAGCGGGCGATCGTGCACCAGCAGGAGGCATGGGACCAGGACCCGACGTTGCTGTGGGTGGTGCACAACCTGGCCTTGCCGTACGCCAGCCACCCCGAGTACCGCGAGGAGTGGGACTGGCGTCCTCCTGGCCCTCACCGGAGTCGCGGCTGATGGCCTGGCTCAAGGTGAGCTCGGTGGCTGTGCTGGGCACCCGGTTCACCATGGTGCGCCCTGACCGAGGCTGGGGCGGGGCGTACGGGATGCAGCGTCGTCCCCCGCGCTGGGCTTGCCAGATGTGCGGCCGCGAGGGCCTCGGCGACGAGACGGGTCCCACCGGCGACTGGTCGCAGGCCTGTCGCAGAGGGCACGCCCCGTGCGACTGGTGCGGGCGGATGCTCACCATCAAGATGGACGGCCAGCCGCGGGTCCATGCTCGCTGCCCGGAGCGCAGCCCCGCGCCTCCACCCTTGCATAATGACAAGGTATGACGTAGACTGTACTTGTCATCGAGTCGAGGGGGTGAGAACATGAACAAGGACACCAAGAAGGTGATCAAGGCGCTGGAGGAGCAGGGGTTCACCTGCATCACCAACCGCCGTGGTCATACACACGTCTCCCTCGACGGGGTGCACGTCACGTGGCTGGCTGGTAGCCCCAGCGACCACAGGTCGTGGAAGAACGCGATCGCCGCGCTGCGGCGGGCAGGGTTCGAGTGGCCCCGTTGAGGAAAGGCCCGGCCGGGGAGCATCCGAAGTGCCCCCCGGCCGGGCCGGTCAGCCTCCATCATCCACCCGATCCCAGCAGGAGCACCAGCTATGGAGTACACCGTCACCGTCGACCTGGCGGAACCCTTCGGCGACGAGGACGCCGTCGACCGCGCCTTCACCCAGCTCGCCGACTACCACGTCAGCCTCGTGGCCACGCCCGTGGGCGGACTGGCCGCGGTGCTGGTCCTCGACGCGCCCACCATCCGGCAGGCCACCAGCACCTCGCTCGCCGTCACCGAGGCGGCCGAGCTCCACCCCGTCGGCATCCACGTCCTCACCACCACCGACTGGGAGCGGCGGATGAACTCCACCGACATCCCGCCGCTGGTGTCCGTGCAGGAGGCCGCCGACATCCTCGGGGTCACCCGCCAGGCCGTCCTGTCCCGCATCGGCTACGGCACCCTCCCGTCGGTCAAGGTCGGCACCGTCAACGTGATCCCGCTGGCCGCCGTGCAGCGCCCCACGGACGGGCAGCAGCCGAAGTGACCACCCTCACTGAGTTCCTGCTGGCACGCATCGCCGAGGACGAGGCGGTGGCGCAGGGGGTGCGTCCTCACGAGAACTTGAGCACGCGCGACCTCACCGACCTGGGCTTCGTGAACCGCGACGGATACGCCCGCTGCACGGTCACGTCCGGGCGGGTACTGGCCGAGTGCGAGGCGAAGCGGCGGATCGTGACTGCGGCTCGGGACTACAGCCCAGAGCTGGAGCACGGGGACAACGGCGAGTGGGCGCTGGAGATGGCTCTGCAGGCGCTCGCGCTGCCGTACGCCGAGCACGAGGACTACCGCGAGGAGTGGCGACCATGACGGTTCGGTGGGTCACGGTTCCTGTGGCCGCACGGGTACTGCGTTGCCCGGAGCGCACCATCCGCCGGCTGGTGCAGGACCAGCGGGTGACGTCGCGCCGGCCCTCACCCCGCCGCACCTACGTCGAGCTCGAGGAGGTCCGCCGCCTCGTCCGCCCCAGCGTCGTCGAGGTCTCCATTGCCCACTTGACGGGACGCCGTTAGCCTTCTCTTGGCTGGTCATCCGTCTCGGAGTGACTGGCCGTTCGCGTACCCGGAGCCTCGCGTTCCTGGGATGGCGCAGCTCAGTGCACCAGGGGTGGGCCGCAAGTCGCAGGGGATGGGTGCTCCGCCCTCGCGAGCCGAGCACGACTTCCACTCCCCTCACACCGGGCTTTGCCCGGCAGCCTGGCACTCCTACCCCGCATCGCCATAACGCCGCCCGCACGGCCCGGGCAGTGTCGGCTCGGCGATCGCGGCAGCGTGGAGCGGCTGCCGGGCAATGTGATCCTCCGCTGGGACTCGTCGACCGGCAGCACACTCAACCGGGCACGGCCCCACTCGCTGCGTGAGCGCGAGTCCCAGCGCGAGCGCACGACAGAGCTTGGGCGTCCTACAGAACGACGAACTCGCTGTCTGTGTAGGCGCTCGTCACGGGGCCGCCAGCAACCCACTGCCAAGCACCCGGAGATAGGTGCATCACCGAGTCTGGCTCCTGGATGGTCAGGACCCCGTTGGTCTCGCCGATGCGATACGAGCAGTCGTCCCCGTACTTGCTCGTCACCGACGTGCCCTCTTCGTTCGTGTATCCCACGCTGAATGCCATGCGCTGAGTCTGCCCTCGCGGTGGTGCAGAAGGAACGGGGGCCGGCCCATGACAGCCGTGCACCACAAGCTCGACGTGTACGGCGCGGACTTGTACCTGTGCCGCTCGGTCAAGGAGTGGCGCAAGCTACGGAGGACCGTCGACAGCCTGGGTGATGACCCGACGTCGCAGGGCGCCACGAGCATCGACGTGAACCCGACGAACGGCGAGTACGCGGTCACCATCTACGTGCACCCCGGCCTCACCGACGAGGCGGAGCGCGTCGAGTGCGTCGCCCACGAGGCAGCCCACGCCGCCCGCATGATTCTCGACCACGTCGGGGAGACGGGGCGCACGTGGGAGACGGAGCCGTATCTGGTCGGCTGGATCGCCGGCTGGGTCTGGCGCCACCTCGGCTGACCGACCCCGGGCCGGGACCCCCTCCCCGGGGGTCATCGCTGCCACCGGGGGTTCAGCGAACTCCGGGATGTACGGGTTCCCGCCTCCTGGGAGGTGACACAACGTGGGCCTCAAGGTCTGCATCACCCCCGGGTGCGGCACGCTCACTCGCACGACCCGCTGCCCCAGATGCCGATCCGCTCGCGAGCGGGACCGAGGCACGAAGCAGCAGCGAGGCTACGACCGAGACCACGACCAGCACCGGGCCGACATCCAGCGGCGCATCGACGCCGGTGAGACCGTCACCTGCTGGCGATGCCACACGCGCCTCCTTGGCCGCCACTGGCACCTCGACCACACCGACGACCGCACGGAGTACCGCGGGCCCGCCTGCGCCCCGTGCAACCTCCACCTCGCCGCCGCCAGCCAGCCCCGACCACCCGACCACGGGGTGGGGGGAGGGGCGAGCAGCCCACCCGGCCAGAACCCTTCGGGAGGGGCCTGAGGGGTGTGACGGGTTCAGACTTCCCCCACCCGGGGGTTGCTCGGCGCGACGCCGAGCTGGGATCGAGAGGCGGCGCGATGCCGCCCGAGGAGTTGATGAGCGATGCCTCGAGGAGGTGCACGGAACCGGTCTGGGCCGGCTCCGACGGAGGGCTCGGAGCGGTCGGAGCGTCGTGGCTACTCACTGACGGCGCTACCGGCGGAGGGCTACGACGGCCCCGTGCCGGAGTGGCCGCTGCCGGCGCACTCGCACGGCCTGCCCGACGACGCCGCGGACTGGCTCCGCGAGCGCGAGCAGGCCACCGATGCCCGGGAGCTCGAGCTGTGGGAGTGGGCCTGGCGCACCCCGCAGGCGTGCGCCTGGTCGCTGCCTTCGGAGCAGTGGCGTGCACAGTCCGTGGCCCGCTGGGTCCGGCAGGCGGTCCTCTGCGAGCGTCCGAGCGCCAAGGCGGCCGACCACGGCCAGCTGCACCGGTACGCCGACCAGATCGGCCTGACGACGGCGGGGCTGCGTGAGATGGGCTGGAAGGTCGCCGTCGACGAGCTGGCGGGTCGCCGCGCGCACACCGGCAAGGAGCAGGAGGCCGGGCCGCCGGCGGCGCCGCGTGCTCGCCGTCTCCGGGCTGCTGGTGATCAGTGACGCGGTCGGGACGGTCGACTTCCCGACTCTCGGAGACCTGGTCGACGGCTGGATCGAGCAGCACTGCCTGATCCCTGACGGGTTCCAGCGGGGCAAGCCGTTCGTCCAGTACGACTGGCAGTTCTGGTGCACCGCGAACCACTACCGGATCCGTGAGGACGTGAAGTTCGACCCGGAGAGGCCGCCGATGAACCAGGCCTTCACCTACCGGCGATCGCAGGTGGTGGCTCCGCAGAAGGTGGGCAAGGGCCCGTGGGCTGCCTGCCTCACCGCCAACGAGGCTGTCGGGCCGGCGTTGTTCGCCGGCTGGGCCCGACGGGGCGACGCGTACCAGTGTGAGGACCACGGCTGTCCCTGCGGCTGGTACTTCGCCTACGAGCCCGGGGAGCCGATGGGCACCCGTCACCCGTCGCCGTTGATCCAGCTGACGGCGAACTCCCAGGACCAGGTCGACAACACCTGGCGGCCCCTGACCGCGATGATCCGCAAGCCCGGCTCCAGGCTGGGCAAGCTCCTCCTCCCCCGGGAGGACTTCATCCGGGTGGTCGGAGAGAACGATGACGACCCCGAGCTGGACCGGATCGACATGGTCACCTCATCGGCCCGCTCCCGGGTGGGGAACCCGATCTCCAGCTTCCTCCACGACGAGTCCGGCTTCTACACGAAGCAGAACAAGATGTGGGACGTCGCGGACGCCCAGCGCCGCGGCGCCGCCGGCATGGGCGGGCGCGGAGTGGAGACCACAAACTGCTGGGACCCGTCCACGGAGTCGGTGGCGCAGAGCACCTACGAGACCCACTCCGCCGACGTCTTCCGGTTCTGGCGCAACCCCGACACGAACCCGCGCCTCCGAGGCCACGACGGGAAGCCGCTGTCCTACGGGACAAAGGTGAACCGACGCCGGATCCACGCCTACGTCTACGAGGGCTCCGACCACGTGAACCTGGACAGCATCGAGGCCGAGGCAGCCGAGCTCGTGGCCCGCGACCCGGCGCAGGCCGAACGGTTCTTCGGCAACCGGGTCGTCGCCGGCGGCGGGTCGTGGCTGCCGGACGGTCTCTGGGAAGGACGACGAGCTGATGTGGTTGCCACCGCCTGAGCCCGGCACCAGCATCGCGGCGGGCTTCGACGGCAGCCTGAACGACGACTGGACCGCCATCAAGGCCGAGACCCGCGACGGGTACATCTTCACCCCCCGCTACGGCCCCGACCGCCGTCCGACCATCTGGAACCCAGCCGAGTGGGGCGGCCTGATCCCCCGCCAGCAGGTGCGCGAGGCCTGGGACGAGGTCGTGGAGACCTACGACCTGCGGCGTGCCTACTGCGACCCCGGCTTCCACGACGAGACCTCGTGGGAGAGCGACATCGAGGACTGGGCCGCCGAGTGGGGCGAGAAGGTGTTCATCTCCTGGCCCACGACGAGCATGCAGCGCATGTACCCGGCGATCCGCAGGTTCGAGTCGGACCTGACCGCGCTCATCACCCACGACGGCTGCCCGCTGACTATCCGCCACATGCGCAACGCCCGCAAGCTCCCGATCCGCAGGGTCTACACCCTCGGCAAGCCGGCCCAGCACCAGAAGATCGACCTGGCCGTCACCTCCATCCTCGCCCACGAGGCGGCGTCCGACGTCCGCTCTGAGGGCTGGCCGAGCCGGGAACCGACCGACACCCGCGTCATCTGCTTCACGTAGAGGGGAGGCCTCGGCACATGGTGGCTCTCCCGAGTGAGCACGAGGACACGGTCCGGCGGCTGATGCGGCAGGTGCGCACCCGGGAGCCGGAGTTCACCCGCCTCGACCGCTACTACGAGGGCAAGCAGCGCCTGGAGCACATCGGCCTCGCGGTGCCGCCGGAGCTGCGCCGGTTCGAGACCGTGGTCAACGTGCCCCGGATGGCGGTCGACGAGGTGGAGGGCCGCCAGAACCTGGCGGGCTTCCAGCGGTCCGGCAAGGTGGCGATCGACAAGCGCCTGCGTGAGGCGTGGGACTACAACAACCTCGACTCCCAGTCCTCCTCGTGCCACAAGGACGCACGGCTCTTCGGGCGGTCCTTCGTCACCGTCTCCACCAACGACGTGTCCAGTGAGCCGCCGCTGATCACGGTCGAGTCCCCGGAGGGCTTCGCAGTCGACGTGTCCCCACGCCGGTCGATGCGGGCTGCGCTGCGGGTTTACCGCGACGACGTGGACCGCCGCCAGTACGCCACCCTGTACCTGCCCGACGTCACCTACTGGCTCGTGCGGAGCGGGTCCGGCTGGGAGCTCAGCGAGGACGCCGACGAGCACAAGCTCGGCCGGGTGCCCGTCGTGATGTTTCTCAACCGGCCGCGCACCGGACGCTGGAACGGCGTGTCGGAGATGGCGGACGTGATGGGCCTGACCGACTCCATCGCCCGGATCATCACCAACATGCAGGTCGCCGGGGAGACCCTGGCACTGCCGCACCGGTGGGCCGCGGGGATGAAGAAGGACGACTTCGTCGACCGTAACGGGAAGCCCCTCCCGACGTGGGAGGCGTACATGACCGCCATCAAGGCCACCGAGAACCCCGAGGCCAAGTTCGGCTCCTTCGCCACCGCCGACCTGGACAACTTCCACGACGCGGTCAACAACATGCTTGCCTGGTGCGCCGCGGTGCTCGGGCTCCCCACGCGCTACGCCGGCCAGCAGGAGGTCAACCCGGCCTCCGAGGGCGCCATCCGCGCCGACGAGGCCCGACTCATCAAGAACGTCGAGCGGAAGAACCGCCACGACGGCGACTCCTGGGCCTGGGTGATGAGCCTGCACGAGCGGTTCCGCACCGGGCGCTGGCCGAAGCCGAACTCGATCCGCACCATCTGGCACGACCCGGCCACCCCGACCAAGTCCCAGATCGCCGACGCCGCGGTCAAGCTTCACACCGAGGGCATCTTGTCCCGCGAGGGTGTGTGGGACGAGATGGGCTGGGACGAGACCCGCAAGGATCGCGAGCGGGCCTACTTCGCCGCCGAGGCGCTGGACCCGCTCACCGAGCGACTGCTGCAGGACCGTGCTGACAGCGGCGCGTGAGCACCACCGCGAAGCGCAGCGGCTCACGCGGTCCGTCGTCGCCGCGGTGGGCAGCAGCAAGCTGGCGGCCGTCGTCGCTGCCCACCAGGCCGAAGCGGTCGACCTCGCGGTTCACGCAGTCGGGGAGGCGCTCAGCGAGCAGGGGCTCGACCAGGCGGTGGCCGCGAGGCTGAACGTCGCAGCGCTCGTGACCCCGTCCACCGTGCTGCTGGCGCTCCTGGAGCAGACGGAATCCCGAGCGGGCGTGGCCCGGCTCGCACACACGCTGGTCGCTGACGCCGGACGCAGCGGCCAGATGGTCGACTTCGCCCGTCGCCCAGCTGTGCAGAGCTACGTGCGGGTCGTGAACCCACCGTGCTGCGGCCGCTGCGCGGTCCTCGCCGGACGGGCCTACCCCTACTCGACGGGGTTCCGCCGCCACCCGGTCTGCGACTGCACCATGGCCCCCAGCGGCGCCGACGTCCCCGCCAGCCTGATCACCGACCCGCAGCAGCTGGCCCGAGCCGGGAAGGTCCGCGGCCTCTCTCGTGCAGACGAGCAGGCGGTCAGCCTCGGGGCAGCCGTCGACCAGGTCGTCAACGTCCGCCGCCGCTCCGCCGGCCTGACGGTCGGCTCCAGCGTCCTGCAGCGCGGCCGCCGCCCCACCCCCGAGGGGATCCTGCGCGCCACCAGCGACCGCGAGCAGCAGCTCAGTCTGCTCCGCGTGCACGGCTACCTCGCGTAGCCCCAGATCATCCCGGGCAACGGGCCCGGGCCACTCCGCGATGGAGGAACCCATGTACGGCACCAACAGCATCGTCTCGGCCGCGACGGCAGGGCAGTGCGACTTCGACAACCTGATCGCCATCCGCGACGGCATCATCGCCAGGAACCACGACCGCTTCGCGGGCTACACCATGGTGGACAGCGGCGCCGACGGCGGCTCCGAGGGCCAGGGTGGCTCCGGCGACTCGCGCAACGCCGGCTCCGGCGCAGGGGCAGGCGGTGCCGGCGGCCAGATCGGCTCCGGGTCCGAAGGCAGCGGGACGGGCGCGAAGTCCGGCACCGGCGACGACAAGGACGACGACGAGCCGCTCGGCCCCGGCGGCAAGAAGGCGCTCCAGGCTGAGCGCGACGGGCGGAAGCAGCTCGAGCAGCAGCTCCAGCAGCTCCAGCAGTCGCAGAAGGACCAGATGGCCGCCCTGGCCAAGGCCTTCGGCTTCGAGCCCGACAAGAAGGCCTCCACCGACGACCTCGTGAGCCAGCTGCAGCAGCAGGTGGCCGAGATGACCCACAACGCTGACGTCGACCGGATCGCCCGGGACCACAACATCAGCGACCCCGACGACATCAAGCTCCTCCGGTCCGCGAAGGACTCCGAGCTGATGGAGCAGCTGGCCAAGCGGCTCAAGAGCGCTGGCCAGCAGCAGCAGAACGGCACCCCGCGCCCCGACCGGTCGGTCGGGCGCGGGTCCGGCGACGACAAGGGCGCGACGTCCACCGTCTCCTCCGGCCGGGACCTCTTCCGGGACCGGCACAAGAAGAACTGACCCCTTCCAACAAGGAGAACCCCTATGCCTCGCATGAAGAGCGAGACCATCGGTGGTGGCGACCAGTCCTGGCTCGCGTCCGACCACGGCATCACCAACTGCCGCACGTCGGTGCTGGACGTGTCCGCCTTCACCAAGGCCACCCACTACCCGAACGGCTACTTCCCGTCCGGGCTCGAGGTCAACGTGGCCTCCGAGTCCGCCGTGAAGCCGTGGACCGGCGCGGCGACCGAGAAGCTCGGCTTCCTGTTCACCGACCAGTCCACCGACGGCACCGCCGACATCCCGGCGCCGATCCTGCGACACGGGATGGTCAAGACCGCGCGTCTGCCCGTCGCCCACGTCGCCCCCACCGCTGGTGACGCCTCCGGGTTCACCTTCATCACCGAGGCAGGTGCCTGACCATGGCCGTTCTGTGGACCGACGTCATCACGCCGGCCGAGCTCACCGGCTACGCCCGGGAGTCCCTGGCCGCCTACGAGGCCCGCCAGGGCACCCTCGCCCGCTGGCTGCCGAACCGGGAGGTCAACGACGTCGCGGTGCGCTTCGTCGCCGGCCAGTCCGGTCTCGTGGAGGAGGCCCGCTACCGCGCCTACGACGCGGAGCCGGAGATCGGGGCCCCCCAGCCGGGCCGCCGGGTCAGCATCGAGCTGCCGGCCGTCTCGCAGGAGATCCCGGTGTCGGAGTACCAGCAGCTGCGCGAGCGCAACGCTGGTGACCAGGCGATCCTCTCGGCGGTGCTGCGCACCACCGACAGCGTCGTCCGGGCGATCGCGGACCGGGTCGAGCGGACCCGCGGCGTCGTGCTGAACACCGGCAAGGCCACCATCAACCAGAGCAACTTCGTCTCCGAC
Organism: Auraticoccus monumenti; assembly: GCF_900101785.1. Taxonomy (GTDB): domain Bacteria; phylum Actinomycetota; class Actinomycetes; order Propionibacteriales; family Propionibacteriaceae; genus Auraticoccus; species Auraticoccus monumenti. Next base: position 985,999 of record NZ_LT629688.1, on the reverse strand, counting down.
GACGACTTCGGCCGGGACCCGGCCCTCACCGTCACCGCGGGAACGCTCTGGTCGGCGGCGGACGCGGACCCGCTGGAGTACCTGACCACGCTCTTCGACCTGTACGTGTCGAAGGCGGGCCAGGAGCCCGGAGCCATGCTGATGGGCAACCGGGTGCTGCGGCAGTTCGCCGGATCGCCCGGCATGGTCACCCAGCTCGCCAACGGGGCCTCCCGACCGGCGACCTTCGAGCAGGCCCAGCAGACCATCACCGGTCACGGCCTGCCGGAGATCACCCGGTACAACCGTCGGACCAAGTCCGGCCTGGTGCTGCCCGACGACCGGGTGCTGTTCCTGCCCGCGCCGGTCGACGTCAACGACGCCGAGGGCACCGAGCTCGGGGCAACGTTCTGGGGGCAGACCCTCACCGCGTCGGACTCGGACTTCGGGCTGGAGGCCACCGAGGACATGGCGGGCATCGTCGCCGGCGTCTGGCGCAACCAGAAGCCGCCGATGATCGCCGAGGTGATCGGTGACTCGATCAGCCTCCCCGTCCTGGCCAACGCCAACCTGTCCCTCTCGGCCAAGGTGCTGTGATGCCGAAGCTGACGGCAGGAGTGGTGCTGCGCCACCCGTCCACCGGGCAGGTGGAGTTCCTCTCCGAGGGCTCCAACCTGCCCGAGTGGGCCTACGACCTCGTCGGGGAGCACGTGCTCGACGAGGCCCCCCCGAGGCAGGACGCCACCGAGCAGTTCAACCCCGCCGAGCACAACGTCGAGGCGGTCGTGGAGTACCTGGCGGGGCTGAGCGACGACGACCCGGCGGCCCGCGACGCCGAGGTCGCCCGCGTCGTCGAGGCCGAGAAGGCCGGGAAGAACCGCTCAACGCTGCTCGAGGCCGTCGAGGGTTCCCCCTCGACACCGAGCTGACGGGGAGGGAGCGGTCGTGATCGACGCCGACGACGTCGGGAAGGCCATCGGCCGCTCCCTCACCGCCCCGGAGGTCCAGCAGGTCAACCTCTGGATCGGGTGGACCCGCAAGATGATCTCCAACCGGCTGGGCGACCTGAACGGGCTCGACCAGGACGACCTCGACATGGTGACCACTGAGGTCGTCGTCGCACGACTCCGGGCTCCCGCCGACGGCCGCACTTCCACCGAGGTCGCCATCGACGAGGGCCGGGTCGTGGACCGGTTCGAGCGCCCGCTGAGCGGGCTCGTCATCTCGGACGAGTGGTGGCAGATCCTCGGCTGGCGCCCCGGCGGCGCCTTCACCATCACGCCCTCGTCACACCCGGGCAGCGCCTGGTGATCGGCGACAGCATCCGGGCCGCTCTGCCACGCCTCCGGGCGGAGGCCGAGTCCCTGATGACCTCCGAGTGCGAGGTGCAGGAGCCGGGCCGGCGGGTGTTCAACGAGTACACGAAGCAGGAGGAGCTGCAGCCCGGACCGACCGTCTGGTCCGGCATCTGCAAGCTGCGCGCCCTCCGCCAGTCGGCGGAGGAAGTCGCAGGCGACCAAGCCCTGACCACCCAGCAGTACGCGGTCAACGTGCCCATCACCGTCACCGAGCTGCGAGTGGGCCACTGGCTGACCATCACCGAGGCCGAGGATGCCTTCCTAGTCGGCCGCACCCTCGTCATCACCTCCGTCACCGGCGCGAGCATCGGCTACCAGCGGCGCCTCGTGGCCACCGACAACCTGGGCTGAGCGGGAGGGACCGACGTGACCGTCAGCGACTGGAGCGAGATCAACACCCTCGCGGTCAAGCTGGACCAGGGTCGGGCGCGGGTCGGCCGGGACGTGTCGCAGGAGGTGCGACGCAACGCCGCGAAGGTGGAGGAGCTGCAGCGGCAGCTGGTGGCCTGGGAGACCGGCTTCACGCACGACTCCATCACCACCGTGATCACAGGCACCGGTAACAGCCAGGAGCTGTACGCCGACGTCGGCCCGACGCACTTCGTCGGCCGCTTCCTGGAGTGGGGCACCGAGGACATGGCCCCGCAGCCGTTCGCCGCACCGGCTCTCCGGGCTCACGAGTCGGGCTTCGTCAAGGGTGTCGAGCGCGTCGCAGGCGGGCTTCTCTGATGGCGTCCACCGCAGCCATGCAGGCCATCGTGGCGCGCGGCCGGGCGGCCGAGCTCGACGTCTACGACGGCAAGCCGTTGGTCACCCCTCCGGACCGCTACGTCGTGGCATGGGACGACCCGGGCCGTGCCGAGGCCGAGACCTACGACGGGGCCTCCAGCCGCGTGGAGAACACGATCGTCTTCCACTGCGTGGCCCGCACGCGCGACGGCCTTCGTGACCTGGTGCAGACCGTGCGCGACACCTACACCGACTGGGCCCCGGACGACCGACCGTCCTCGTCGCCCATGGCCGAGGTCGCCGCCCAGTCCCTCAAGGACGGCGGCCCGGAGAACGACGAGCGGTTCTCGCACGGGATCCGCTACCGCTTCCACACCAACAGGAGCTGACCATGCACATCGACCGCGAGGTCCGCGTCAAGGACGCCGCCCTCCCCCACCTGACCAACGGCCGGCTGGTGCCCGAGCACGAGGCGCGCCGCAACCCGCGGCGGTACACCCCGCTCGAGCCGCTGGAGACCCCCGTCGACCAGCTCCCCGAGCTGACCAAGGCCCAGCTGCGCGAGCGGGTTGAGCAGCGGGGCCTGGACGTCCCCAGCTCGGCCACCAAGGACGAGCTGATCGGTGCCCTCACCGAGGGCGTCAACACCGACCCCACCATCGACCCCAGCAACGGCTGAGGAGGCCACGATGACCACGTACTACCCGGAGGGTCGCCCCCTCGGCGTGTCCGCGCCCGGCAAGGGCTCGATCATCGTGGCCCCGGCCACCATGACGGACAGGAGCGCCCCGACCGTCACCCACTTCGCGAGCCCGACCGGGTTCGCCATCCACAAGGACGTCGTGGCGTGGAACCCCACCCCGGACGTGCCGATGAACCCCGACAACCGCTACGGCGACGCCGAGGTCGTGCAGGAGTTCGGGATCCCCACGTGGACGATCCCCGACTTCACCGTCGTCTACGACCCGCAGAACCCGGACTCCGAGGAGTACCAGGCCTACCTCAAGCTGCAGCCGGGGACCGTGTGGGAGATCTTCGACCGCCGCGGTCTCCCCGCCGACCTGCTGGTCGCCGTCGGCCAGGTCGGAGACCTGTTCCAGGTCGAGATCGGCCCGGTCCGCCGGCGCGAGCAGATCACCGTCGACAACGTGCAGAAGCTGCGGTCGACCCTGTTCGTCCGCCTCACCCAGCGGGTGCTGCAGGACATCGCCCTCGCCTGATCCCGTCTCCCGGCCTGCCCGTTCATGGGTGCGGGCAGGCCGGGGCTTCACCCACACACCCGTGCACCACACCCATGACCGAGGAAGGCACCACCCATGACCGACACCACCGAGAGCGGTTTCACCCAGGCCACCGCCCCCGTCTTCGACCTCCGCGGGCTGCTGCAGCAGCGCAAGTCGACCGACTCCCGCCCGATCGTGCGCTACGCCGTCTGCCTCGTGCCTGAGCTGCTGTCGGACCTGGGCGAGCTGGAGGAGGCGAAGAACGACGCCGTCCTCGAGGAGAGGCGTCGGAAGGCCGACGACCAGCCGTCCGACGCCACCTACGGCGACGTGTCCCCGCTGCTCGCTCTCAAGGAGAGGATCACCGCGCTCGAAGCCCAGATCGCCGACGTGTCGGTGGTCGTCGTGTGCAAGGCGCTGTCCCAGGACGCCTACGTGCAGCTGCTGAAGGACAACGAGAAGCGCAGCGCCATGGAGATCGACCCCGTCACCATCAGGACCACGTTCTCCCACTTCGAGCGTGACGGGCAGCGGATCCCCGGCGGCTCGGAGGAGCTCAACGAGTTCCTGATGGTCGCGTCCCGGGCGGAGGTCCAGACCCTGGCGCAGAAGATCGGGCAGGCCTCCACCGGCAAGGTCGAGCTCCCTTTCTCCGTGCGGCAGTCGCTGGATCGGCGGCGCTGAGGGCAGACCTCCGCCAAGCCCGAGCCCTCTGCATCTCCCCCCGGCGCCTCGCCGGGTGGGAGCCGCAGGAGCGCACCACCTACCTCTACGACGACAACGGCCGCCTGGTCTCCGCGGAGACCGTCCGGGACTCCGACTGGGACGACTGGTCCGTCGACCTGCTCAACGAGCTGACCCGCTGGGAGGCGCTGGCGTGCCCTGGCTGCGGGCGCCCCTACGCCGACCATGCACACGAGACGCCCGAGGACTACGTCCCCGTGTTCAACGCCTGCCCGGCCGCTGAGGCCGTCGAGCTCGCACAGATCAACCAGGCCAAGCGGGACGACGCCGCGCGCAAGGCCGGCACCCCCACCGCGACCCACCACCGGTCCTGGTTCGCACGACACCGCAGCGAGTTCACCGACTGACCCCGGAGAGGTGGTGCGTGCGTGGCTGAGCAGAGCGTCGTCGTCCGCCTCGGAGCCAACGTCTCTGGCTTCATGTCCGGGATCGACAAGGCCTCCCGCGCCGCTGACCGGTTCTACGACCGGGGCAACGACGGGGCCATCAAGAACCGTCAGGCCCTCGACGACCTCTCCACCTCCGCCGGCTACATGGGCGCCGGGCTGGCCGCCGGGGTCGGCATCGCGGTCAAGACCTACGCCGACTTCGACTCCCAGATGTCGGCGGTCGCCTCCTCAGGCGACGACGCACGCCGCAACATCGACGCCCTCCGCGAGTCCTCGATCGCCGCCGGCGCCTCGACCGCCTTCTCAGCGACCGAGGCCGCCGAGGGCGTCGAGAACCTGCTGAAGGCGGGCGTGGCCGCCTCCGACGTCATGGGCGGCGGCCTCGGCGGCTCGCTCGACCTGGCCGCGGCCGGGAGCCTCGGGGTCGCCGAGGCCAGTGAGATCGCCGCCACCGCGATGACCCAGTTCAAGCTGGAGGGCAAGGACGTCCCCCGCATCGCGGACCTCCTCGCCGCCGGGGCGGGCAAGGCGCAGGGCGAGGTGTCCGACCTCGGCGCCGCGCTGAACCAGTCCGGTCTGGTGGCCAACGCCTACGGGCTGTCGATCGAGGAGACCACCGGCTCCCTGGCGGCCTTCGCCTCAGCGGGGCTACTCGGCTCCGACGCCGGCACCAGCTTCAAGACCATGCTCCAGGCCCTCGGAAACCCGACGGGTGAGAGCAAGGAGCTGATGCAGGAGCTCGGCCTGGCCGTCTACGACGCCCAGGGCCAGTTCGTCGGCATGGAGGGCCTGGCCGGCCAGCTGAAGACCCAGCTCGGCGGGCTCACCCAGGAGCAGCGCAACGCCGCCCTGGCCACGATCTTCGGCTCCGACGCCGTCCGCGCCGCGAACGTGCTCTACGACCAGGGTGCCGACGGCATCGCCAAGTGGACCGCCGACGTCAACGACCAGGGGTACGCGGCGGAGACCGCGGCCACCAAGCTCGACAACCTCTCCGGGGATCTCGAGGCCCTCGGCGGCGCCTTCGAGTCCGCCCTGATCGGAGCCGGCGAGGGCGCCAACGGACCCCTCCGGGCCCTGACACAGGGCGCCACGGACGCGGTGAACGCCTTCGGTGCCCTGCCAGCGCCGGTGCAGCAGGGCAGTCTCGTGGTTGCTGCCGCCGGTGCCGCCGCGCTCCTCGGCTTCGCCGGAGTGGTCAAGCTCGTCGGCGGTGTGGTCGACCTGCGGGACAACCTGAAGACGATCGACCCCGACGGCACGACCGCGGGCAAGCTCAAGGGGATCGGTCAGGCCGCCGGCGGGGCGGCCACCGGGCTGGCGGCGGGCGCTCTCGCGGCCAAGCTGATCCAGGAGAACACCCTGGACATCCCGTCCGGCGCCGGGGTGGCCACTACGGCCCTGCAGCAGCTGGGCGAGTCCGCCGGGGAGAGCACCGACCAGCTCGACCGGTTCTTCGCGGTCGACCCGTCAGGGCTGACGACCAACATGGCGTCCCTGGACGACGCCGTGACGGCCCTCACCTACGACAACGGGCTGGCCAAGTTCGGCTCCGACCTCCTCGGCGTGGTGGGCGTCAAGGACGAGCTCGCCCTGGCGAAGGAGCAGTTCGCCGCGCTCGACGCCCAGCTCGCCCAGATGGACCCCGGCCCTGCGGCGGAAGCGACCGCGGTCCTGACCGCGGAGCTCGAGGCCGCCGGCCTCAGCGTCGACGAGATCGTGGCGGTCCTGCCGCAGTACCGCGACGAGCTCGCCGCACAGGCCGCCCAGCTCGGGGTCAACAACCTGACCAATGCCGAGTACGTCGCCTGGATGGGCGGTGAGATCCCGCCAGCGGTCCGCGCCGCCGGGAAGGCAGCCTCCGACACCGGCGAGGACACCGCAGGGCTCACCGCATCCCTCGACGAGGCCACCATCGCCGCTCAGGAGGCCACCGAGGCCTACTACGAGCAGGCCAGCGCGCTGCTCCAGGCCTCCGGGTCCGCCATCGGCATGGAGTCCGCGATCGACGACGCGACGAAGGCGGTCGAGGAGAACGGCCGCACCCTCAACATCAACACCGAGAAGGGCCGCGCGAACCGGACCGCGCTGGACAACATCGCCTCGTCGGCTGGCTCCTACCGTGAGTCGCTGATCAAGGCCGGCGCCTCGACCGAAGACGTCACCGAGGCCACCGAGCGTGGCCGGAAGAAGTTCATCGAGACCGCCGAGAAGATGGGCATGACCCGCCGTGAGGCGGAGGACCTCGCTGACCAGTACGGGCTGCTGCCGGAGGCCAAGCAGACGAAGGTCTCTGCTCCTGGAACGACGGAGGCCGATCGCCAGGTCCGCACTCTCGATGAGCGGATCCGCGGCCTGAACGGCAAGGACGTCAGGCTCACCGCGCACTTCTCCACCAACGCGGGCGAGACCGTCTCCGACATCAAGAAGACGTTCTCCATCAACGGCGGCCCCAAGTTCTCGGCCTACGACGAGGGCGGCCGCGTCCAGAACCTCTCCGGCCGCGGCCGGCAGAAGTACGACACCGAGCTGGCGACCCTCCGCGTCGACGAGCACGTCTGGACACCCGAAGAGGTCGACGCCGTCGGCGGCCACGCCGCCATGTACCGGATGCGCCAGGCAGCCCTGACCGGCGGGCTGGACGGCTTCTTCCACGGGCTGCGTGGGTACCGCGACGGCGGCACGGTGGCCCCGTCATTTGGCGGGTTCACCTCGGCCGCGCACTGGCCGCTGCAGGTCCGGTCCGAGGACTTCATGCAGGCGCTGACCAAGTCGGTGAAGGAGGGCATCAACGCCGCCTTCGGTGGCATGTCGGGGGGCTCGGCGACCCCGCTGGGGTCCAGCGGGCTGGTGAACCTGCGCGGCTTCACCTTCACCCAGAACTTCGCCAACCGGCTGCTGAAGGTCGAAGACATGGTTGGCGCCCGGATGCAGATCACGCAGGGCGGCTACCGGCCGTCCACGTCCTACTCCGGCACCTCCCACGCCAAGGACGCCGTCGACATCACCGGCAACTACCGGCAGTTCATCCAGCCCTCCCGTGGACTGGGGATCGCGATGGGCGACCGCGCCGGTCTGGGGAACTGGGTGGGCCACGCTCACGGCGTGCCCACCCCCGGCGCAGGTACGGCCGGCGGCTCGGCGATCTGGCAGGCGCAGGACTACCTCCGCCGCGGCGGCGCCAGCCAGTCCCTGTCCTCCCCGTGGGGGCTGTGGCAGGGCGGCTTCGTCCGCGGGGCGGGGACCCCGACCAGCGACTCCAACCTGGTGCCGATCTCCGACGGGGAGTACGTGGTCCCCCCGGACGTCACCGCACGCAACCGGGACCTGCTCGATGCCATGACCTACGGCTCGGTCAACGTCGAGCGCCGCTACATCACCCAGGCGCCGCAGACCACCCAGCAGGCGACCCAGCACATCGACCCGGTGGCGATCGCCGAAGCGCTGATCGACGTCACCGACTACCGCAAGATGACCCGCGCTGTCTTCGAGGGATCACGCCAGGCCCTGGCCGAGACGCTCCCCGAGCCGGCGGCCCTTGACCTCTCCGCGATCGGTAGCTTCTGATGTCAGAGGGACTCATCCAGACCCTGACCGGCCCGTCCGGGCGCGTGTGGGATCTCCTGTCACCCAGCCTCGGCTTCGACCAGTCCGGTCTCGTCGGCCACGGTGTGCCGCTGGTGCAGCACCACCTCCACCCGCGCAACGGGCACGGGTCATGGTGGACCGGATGGCGGGTGGCTGAGCGGCCCGTGCGATGGCCGGTCAAGCTCACCGGCCGCACCGCCACGGAGTGGCTCGAGCAGCACCGGGCGTTCACTGCCGATCTCCATCCCGCGTTCCCGGCCACCTGGACGATCCGCACCCCTGACGGCGCGGCGCGCGACTTGCAGGTGCGGCTGAACGCTGACGGCTGGTCCTCGCCCTACGACCCGCTGGTGCAGCTGAAGCAGCGCTTCGACCTCGAGCTGCTCGGCGACGACTTCTGGCTGGGTGAGCTCGTCGAGCGAGGTTGGGGCGCGACTGGCTACCAGGGACCGTGGTTCCTCGGTCCCGGTGAAGGTGGCGTCGTGCGCCTCGCGCAGGGGCAGACGATGGGGTCCGCGCGCGTCACGAACCCTGGTGACGACGAGGCTTGGGTGACGTGGCCGATCACCGGGCCGTGCACGTCCTGGACGGTCGGCGTCGCTGGCCGGACGGTGACGTCGACGAAGACCCTGCTCGAGGGAGAGACCCGTCGCCTCGTCACGGCCTCGGGCACGCTGAAGCTCCTCACCGAGTCGGGTGAGGACGTCAGCAGCGCAGAGGTGGCCGCGGCGGACTGGGCTCCGATCCCGGCAGGTGAAGACGTGCGACTGACCGTCGCCATGGTCGGCACCGGCTCCATCTACGCCACCTTCCGACCCCCCTACCTCCGGGCGTACTGATGCAGCGACCGCGGATCGTCGTCTACGACAAGAACATGGCCAGGGTGGGCTGGCTGGGCGGCTGGACCCGCCTCGTCGTGCAGCTCGCGCACAACGCCATCTCCACGGCGGAGATCACCATCCCCTGGCAGAAGATGGACGGCCAGGGATGGGCGCTGGCCGAGGGTGCCCGGGTCACCATCGAGGTGACGGACCCCGACGGGAAGCCCTGGACGTTGATGTCGGGTCCGATCATCCGCCCCGACGGCCTCGGGCCGACCGCGGCCGGCACCCTCAAGCTGCGCGTGGAGTCGGACTTCCGCATGCTGGCGGGACTGCCGTGCTGGCCAGTCGCCGGTGCATCACTGGCAGCGCAGACCCGAGCCGAACGGGTCGTCACGGGCACCGCCGAGGCGGTCTTCCTCCAGATCGTCCGAGAGAACATCGCCCGCCTGGGATGGCCGCTCAGCACCGGCTCCAGCCTCGGGCGGGGCGGCAGCGCGACTGCCCGCGTCCGCTTCGACACCGCCGCTGATGCTCTCGTGCCCCTCCTGGACGCTGTTGGGCTCGGGGTGGACATCGTCCAGAAGCCGTGGCCAGCCACCGGCTTCTCCCTGTCGGTGTACCAGACCCGCGTCTTCGCCCAGAAGCTCACCGAGAAGTCTGAGGTGCTGACGGGGTGGCAGTGGTCCCGCACCGCCCCGGAGTTCACTCGCTGCGTCGTCGCCGGCCCCGGCGAAGGCACTGGACGCTTGCTGGTGCAGGTGGTGAACGAGTCGGCGGAGGCGGCTTGGGGTCCGTCTCTCGGCAAGCTCGAAGCGTTCGTCGACGCGCGGGACCTTGGGTCCGCCTGGTCAGAAGCTCTGCGGGATCTCCCGGACCGCCGGGAGGACCTGACCGAGGCGCGCGCGGATCTGCGAGCTGCTCAGAACAAGCGGGATGCGCTGACCCGCCGCTACATCGACCTCGACCGGGCTGCGGCGCGGGCGCAACGCACCTGGGAGTCCGCTCCCGCGGGTGCTCAGAAGGATGCCGCAGCGACGAACCTGTCGGAGGCTCGAGCGGATCGCGCCGACGCCAACGTCGACCGCGTCGAGGCCGAGACCGAGCTCGCCGCCGCGGTCACGGCCTACAACCAGGCAGTCACAGCCCTGGGCCGAGCCGAGGACGCCATCGTCACCACTCGCGCCCAGGCCGTCGCCGAGATGCAGCAGCGCGGCCGGGAACGACTGCACGAGGCCAACACGAAGGCAGGGATCGCCGTCACGGTCTCCGAGACCGACAACTTCCGCGTCCACCCGGGCACCATCTGGCGCGGCGACCAGGTGACCGCCGACACCGGCGCCGGCATCGCGCACACCGACGTCATCCGCACCGTCAGCCTGTCGTGGACTCCAGAAGACGGCTACCGCGCCGTACCCACGGTCGGCGAACGAGCTGACTCCAAGCCGATGGGCCAGCTCGTGTACCTGCTGGCCGCAATCGGCCGCCGGATGCGCAAGAAGGCCACCGACCAATGAGTACGAGGGAGATCTGATGGCTGTGCTGGCGTGGGGGTTCGACGGGACCCTGACCGAGACCGACTGGGCGTGGCTCGCCCCGCAGCTGGGCGTCCCCTACGCGGTGTCCGAGGGCCTAGACCTGCAGGTGAACCTCACCAACCGGACCCGCACCATCGTCGGCGTCGGATCCGGCCACGCGTACGGCGTCCGGTATCAGCTCACCGCCGAGGAAGTGCGCGACCTGGTGCCGCCGACGTCGGGCAGCCGGTGGGACATGGTCGCGCTGCGGATCAACTGGCAGACCAACAAGGGCGAGGTCGTGGTGGTGCAGGGCGGTTCCTCCCGCGCGCTGCCCGCCGGCCGTCAGCGCAGCCCGGGCACCCTGTTCGATGTCCCGCTGGTGCTAGCCCGTCTGCAGGCCGGCGAGGCACGGATCATGGAGTGGGTCGACCTCCGGCTCGGCGCCTCGAAGATGATCAGCGGTCGCTCCTCGCTCGCGCTGCCCCCTGGCGTCTTCGGCGGCCGTGCCCGCATCCAGGACCTCGAGTACGAGAGCGATGGCCTCAACTGGTCGATTGTCCCCGAGGTGCCGCCCGTGGAGCTCAAGGACGGCCAGGTCATCCGCGCATGGCAGAGCGGGTGGGGTTACGGCGGCGCTGGCCTCTACGGTTCATCGGCGATCGTCACCGACCTGCCGGGCGGCGCCAAGCAGGTCGACCTCTTCGTCCAGACCCGGAAGTACTCCCCCGCCTTCCTCTTCGACCAGTACGGCGGCACCGGCGACATCGAGATCGGAAGGGTCGTCCCCGAGCTGGAGCCAGGCCGTCGCGGCGCGAACGCCCGCGGCACCTTCTGGGGCGGGTTGCACGGCGACAGCGACGCCTTCTTCACCAACGGCTGCGACATGTTCCTCAACGCCTCGGGCGGCATCATCATCCGCGGCGGCGCCCCGCCCAACCACCAGATCACCCGCCGGCTGACCGACGCGCCGTCGCTCGAGGTCACCTTCAACTACACGGTGCTCCCGTGATCGACGTCGCGAGCATGGACGACAGCGAGCTCGAGCAGACCCGCCGGGACCTGGTCGCCGAGCAGGAGCGGCGCCGGCAGCGCGCCGAGATGCTCGAGCAGGAGCAGCGGCTTGCCGCCGAGCAGCTGGCGAAGCTGGACCGTCAGCCCGGCGACGAGTGGCAGCCGCCCACCACTCTCACCGCCTACCGCCGTGGCGACGCGGTCACCCACGACGGGGTGCTGTGGCGGTCCCTGGTCGACGGAAACGTGTGGGCGCCCGGGGTGGGTGGCTGGCGTCAGCTCGGGGGCGAGGACGGCACGCCGGCGCCATGGCGGCAGCCGTCCGGCGCCATCGACTCGTACCGCATCGGCGAGCAGGTGATCTGGCAGGGCCAGGTGTACCGCTCGCTGATCGACGCCAACGTGTGGAGCCCAGAGGGGCACCCGCACGGCTGGGAGCTGGTCGACCAGCAGGGCACAGAGCCGTCCGAGGAGCCGCCCGCGTCCGAGCCGGCCACGCCGACTGTCGCGGTGTGGAAGCAGCCCGCCGGCGGGCACGACGCCTACCAGAAGGGTGACCGCGTGACGCACGCCGACAAGCTGTGGGAGTCAACAGCGGAGGCCAACGTCTGGGCGCCCGGCGTCTATGGCTGGGTGGCGCTCTGATGGCCAGCGGACGTATCGCCCAGCTCATCGAGCTTCGGGAGCGCGTCGCCCAGCACTTCATCCCCGAGCTGCTGATCGCTCTGGTGGCGGCGACTTCTGCGGGTCTGGGCATCGTCATCGCCGCTGACCCCCGCGTCGCCCAGGCCCGCAGCTTCGGGGTCACCTTCACCTGGCTGCAGCCGTGGGTGTGGTCGACGCTGTTCCTCGTCCTCGGCGTCACCTGCGGGGTGGCGGGGATCCTGCGCCGCTCCGCTGCCGTGCTGCCCGCCCTGGCGTGCACCGCCGTCTGGGCGCTGTTCGCCATCGCCACCGTCCTCGGCGTCGGCCGCGGCGGGCTCCTCACCGCCCCCGTCGTCTACGGCGGGTTCGCCTGGGTGTGCGCCCTGTGCGCCCTCGCCGCCACCGGCAAGAGAGGACGGCCCTGATGCCGCACCGAGCGCTGCAGATCACCTCCCCCCGCCACGGTGTCGCCCTCGGCGTCTACCCGCTGTGCGCTGCCATCGGGCTCTGGCACCTGACCGACCTCGCCACCGCCACGGCCCTGATCGACCTCGTCACCGAGCACGGGGCATCGGTGTGGGCGCTGGCCCTGTTCCTCGCCGGCGGGTTCGCCTTCATCACCGCCTCGACCGCCAAGCCGACCAACATCCGCTCCCACCTCGTCACCGAGTTCTGGGCGTGCATCGCCATCGCGCTCACCCTCGGCCTCTACTTCGCGTCGCTGATCGTCGGCTACCCGCTCGCGTCCAGCCTCACCACGAAGAGCATGGTCGTCGCCATCGTCGCCGGCTGCGTCTGGCGGGCCCGGCAGATCCACCGCGAACTCCCCCGCCTCGACGCCGCCCTGGCTCAGCAGCGCCCAGCATCCCCCGTCCCGCTGGCTGCAGCGACACCCACCGACTAGCCGCGGAGGCCGTGTGTGGACCCCCGAGAAGATCACCGCACTCGTCACCGCTGTCACCGCCCTCCTCATCGCAGTGGGCGGCGGCGTCGCCTGGCTGGTCAAGAAGATCGAGAAGTGGCGCAAGCCTGACGCTGACCCGGCCACCCCCCAGCCGGTGATCGGCATGACCATCGAGCCCGACGACCACGCCGACGACGCCATCGAAGCATGGCGCGACCGCGCCAAGTCCGCAGAGACCGAGCTCAGCCGAGTCCGCGGGCAGCTGGAGGCCTGCCAGGCCCGCCTCTACGAGCATCCGTCCGATTGACCCACCAGCACCCTCACCCGGCCCGCACGTGCGGGCCGGGCCTCACTCATGCCCAGGAGGCACTCATGGCTCGACCGATGACGCCCGCCCAGTGGCGGGCGCAGATGCAGAAGTGGAAGGTGCCGCACGCCTTCGTGGACGGGTGGGAGGGCAACGGTCGCCCCGCCTACACCGGGCCGTTCAACGACGTCGTCGGGATCCTGGTGCACCACACCGGCTCCTGGGCGCAGTCGGCGGCCTACCTGCTGTTCCTGTTCTTCAGCGGCCGCTCCGACCTCCCCGGACCGCTGTGCCAGGCGGCGACCAACGCCAAGGGCATCACCTACATCGGGGCCACCGGACGGGCCAACCACGCCGGGAAGGGCTCGGTGGCCGTCTTCGACCTGATCCGCCAGGACGCGATGCCGCTGACCCGCGAGGTCACCCCCGGCCCGGACTCCGTCGACGGCAACGCCCGCTTCTACGGCAACGAGGTCATGTTCGACGGCTCGTCCCCCATGACCGACGCCCAGTACGCGTGCCTCGTGCTGTGGTGCGCCGCCGTCTGCGACTTCCACGGCTGGGACGGCCGCTCGATCGGCGGCCACGGCGAGTGGACCCGATCGAAGTGGGACCCGGGCGAGACCGACATGGCCCGCCTCCGACGCGACGTCAACGCCCGCCTCGCCGACGGCCCGCCCGGCACCCTCAAGCCGACCACTCCGGTCGTCACCGCCCCACCTGCCACCGGCAGCAGCCAGCCCACCACACCCACCGCCCCGGAAGGGATCCTCGGCATGACCCAGTACCAGAACGGCACCCCCCGCCCCTCGGCCCAGCGCCAGCGCGTCGGCGTGAAGCAGAAGGCTCGCCTCAAGGTCACCGCCGACACCCAGGCCCGGAGCGGCGTCCACCAGATCGTCCGCGCCGTCCCCGGCCAGCTCGTCGACCTCGAGGTCACCCTCGACGTCTACGACCTCCGCAAGGGCGAGGACGTCCGCGCCCGGATCGTCCTCGTCGAGTACGCCCCGGGTAAGGCCGGCCGCGTCGTCTACGCCTTCGACCAGGTCCAGGAGTTCGGCAAGGGCCGCGGCCGCGACTCCTTCAAGGTCACCCAGATCGACCGCTGCGGCAAGAAGCCGCCCACGGGCGGCTCGCTGGAGTACCAGCTCGAGCTCACCAACCACTCGTCCACCACCGTCCAGGTCGGCCACATCACCGCCCGCGCCCTGTTTTCCGAGGAGTCCTGATGCTCACGCCCATGCTCATCACCCTGGCGATGTTCGCCTTCACCCTCGACCCGCAGCTGGTCGTCCAGCTCCTCGTCGCCGTCGTCCTACCCCTGCTGGTCGGGCTCATCACCCAGCGGGTCACCGCCAGCGGGGTCAAGGCCATCCTGCTCGCGCTGGTCGCGCTCGTTTCCTCCATGCTGATCGAGCTCGGTGACGTCCTGCTCACCGGCGGGGTCTACGACATCGGCCTCAGCCTCCTGGCCGCCCTACCGACCTTCCTCGTGGCGGTCGGCATGCACTACGGCCTCTGGAAGCCCGTCGGGGCCAGCGCCGCCGCGCAGCGCACGTTCGCCGGCAACCAGGCCACCACCCTCGACCCCGCTCGTGACATCACCGGTGACGTCGACGACGCCGGCTACGACGACGTCACCGACGACCCCTACGACCCCGACCTGGACGAGTCCGGCGTCCCGGCTGTGCTCGAGCACCCGGGCGAGGGCCTGCGCTACCTCGACGTCCGCCCGCCCGACGGCCAGCCGGACGTCAAGCCGCACCCGGCCTCCTGACCATCCGCCCGCCCTGCTGAGAGAGGTACGACGATGCCCAACCCGACGCGAGCGTGGGACCGGGTCCCCGTGTGGGCCCGGTACTCGACGCCCCACGGTGAGCCGATCACCGGCAAGGTGTCCTTCTCGATCGCCGGGCGGCTGACCCGGGTCGACGGGACGGTTCTCTACCCCGGTGACTGGACCGAGACCATCACCATCGGCGACACCTCCCAGCAGGACCCGGCGGTCCGGTCCCTGATCCGCACGACCCTGCGGAACCAGGCCGAGGCGCAGGCCACCGCCGACGGCAATGCCTTCGACGGCACCGCCTGGGATGTCGAGTGGGACCGGCTGCTTCCCGGGTCGGTGTTCACCAGTTTCCCGGCCGTCGACGACCCGGACATCGTCCAGGGCGACTTCCAGGTGATGGTGCTGGAGCAGCTGACGAAGGCCAAGGGCAAGACGTACTTCATCGACACCTACCTGTCGTCGCTGCCGCTCGGGGTCAACCTCAACATGGTGGAGGTGCCGCCAGGTGCCCCCACGAACCCGGCGCCGGTGTACGCCAAGGGCGTCGCGGGCGGGGTGGCATCCCTGGACGCTGCCGGGCGCGTCCCGCTCGAGCAGCTCCCTGAGATTCCCGGTGGTGGTGAGGCGATCGAGTTCACCGAGGTGGGTGCGCAGCTGGCCTTCGCGACGAGTAGGGACGCAGCCCGTGGAGCGTTGGGCGCGGGCACCTCCGACCTGGAGTTGGGGGACACCGAGGACACGGCGAAGCGCGGTGACTGGCGGCCGAACGCTGGAGACGTCATCGACCTGGACCTGGCCGTGCAGCAGGTCCTTGAGAACACAGGCGGCTTCGGTGGTCGGGGCGGTGACACTCTGTCGGTGTTCTGGCGTGAGGGCGCCTGGGTCTGCTACCTCGACGGCGTCACCCCAACTCCGCTGCCCGACGACGTCCCGTCAGGGGTCCGGGTCCGCCACTTCTACGGCCCGACGCAGCACATGGGAGACACCCCGGCCGGTGTGATCGACAAGTACAGCTACACGGAGTTGACGTGAGCACGCCTATCCCGGGGGTGGAGTACACCAGGCTGCCGGGGCGGCAGGTGTGGGAGGCGTTCGGCCGCGGCAGCCTGCCGGGAGCGGTCATCGGGCCTCCCCTGGCGCAGCAGCGGCTGAGGGTCCACAGGTTGACGGCGTTCGGGTCGTCGGTGCCTGTGACGCCACCGGGCGACTCCGCTGCCTATGACTGGTCAGAGACGAACCTGCCGTGGGCCTACACCAGCCAGGCTGACATCGAGAAGAACGTGCCGGCCGGGACAACCATCGTTGACCTGTCCACCAACGGGGCCACCTTCTACGACAGGCTGGCCAACACCCTCACCCCCGTCATGGGGCGCGCGGCCGTGCGGCTGCCCGCGGGCGCCCACCGACTCAGCAGCTTCCGCCTGGTCGGCTCGTCCGGGCTGCAGGACTACTCGTTCGGGTTCTGGTTCCCCAAGCTCCAGGGCTTCATCGGCCCCGGCGCGGACAAGTGCTTCGTGGAGATGGGCCCCAACTCGATGAGCCAGGCCCAGCTGGACTTCCTGCACACGATGGACAAGGACGAGTTCCGGCCGAACCAGATGAGCGTCTGCCGCCTCGACGGCACCTCGAGCTCCCCCGTGATCTGGGTCGGCGTCACCGGCCGGTCCTGGGACCAGCAGCCGCTCACCGTCGCGGGCGACTGGTACGGCGCCACCGTGCCACAGTCAGCACCCCACCAGGGGCTCTTCATCTACCCCGGTGCGGCGTACATCATCGACTGCGCCCGCTTCCAGGGCTTCGGGAAGGCCATGACCGCGGCGCCGCCCTTCGAGCACGCCAACCTCAACACCCAGAAGTCCCCTCACGGACAGATCCTCCGCACCGAGATCGACGGCCGCCGGTCCCCCGACATCGACGCCGCCCGCCCCCGGGTCTGCGGCATGATCATGGTCAACAACGAGCTGCTCAACGAGGTCATCGACTCGTGGATGCACCACTCCTACATCAGTCGTTACGCCGCCAACGACGAGAACCAGGAGACCTCGGGCATCTATCGCTTCATCCGCTCCAAGATCGAGCAGGTCAGCAACACCGGCCAGGACGGCAAGGGTGGCTCCAACAACCAGGCCTCCTGCCTGGGCTGGGAGTCGGTCAACGGCACGATCGAGATCGAGGACTCCATCGTCAGCCAGGACAACCCCCGCACCACCGGTTCCCTGCCGCACCACTTCTCGCTGACCTCGACTGGCCACAGGAACCCGCGGGGCGGCCGGCTCAAGGTGCGGGGCAACAACATCTTCCGCAACACAGGCTTCCCCTCGGTGGACGGCTTCCTGTCGATCCGGGCGATCAGCTCCACGTACTGGGTGCTCGACGGCTACCCGACCACGATGGACGTCCGCGACTCCGCCGGCGTCCGCAAGACCGCCCACCAGGTGACCGGCACCTGGCCGCCGTCCGCCGCGTCGCTCGCCGCGGCCGGTGTCACTCCTGCAACCCACTTCCTCGTCCGAGGCTGAGAGAGGTCATCATGACGAACCGTCACAACGGCTACGAGTCCGGCACCCCCGGTCAGCCTGTCACCCCGGAGAACTCGGGGTCTACCGCCCCGGTGTTCGCCTCGGCAGGCACCACGTACTCCGACGAGCGCGCATTCCACGGCAGCCTGTCTGCCCATGGGTCTCCCACCGCCGGCGTGCTGTCGTCGGACCGGTGGCTGATCGACAGCGACCGTCTCGACGTCGGGGTCGGGCTGTGGCTCGACACCGCCGCCACCGCCGACTTCACCATGCTGCGCGCCACTCAGGCCGCTGACGCGGTCTCCACCTCGGTGCTGCTCCAGGCGACCAACCGGCTCCGGCTCAACGTCAAGGGCAACATCCTGTGGACGGCGACCAACCCCTTACCCATGTCGCAGTGGGTGTGGGCGACTCTGGCGTTGCGGGCTGGCGACAGCCCCACCACCGGTACCGCGCAGATCGCCTACTACGTGGGCGAGTCCGAGACGCCGGTGGAGATCTCCCAGCTCTTCACCGGCATCAACGTGGCCGACGCCACCGCGCTGCTCAACTTCTTCCGTGTCGGGAAGCAGACCGCTGCCGCGACCCCGACCGGTTTCTTCTGGGACGACGTCCAGATCCGCACCGGTGCTGACGCGGTCGGCGTGCGGCCCTACATCGCCCCTGCCGTCCCCATCACCGGCGACACCGGTCCCCGCCTGGAGAACGGAACCACCACCTCCGACTGGTCCCGGTTCGGGGTCGCCACCACCGACGGCGCCGCCCTGAGCGACGCGGCCGACAACACGGGCACCGAGTCCCCTGACTACACCGCCGTCGAGCAGTGGGAGGAGTACCGGCTCCCCGCCGAGTTCGCCCCCCGTGACGTGCTCGGCTTCGTCATCCGCGCCAGCACCGTCAACCCCGACGGCACCCCGGTGAACAACCCCACCGGCACCGTCCGGGTCCGCCTCATGCAGGGCACCACCCAGCGCCAGGCATGGACCCTCACCCAGTCCGGCACCCCCACCGACCGCACCGTCATGATCACCAACCCCCGAACCCTGCTCGGGACCGACTGGACAGACCTGCGGCTCCAGGTCGGTGTGGTGGCCTGATGCCCCGCCTGCGCGTGCACCGGCTCCTCACAAGGTCGACCGTGCCCGAGCCGACGCAGCGTCTCCGCCTGCACAAGGTCGCTACGGTCAGCAGCGCACCGCCCACACCCGACACGTCACAACACCTCCGACTCCACCGGATCACCACGACCAGCACACCGGCCGCACCAGGCTTGGCCCAGCGCCTCAGGCTGCACAAGATCACCACCATCAGCACGGCGGCCGTCACCTTGACGGTGACCCCGGACGCGGTCGACGTCGAGCCCGGATCGGAGAGGACCGTCACCGCGTCCATGGGGTCAGGTACCGCCGACTCGTGGGCGGTGCGGCAGGTTTCTGGGACGCCCGTGCAGCTCACGGGAGACGCCGACTCCAGGACCTTCGTCATGCCGTCGGTCATGCCCCCCAGCCGGGCTGTGGTCGTCCTCGGATTCACCGCCGTCCGCAACGGCCTCCCCGCCTCGGCCGAAGTCACCGCCACCATCGAGGGCCCGCCGCGGCTGTCCTGGACCCGGGTGGCGGGCCGGCCGTGGGTGGGAGCCACTGTCTGATCATCCTGAGCCCCTGCTCTGAGTCATGTGCTCTAGTTGGGGGCTCTTCGTCGTTAGGAGCAGCACGAGCCACGCCGTGCTACCTCTTGCATCGTTACAAAAGCGTGACATAAAATCCGCTTGTGGTTCGCCACTCGGGGATCGTCACGGAGTTCTGCCCTGGTTCGGGGGAGTGGGGCAGAACTCCGCCTGAAGACGATCTGAACCGATAGCGGACTGGACCTGTCAACTTTCTTGACACATAATGGTCTGCAGGCGAGGTCCACTTCGATCCCCCGACGAAGTGGGCTTCGCTCTTGCTCTGCGTAGGAGCTAGCGGCCCCGGGACTGCTCGGGCGAGGGTCTCTTTCATGCATACCCGCCCGCTCTCGGTGGCTGAGAGTGCGCACGCTAGGAGCAGCATCCCTGCCTGGAAGCGCTGAAGCCGAAAGCGGTGACCCTTCGGGCTTCGGTCCACCTGTCTGAGTCAGATCAGTCGGGTAACAGGCGGAGTGGAGGCGCGTCCTCGTGGCCGTCGCCCGGGAGTTCGGCGGGTCAAGCAGCGGCTTGCCGGGCTCCCGCTGCACGGAGGGGCGCGGAGGGCCACGGGTCGGCGCTCGGCTCCACCGTTCCTACCGCGTGATTTCTGGTCTGCTGAAGGAGGAAACGGGTTCTGCCCCATCCCCCGATCGGGCAGAACCCACTCCAGTCGGCAAGCCCCGTTGCTCACCGCCTCGCACAACCTACGCCCGCTCCTTCTCGTCTGCGTTGGTTTCGAACCTTTGTGCGAGGGCGTACGTTCACACGGTGAAGCACCAGGAACGGGCCGGTGCGCTGGCCGACGCCGCACTGGCCATGCAGACCTCCCGCGGCGAGACGAGCACCCTCCTGGCCGCGGTCGAACAGGCACTCGTCATCGTGCCGGGCTGCACCGCCGCCGGGCTCTTCGAGAGCGTCCGGGGCCAGGTGCGCACGACCGCCGCCACCAGCGACCTGGTACGCCGCGGTGACCAACTGCAGCTGCAGTACGGCGAGGGCCCGTGCCTGACGGCCTTGGTGGGGCAACAGCTCGTGCTCAGCCACGACCTGGCGGTCGAGCAGCGCTGGATTGGGTGGTCGTGGGCCGCCTACAACGAGCTCGGACTGCGCTCGATGCTGTCGGTGCGGCTCTACGCCGGTTCCGGCGGCCATGGCTCACTCAACCTCTACTCCACCGACCCTGACGCCTTCGACGAGTACGACCAAGCCGCTGCCATCACCCTCGCCGCCCAAATCTCGGCCGCACTCGCGGCCGCTCGCCGAGACGACCAGCTGACCGCCTCAGTGGCGAGCCGGACGCTCATCGGGCAGGCGCAGGGCATCCTGATGGAGCGGCTCGGGATCGACGCCACGCAGGCCTTCGACGTCCTGGTCGAGGCCTCACAGCGATCGAACGTCAAGCTGTTCAAGGTGGCGGAGCAGCTCGTCGCGATGCGAGGGAAGCCGGACGCGAGCGCCCTCCCGACCCGCCAGAGGTGAAGGCGCTGGACGATGTCTGAGCCGATCAAGTGCACAACGGCTCGCGTCAGTGCCGGCGCCAGCGTTCCCAACGCACGCCGTCGGGGTCAGTCCAGGTCAGCCAGATGGACCGGGCCGGCCGTCGGGTAGGATCCCACCGCTCCTCGCGCCGGACGCTGCCCGGCACGGTGGTGTCCGGGTCGAGGCCGAGGATGTGGCAGATGTTGCGGTGCTGCCAGCGCTCAGCAGCGGCGACGGCCTCAGGTGCCCCGGTCATGGTCATGGGCCGAGGGTAGGTCGACGCTATGACAGGTCCTCGCGGACCGCCGCAGGTCGCGCTCAGAGCCAGTCGATGACGACCTGCTCAGCCGTGACGTACCTGATCCCGGCCCCGGGCCCGTGCATGGTGATGCCGGCGAGCTCGCGCAGCACCGTCCGCTGCACGGAGATCTCGAGAGCGTCCCAAGCGGCCCGGACGTCCGAGCTAGCGACCAGCCGGGCCGTCGCCGCCGACCGCTGTCCGGACTGCAGTCGCCGCTCCACCTCCGCCAGCTGGCCACGCAGCCGCTCAGTCCCGGCACGGAGCTGGCCCACGCTGATGGCGCCGTCGGCGTACGCCTCCGACAGTCCTTCCATCCGCTGGTGGAGCTGTGTGGCCTCGACCCTGAGCCCGCCGACGTCGACGGTCGGCGCCGCGCTCAGCACGTCGACCGTGTCCGGCTGCCCCAGCCGGGCGACCAGGGCGTCCACCACGAACTCGTCGACGGGCGCTGCGGTGCGGTTGATGTGCGACCCGTTCTTCACGCAGCGGTAGCGGTGCCCGACCGAGTTCCCCTGCCGCTTGCCCCCAGAGTTGATCCGGTTCCCGCAGGTGCCGCACCGCGCCACCCCCGACAGCAGGAGCTGCTGCTGCCGCTCCGGCCAGCGGTGCCCGCGGCTCGCCAGCGCGGCCGTCATCGCCTGCCAGGTGTCAACGTCAAGGAGGGGCTCCCACTCACCCCGCACGTATTCGCCGTCGACCACGACCGGCTCCCGGCGGTAGGTCCGGATGCCTGCGACGCGCGGGTTCCGCAGGTAGGTGGCCACCGTCGACCCCTCCCACGGGTTCCCGAGCGCGGTGGTCAACCCTCTGGCCGTCCACCTCCGGGCGATCTCGTAGAGCGACACCCCGTCGTGCACCCAGCCGACGGCGTCCCGCACAGCCTGCGCCTCGACGGGCTCCAGCTGGAGTCCGCGGTACCCGAACGCGGGCTGGAGCCGGTGGAGACGCCCCTGCTGCGCGCGCTGCCGGTACGCGGCGGTCTGCCGGGCGGACTTCCGCTCGATCTCCGCGCGCGCGACCGCGCCGAGGATCCGTGCGTGCAGCCGGCCCCCGTCGGTAGACAGGTCCACCTCCCCTGAGACGGAGGCCAGCGCAGTCCGGTGCTGGTCAGCCAAGGTGATGAAGTGCTCGAGCTCGACCGGGCGGCGGTGCAACCGGTCGAGGTTGTACACGACCACCGCGTCGACCAGGCCGCCCTCGAGGTCAGCGAGCAGCTGCTGGTAGCGAGGCCGCGGCTTCCCGGTCGAGGCGGAGACGTCATTGTCGGAGTAGACGGCGACGATAGTCCAGTCGAGCTGTTCGGCGCGCTGCCGGCACAGGGCCTCCTGGCGGGCGACTCCCAGCCCAGTGCCGGTGCGGTCCTGTGACTGCCGGGTGTAGATCGCCGCTCTCACACGTTCGAGGGTAGTCGAGTCCCGGCCCGGCCTGCATCGCCTCGAACATGGCCGCCGCCTCGCCGCCGCGGACCTCGCCGATGACCAGCCGGGACAGGTTCTGCCGCAGCGCCTCCGGCAGCAGGTCCGCCACGGTGAACTCCCCCAGCCGGCGTCCGTCGACCACCTCGCCCAGCCCGGTGCGGGCCTGCAGGGCCAGCACGTTCCCCCGCCCGGGGAGCAGGTGGGTGAGGAGCTCGTAGTCGGTCTCGATGGTGCCGAAGCGCTCCTGCACCGGGATGGCCGCCACCAGGGCCCGGAGCAGGGTGGTCTTCCCGGCACCCTGGTCACCGGAGATCACGATCGACTTGCGGGCCAGCACCGCGGCGTGCAGGAAGGCCGCCACGTCGTCGGGCAGCAGACCGCCGTCGGCCAGCTCGGCCAGGGTGACGTCGGTGAGCAGGTGCTGGCGGATCGTGACCGAGGGCCGCGACGACAGCCCGAAGCCGATGGCGTGCAGCCGGAAGCGGTGCCCCAGGGCCAGCGTCATGGTGGGGTGGGCGTCGTCGAAGGGTCGGCTGGGGCTGGCCATCTCGCCCAGGAAGCGGATCGCCTCGACCAGCTCGGCGTCGCTGTCGGCCACCGGCGGGTGCGGCACCCGGCGGCCGTCCCCGTGCTGCACCATGACCGAGTCGTGGCCGTGGATCTCGATGTTCTCCGCGGTGGGGAGGTCGAACAGGGGCTGCAGCCGCCCGTAGCCGAAGACCGCGTCCTCCACCGCCCCCGCGTAGCGCCGCTCGACCTGGATCGGCCACAGCTCCTGGCCCAGGGCGCTGAGCTGCTCGGCGTGCCGGCGCACGATGGAACGGATCGTCGCCCGACCCATCAGCCGCCGGTCGACGTCGGGCATCGGTCGGCCGTGCTCCTCCTGGAACTGCCGCGAGTGCTCGGAGATCTCCGCCGAGGCCTGGCGTCGGAGCACCACCACCAGACCCCAGTCCACCGATCCGGCCGCTTGCTCACCGAGGGGGCTGGCGGCGATCTCGGTGGCGGTGAAGGTGGTCCGGGGCGGCGGGGCGACGTCGTCCCCCGGTGGCCCGGGAGGAGCCTGGAACAGCGGCACGGACTGGAGCGGGGAGTGGGTCACCGGGGCACCCCGCTCACCAGCCGACGGGACCGGGTGGCCAGCCCGAACAGCGTCTCGGCCCCCTGCCGCAGCGAACGGACGTAGGCGGACTGCCCGAGCTTGCGGGGGTGGGGTGCGCCGTCGGAGAAGACGGCGGCCGCCGCGGCGTCCTCGGCCACCACCAACCAGACCGGGAGCCCGAACTGACCGGCGATCTCGCGCGCGGAGTAAGGGCGTCCCTCACCCACCAGCACCAGACCCAGCTGTCCCTGGCTGAGCGCCACCGTCTCCTGGAGCTCGGGCAGGTAGAGCCGCGTCGCGGCCAGCGAGCGCAACGTGGACCGCGTCAGCACGGCCACCGCGTCCGCGGCACCGACCAGCTCCCTGGGCAGCCCGGCCGCCCCGATCCGGCCCGCGTCCACCACGACGTCGAAGCCGGCGGTGTCGAGGGTCTGCAGGGCGCGCGCCAGGTCCCCCCAGACACGGGAGAAGAGGAGGGCCGTCCCGGGACGGGTGAAGCCGGGCAGGAAGAGCCGCTGGCGGGTGCCGTCCCCGGCCAGGACCAGGGTGTGGTGCAGCACCTCCCGCTCCAGCGGACGTCCCTCGCGGTGCGCCCGGGCCAGCTCCACCAGCCCGCGGCCGCGCCCGTCGGCTCCCTGCAGGAACCCGGCGAGGACGGACTGGGACGGGTCGCGGTCGCCGTCCACGAGCAGGACGTCCCGCGGCCACAGCAGGGACAGCCCGACGCTGGTCGCGGTCACTCCCGGCGACCCGGCGGCAGCGGCCAGCACCAGCAGCGCCATCTCTCAGCCCACCCGGGCCACGACCAGGCGGTCGGTGGCCGCCAGCCGGGCCACCGCCTCCGCGTCCTCGACCGCCACCGTGACGTCGACGAGCGTCACGACGCCGTCCGGACCCACCGCCGGGGCGCTGACCAGCGTCGCGGCGACCACCGGCTGACGCGCCTCGCGGCTGTCGTCGTCGGGGGCGGGCACCGGGATCAGCAGCAGCGACTCCCCGGGCACCAGCGTCCCGGAGGGCAGGCGACCGGCGGGCAGCGCCAATCCCATCCGGGCCGTCCCCTCCGCGACGACCGGCGCGCCGACGCCGCCGGCCGGGACCAGGCTGGCGGCGGGCAGGTCGACCAGGGCGTGCTGACCCACCAGCCCGGTGAGCTCCTCGGCCGGCACCACCGACACCCCGGGCAGGGAGCCGATGGTGACGGGCCCGAGGTCACCGGCCTCGACCACCTCACCCCGGGCGACCGCGGCGTTGACGCGCAGCACCTGCTGGGAGGTGACGGCACCGTCCCAGAGCAGCACCGCCCCGATGGCGCCCAGGCAGATGGCGAGCACCCCGGCGGCGATCCAGCGGGGCGAGCGGCGGGCCCGCAGCTGTGGCGCACGGTCCAGCGCCGACAGGTCCGGGGGTCGCGGCGGCCCCGGCGCACGCGCCGGCTGCGGTGCGGCGCCGGCTGGTGCGTTCCCCCGGGCGCCCCTGGCGGTGGTGCTCACGGCCCCCCTCGACTGGTCTGGACGGACCGGTCGGCCCGTCTCGCGACCGACCTCACCAGACCACCGGGCCACTCCACCAGGGATTCTGCGCAATATGTTGACAACTTCTTGTCCGGTAGCACTTCCTATAGGAAGCGGCTCCGCCTGAGGTGCGCAGGCCTGTTCCACGAAGCCAGGCGGGTGCGCACCCCCGCTCACCCCTGGCGCGACATCCAACTTCCTATAGGATCAGCGCTGACCCGGTCCCCGACACGAGGAGCCCCACGATGGCGTGGCTGTTCAACGACCCCGACCAGTTCGCCGACGAGATGGTGGTCGGCTTCGCCGCCGCCGCGTCCCGCTGGGTGCGGCACGTCCCCGGCGGCGTCGTCCGCAGCACCCGCGGCAGCGAGCCCACCGTCTCCCTGGTGATCGGCGGTGGCTCCGGGCACTACCCGGCCTTCGCCGGTCTGGTCGGCCCCGGCCTGGCCCACGGTGCGGCGATGGGCAACCTGTTCGCCTCGCCCTCCACCCAGCAGGTGCACTCGGTGGCCCGCGCCGCCGACCAGGGCCGCGGCGTCCTGCTCAGCTACGGCAACTACGCCGGCGACGTCCTCAACTTCGACGCCGCCCAGGAGCGGCTGCGCGCCGAGGGCATCGAGTGCCGCACCGTGCTGGCCACCGACGACGTCTCCAGCGCGGGCCCTGACGAGCGCGAGAAGCGTCGCGGGATCGCCGGTGACCTGGTCGTCTTCAAGATCGCCGGCGCCGCCTGCCAGGCCGGCTACGACCTTGCTGAGGTCGAGCGGGTCGCCTCCTTCTCCAACGACCGGATGCGATCCCTGGGGGTGGCCTTCGGCGGCTGCACCCTCCCCGGCGCGGACGAGCCGCTGTTCACCGTCCCGGAGGGGCGGATGGCGGTCGGGCTGGGGATCCACGGCGAGCCGGGGATCGAGGAGGTCGAGGTCCCCACCGCCGCCGGGCTGGCCGAGCGCTTCGTCTCCACCCTGCTGGGAGAGGTGCCCGACGGCGTCGACGTCCGCGGCGCCCGGGTGGTGCCGATCCTCAACGGGCTGGGCAGCGTGAAGTACGAGGAGCTGTTCGTGGTCTACGCCACCGTGCACCGCCTCCTCGAGGAGGCCGGCATCGAGGTGGTCGACCCCGAGGTCGGCGAGTTCTGCACCAGCTTCGACATGGCCGGCTGCTCGCTCACCCTGCTGTGGCTGGACGAGGAGCTGGAGCGGCTCTGGACCGCCCCCTGCGACACCGCCGCCTTCCGCCGCGGCGGGGTGTCGGGCCAGCAGCAGGTCGCCGCCGAGGAGATCGAGGCCGCGGTGGCCGCCGCCACCGAGATCGGCGAGGCCAGCGATGTCTCCCGCCGGGCCGCCACCCGGGTGGCCGAGGCGCTGGACGCCGTCGCCGCAGTCCTGGACGAGCACGCCGACGAGCTGGGTCGGCTGGACCGGGTGGCCGGCGACGGCGACCACGGCATCGGCATGCAGCGCGGCAGCCGCGCCGCCCGGGACGCCGCCCACGAGGCCCTGGAGGCGGGGGCCGGTGCCGGGACCACCGTGCAGCGCGCGGGCGACGCCTGGGGTGACCGGGCCGGGGGGACGTCCGGGGCGATCTGGGCCGCCATGCTGGACGCCTTCGCCCGCTCGATCGGCGACGAGGACGCGGTCGAGGCGGCGGCGGTGGCCGAGGGCGTCCGCCAGGCCGAGGAGGCCGTCGAGCGTGTCGGCGGCGCCGCGGTCGGGGACAAGACCATGGTCGACGCCATCGTCCCCTTCGTCCGCACCCTCACCGAGCGGGTCGGCGCCGGTGACCCGTTGCCGCAGGCCTGGGACGCCGCCGTGCAGGCCGCCGACCAGGGGGCCGAGTCGACCAAGGAGCTGACCGCGAAGCTGGGACGCGCCCGCTCGCACGGGGAGAAGTCCCGCGGCACCGCCGACCCCGGCGCGGTCTCCTTCGCGCTGGTCGTCGGCACGGTCGGCGGACGGCTCTGGGGCGCCTGATGGCCCCGGTGCTGGTGGGTTCCAGCCTCAAGACCTACTTCTCCCACGCGCGCACCCGCACGTGGGTGGAGGCGGTGGCCGGGACCGCCCGCACCCACCCCGCGATCACCGGCGGGCTGGCCGAGCTCTTCGTGATGCCGCAGTTCCCCTCGATCCCGGCCGCGCTGGAGCTCGGGTTGCCTTCCGGGCTGCGGGTGGGCGCGCAGGACCTGGGCACCGAGGACGAGGGCGCCTTCACCGGTGAGGTGAGCGGACGCGTGCTGGCCGAGCTGGGCTGCACCCTGGTCGAGGTCGGCCACGCCGAGCGCCGGGCGATGTTCGGCGAGACCGAGGAGGTGGTCGCCGCCAAGACCACCGCCGCGCTCCGCAACGGGCTCACCCCGGTGCTCTGCGTCGGCGAGCCGCAGCGGGGCCGCCCCGCGGAGGCGGTCGCGGAGGTGCTGGGCCAGATCGACTCCGCGCTGGCCCCGGCGCGCGAGCAGGGGCTGGAGGGTCCGGTGGTGGTGGCCTACGAACCCGTCTGGGCCATCGGCGCCCCCGAGCCGGCCGGGGCGGACCACATCCGCTCCGTGGCCGCGGCACTGCGCCGTTCCGTCGCCCCCGACCCGATGCTGCCCGGTCGCGTCATCTACGGCGGCAGCGCCGGACCGGGGCTGTGGCCCACCATCGCCGACAGCGTGGACGGCATGTTCCTCGGCCGTTTCGCCCACGACCCGGCCGCCGTCGCCCGCATCCTGGACGAGGTCCTCGACGTCGCCGACCGGGAGCCGCGTTGATGCCACGTCCCCCGACCCCCGCACCCGACCGCCGGATCGCACGGCGCGGGCTCCGCGACCACGTCTACGAGCGGATCCTGGAGCTGCTGCTCAGCGGCGAGCTCGAACCCGGCGCCCGGCTGGCGATCGACACCATCGCCCGGGAGCTGGCCGTCTCCCCCACCCCGGTCCGGGAGGCCCTGGTCCACCTGGAGCGCACCGGGCTGGTGACCCGCGAGGCGCTCAAGGGCTACCGGGTGGCGCCCCCGCTGTCCGAGGGCGAGCTGGCCGAGGTGTTCGAGGCCCGGCTGATGCTGGAGACCACCGCGGCCCGGCTGGCCACCCCCGCCAGCGGTGTCATGCTCGAGCAGCTCCGCGAGGCCCAGCAGCGCCACGTCCGCGCCGGTGAGCGGGTGGCCGAGGCGCTGGCCGCCGGCCGGGTGGACCTGACCCTGACCACCGAGTACTTCGCCAGCGACTCCGACTTCCACGCCGTCGTCCTCGAGCACTGCGGCAACCGGTACCTGCTCAGCATGTCGGTCTCCCTCGGGGCCCAGCTGCACCGGATGCGGCAGAGCGCGCTGCGCGGCGTCACCGACGTGCACGAGGCCGTCGCCGAGCACGCCGCTGTGGTGGACGCCTTCTCCTCCCGCACGACCGCCCGCGGTGAGGTCCTCAGCCCGGAGCAGGCCATGCGGCGTCACATCGAGAACGTCCGCGAGCGCTCGCTGCGCATCGCCCGGGAGCTCTGAGCCTGCTCAGGATGCACCTCGGAGGGCCGAACCCGGCCCGCCTCGAGCTCGACGTACGCCCCCAGGACGTCGGTCCTGCCCCTCCCTGCCGTCGGTGGAGGCGAACCCTCAGTCACCCACCGCGCTCAGCCCACGCTGCACGACCTTCTCGTCGGGCGTCTGGACCACGTCGGCGTCCTTGCCGTCGTAGTCGAACTGGGACAGGAAGAACCGCATGGCCTGGATCCGGGCGCGCTTCTTGTCGTTGCTCTTGATCGTGGTCCACGGGGCGTGGTCGGTGTCGGTGCGGAGGAACATCTGCTCCTTGGCCGCGGTGTAGTCCTCCCACCGGTCCAGGGACTCGATGTCCATCGGGGAGAGCTTCCACTGCCGCACCGGGTCCAGCTGGCGGATCGCGAACCGGGTCCGCTGCTCGGCCTGGGTCACCGAGAACCACAGCTTCGTCACCGAGATGCCCGCGTCGACCAGCATCTGCTCGAACTGCGGCGCCTGGGTCATGAACAGCTCGTACTCCGCGTCGCTGGCGAAGCCCATCACCCGCTCCACCCCGGCGCGGTTGTACCAGGAGCGGTCGAAGAGCACGATCTCCCCGGCCGTGGGGAGCCGGCTGACGTAGCGCTGGAAGTACCACTGCCCCTGCTCGGTCTCGGTGGGCTTGGTCAGGGCCACCACCCGGGAGGCGCGCGGGTTCAGGTGCTCGGTGAACCGCTTGATGGTGCCGCCCTTGCCGGCGGCGTCGCGACCCTCGAAGAGGACGACGTGGCGGCCGCCGGTGTCCTGGGTCCAGTACTGGAACTTCAGCAGCTCGATCTGCAGCACGTACTTCTCCGCCTCGTACTCGTCGCGGCCCATCCGCTCCTCGTAGGGGTACTGCTCGCGCCAGCTCTCCACCGCCCGGCCACCCGGGTCGATCAGGTCGGGGTCGGACCCGTGCTCGTCGTGGCGGACGCTGAACCCGTCGCCCCGCAGCGAGTCGAGGTACTCCCGGAAGTCCGTCTGCGTCATCTGCCCCACTCCTCCTGTCGCCTGCCTGCTCCGATCCTGGCCAGTCATGGTGAACAGCCGGTGCGCGACGACCACCGTCTCCTACCCACGCCTTGACACCTCCCCACTTCCTATAGGATGTTGGATCTAGTCAGCCGTACCGATCCCGAGGACGTGGTCATGTCGACCCCCGCCGCACCCGCCGAGCTCACCGCCGAGAACTGGCCGATCGCCGTCTGCATGCACGGCTTCGCCCGCCCCGGCGCCGACCCCCTGCACGACGCCCCGGTCGAGCGCTGGGACGAGGTCTTCACCGAGGTGGAGCAGCTCGGTTTCACCGCGATCGAGATCGCCGACAACCACATCCGCCCGGCCGACCTGGAGCCGTCCCGGCGCGAGGAGCTGCTCGCCGTGGCGAAGTCCCACGGGGTCGAGATCATCTCCGTCCACGTGCAGCGCCAGAGCGTCATCCACCCCGAGCACGGCGAGCGCAACCTCGAGTACGCCCACCGCAGCATCGACGGCGCCGCCGCACTCGGCATGAGCGTCTTCTCCACCGGTCTGCACCACCCGTTCAGCGAGGCCCAGAAGAAGGCGCTGTGGTTCTGGACGGCCCCGGGCTGGAAGGACCCCGACGACGCCGAGACCCGCGCGCTCTGCGTCCGCCGGCTCCGTGAGCTGGGTGAGCACGCGGCCAGCGTCGGGCTGCCGATGGCGCTGGAGATGTACGAGGACACCTACCTCGGCACCGCCGACAGCGCCGTCCAGCTGGTGCAGGAGATCGGGCTGGACAACGTCGGCCTCAACCCCGACATCGGCAACCTGGTCCGGCTGCACCGCCCCATCGAGGACTGGCGCGAGATGCACGCCAAGACGCTGCCCTACGCCAACTACTGGCACGTCAAGAACTACGCCCGCGACGAGGCCGGCGACGGCTCCTGGGCCAGCTCCACCCCCACCAGCATGGAGCTCGGGCTGATCAACTACCGCGAGGTCGTCCGCGACGCCGTCGACCTCGGCTTCCGCGGCCCGTTCCTGCTCGAGCAGTACGGCGGGGACAGCCTCGGGGTCTGCGCCACCAACGAGCGCTACCTCCGCTCGCTGCTGCCGCGCTGAACGACAGCTCCCCGCCCCCGTCCGAACCGACCCGCTCCGAGAAAGGGACGTCGATGTCCACCACCTCCTCCCCCGCACCCCTGCAGGGACGCCAGATCGCCGTGGTCGGCAGCGGCTACATGGGCGGCGGCATCGCCCAGCTGCTCGCCCTGGCCGGCGCCGACGTCCGGATCAGCGACGTCAGCGCCGAGGTGGCGGCCGGCAACCTGGAACGCATCGTCGCCGAGGCCACCCAGTACACCGCCGACGGCCTGTTCCCCGAGGGTGCGGCCGACGTGATGCGAGCCCGGGTCAGCGCCGCCGCCTCGCTGGAGGAGGCCGTCGACGGCGCCTCGTTCGTCGAGGAGGCCGTGCCGGAGAAGATCGCGGTCAAGCACGACACGCTGCGCCGCATCTCCGCCGCCGCCGCCGACGACGCGGTGATCGGCTCCAACACCTCCACCATCCTGATCGCGCGGCTGGCCGAGGCGGTGCACCGTCCCGAGCGTTTCCTCGGGGTGCACTACTCCAACCCCGCGCCGTTCATCCCCGGCGTCGAGATCATCCCCCACCCCGGCACCGACGAGTCGCTGCTGCCGGGCGTGGAGGAGATCGTCCGCGCCACCGGCAAGCAGACCGCCCGGGTCAACGACACCGACGGGTTCGTGCTCAACCGGCTGCAGTACGCGCTCTTCTCCGAGGCCAGCCAGCTCGTGGAGGAGGGGGTGGCCACCGCCGAGGACGTCGACACCATCGTGCGCACCACCTTCGGCTTCCGGCTGCCGTTCTTCGGCCCCTTCGCCATCGCCGACATGGCCGGGCTGGACGTCTACGAGTTCTGCTTCCAGTCCCTGCAGGGCCGCTGGCCCGAGCGCTTCGCCACCCCGACCGCGCTGGCCGAGCTGGTGGCCCAGGGCAAGCTGGGCACCAAGTCCGGCGGCGGCTTCCTCGACGTCCCCGCCGAGCGGGTGCCGGAGCTGGTGGCCTACCGCAACAAGGCCTACGTCAAGATGCAGGAGCTGCTGGCCGAGCTCGGCCCCGCCCCGATCCACCCCGCCGAGCCGGGCGAGACCGAGCAGTGAGCTCCTTCCCGGCCGAGCGCACGGCGGTGCTCACCGGCGCCGCCTCCCCGCGCGGGATCGGCCGGGCCACCGCCCACCTGCTGGCCGAGCACGGCTGGCACATCGGGGTCGTCGACGTCGACCCGACGGCCGCGGCGGAGACGGCGGCCGAGGTCAGCGAGCAGCACGGCGTCCGGGCGGTCGGGGTCGGGGCGGACGTGGCCGACCGGGCCGCAGCCCGTGCGGCGGTGGACCAGCTGGAGGCGCAGCTGCCGCAGCTGGTGGCCGTGGTCGCCTTCGCCGGCGTCTCCTCACCGGTCCCCTACCTCGAGGTGGACGCCGACGAGTGGCACCGGGTGCTCTCGATCAACCTGACCGGCACCCACTGGATCACCCAGCGGGTGGCGGAGTCGCTGGTCGTCTCCGGGGTGGGCCGCATCGTCGGCATCTCCTCGGTCTCGGCGCAGCGCGGCGGCGGCACCTACTCCCGCACGCCCTACTCGGCGTCCAAGGCGGGCGTGGTTGGGCTGATGCGCTCGATCGCCCGCGAGCTGGGCCCGCACGGGGTGACCGCCAACGTCGTCTCCCCCGGCCCGGTGGACACCGACATCATGGGCGGCGCCCTGAGCGAGGAGCGCAAGACCGCGATGGCCGCCGACGGCGTGCTGCCACGCATCGGCACCCCGCGCGACATCGCCGCGGCCGTCCACTACCTCATCAGCGAGGACGCCGGCTTCGTGACGGGGCAGACCCTGAACGTCGACGGCGGCCTCTACATGCACTGAGAGCGGGTCCCGATGCTCGTCCTGGTCCTCGACGACGACCCCACCGGCAGCCAGTCCGCCACCGGCGTGGAGGTGCTGCTGGACTGGGACACCGACACCCTGACCGACGCCCTGGGCTCCGCGCCGGCGGTCTACCTGCTGACCAACACCCGCGCCGTGGCCGAGGCGGAGGCCGTCGCCCTGGTGCACCGGACCCGGGACATGGCCGCGGAGGCCGGGCGACGCCTCGGTGAGCGGGTGCACCTGGTGCTGCGCGGGGACTCCACCCTGCGCGGGCACGTGTTCGCCGAGGCCGCCGCCGTCGACGACCGGGCCCCGCTGCTGTTCGTGCCGGCCTTCCCCGGCGGCGGCCGCACCACGGTCGACGGCACCCACCTGGTCCGGGTGGGTGGGCGGACCCTGCCGGCGCACGAGACCGAGTTCGCCGCCGACCCCGTCTTCGGGTACCGCTCCGGCCACCTGCCCGACTACGTGCGCGAGCACTCCGACCGCGAACCGGTGCTGCTGCCCATCGAGGTGGTCCGCGACCCCGCGGCGCTGGTGGCCGCCCTGGTCGGTGCGGGTGACGGCCAGGTGCTGCTGCCCGACGTCCACGACGACGCCGACGTGGAGCGGCTGGCGGTCGCGGTCCGGACGGCCTGGACCGAGCGCGAGCTCGTGGTCCGCGGTGGGGCGCCGATCGCCGCCGCAGTGGCCGGGGTCACCAGCGCCGGCCTGCTCCCCACCCCGGTGACGCCGTCCGGGCGCACGCTGCTGGTCTGCGGCTCCCACACCTCCGCGGCCACCCGCCAGCTCGCGGTCGCCGCGGCCGGACGACGGGCCCCGTGCGTCATCGACACCGACGCGGCGCTGGCCGACGGACCCGGGGAGGTCGACCGGCTGGTGAGCGAGGTGGCGCCCGCGCTGGCCGACGGCTTCGCGGCGCTGGCCAGCGAACGGGTGCGGCGCCCCGAGCACCACACCCTGGCCCACGGCGAGTCGGTGATGCGGGTGCTGGTGGGCACGGTGGCCGCTCTCCGCGACGACGTCGAGGTGGTGGTCTCCAAAGGTGGGATCACCGGCGCGGAGGTGGCCCGGGCCGGGCTCGGTGCCGCCCGGGCCAGGGTCCGCGGCCAGGTGCTGCCGGGGGTCTCCGTCTGGGACCTGAGCACTCCTGCCGGACGTCCGGTGGTGCTGGTGGTGGTGCCGGGCAACGTCGGCGAGGACGACACCCTCGACACGGTCCTGCGCGCCGTCAGCACCTGAGTCCCTGTCCAGGTGGCTCCGGCCGCCGTCGTCGGAACGTGCGCCGGAGAGCCCATCAGGTCCCCAGGGAGCCTGGCGGGCTGCGGGACGCACGCACCGACGGCCGTCCCGTGCCTGTCGCGTGGTTCGACGGCCGCAGGAACCTGTCCATGGCGGCACTCGAGCGCCGTGGAGAGCCCAGGGTGCTCCCATGAGCAGGTTCGCGCGCTCAGGAGGTGACGGAACGGACGCGCTCCGCCCGCCACCTCGTCGAGCCCGACCTTCGACGCCGTCCTGCACGCCCGTCGGCGTCTGAGTCCGCGGCAGAGGGGTGGCCCCCGGATGCGTCGTCAGAACGTGCGTCCGAGAGCCCATCCGGTCCCTGCGGAGCCTGTCGGGCTGTGGGACGCACGAATCGACGGGCGTCCCGGCACGGTCCCGCCGGGGACGTCCACCGGAAGCTGTTCATAGCGGCGCGACGGCGCCGTAGGGCGGCCAGTGTGCTCGTATGGACACGTTGGTGCGGGCGACCTCGGGCGGGGCCAGGTTCGGGCCCGCGAGCACCGTCACTCGAGACGGCGGAGCCGTTCCAACCACCCCGCGCCGGTCGCACCGTCGAACGGCGCGGTACCGATCCGGACGTCCACCAGCAGCGCGTCGGCCCGCGCCACCACCTGCGCCCGGACGTCCTCGGGGTAGTCCCAGCGGGCGGAGTGCTCGGCGAACTCGTCCTCGTCGTCGAGGAAGGTGCCGCGGGCGTCGGTGCGGACCACGTCGAGGTCCATGTCGATGCCGGTGAGGACGCCGCGCTCGTCGGGGGACCAGGCGACGTCCCACATCAGGTCGAGGTAGACCGCGGTGCCGGAGGGGTGGCCGGGCGGGAAGAGCGTCCCCACCCAGTCGGGAGCACCAGCCGGCACCAGGCTGACGTTCGGGACCGGGTTGTCGAAGGCGGCACCGGGACGCCAGCTCCGCGCGCCGGCCCGCTGCCCGATCCAGTCCCCGTGCTCGTCGGTGCCCAGCCAGACGCAGTCGTGGCGCCAGTGCTCCGACCCCGGCCACTTGGTGAAGCGGCAGAGCACCGGCTCACCAGGACGCGCGTCAGCGGGCCAGCTCACCCGGCGGCCGGCGCGTCGGCGAGGTCGACGACCACCGGCGCGTGGTCCGAGGCCCCGGTGCCCGCGCGCTCCTCGGTGTCGATCCAGGCGCCCGTCACCCGGCCGGTGAGGGCGGGGGAGCCGAGCACGAAGTCGATCCGCAGCCCGCGGTTCCGCTCGAACCGCTGCCGGTAGTAGTCCCAGTAGGTGTAGACGTCCGGCCCCGGCGCGTGCGGGCGGACCACGTCGTCCCAGCCGTCGTCGAGGAACCCCTGGAAGGCGGCGCGCTCCCGGGGGGTGACGTGGGTCGAGCGGGCGAACTGGGCGATGTCGAAGACGTCCTCGTCGCGTGGGGCGATGTTCCAGTCCCCGACCAGCGCGGTGGGGGTCCCGCGCCAGCCCTGAGCGGCCTCGCGGAGCCGGGCCAGCCAGTCCAGCTTGTACAGGTAGTGCGGGTCGTCGGGCTTGCGGCCGTTGGGCACGTACAGCGACCACACCCGCACCCCGCCGCAGGTGGCGCCGAGAGCACGGGACTCCGGCGCCTCCGGCTCACCCCAGCCGGGCATCCCCTCGAAGCCGACCTGGACGTCCTCCAGACCGACCCGGCTGATGATGGCCACGCCGTTCCACTGGTTGGTGCCGGCGGCGGCCACCTCGTAGCCCATCGCCTCCAGACCCAGCAGCGGCAGCTGGTCCTCCCGAGCCTTGGTCTCCTGGAGGGCCAGCACGTCCACGTCGTGGCGGGCCAGCAGCGCCTCCACCCGACCGATCCGGGACCGCAGCGAGTTGACGTTCCAGGTGACCAGGCGCACGGCGGCAGCCTAACCGGGCCACCGCGTCCTCAGTCGGACACCTTGACGACGGTCTTGCCGAAGTTGTCGCCGCGGAGCATGCCCACGAAGGACGCGACCGCGTTCTCCAGACCCTCCGTGACGTCCTCGCGGTAGCGGACCCGCCCCTCGGCCACCCACTGCCCCATCTCCTGCAGGAAGCGCTCCCGCTGACCGGCGGCGAGCTCGTGGACCAGGAAGCCGCGGACGGTCAGCCGCTTCTGCAGCACCTTGGCCATCAGCAGCCCCGAGCGGTCCGGTCCCTCGGGCAGCCCGGTGGCGTTGTAGCCCGCGACTAGGCCGCACACCGGGACCCGCGCGAAGGTGTTGAGCCGGGGCAGCACGGCGTCCCAGACCCGTCCGCCGACGTTCTCGAAGTAGACGTCGATCCCGTCCGGCGTGGCCGCGGCCAGCTGCTCGGCGAAGTCCTCGGCCCGGTGGTCCAGGGCGGCGTCGAACCCGAGCTCGCGCAGGTGAGCCACCTTCTCCGGGCCGCCGGCGATGCCCACCGCACGAGCACCCTTGATCCTGGCGATCTGCCCCACCGCGCTCCCCACCGGACCGGTCGCGGCGGCCACCACGACCGTCTCACCGGGCTTCGGGTCACCGATGGTCAGCAGACCGGTCCAGGCGGTCATCCCCGGCATCCCCAGCACACCGAGGGCGGTGGACAGCGGGGTGGGCGGGTCGGTGAGCGGGATCAGCCGGTCGGCGGGCTGGACGGAGTGGGTCTGCCAGCCGCTGCCCGCCAGCACGACGTCGCCGGGGGCCAGCCCGGGCGCCGCGGACTCCAGCACGCGGGACACGGTCTGCCCGACCATGGTCTGCCCCAGCGCGAGGGGCTCGGCGTAGGACTCGGCGTCGTTCATCCGGCCCCGCATGTAGGGGTCCAGCGACAGGTAGAGCGTCTCCAGCAGCACCTCGCCCTCGCCAGGGGCGTCGAGCTCGACGGTCTCGGTGCGGAAGTCCGAGGACGTCGGCTCCCCGGAGGGTCGGGCGGCCAGGACGATGCGGGTGCTCACTGCCATGCTCGCGACCCTAGTTGCGCCGGCAGGCTCCGGCCGCGCGGGCCGCACCCCCGCGTCGCAGGGCCCCGCGTCGCGCCGCCCTCCCGGCTCGGACCTCCGTGACCGACGCGGCCGCTCCCCGACGGCCGCCGACCGGGTCCGGAGGGCCCCTCCTAGACTCATCCGACATGGCCTTCACCACGCGTCCGACCCTGCAGGGCACCTTCGGGATGGTGGGCAGCACCCACTGGCTGGCCACCGCCACAGCCATGTCGGTGCTCGAGCGCGGCGGACGGGCCGCCGACGCCGCCGTGGCCGCCGGCTTCGTGCTGCACGTGGTCGAACCGCACCTGAACGGGCCCGGCGGCGAGGTGCCGATGGTGCTCAGCGTCGAGGGCGCCGACCCCGTCGTCCTCTGCGGGCAGGGTGTCGCCCCGGCCGGCGCCACCGCGGAGCGCTACCGCGACCTCGGGCTGGACATCGTCCCCGGCTCCGGCCCGCTGGCCGCTGCCGTCCCCGGGGCAGTGGACGCCTGGCTGCTGCTGCTCCGCGACCACGGCACCTGGACCCTGCGCGACGTCCTGGACCACGCGATCGGGCTCGCCGAGCACGGCCACTCCCCGGTGCCCCAGGTGGCCGCCACCGTGGCCAGCGTGCAGGAGCTCTTCACCGAGCACTGGACCAGCTCCGCCGCGCTCTACCTCGGCGCGGACGGCCCCCGCACCGGGCAGCTGTTCCGCAACCCCGACCTCGCCGGCACCTGGCAGCGGCTGCTCGCCGAGGCCGAGTCCGCCGGGCCCGACCGCGACACCCAGATCGAGGCCGCGCGACGCGTCTGGCGGGAGGGCTTCATCGCCGAGGCCCTGGTGGCCGCCGCCGGCACCCCCACCGTCGACTCCACCGGGACGCCCCACGCCGGCTTCCTCGAGGCCGACGACCTGGCCGGCTGGGAGGCCACCTGGGAGCAGCCGGTCAGCGTCGACCTGGGCGGCTGGACGGTCCACAAGGCCGGCCCGTGGAGCCAGGGACCGGTGATGCTGCAGCAGCTCACCCTCCTCGGCGACGTCGAACTCGCCACCCTCGACGTGGACGACCCGGCCACCGTGCACCGGCTGGTCGAGGGGACCAAGCTGGCGATGGCCGACCGTGACGCCTGGTACGGCGACGCCATGCCGGTCGACCTCGACGCGCTGCTCTCCCCCGGTTACGGCGACGCGCGCCGCGCCCTGATCGGCGACACCGCCTCGGAGGACTGGCGCCCGGGCTCACCCACCGGCACCGCACCGCAGGTCCCCGAGCACGCCCGCCGGGTGGTCGCCGGCGAGGTCACGCACGAGGTCGGAGGCGGGCTGGGCGAGCCGACCGTGCAGCACCAGGAGCCCCAGCGGCCCGACCCGGTCGCTCCCCCGGTCGACGCCGACGGCACCACCCGCGGCGACACCTGCCACCTCGACGTGGTCGACCGCTGGGGGACGATGATCTCGGCCACCCCGAGCGGTGGGTGGCTGCAGTCCAACCCGGTCGTCCCCGGGCTGGGGTTCCCGCTGGGCAACCGGCTGCAGATGGCCTGGCTGGACGAGGGCCTGCCCGGCACCCTGACCCCCGGACGCCGCCCGCGCACCACCCTCACCCCCAGCCTGGCCAGCTACCAGGGACGTCCGACGCTGGCCTTCGGCACCCCCGGCGGTGACCAGCAGGACCAGTGGAGCAGCCACCTGCTGCTGCGGCTGCTGGCCGGGTTCGCCCGTGACCGGAGCCTGGACCTGCAGGCCGCGATCGACGCCCCCAACTGGCACACCAACCACCTGGTCAACTCCTTCTGGCCACGCGGCTACGAGGCCGCCTCGCTGGTGCTGGAGAGCCGGGTGCCGGAGAGCACCGTGGACGCGCTGCGCCGGCGCGGGCACCGGGTGAGCGTGGGCGGCCCCTGGTCGGAGGGGCGGCTCAGCGCCGTGGCCCGCCACCCCGACACCGGACTGCTGCTGGCCGCGGCCAACCCGCGCGGTATGCAGGGCTACGCCGCCGGCCGCTGACCGCGCCAGGTAGTTTGAGCCGCATGACTCTCCGGGACGAGATCCGCGTCGCGCTCGATGTGCAGCCCACCATCGACCCCGGGACGGAGGTCGAACGCCGCACCGCCTTCCTCGCCGACTACGTGCGGGCGACCGGCACCAAGGGGTTCGTGCTGGGCATCTCCGGGGGCCAGGACTCCACGCTCGCGGGGGCCCTGGCCCAGCGCGCGGTGGAGTCGCTGCGGGCCGACGGCCTCGAGGCCTCCTTCGTCGCCGTGCGGCTGCCCTACGGCACCCAGGCCGACGAGGCCGACGCCCAGATCGCGCTGGACTTCATCGGCCCCGACCGCGTGGTCACCGTCGACGTGCGCCCGGGGGCGGACGCCTCCAGCGCCGCCGTGGCCGAGGGGCTCGGCGAGGAGCTCCGCGACTTCGTCCGCGGCAACGTCAAGGCCCGCGAGCGGATGGTGCTGCAGTACGCCATCGCCGGCCAGCACGCCCTGCTGGTGATCGGCACCGACCACGCCGCGGAGGCCGTCACCGGCTTCTTCACCAAGTACGGCGACGGCGGTGTGGACCTGACCCCGCTCACCGGCCTGACCAAGCGCCAGGGCGCGAAGCTGCTGCAGCACCTGGGCGCACCCGCCTCGAGCTGGACCAAGGTCCCCACCGCCGACCTCGAGGACGACCGCCCGGGTCTGCCCGACGAGATCGCCCTCGGTGTCAGCTACGCCCAGATCGACGACTACCTCGAGGGCGCGGACGTCACCGACGAGGTCGCCACCCGGATCGAGACCCTCTACCTGCAGACCCGGCACAAGCGCACCGTGCCGGTGACGCC
Source organism: Auraticoccus monumenti (assembly GCF_900101785.1). GTDB lineage: Bacteria > Actinomycetota > Actinomycetes > Propionibacteriales > Propionibacteriaceae > Auraticoccus > Auraticoccus monumenti. The sequence goes on along the minus strand of NZ_LT629688.1, from coordinate 946,577 downwards.
GACCGCCACCTGGTGGCACCCCGCCGGCTGAGCGGCAGGGCGCTTCAGGCCGAGGCGCCGGTGTAGCGACGGAGGGCGAAGAACCAGAACCAGCGCGAGGCGGCGAAGAACACCAGGGCCACGCCGACCGCGCCCAGCGTGGTGACGAGGTCGAGCCGGCCGGTCAGCGCCTGGGACGGCACCGTCACCGCGAAGGCCACCGGGACCACGAAGGTCAGCATCACCCGGAGCCAGCCGGGGAAGATGGTGATCGGCCAGCGACCGGCCTGGCCGAACAGGGACTGGAAGATGGCCAGCACGTTGTCCAGCCGGACGAACCAGAACGCCATGGTGCTCAGCGCCAGGATGAAGCTGTAGATCACCACCACCCCGCAGACCAGGGTGAGCAGGAACAGCCCGACGTCCACGGGGCCGAGGGCACCACCGAGCCGGGTGGTGGCGAACACGATCACGCCGAGACCCACCACCACGTCGACCAGCGCCTGCGGCCGGACCACCTGGATGCTGGCCAGCAGCTGGGAGTCGGCGGGCTTGACCAGGGTGAAGTCGAAGGTGCCCTGGCGGATGCCCTCCATCATCATCTCCATCGAGGGGCGCAGCACCAGCCCGATCAGCCCGCCGATCAGGAAGTGCACGCCGACCAGGACCAGCAGGTCGTCGGACCGCCAACCGGCCAGGTCGGTGGTCTGGGCGAAGACCACCGAGAGCCCCAGCAGCTGGGTGAGCAGGGTGATCGCCGCGTTGACGACGGAGAGCACGAAGTCCGAGCGGTACTGGACCAGGTTGAGCACACCCAGCCCGAGGTAGGTGCGCAGGATCGAGGCGTCGTGCCGCAGCCGTCCGCGCCGGGTGGTGGCCAGCGGACCCGCGTCGGTGACGCCCACCTCAGGCCCCCACCGCGGAGTACGTCCGGACCGCCCGTGCCCAGACCACCCGCATCAGCACCAGGGCCAGCGCCAACCAGCCCAGCTGCACGGCGTAGCCGACCAGCACGTCGATCCCCGTCCGTCGACCCATCGCCACCTCGACCGGGAAGGCCAGCATCCACGGGAAGGGGGAGGCCAGGGCCACGGTGCGCACCGTCTCGGGCAGCACGGCCAGCGGCGCGAACGCGCCACCGAGGAAGAGGAACAGCGAGAAGTAGAGGTTGTTGAGCGCGGAGGTCTTGGTCAGCCAGAAGGCCGACAGCGCGAGCGCCCACTCGAGCACGAAGCGCAGCGCCATGGCCAGCAGCAGCGCCGGCAGGAAGGCGAGCACCTGCCACACCCTGATCGCCGACACCTCGCCGCCGAACCCGATCACCAGCAGCACCATGGCCGGGACCACCCCCACCAGCCCCACCGCCTTGTAGCTGAGGTTGTCGCACACGTCCTTGTGGACGGGGTGGATGGGGCGCAGCAGCAGCGGTGACATCGAGCCGGTGCGGATCCGGTACTCGAACTCCCACATCAGCCAGATGAAGGTGAGGTGCTCCACCAGCATCGTCACCGCGAAGTAGGTGACGAACTCCGAGGCGGTGTAGCCGTTGACCTGCCCGCCCGGACCGGCCACGGTCTGCCAGACCACGATCGAGACCAGCGGCTGGATGACGGTGGTGAGCACCCAGATCGCCACCGCGCCGCGGTAGGCGAGGTTGTTGGCCAGCGACGCGGAGAACTCGCCGCGGTAGTAGCGCGACAGGGCGCGTCCGGAGGTCCTGGTGAAGTCCGGCGCCGGCACCGCGACCGTGGGCTCAGCCACGGGTGGCCCCCTCCCCCGGCGACGTCGCGGCCTCGACCGGGTCGGCGTCGGCGGTGGGGCCCTCGACCTGGGCCGGCTCGTCGTCCTCGGCCGGGGAGGCGAAGACCTGCTCGATCACCGACTCGATCGGCGGCTCCTCGATCATCAGGTCCGTGACCGGCAGCCCGGCCAGCAGCCGGGCCGCGACCCGCGGGGTGTCGGCCTTCGGCACCCGGAGGGTGAGCCCGGTCAACGACCGCTCGACGGCCCGGCCCTCGACCACGGCGGCCAGGGTGGCGTCGTCCACGGCGCTCCCGTCCTCCAGCTCGACGGTGATCGTCTTGTCCGTCGCGAACCGGTGCACCAGCTCGGCGAGTCCGCCGTCGAAGAGCAGCCGCCCGTGGTGGATCACGATCACCCGGCGGCAGAGCGCCTCGACGTCGGCCATGTAGTGGCTGGTCAGCATCACGCAGGCGCCGGTGCGCTGGTTGTACTCGGCCACGAACGACCGGATCCGGCGCTGCATGGCCACGTCCAGGCCGATGGTCGGCTCGTCGAGGAACAGCACCTGCGGGGCGTGCAGCAGCGACCCGGCGATCTCGCACTTCATCCGCTCACCCAGGGACAGGTTGCGCACCGGCTTGCGGAGCAGGTCGCCGAGCTCGAGCAGCTCGGTGATCTCGTCCAGCCGGCGGCGGAAGTCGGCGTCGCTGATCCTGAAGACGGCCTGGTTCAGCCGGTAGGAGTCCAGCACCGGGATGTCCCACTGGAGCTGGTTGCGCTGGCCCATGATCAACGCCATCCGGGCCAGGTAGGAGCGGTCGCGCTGCCAAGGGGTGTGCCCGAGGACCGAGGCGGTGCCCTCGCTGGGGTGCAGCAGCCCGGCCAGCATCTTCAGCGTGGTCGTCTTGCCCGCGCCGTTCGGCCCGAGGAAGCCGACCACCTCCCCCGCCTCGATGGTGAAGCTGACGTCGGAGACCGCCCTCACCTGGCGGGTGCGACGACGCACCAACGCCCCGAGGGCAGCCCTCAGGCCACCCTCGCGCTCCGGCACGACGTAGGTCTTGTGCAGACGATCCACGGTGATCGCGGTCATGGCCCCTCCTCCACCACGGACACGCTATCGGCGCCGTCAGACGGTTTTCGCGATCCGCCCGGGCATGACGTCCGTCACCGCACGGCCGGGAGCAGGACACGCCATCCGGTGATCCGGGGCCCTGCCGCCCGAGCGGACCGGGGCGGAGGCTTGGAGGCATGGAGACCACGACACCGAGTACCCCGCCCCCCGACCCCGTCGAGCCCCGCGCCCTCCGCGACGTGGGCGCCGAGGTCCCCGCCACCCGGCCGCCGGTGGTCGACGTGCTGCCCCAGGGGCCGACCGGGTACCACCACTTCCTGCGGACCGAGCGTCGTGGCTGGTGGCGGGGCGCCCTCGCCGTGCTGCTCACCGCCGTGCTGTTCCTCCTGCTGCAGGTGGCGGTGTCCATCCCGCTGGTCGTCGTCCAGGCGCTCACCGGCTGGGAGCTGATCCGGGTGGACGGGGCCAACATGGTGATGACCCCGGGGCTGCTGCTGGCCACCAACGTCTCGATCGGGTTGATGATCCCGGTCTCGATGCTGCTGCAGCGGATGCTCTTCGGCCAGCGCGGACGGTGGCTGCACTCCGTGCACGGCCGGTTCCGCTGGGGCCTGTCGCTCCGGCTGGCCGCGATCCTGGTGCCGGTCTGGCTGGTCTACGCCGTCGTCCTCACCTGGTTCTTCCCGGCCGCCGCCGGGGCCGGCGGTGCGGCGCCGACGCTGCTCTCGACCCTGACCATGCTCGCCGTGGTGGTCCTCACCACCCCCTTCCAGGCCGCCGGCGAGGAGTACGCCGCCCGCGGTCTGCTCGCGCGCGCCTTCGGCTCCTGGTTCGCCTCCCCCAGGGCGGCGCTGGTCGCGGCCCTGATCGGGCCGAACCTGATCTTCATGGTCGCGCACGGGGCCGGGGACTGGACGCTCGCGCTGTACTACCTGGCCTTCGGGGTGGCCTGCTCGCTGATCACCTGGCGCACCGGCGGGCTGGAGGCGGCCGTCGTCCTGCACGCGGTCAACAACACGGTCCTCTTCGGGATCTCGGCGTTCCTGACCAGCGAGGTCGTGATCGACCGCAGCGCCGGCTCGGGTGGGGCGATGATGCTCATCCCCGGCGCCATGATGGCCCTGGTCACCGTCGCCGTCTGGATCTGGAGCCGCCGCCGGGACGTCCCCCGCGCCGCCGACCCGCGGCCCCTCGCCTGACCCGCATCGGCGACGTCCGGCGGGGGTGGGGTCCGACGCCTGGCAGCCCCGGGTTAGCGTGGGTCCGCCCCGCGGTCCGGTGCAGAACCTGCCGCAACCCGATCGCCCCGGCCCACGCGGCCGGGGCGGTCGTCCCCCTCATCGCAGCAGAGGTGTGGCCGCTGCACCTCCTCGACTACACCTCCTCGACGCCGACGAGGTAGCCGTTCGGCGAGCGCAGGGTCATCGTCCGGCGTCCCCAGGGCTGGGTGGCGACCGCCGAGGTGACCTGCACCCCTCCGTCCACCGCGGCCCGCGCGACGGCGTCCAGGTCGTCGGTCTCCAGCTGCCACAGCAGACCCGCGGGCGGCACCGCGACGTCGTCGGTGCGGGCCAGCCCGAAGAGGATGTGCTCGCCGGAGGCGACCGCCGCGAAGTCCTCCAGCGGGTAGGTCTCCTCGGGGTCGGTGTGCCGGGTGAGGCCCAGGGCCTCGTAGAACGCGAGCTCCTCGGCCACCTGCGCGACGGGCAGGATCGGGGTCAGTCGGGTGAACACCGGGCCAGTCTCCCCCCAAGCCGCCCGAACCGTCACCGGCCCCCGCCGGCCGCCACCGGGACACCGACCCCAGGGCGCTCCCCGGTCGGGACGAGCACGACCGGTCCCTCAGCGGACACCGGTGGACAGGTGTCGAGCGCGGTCTGCTGAGCGACCGGTTCTGCCCCACCGGGGCTTGGGGGACCCGGCGGCAACCGGGTGCACGAGCACCCAGGCCGGACCGGCTGGGAGCGCGACGTAGATTCAGGTCATGGCAGCCAGCACACCTCCTTCCCCCACCACGCTCGGCGAGCTGCGGGCCTCCGGGCACGTGCAGCGGAGCGTCAAGAGCGAGCTGCGGGACAACCTGCTGCACCGGCTCCGTGAGGGCGACCCGTCGATGCCGGGGCTCGTCGGGCTGGACGACACCGTCCTGCCCGAGGTCGAGCGCGCCCTGCTCGCCGGGCACGACTTCGTCCTCCTCGGTGAACGCGGCCAGGGCAAGACCCGGCTGATGCGCACCCTGGCCGGGCTGCTCGACGAGTGGACGCCGTGCATCTCCGGCTCGGCCCTGCACGAGCACCCCTACGACCCGATCACCGTCGGCAGCCGGCAGCGGGTCGAGGAGCTCGGCGACGACCTCCCGGTCAGCTGGTGGCACCGCGACGAGCGCTACGCCGAGAAGCTGGCCACCCCCGACACCTCCATCGGCGACCTGATCGGTGACGTCGACCCGACCCGGCTGGCCGAGGGCCGCTCCCTCGGCGACCCGGAGACGGTCCACTACGGGCTGCTCCCCCGCGCCCACCGCGGGATCTTCGGTCTCAACGAGCTCCCCGACCTGGCCGAGCGGATCCAGGTGGGGCTGTTCAACGTGCTCGAGGAGCGCGACATCCAGATCCGCGGGTACGCGCTGCGGCTGCCCCTGGACCTGCTGGTGGTCGCCTCGGCCAACCCCGAGGACTACACCAACCGCGGCCGGATCATCACCCCGCTCAAGGACCGCTTCGGCGCCGAGATCCGCACCCACTACCCGACCGAGATCGAGCACGAGGTGGCCCTGGTCCGCCAGGAGGCCGCCGTGGCCACCGGCACCCTGCCCGACGGCACCCGGCTGACCGGGGAGGTGCCGGAGCACCTGCTGCGCGTGGTCGCCCACCTGGTCGACGAGCTGCGTGGCTCCACCGCGATCGACCAGTCCGCCGGCGTCTCGGCCCGGTTCGCCGTCGCCGCCACGGAGGAGCTCTCCGGGGCGGCGCTGCGACGTGCAGCGGTCACCGGCGACCCGCACCCGGTGGCCCGGATCGGCGACCTGGCCGCGGTCCTGCCCACCCTGCGCGGCAAGCTCGAGTTCGAGATGGGTGAGGAGGGGCGCGAGGCCGACGTGGTCGAGCACCTGGCCCGGCTCGCCACCGCCACCGTCTTCCGCGAGCTGCTGGTCGGGGTCGACCTGACCGGCTTCACCGACCTCTTCGCCGAGGACGCCACCATCGAGACCGGCCCGCTGGTCTCCTCCGCGGAGCTGCTGCAGCAGTTCGAGCAGGTCCCCGGGCTGTCGACGGTGATGGCCGCCCTGGGCGTGCACGAGGACACCGTCTCCCCGGGGCAGGCGGCGGCAGCGGTCGAGCTGGTCTGCGAGGGCCTCTACCTGACCCGACGGCTCTCCAAGGCCACCGTCGACGAGCACCGCCGCGGCCAGCGCACCGTCTACGGCAGCTGAGGAGGACCGATGAGCTCACGTCCGGGCCGCTGGTCCTACGGCGCCTGGCACGACGGCCCCGACCCGCTGGCCGCACCCTTCGACCTGCGAGCGGTGGTGGACGAGGTGGGTGAGCGCGTCCTGGCCGGGGAGAACCTGCGCGACGTCCTCGACGAGCTGCGCCGTTCCGGTACCGGCCGCACCCCCGGGACGGACGCCCTGCGCCGCCAGCTGGCCCGCCGACGCCGCGAGCTGCAGCGCCGCGGCAACCTCGGCGGCGTCCTGGACCAGGTCCGCGCCGCCCTGGACCAGGCCGTCGCGGCCGAGCGGGAGGCGCTGGCCGGCGACGGCACCGACGCGGCCCGGCTGGCCGAGATGGAGCTGGACACCCTCCCCGGCTCGACCGCGGCCGACGTCCGGGCGCTGGCCGACTACTCCTGGCGCTCCGAGGAGGCCCGCCGCACCTACGAGCAGATCAAGGAGATGCTGCGCGAGCAGGTCCTGGACCAGCAGTTCGCCGGGCTGAAGCAGGCGCTCTCCGGGCAGGACCCGGCCGGCTCCCAGCAGCTCCGCGACATGCTGGCCGACCTCAACTCCCTGCTGGCCGCCCACTCGAAGGGGCAGGACACCACCGAGCAGTTCGCCGAGTTCATGGACCGCCACGGCGAGTTCTTCCCCGAGGGCCCGGCCGACACCGACGAGCTGGTCGACCTGCTGGCCCGCCGCCAGGCCGACGCCGAGCGGATGATGCGCTCCCTCAGCCGCGAGCAGCGCGCCGAGCTGGCCGACCTGATGCAGCAGGCCATGGGCGACGCCGACCTGGCCAGCCAGCTCGGCCAGCTCCGCGACAACCTGACCGCGCTGCGGCCCGGGATGATGCGCGGCCGCGGGTTCGACGTCGACGGCGAGGAGGGCCTGGGCTACGGCGAGGCGGTGGGCGTGGTCTCCGACCTCGCCGACGTCGAGGACCTCCAGGCCCAGCTCGGGCAGGACTACGCCGGTGCCGGGCTGGACGACGTCGACGTGGAGGCGATCGAGCGCCAGCTGGGCGGAGAGGCCGTCCGCGACCTCGAGCAGCTGCGCCGGATGGAGCGCGAACTGGAGCGGCAGGGCTGGCTGCAGCGCGGTGACTCCGGGCTCAGCCTCAGCCCCAAGGCGCTGCGCCGCCTGGGCGAGACCACCCTCAAGCGGATCTTCGCCTCCCTGGACGCCCCGGGCACCGGTTCCCACGACGACCGGCGCACGGGCGCCGCCGACGAGCGGACGGGGGCCTACCTGCCCTGGGAGCTCGGCGGCGACCAGCCGGTGGACGCCGTGCGGTCGGTGGTCAACGCCATCGCCCGTCGCGCCGCGGAGGCCGGGACGCCGACCGCGCGCGACGGGGCCACCGGCTCCCGGCTGGAGGTGCACGACCGGGACGGCTCCGGGAGGACGCCGCCGCCCGACGGCGTACGCTCCGGTGGTGCCGTCCCCGCGGCGGGGTTCACGCTGGAGGCGGAGGACTTCGTGGTGGCGGAGACGGAGCGGCGGACGAGTGCGGCGGTGGCGCTGTGCGTGGACCTGTCGTTCTCGATGATCCAGGCCGACCGGTGGGGTCCGATGAAGCAGACCTCGCTGGCGCTGGCCCACCTGGTGGCCACGCGGTTCCGCAGCGACGCGCTGCAGATCATCGGGTTCGACCTGATGGCCCGGCGGCTGAGCCCGCTGGAGCTGGCGGGGGTGGAGCCGGCGTGGGTGCAGGGCACGAACCTGGCGCACGCGCTCTCCCTGGCCGGACGGCACCTGCACCGCCACCCCGACGCCGAGCCGGTGGTGCTGGTAGTCACCGACGGCGAGCCGACGGCCCACCTGCAGCCCGACGGCACCCCGTACTTCTCCTGGCCGCCGGAGCGGGAGACGCTCCGGGCGACGCTGCAGCAGGTGGACCGCCTGACCCGCGCCCGGGCGACGCTCAACTTCTTTCGCCTCGGCGACGACCCGGGGCTGGAGCGGTTCCTCGACGCGGTGGCCCGCCGGGCCGGTGGGCGGGTGTTCGCCCCGCAGGCCGGGCGGCTCGGTGAGTACGTGGTGCGCGACTACCTGCGCACCCGTGGGGGCCGGCGGGGACGCTGAGGGCGGGGAGATGACGGGCGTCACCGCTGAGCCGCCCCGGCCGCTGGGAGGATCGACCTCGTGAAGGACAACCCGGGCGCCCTGCGTCGCAGCACCGAGCGCTTCGTCGCCTACGTGCACTGGTCGGTGTACGTGATCATGGCCACCGAGCTGTTCGCCGGGCTGCAGATGGGTGTCGACCCGCGGTACAGCGGGCCTCCGCTGGCTGCGGCGATGCTCCTGGTCCTGGTCCACACGGCCACCAACGTGGCCTGGCTGCGCTGGAGCCTGCTCTCGGTGCGCACCTCCGCGGGGATGAGCGGGCGGCTGCGCGTGCTGCTCGGGCTCTGGCTGGGCCTCACCGTGCTGACGCTGGCCGCGATCCCCCTGACCATGCCGCTGCGCAGCTCCTGGCCCTCGGCCATGCTGGTCGTGGTGGCCATCAGCGTGGCGGCCTTCTCCCCCCGCCTGGCCTGGTGGCTCGCGGTCGGGGTGCCGGTGGTGGCGGCCGTCGTGCTGCTGCTGGTGATCAGTCCGATCAGCAGCATGACGGTCTTGCAGAACGTGGTCTCCATCGTGGTGCTGTCGCTGATGATGGCCTTCGTCGCCGGGACGGTGTGGCTGTCGGGGTGGATGCTGCGGGTGCTGTACGCCCTGGACGACGCCCGCGGCCAGTCCGCCCGGTTGGCCATCGCCGAGGAGCGGCTGCGGATCTCCCGCGACCTGCACGACGTCTTCGGCCGCACCCTCACCACGGTGGTGGTCAAGAGCGAGCTGGCCGCCGAGCTGGCCCGGCGCGGGCGCAGCGAGCGAGCGGCGGAGGAGATGTCGCAGGTGCGGGGCATCGCCGAGGACGCCAGCAAGGAGGTGCGGCGGATCGTCGCCGGCGTCCGCTCCTCCGACCTGCCCCAGGAGCTGGTCGGGGCCCGGTCGCTGCTGGTCTCGGCCGGGATCGAGTGCGTGCTGGTCAACGAGCTGCCGGAAGGGCGGGTGGACGCCGAGGTCGGCGACGTCCTCGGCGCGGTGGTCCGCGAGGCCGTCACCAACGTCATCCGGCACAGCCGGGCCCGGAGCGCCCGGATCACGTTGCGGCTGGTGGACGGGCCAGGGTCGGCCGAGGCGGAGCTGGTGGTGGTCAACGACGGGGTGCGCACCGACGGTGAGCGCTCCGCCGGCAGCGGCCTGATCGGGATGGCCGAACGGCTGACCGCGGTCGGCGGCTCGCTCCGGCACGCCGGCGACGCCCACACCTTCACGCTGACCGCCCGGGCGCCGCTCACCGCCACGGCACCGACGTCGGCCGGCACCCCCTCGCCCCCGGCCACCGGCACCACCGGAGCCGCGCCCGGCGTCGACGGACGGGGCGGCACCGCACTGACCGGGAGGAACCACCGATGACGATCCGCGTGATGCTCGCCGACGACGAGGGCCTGATCCGTGACGCCCTCTGCAGCCTGCTCGAGCTGGAGGACGACCTCGAGGTCGTCGGCCGGGCCGCGCACGGCGAGGAGGCGGTGGCCGTGGCCGCGAAGGTCCGCCCCGACGTCGCCGTGCTCGACCTGCAGATGCCCCGGCTGGACGGCATCGCGGTCGCCGAGCGGCTGGCGGAGGAGGTGCCGGGGTGCCGCTGCATCATCGTCACCTCCCACGGGCGCCCCGGCTACCTCAAGAACGCGCTGGCGGTCGGTGTGCGCGGGTTCCTGCCCAAGACCGTCAGCTCCCAGACCCTCGCCGCGGTGGTGCGCACCGTGGCCGGCGGCGGCCGCTACGTCGACCCCGAGCTGGCCGCCGACGCGATCAGCGCCGGCGACTCCCCGCTCTCCCCGCGCGAGGCCGACGTGCTGGCCCTGGCCGCGGAGGGCAACCCGATCGAGGAGATCGCCCGACGGGCCTCGCTCTCGGTGGGCACCGTCCGCAACTACCTCTCCTCGGTGGTCGGCAAGCTGGACGTGGCCAACCGGCACGAGGCCGTCCACGTGGCCCGGCGCAACGGCTGGATCTGAGCCGCGGCCCGGGTCCTGACAGGATCGGACATGATCGAGGCCGTCCCGGGGTACCTGCCCCGGACGGCGTGCGACGACGAGAGGACCCCCACGTGCCCCACCCCACCCTGGTAGCGCTCTACGACGAGGTGCTGCGTCGCAACCCCGGCGAGGAGGAGTTCCACCAGGCGGTGCGGGAGGTGTTCACCAGCCTCGACCCGGTGATCGACAAGCACCCCGAGTACACCGACGCGGCCGTGCTCCGGCGGCTGTGCGAGCCGGAGCGCCAGATCATCTTCCGGGTGCCGTGGCACGACGACCAGGGCGCGGTGCAGATCAACCGCGGCTTCCGGGTGGAGTTCAGCTCCGCGCTGGGCCCCTTCAAGGGCGGGCTCCGCTTCCACCCCTCGGTCTACCTCGGCATCGTCAAGTTCCTGGGCTTCGAGCAGATCTTCAAGAACGCCCTGACCGGCATGCCGATCGGCGGGGCCAAGGGCGGCTCCGACTTCGATCCCCGCGGCCGTTCCGACGGCGAGGTGATGCGGTTCTGCCAGTCCTTCATGACCGAGCTGTACCGCTACCTCGGCGAGTACACCGACGTGCCGGCCGGTGACATCGGCGTCGGCGGCCGGGAGATCGGCTACCTCTTCGGCCAGTACAAGCGGATCACCAACCGCTACGAGTCCGGCGTGCTGACCGGCAAGGGCCTCACCTGGGGCGGCTCGCGGGTCCGGACCGAGGCGACCGGCTACGGCACGGTGCTCTTCACCCAGGAGATGCTGCGCACCCGCGGGCAGAGCCTGGAGGGCAAGCGGGTGGTGGTGTCGGGCTCGGGCAACGTCGCCATCTACGCGGTCGACAAGCTGCAGCAGCTCGGGGCGACCGTGGTGGCCTGCTCGGACTCCGACGGCTACGTCGTGGAGGAGGGCGGACTCGACCTGGACGCCCTGCGCGAGCTCAAGGAGGTCCGCCGCGGCCGGCTGTCGGACTACGCCGAGGGCCGCGACGCCTCCTACTCCGACCGGGGCAGCATCTGGGAGGTGCCCTGCGACATCGCCCTGCCGTGCGCCACCCAGAACGAGCTGGGGCTGGAGGACGCCCGGGCGCTGGTCCGTTCCGGCGTGGTCGCGGTCGCGGAGGGGGCCAACATGCCGTGCACCCCGGACGCGGTGCGGGTGCTGACCGAGGCCGGGGTCCTGTTCGGGCCCGGCAAGGCGGCCAACGCCGGCGGCGTGGCCACCAGTGCGCTGGAGATGCAGCAGAACGCCAGCCGCGACTCCTGGTCCTTCGAGCACGCCGAGGCCCGGCTGACCGAGATCATGGTCGACGTGCACGAGCGGTGCGCCGAGACGGCCGAGGAGTACGGCGAGCCGGGCAACTACGTGCTCGGGGCCAACGTGGCCGGGTTCCGGCGCGTCGCCGACGCCATGATCGCCCTCGGCACCATCTGATCCCGCCGGGCGTCCCGCGGTCCAGGTGGTGGACCTGCGGGCCGGCTCGGGCTCCCCATCACCCGTGCCGCACACACCAGGGGCGGTCAGGGCTGTTCCAGCGCGGATGCCGCAGCCGCACACTCGTGGCGTGGTCGGTGTCGAAGCGGGAACTCGGGAACACTCACCGAGGAGGGGGCAGACCGACGAGTCCGCGCAGCGCACCGTCCCCCGATGGTTTGCTGCGCGGCCACGCCGCGTCCTGTGCCAGATCTGCTCCCCGTGTGCCGCTCCCCCGAGACGACGTGGTCGGCAGCCCGACGAAGACAACTCTGCCCCCTCACCATCAGCGTCTGCCCGGATCCTGCTCTGTTTTGCCTCAGGACATGCTCAGTTCTCACCCGGCCGTCGGCTGTGACGGCTCAGCGCGCGGCGGTCCCGCCTCGACCGCCTAGCAGGCGGCCTTCCGGAAAGTCCCTGCGCGCGGCACCGGGAGCCGGACGAGACTGGCGGGGTGACTGACATCGACCAGCGGACCCGACAGGCGTGGGAACAGGCCTCCACGAAGCACGTGCGCGAGTACGACGAGCTGCTGGCGGAGGCTCGGACGGCCGACCTGTTTCCCGTGGAACGGGAGCTGCTGGACCCGATCCTGCGCACCGGGCCCCGCGTGGTGCACCCGCAGAGCGGCCACGGCATCGACGACGTCGCCCTGGTGCGCGCCGGTGCCGTCGCGGTGGTCGGGCTGGACTACAGCACGACCGCGGTCGGGGCGGCCCAGCGTCGCGCCGACGAGCTGGGTGTCCCCTGCCGCTACCTGGTGGCCGTGCTGCCGAGCACGCCGCTGGCCGATGGCTGCGCCGACCTCGTCTACACCGGCAAGGGCGCCCTGAACTGGCTCGGCGACCTGACGGCCTGGGCGAGGGAGATGGCCCGGCTGCTCCGCCCCGGTGGCCACCTCTTCGTCCACGAGGCGCACCCCCTGGTGCCGGTGTTCAGCTGGGACGCCGACGAGCCCCGGGTCCGCGCCGACCGTGGCTACTTCGCCGAGAAGCACGTCAACGACACCTTCCCCGGCCACGGCGCCGTGGAGCGCCAGCACACCCTCGCCCAGACGGTGATGGCCGTGCTGGACGCGGGCCTGGAGCTGGTCGACCTGCGCGAGCACCCTGAGCCGTTCTGGCGTCCGGACGGGGTCGACGCCGCGGTCTGGGACGGCCGGCTGCCGAACACCTACAGCCTGCTGGCCCGCCGGTCCTGACCCGCGACGACCACGGCATCCGCGCGGCCATCGGAGGGTGGTACGGCGACGACTACGGTGCGGTCCTCGGACTGCGCCTGCCGTGACCGGACCCGTCGCCCAGCGGATCCAGACGAAGGGACCGCCCAGCCTCACCAGCTGGACGAGAACGCGTACCAGTCCCCCACCAGGTGGATGAACTCTGGACGCTCGAACCAGCCCTCCTCGACCACGACGTCCGGGCCCCACGGCAGGTAGGCCCAGCCGGCGTCGTCGAACAGCGCCGACCCGGCGTGGTCGAAGAGGAGCAGACCACCGGGCACGGTGACGCAGTGGCTGACCAGCTCCAGGCCGACCACGGCCGGGCAGGGACCCCGGTGCTCGGCGCCAAACACGGTGCCCGGCGCGGGCGGCCGGTCCGACAGCCCCGCGACCAGGCTGAAGACCGGTGCGCTGGGCAGGAACCGCGCCCGGGCGGGCAGCTCGGCGGCGGCGGCCAGCCCCACCACGGCCACGAGGACCAGGCCCACCCCCAGCCGGTGCCGCCGGCTCCGGGGCAGGGACCCGACCCACACGACGGCTCCCACCGCGGCGACCACGCTCGCCACCAGGGCGAGCAGCACCGGGAGGACCGGCTGACCGGGGAAGCTGAACCCCCACGCCGCCACCGCCCCGGCGACGACCGTGGTCGCGCGGAGGCCGGCCAGCCAGGTCGGCGGTCGTCTGGCGCTGGTCACGCCAGCGAGTCTGTCGGGACGGCTGCGGCGCGGCATCACACCCACGTCGTCGGGACGCAGGGCGTGCATCGGCCCACGGGAGCACGAGCCGGAGCTCCCTGGCGAGCAGCCCCGCCGCACGCTGGGAGAGGCCCTGCCGGGGAGGGCGCACGGTCTTCCGGAGTGTCAGCGGCGCGGGACATACTCAGACCATGACCGAGCCGCGCATCATCCAGGTCGCCGTCGACTGCGCCGACGCCCTCACCCTCGCCGACTGGTGGGCCGAGACCCTCCGCTGGCAGGTCGAGCCCACCGACGAGGCGTTCGTCCGCCGGATGGTCGAGCAGGGCCACGCCACGGAGGAGGAAACCACCACCCACCACGGCACGCTGGTCTGGCGGGGAGCCGCCGCGATCAGTCCCGACCCCGACGGCGGGCGCTCGCGTCTGCGGGTGCTGTTCCAGGACGTCCCGGAGCCCAAGACCGTCAAGAACCGGTTGCACCTGGACGTCCGCACCGGAGACAAGGACGCCGCCCGCGCCGAGCTGGAGGCCCGTGGCGCCCGCTTCGTGGCCACCCACCGGCAGGGTCCGCAGTCCTGGCACCTCATGCTCGACCCCGAGGGCAACGAGTTCTGCGTCAACGACTGACCGGGACGGGATCACACAGCGGCGGCCTTCCCGCCCCGCCTTGGTGATCGCGCCGGGCCGCGAGCCGCCGCAGCGTCAGCCCGGGCGACGGGTCGGGTCGGGTCGGATCGGGTCGGGCACGCTCCGGAGCACCTGACCGCCAGACCGTGCCGACTGCTCCGCCGGAGCCGGCGAAGCTCAGCGCTCGACGACGACGCGCAGACCGGTGTGACCGAGGGAGGAGTCGTCGGTGACCGACGTCCTGGCGGCGACGCGGTACCGGTTGCAGTAGGAGTGGTGGCAGAGGTAGGAGCCCCCACGGACCACCCGGGCCTGCCCATAGCGGGGGCCGCGGGGGTCTTGACGGGTGGCCGGCTTGTCGTGACGGTGGTACGTGGCCGAGAACAGGTCGCCGGTCCACTCCCACACGTTGCCCGACGTGCCGTACAGGCCCCAGCCGTTGGGAGCGAAGGCGTCCACCGGGGCGGTCCCCAACCATCCGTCGGCCTCGGTGTTGTCCTCGGGGAAACGACCCTGCCAGATGTTGGCCCGGTGCTCCCCGCCCGGGGTCAGCTCGTCACCCCAGGGGTAGACGGCGCCCTCCAGGCCACCGCGGGCCGCGCGCTCCCACTCGGCCTCGGTGGGCAGCCGGGCCCCGCGCCAGCCCGCGTAGGCGAGCGCGTCGGCGTGGGAGACGTGCACCACGGGGTGGTCGGCCAGCCTGGCGACGTCCGAACCCGGGCCGCCGGGAGCGAACCACGTGGCACCCCGCACCGCCCGCCACCAGGGCGCACCGGGCACCCGCTCCGCCATCACGTGGCGCCGGGCGCGGGGGTGCACCAGCAGGTGGAAGACGAAGGACCAGCCGAAGCGCTCGGCGTCGGTGCGGTACGCGGTGGCCTCGACGAACTCCGCGAAGTCGGCGTTGGTGACCGCGTGCGCCGCGATGGCGAAAGCCCGGGTGGACACCTGCCGGACCGGACCCTCGCCGTCGGCCGGGAAGCCGTCGGGGTCCTCCGAGCCCATCCAGAAGCTCCCAGCGGGCACCTCGACCAGCGGTGATCGCGGGCTGGGATCGGCCGCGCCGGCCACCGTCCTGGTCCCCGGTGCGGGCGCGGCGTCCGTCGGCGCCCCGGGGAGATCCCCTCGGCCGGTGCCACAGCACCCGGTCACGGTGTCCACGGGCCCATGCTAGTTCGCGGCCCCCGGACGCAGTGAGGTCCGGGACGCGGTGACCGCGTTCCCGGACCTCTGCTGCTGACGACGCCCCCCGACCACGAGGGTGGCGGACCGAATCCCGGTCTCACACCTGAGCCACCCCGAATGGCGTCGTGGTCGGCATCGTCGAGCCTGTGTCGGGTTCCACCGTGATGGCCAGGGCCTCGGTGTCGCTCACCTGGTCGAACAGGACGGACACGTCCTCACCGCCGGTGA
Source organism: Auraticoccus monumenti (assembly GCF_900101785.1). Lineage (GTDB taxonomy): Bacteria > Actinomycetota > Actinomycetes > Propionibacteriales > Propionibacteriaceae > Auraticoccus > Auraticoccus monumenti. The sequence goes on along the minus strand of NZ_LT629688.1, from coordinate 930,846 downwards.
AGGTGGCGTTCGGCCTGACGGTCTCCTCGATGGGCGTCCCGGCCTCCTCGTCGATCTGCATGGTCCACAGCTGGTAGACCTTGCCCGGCTCGGTCTCGGCCAGCGCCGCCGCCGAGAGGATCGCCCGGTCCTGCTGACGGGACAGGGTGTAGCCGACGTGCCCGCCGTCGGGCAGCGGCACGCTCACCGCCTCCACGTCCGGTGCGCTGAGCAGCTCGGTCCGGACCTGGGACTCGGCCACGATGGTCTCGACACGCTGCTGCAGGGTCACCGCCCAGCCGCCCACCGCGAGGGCCACCACCACGGCGGCGGCCACCAGACCGGTGAGCAGACGGGTCACCCGGCGCTGCCGGCGCACGGCCAGCTCGTCCACCGGTCCCTCGTCGGTCCCGCCCTCCTCGGGCAGACCACGCCGTGGCGGGGCGGCGGCGACCAGTGGCGGGGCCACGGACGTCGAGGGCTCCTCCTGCACCTCAGGGGGCAGCGGCCGCACCTGGGCGATCGCGGCGAGCACGGAGGCCCGCAGCGCCGGCGGCGGTGCGGTCTCGCTCACCACCGACAGCCGGGACACGGTCTCCCGGAACTCGGTCACCTCGCGACGGCAGCTCGGGCAGTCGGGCAGGTGGGCCTCGAACGCCTCGCGCTCGTCGTCGTCGAGGGCATCGGCCACGTAGGCGCCCACGTCGGAATGCAGGTCGTGACTCACGATCCCACTCCCATCGCGTCTCTCAGGCCGATCAGGCCGTCTCGGATCCTCGTCTTGACCGTCCCCAGCGGGAGCTGGAGAAGGCCGGCCACCTCCGTGTGGGTGTACCCCCCGAAGTACGCCAGGGTCAACGCCTCCCGCTGGATCGCGGTCAACGACGCCAACCCCTGGCGCACGGCGTGCTCGTCGATGTGCTGCTCGACGTGGTCCCAGACCTCGTCGACCTCGCGCTGGGTGCGCTGGGCCGACCAGGTCTCCTCGCGGGTGTGCGAGGCCTGGACCGACCGGACCCGGTCCACCGCGCGGCGGTGGGCCATGGTGCAGACCCAGGCCATCACACTGCCCTTGGTCGCCTCGTAGCGCGAGGACGTCCGCCAGACCTCCACGAAGATCTCCTGCGTCACCTCGGCGGCGTGGTCGGGGTTGCGCAGCACACGCAGCGCGATCCCGTGCACCCGGGCCGAGGTCAGGTCGTAGAAGTCGGCGAAGGCGTCCTGGTGCCCCCGAGCGGACCTGGCGAGGAGCTCCTGGAGCTGCTCGTTCAGGTCCGGCGTCCGCGCCGGTGGGGAGTGCTCGACATCCCCACCGGCGGGGGTCCGGGGAGTTCGCATGGGCACTACGTTGCCATGCCGGGCGAACTCACGGGCGACCGACATGGGTTCAGCTGGCCGGGAGGAGGACCGTGTCGATCAGGTACACGGTGGCGTTGGCGGTCTGGACGTTGCCGCAGACGACCATCGCCTCACCGTTGACGGTGAAGTCCTCGCCGCTGCCCTCGACGGTGACGGGCTGGTCGGGGTTCAGGGTCTCGTGCTCGCCGGCCAGCATGTCCGGGGACAGGCGCTCGCCGACCACGTGGGCGGTCAGCACGTCGGTCAGCAGGCCGCTGGGGTCACCCATGGCGGCGTCCATCGTGTCGGCCGGGACCTCCTCGAAGGCCGAGTCGATGGGGGCGAAGACCGTGATGGCCTCGGCGCTGTTCAGCGTGTCGCCCAGGTCGGCCTCGGTGACGGCCGCGACCAGGGTGGTCAGCAGCGGGTTGTTGCTGGCGGCGGTGGCGACCGGGTCGTCGGACATGCCGTCGACGGAGCCCTCACCCTCGGTGGGGACCTCGGAGCAGGCCGCGCCGAACGGGGCGTCGGAGCTCATGTCGGCCGAGGGGGACGAGCTGGCCATGTCGCTGGGCGAGGAGCTGGGGGACGCCGGGGCGCTGCTGGCCGGCGCGCTGGCCATGTCGCTGGCGCCGCCGGAGGCCTCCGGGGCGGCGGACTCGTTGGTGCCGCAGGCGGCGGCGGCGAGCGGCAGCAGGAAGGCTGCGGTGAGGGCTGCGGTGCGGGTGCGCTTGCTGGTGAACATGAGGTCCTCCTGAGATCGGGTTCCGGGGAGATCCCCGCGGAGGCCTCGTCAGCCTCCACCACTCGTTCGTCGCCCTCCCGGCAGCGGATGGGTGGGGGGTCCTCCTTTTCCCACGACGGGTCCTCCCTGCGCTTGAGCCCCCCTGGACCGGGTACGAGCCGGGTCGTGCGGACGTCCGTCCGCGACAGCGCGGGAGAGGAGCGAGCGTGGCCGACGACACCTCACCGGTGGAGATCCGGCGGGACTTCGAGGAGGCCGTCAACATGACGGCGTCGGAGCTCGAGCACTGGCTGGAGACCGACGAGGCCCAGGAGGTCGGGCAGAAGTCGGGCGGCTCGGAGTCCACCGGTCACGCGTCCGGGCGGCGGATCGTGGAGATCCTGCGCCGCAAGAAGCACGACCTCACCGACGACGACCGCGACCACATGCGCAAGGTGACCGGGTACGTCCACCGCCACCTCGCCCAGCGCCCCGACGGCGACGTGGAGCACTCCCGCTGGCGGTACTCGTTGATGAACTGGGGGCACGACCCCCTCAAGTGAGCCCGGCGAACCCGCCACCGACAGGAAGGCACGACATGGACATCTGGGAACGACTCCGCTTCGCCCGCGACAAGGCTCTGGACGCCGAGCGCACCGAGCGCCAGCGGCTGGCCGACGCCGACACCACCGCCCTGCAGGACGCCGCCTCGGTCCGCCTGGCCACCCGCCAGGCCGTCCGGGAGGCCCTCGACGACATCCTCGACGAGACCTCCGACCCCGAGCAGGACGCCGGCTGACCGACGTCGACCCGGGCCCGGGTCAGAGGAGCGAGCCGAGGTACAGCCGACGCTGCAGCCGCTCCACGGCGTCCGGGTCCCGGGTCAGTCCGAGGTAGCCGTTGGTCGACACGGCGTGGACGTCGGGGTCGGCTGCCGCCTGCTGGGCGACCTCGCCGACCCAGGAGCGCTCGTGGAGGTACAGCACCACCTCGACGCCGGCGGCGACCAGCGCGCGCACCACGTCAGGCGTCCCCGGGTGCAGGTCCCCGGAGTCGTCCAGCGCCGCCAGGCAGACCCGCTGCAGAGAGGGGATCCGCCTCAGCACCGAGGCGTCGGCGCCGTCCAGGGTCAGCCGCAGACCGGTCAGCGGCAGCCCGGCGAGCACGGTCAGGTCGGCGTGGCGGGTGGACCCGGAGAGGTCCAGCAGACGCAGTGCGGGGAGCCTGGTGAGGACGCCGAGGTCGCCGAGCCCCGGGGAGCCGTTGGCCAGCACGGTCAGCTGCTCGAGCCCGGAGCAGCCGGCCAGCGGACCCAGGTCCAGCTGGTCGACCAGCACCACCTTGAGCCGGCGCAGACCCGGCACCGCCTCGATCCCGTCCAGGTCGGCGCAGACACCGAGGTCGAGGCCCCCGTGGCGGGGCAGCAGCAGGGCCGCGGCGAAGGCCTGCCGGTCGAACCGCGGCCAGGCCCGGTGCAGCTCCTCCAGCATCGCCGAGGAGGGTGCGTCCGTGGCGTAGCGGGTGAGGACGTCGAAGGCGGCCGGGGTGGCGATGGTGCCCAGGGCCCGGACGGCGGCCACCTTGGCCGCGGCCTTCTGACGTGGTCGCGGGGCCAGCAGCTCCGGGTCGGCGTGCGGGTGCTGGCGCAGCCAGGCGGCTACCTGCGACACCTTCTGCGGTGGCCCTGCGGGATCGGCCGGCACCGCGGCCACCGGGGCCGCTGCCTTCCGGGCGAAGACCTCACCGGCGCGTCTCAGGTCCTGGATGCGGTCGGGGACGTGGTCCCCCGCCAGCGTCGCGGCCAGCCGGTCGGCCACCGCCGGGTCGGTGCGGACGGCGAGCGCGGCCAGCGCCCACATCTCGAGCACGGGGAAGGCCAGGGGGCGCGCGCTGTTGTGGGCGGCGGCCGTCCGTGGGTCGTCCACCACCTCGAGCGCCGCCGTCACCAGCTCGTCGGCGGCCGCCACCCCGGGCAGGCCCTTGAGCACGCCAGGGACGTGGGAGTAGCGCCCGACCCGCACCAGGAGGGCGATCGCGCCGCGCAGGGCGGCGGGGTCGCCGCGGTCGGCGGCCGCCACCAGGAAGCGGCTGCCAGGGTCCTCGAGCCCGCGGAGGACCTCGAGCAGCCGCGCGAGTCCGGCGTCGTCGAGGCCCTTGGCCTGCACCGCCTCACGGACGGTGAACCCGATGTGGCCGGGGGCCACCGGCGTCGGGTCCTCCGCGCTGGGGCCGGGTGCGGGCGCGTCCATCGGGGTCCTCCAGCGTCTCGACCGGCCCGCTGACTGACAGGCCCTGACCGGGAGCCGCGCCACCGGCGCGACCTCCCGTCGTCAGCGTGCCACGGCCGGGGGGCGCCGCCGGCGGGGTCAGTCCGCGAGCGTGAACTGGATGGTGTGCCAGCCGGTGGCCCCGGCCGGGAAGACGGGCTGGCGGGCCTCGGGCTGGGTGTCACCGGTCTTGTCGGTCGCCCGCACCTCGGCCTTGTGGCGTCCCGGGGATCCCTCGTAGACGAAGCTCCACTGGCGCCACAGGTCGATCCCGCCCTCCTCGGCCAGCTTCGCCTCCTGCCACTCCCCGTCGTCGATGCGGAGCTCGACCTTGGCGATGCCGCGGTGCTGGGCCCAGGCCACGCCGGCGAGCACGGGCTTGTCGGGGGTGATGGTGCCGAGGGAGTCGGGCACGTCGATCCTGGACTGGGTGAGGATCGGCCCCTGCTCGGCCCACCCGCGGTCGGTCCAGTAGGCCGTCTGGGCGCCGAAGCGGCTGAACTCGAGCCGCTCGAGCCACTTGGTGGCCGAGACGTAGCCGAACAGCCCCGGCACCACCATGCGGGCGGGGAAGCCGTTCTTGTCCGGCAGCACCTCACCGTTCATGCCGATGGCCACCATGGCGTCGCGGTCGGTCAGCGCGGCCACCGGCGTGGAGCAGGTGTAGCCGCCGTCCAGGGAGTGCGAGAGCAGCATGTCCGAGCCGGGTCGGACGCCGACGCGGGAGATGATCTCGGCGAAGGGCACGCCCAGCCAGCGGGCGGTGCCGACGTAGGGCCCACCGACCTCGTTGGAGACGCAGGTGAGGGTGATGTCGCGCTCGATCATCGGCATGGCCAGCAGCTCGTCGTAGCTGAGGGTCAGCGGGTTGTCGACCTCGCCGTCGATGGTGAGGCTCCAGCCCTCGGCCTCGTGGCGCGGCGTGACCAGGGAGATGTCGATCCGGTAGAAGTCCTCGATCGACGTGCTGAAGGGGGTGTTGCCCGGCACCTGCACGCCCTCGGGCAGCGGCGGGGCGGGCGATCCCGCCGTGGGCAGGGTGAACATCCGGCGGGCGGCGTCCCCGGCCCGGGTGACACCGGAGAGCAGTGCGCCACCCCCGGCGGACAGCGCCACCACGGCGGCGCTGCCGAGCCCGCCGAGGAGCACGCGACGGCGGTTCGGCCCGGAGCCGACGGGCTCACCCGGACGGGGGCTGGTCACGTTCACCAGCACCTGCAGGGCCGTGACGCCGGCCGCGATGGCCACGACGGAGGGGACGGCACCACCCAGACCCAGCCCGGGACGGGTCAGGGCGACGACCAGGCCGACGGCCCCGATGGCCACGATGCCCAGGTTGGCCAGCTGTGGGCGGCGCCAGGCGAGCAGACCGAGGAGCGCGCCCACGAGCAGCGTCACCACGACGACGCCGCCGATCAGGATCGGCTTGTCGGCCGTGCCCAGCAGCCGGACCACGACCGCCTTGACCGGGGTCGGGGCGGCGTCGACGAGCTGGGAGCCGACGAGCACCGCCGGGGAGGAAGCCGCACCGGTCAGCAGGCTGGTCAGGTGACCGAGCGACAGCGCGATGGCGGCGCTGGCCAGACCCACCAGCGCACGTACGCCCCGTCTCGGTTCGGCGGGAGCGGCGGCGGGCTCTGCGGTGGTGGTGCTCATGTCTCCTGGTTCGTCACGGCGGGTCGGACGGATGGGTCGAGCAGGTCGCGGCGCGCCGCGAGGCGTCCAGCTGGAGGATCAGCGACGCGGCAGCGGGTCGGTGGCGGCCGCCCAGAGCTCGGCCTCGGCCGCGGCACGGGCGTTGCGCCGGTGCAGCACGGCGGCGAGGGCGCCGAGGGTGGCGAGCAGGGTGGCGATCAGCGGGACCTTCATGCTCCGGACCCTACGCGCGCACCGCGAGCGGTGGGCTCAGCGGTTCGCGAAGTACAACGACGTCAGCAGCACGACCACGACCACGAGGCCCACGCCGAGGGTCCAGATCCACCAGGTGTTCTTCATGGACGCATCGCTCCTCGTCGGGGTGCCGCCCGCTCCGGACGACCACCATGCTTCTACCCACAGGCGGCGGACGGATGCGGCCACCACCGCGACGGCTGGACCGGGTCCGCGACCCGGACGGTCGCGGTCCACCGAGCTGACCTGCTCGACGGGCTGGTCATCCCCGGTTCACCTGGTGCCCCTACCGTCCGCCCGTGACCGACCCCGCCTCCCCGCCCCCGAGCCGGCCCCGACGCGGTCGCCGCCGTGCACTCGTCGCGGTCGCGCTGCTGCTCGTGCTGGTGGGCGCCGCCGCCTGGCAGCGGGCGAACCCCTTCGTGATCGAGACCCGGGTCGACATCGCCGCACCACCGGAGGTGGTCTGGGGGGTGCTGACCAACTTCGAGGCCTACCCGGAGTGGAACCCGGGGCTCGTCGGCATGACCGGTGAGCTCGAGGTCGGCCGGACCCTGCGCTTCTCCAGCGACTCCACCGACGACGCCCTCACCTTCGAGCCCGTCGTCCGCGAGGTGCGGCCGGGCCAGCACCTCCGCTGGGAGGGCAGCCTGCTGGTGCCCGGGCTGTTCGACGGCGAGCACGCCTTCGACCTGGAGCCGCTGCCCGGCGGGGGGACGCGGCTGACCCAGTCAGAGCACTTCCGCGGCGTCCTGGTGCCCTTCCTCACCGGCTGGCTGGACGACGGCACCCGCCAGGACTTCCTGGCCGTCGACGAGGCCCTCCACGACCGGTCCCTGGCGGTCCTCGCCGCCGGCTAGGTCCCCGCCCCGCTCGACGGGCGGGTCAGGAGCTCCGCCGGATGTCGGCAGACGTGGCGGTTGCTAAACGGACTATCGGTCCGTATGTTGGTGGACATGACGACCACCACATCCGACGTACCCGCCGCGCAGGTCCTCCGCGCCTCGATCGACCTGCTCCGGGACGGGGACCTCGACGGGTACCTCGAGCTCTTCGACGCCGACGTGGTGATGGAGTTCCCGTTCGCGCCGGAGGGGGCGCCGCAGCGGCTGACCGGGCTCGAGGAGGTGCGTACCTACCTGGACGGCTACCCCGACCTGCTGCACATCGAGGCGGTCAGCGAGTGGACCGCGCACCGTGACGCCGACGACGCCGAGGTGGTCCTGGTGGAGTTCGCGCTCGAGGGGCGCGTCGTCGCCACCGACCGGCCCTACCGGATGGGCTACGTGGCGGTCGTCCGCGTCGTCGGCGGGAAGATCGTCCGCTACCGCGACTACTGGAGCCCCGACGCCGCCCGCGAGGCCCTCGGCGCCGAGCTGCTGGGCGGTGACCGGTGACCCGCGTGCTGGTGCTCGGTGCCCACGGGCAGATCGGCAGCCGGGTGGTGGCCGGGCTGCGCTCCGAGGGCGCCGGGGTCCGGGCGGCGACCCGCCACCCGCGGGCCGGGGACGACGTGCTGTTCGACTGGGCCGACCCGGGCACCTGGCCCGGGGCCCTCGACGGGGTCGCGGCCGTGCACCTGCTGCCCCCGCAGGGTGACCCGGACCCGGCGGCCACGGTCGGCCCGTTCCTGGAGCTGGCCCGGGGTGGCGGGGTCGGACGGGTGGTGCTGCTCAGCTCCTCGGCCATCGAGCCGGGTGGGGCGGGGCTGGGCGAGGTGCACGCGCACATCGCGCTCAGCTGGCCGGAGTGGGCGGTGCTGCGGCCGTCGTGGTTCATGCAGAACTTCTCCGGTGAGCACCTGCAGGCCCAGAGCATCCGGTCGGCGGACGAGGTGGTGAGCGCCACCGGCGACGGCAGGGTCGGCTTCGTGGACGTCGACGACATCGCCGCCGTCGCGGTCCGGGCCCTGCTGGACCCCGAGGCGCACAACCGGGACCACGTCCTGACCGGGCCGGAGGCGCTCAGCTACGACGAGGTCGCCGCGGTGGTCTCCGGTGCCGCCGGCCGGACGGTGCGGCACCGTCGGCTCGACGTGGCCGGCTGGACCGAGGAGATCGCCGCTCGGACCGGCCTCGACCCCTCCTTCGCCCGGATGCTCGCCGACATGGACGCGGCCATCGCCGGCGGCGGGGCCAGCACGCTCACCTCGACGGTGGCCGACGTCACCGGGAGACCGCCAGGCTCCTTCGCCGAGCACTGCCGGCGCCACGCCGGGGCCTTCGACCGGGTCTAGCATGACCGGCGTGGCGGACGGGCGGGCTCTGCGGGCGGACGCGGTCCGCAACCGGCTGCGGGTCCTCGAGGCCGCCGAGCAGCTGCTGCGGGAGGCCGAGGACCCGTCGGCGGTGACGATGGACGCGGTGGCGGCGGCGGCCGGTGTCGGCAAGGGCACGCTGTTCCGTCGCTTCGGGGACCGGAACGGTCTGGTGCAGGCGCTCTACGCCGAGCGCGCCGACCTGGTCCGGGCCGCGCTCCCCGAGCTGATCGCATCCTTCCCGGACCCGGTCGACCGGGCGGTGGCCGTCCTGGACACCATCACGGTGTTCAAGCTGGACAACCTGGCCGTGTCCTCGGTGCTCGAGCAGGCCGGCCGGGGCAGCCCCTACGAGAACCCGACCTACGGGGCCTGGCACGCCCTGGTGCGCGAGCAGGTGGTGGCCGCCCGTGGTCCGGCGCACGCGGACCACTTCGCGCACGCCCTGCTCGCCGCCACCCGGAGCGACCTGCTCGGCCACCTCCGGGGGACGAGCCCCTCACAGGTCCGGGCCGACCTCGAGGCGTTCGTCCGCTCCTGCCTGCGACCCGACGAGCTCCCCGCCGGGGTCTCGACGCCGGCGGTGCGGCCTGCGCACACTGGAGGCACCTGACCGTCCGACCCGCAGGAGCGACGATGCCCCACGGAGACATCACCCACGTCGACATCCCCGTCTCCGACCAGGAGCGGGCCACGACCTTCTACGCCGACCTCTTCGGGTGGCAGATCGCCGAGCTGCCCGGCTACGAGGGCTATCCCATGTGGCAGGCCCCCAACCGCATCAGCGGCGGCGGGCTGGCGCCGCGGGAGGAGGGGTTCACCCAGCCCCGCTCCTACGTCGAGGTGGACTCCATCGACGAGACCCTGGCGAAGGCCGTCGAGCGGGGGGCCACCGTCGTGAAGGACAAGGCGCCAATCTCCCCGACCAGCGCCTGGGCCGTCTTCACCGACCCCGACGGCAACACGATCGGCCTGTACGAGGGAACGACCCCCGACGGCCCGCAGGCCTGATCCGCCGCTGACGGCCCGCTGACCGCGACACGCCGCCTCCCCGGTCGAGGGAGACGGCGTGTCGCGGTAGGTCGGGCAGGGAGGTGCTCAGCCCTGCGGCTGCTGACCGCCGACGGCGGCCACGGCCAGGTCGGGCTGGTCGCTGAACAGCTGGTCCATGCCGAGGGCGAGGAAGGCCTGGATCTCACCCTCCATGTCCCCCAACGCCGCCGGGTCGGCGGAGCTGTCGAACTCGCTCGGCAGGAACACGTTCTCCGCGCGGAACGTCCACCCCACGACCGTGAGGCGGTAGCGGTGCGCGTCGGCCACGACGCTGGTCGGCTGCCCCAGGGTGCCGTCGGCGTCACGCCTGATCATGACGTCCTTGCAGAACCCGACCTGGTCGGCGTAGGTGCTGATCTGGCGCAGCCCGTCGCGGGTGACCAGGTCGGCGTAGGTGCGCTCGTCGCCGGCCGCCACGAGGTCGTAGGGGGCACCGGAGCAGTTGATCAGCTGCGACAGCTGCAGCGGGGTCCTCCGGGCCAGCTCGCGCAGGTTACCGGTCTCGAAGCTCTGGATCACCACCGGGGCGTCGGCGTCGTCCAGGCCGGCGTCGGCCAGGGCCTCCAGCAGCGGCTCCTCGATGGAGAGGCCGATCGAGTCGAAGTAGGTCGGGTGCTTGATCTCCGGCGCGACACCGACCGGCTGGCCGGTGCAGGTGCGCGAGTGGCGGGCCAGGTCGAGGACCTCGGCCAGGGTCGGCACCTGGTACAGGCCGTCGAACTGCGTGTTCCCGGTGCGCAGCTCGGGCAGCCGCTCGACCGCCCGCAGGGTGCGGAGCTCGGCGAGGGTGAAGTCCTCGGTGAACCAACCGGTGATGGCGGCGCCGTCGATGGTCTTGGTGGCGCGACGGCTGGCGAACTCAGCGCGCTGGGCCACGTCGGTGGTGCCGCTGATCTCGTTCTCGTGGCGGGCCACCGGGACGCCGTCGGAGGTCAGCACCACGTCGGGCTCGATCACGTCCGCGCACTGGCGCAGGGCCAGCTCGTAGGCCGCGAGGGTGTGCTCGGGGCGGTAGCCGCTGGCCCCGCGGTGGGCGATCACCGGCACCGGGTTGGCGACCTGCTCGCTGGTGGCGGCCGGGTCGATCCGGATCATCTCGGTGTCGTCCGGCGTGCCCGGGACGCGGGCGGAGTTACCCGGGTAGTTGTTGTCGTTGACCAGCATGATCTGCCCGTCCGGCAGCGGCACGATGGTCTCCACGGACTGGAAGCCGAAGGAGTACGTCTCCCCGGTGCCCCAGCCGGCGTCGCCACCGATCAGGTCGGGGTTGTCGATGGCCAGCAGGTCGGTGTGCAGCGTCTTGGCGAGCGCGCCCGAGGCCTGGGCCTCGGCGAGGTCGACCTCGTAGATGCGCTTGTTCCAGGCGGCCGCACCGTCGAGGTTGTCGCGCTCGAGGACCAGCATCGTGCCGTCCGCCAGCATCTGGGCGTCGGCGACGAGGTTGGCGTCGGCGTCCACCCGGTAGTCCCAGGTGCGGTCGGTGTAGGCGCCGGTGCGGGTGTCGAACTCGGCCACCACGCGGCGGCGCGGGTCGGGGTCGCCGACCAGGGAGTTCTCCATCACGGGGTAGAGGTAGCGGCCGTCGGGCGACTTGGCCATCGCCTCGAAGCCCCCGCTGGCCCGGACCCGCGGTGCCTCCGAGCCGAGCCCGGGGTGCTGCGGGGAGCGGCCGTACGGGGAGGAGACGGGGTCGGAGAGCACGACGCCGTTGCGGTCCACGTGCAGCAGGAAGGGCCCGAACTCCTCACCGATCCAGAAGGAGCCGTCGGCCATCTGCTGGATCGACTCGACGTCGAAGTCGCCGCCGGTCAGGTGCCGCTCGCGGGTGCCCTCGTTGACGATGTCGAAGTCGACGATGTTGCGGGGGTCGCGCAGCTGCAGGTGGCGGATGACCTGGATGGCGCCGCGGCCGCCGTCGGCCTCCTCCCAGCGGGGATTCACCTGGTAGATCCGCAGCAGGAAGTCCTCGGAGTTGGTCTTGGTGCCGAAGCCGTTGTCCGGCAGCGCCCAGAACCCGCCGCCGCGTCCGACCACGGCCCCGGAGAACCCGGGGATGGGCTGGCCGTCGAAGGGTCCGCTGACCCCGTTGGCCGGCGTCACGTCCCTGCCCGAGACCGGGCCGGGCTCCAGGTGGTCCGAGGGCAGCGTGGCGCGGCCGGTCAGGCGGGGGCCGGTGACGGTCACCGTGTCCGCCTCCGGCGCGGCGGCGGCCGGCGGGGCGGTGGTGGTCACCAGGCCGGCGACCAGACCGGCGGCGACGGCCGCCGCGGTCAGGGCGCGGCGGGTGGACGGTCGGGGCATGGGTTCTCCTGCTTCGCTGGGGTGGACCCGCCCAGCCAAGACCAGCCCGGGCAACACCCGCCCCGCCGACGGCTGGCCGTCGGATGAGCAGCAGGTGAACTCCGTCCCCGGGCCGGGAGCTCCGGATCCTCATGCTCCCGACACCCCTGGAGGACCAGGTGACGGAGTGGTCCGGCGAGCGGGCGCGGGTGGCGGTCGCCATGATCGCGGCCGTGGCCCGGTCGACGTCAGGTGCCGTGCACGACAGGGCTCCGGCGGTGTGGTTCACCCCGCGTGTCAGGTGGAGCGGTGGTCACGTCCGGGTACCCGGAGCGCATCCGGGAGGGTCGATGGGGGCGGCAGGGTGCCCGAGCCGGGGACCCTGCCGTTGCGACGAACGAGGCCTGGGCGGCGATTCGCCTCGCCGACGTCTGCTGGATCGGTCCGGCCCGGGTGGGTAACCTCCCCGGCGTCGGAGCGGCTGAGTGCCCTTCGGCAGGCCCGACCGCTTGAGCAGCGAGGCGGCGGAGGTCGGGAGTCCTGTCCGCAGGACGCCGGCACCGCCCCACCTGATGCCAACAGGTGGGGCGGCCCTGCCCCCGTTCCACTCCGACCACCGGGTCGGATGCGGGTCCCTGCGACGTCCACACACGGGGGTCCGGCCCGCGCTGGGTCAGGCCCCGCCGAGGACCACCAGGTCGTTGCCCTCGGGGTCGGCGACCCGCCAGCAGCCCTCGGACTCGTCGAGGAGCCGGCCACCGGCGGCGACGGCCGCGTCGACGCGCGTCCGGGCGACGCCGGAATGGACTGCCAGCTCCAGGTGGACGCGGTTGCGCTGCCGGCGCCGCTCCGTCTCGGTGACGTCGAGCTCCTGGAGGACCAGCACCGGGTCCAGCCGACGAGGGTCGTGGAGGTCGCTGACCCCGGCCCGCGGGTCGGGGGTGTAGCCGAGGGCGGCGACCCAGAACGCCCGGACCGCGTCGACGTCGGCAGCGTCGAGGACGAGCTGGACGAACCGCGCCCGCCCCGGGTCCGCGGTGGCTCCGAGCTGCCGGGCAGCCGTCTGCAGCCGCCCGGCGAGGTCGGTGAAGTCGAGCTGGAGGCCGTGTGCCCCGGCCTCCCACTGGTCCTTGCCGCTGTCGAGGACCACCAGACCGGGGCGCAGGTCGATGACCAGCGGGAAGCCGGCGTCGTCGGCCAGCGCCGCGGCGGCAGTGGTCAGCTCCCGTTGCTGCGTCGGTGTGGTGCGGTAGCACGCCACCGCGCCGAACACCGCCTGCCAGTCGGCCGTCGCCGATCCTTCGCCGAGCGCGTCGCCCGGCACCAGGTCGAGCTCGTTGCCGTCGGGGTCGGCGTGGCGGACCCCGTACGGGCCGGACCCCTCCCCCGGCGCGGCCCGCTGCACCGCCGGGGCCGGGCGCACCACGTCGAGGTGGAAGCGGTTCCGGAGCGGCCGCTCGTCCGTGGACCGCCGGATCTCGATCGCGGGATCGCGACGCAGCGGGTCGAGGAGACCGCCGTCCGGTCCGGGCGCGTAGTCGAGCACGCGCTGCCAGAACGGCCTCACCACAGCGGGGTCCGGGGACTCGAGCACGACGCCCAGCTGCTGCAGCCTGGTGGGGTCCCCGACCAGCCCGAGGTCCCTCGCGGCCGCCGACACCGCGTCGACGTGGTCGTCCCCACTGAGGCGCACCCGCAGACCGGTGGCGCGCAGGTCGACGGTGGTGTCGTCCGAGAGCTCCAGGACGCGTACGGCCAGTGCCGCCCCCGTCACCAGGGACGGCGCCTCGAACCACGTCGTCGTGACGCCGTCGAGGACGCGCCAGTCGGTTGCGGTCCCGGTCATGCCGACACGGTAGCTCCCGCCGGCTGATCTGCTCCGGCGCGACAGCACGACTTCAGATCGTCTGGAACACGAACGGTCCAGGCCCCTGGCGGACGTCGACACGGACGTGCAGAACCGGTCGCTCAGCAGACACACCGAGTCCCACGTCGGACGCGGTCCGCAGGGTGACCGGTTCTCCGCTCCGGTCCTCCTCGACGGCACTCCGAGGAGCCTGACCGGTCAGCCAGCCCGACGGCACCGGCCCCTCCCGGAGGGCGTCGGGCTGAGGAACCGGTTCTGCCCGAGCCGGACCAGGACGGCAGGTGACCGCCACGGACCGCACCCGGACGCGGGCGTCGCTGCCGCCTCCGTGGGGGCCGGCAACGGCTGCGCCGGGTGGCGAACCAGGCACCGCCGGTCCCGGAATAGCGCGCCGGGGGCCGGGGTTGAGAGCGTGCGCGGGTAGGGTGACTGGTCCCGCGCGGCAGGCACCAGACGACGAGGCAGGACACCATGAGCACCCCGCAGCAGAGCACCAGCGAGATCCGTGACGTCATCATCGTGGGCAGCGGCCCGGCGGGCTACACCGCCGCCGTCTACGCCGCCCGGGCCGACCTGAAGCCGCTCGTGTTCGAGGGCGCGGTGACCTCCGGCGGTGCGCTGATGACCACCACCGAGGTCGAGAACTTCCCCGGTTTCCCCGAGGGCGTCCAGGGCCCGGACCTGATGCAGCAGATGCGCGACCAGGCCGAGCGCTTCGGCGCCGAGCTGGTCACCGACGACATCGTCGAGATGGACCTGACCGCCCCGGTCAAGGTCGTCACCGACTCGATGGGGGGCACCCACCGGGCCCGTGCGGTGATCCTGGCCACCGGTTCGGGCTACCGCAAGCTCGGGCTCAGCGACGAGGAGCGCCTGTCCGGTCGCGGCGTCTCCTGGTGCGCGACCTGTGACGGGTTCTTCTTCCGCGACAAGGACATCGCCGTGGTCGGCGGTGGCGACTCCGCGGTCGAGGAGGCCACTTTCCTGACCCGCTTCGCCCGCTCGGTCACCCTGGTGCACCGCCGCGACGAGCTGCGGGCCAGCAAGATCATGGCCGCCCGTGCCCACAACGACCCGAAGATCCGCTTCGCCTGGAACTCCGGGGTCACCGAGATCCACGGCAAGGACGCGCTCGAGGGCGTCACCCTGACCGACACGGTGACCGGCGAGACGCGGCGCCTGGACGTCTCCGGGCTGTTCATCGCGATCGGTCACGACCCGCGCTCGGAGCTGGTCGCCGGTCAGGTCGACCTGGACGCCGAGGGCTACGTGCTCACCCAGCCGGGGAGCACCCGCACCAACGTGTCGGGGGTCTTCGCCTGCGGTGACCTGGTCGACCACACCTACCGCCAGGCCATCACCGCGGCCGGCAGCGGGTGCGCCGCGGCCCTGGACGCCGAGCGCTTCCTGGCCGAGCTGGCCGACGAGGCGCTGATCGTCGCCGAGCTGACCCAGCCCGCCTCCGTCTGAGCCCGTGACCGCCGTCGTCGAGGTGACCGACAGCACCTTCGACCCGGTGGTGCTGCGCTCGGACCGTCCGGTACTCGTGGACTACTGGGCCGACTGGTGCGCGCCCTGCCGCCAGCTCGACCCGATCCTGGAGGAGCTGGCGGCCGAGCACAGCGGCCGGGTGACCTTCGCGCGGCTGGACGCCAACGCCAACCCGGTCACCCCCGCCGAGCGTCAGGTGCTGGGGCTGCCCACGCTGCAGCTGTGGGTGGGCGGTGAGCTGGTGACCCAGGTCCGTGGTTCCAAGACCAAGGCGCAGCTGCTGGCCCTCCTGGCCGACCACCTCTGACCCCGGGTCGGCGGCGAGACGCCGCTCGGGCCCGGGTCCTCAGCGGTGCCAGGCCGACCACAGCTCGGCGTAGGCACCGCCGGCGGCCACCAGGTCCTCCGGCCGTCCGAGCTCGACCACCCGGCCCGCCGACATCACCGCGACCCGGTCGCAGGCCTGGGCCTGGGTGAGGCGGTGCGCGACCACGACCGAGGTCCGACCGCGCAGCACCGCCGCGCTGGCCAGCTCGAGCTGGCGGGCGCCCGCGCTGCCCGCCTCCGCGGTGGCCTCGTCCAGCACCACCACCGGCGGGTCCACCAGGGCGATCCGGGCCAGCGCCAGCTGCTGCGCCTGGGCCGCGCTGAGCGGGTGGTCCCCGCCGCCGACCCGGGTGGCCAGCCCCTCGGGCAGCGCGGCCACCCAGGCGTCCGCCCCGGCCAGCGCCAGCGCGGACCACAGCTCCTCGTCGGTGGCCCCGGGGACGGCCAGCCGCAGGTCCCCGGCCAGCGTGCCGGTGAAGACGTGGACCTCCTGGGTCACCACCCCGACCAGCCGACGCAGCTCGGTCGGGTCGATCTCGTCCACCGGCCGCCCGCCGATGCGGACCGTCCCGGCGGTCGCGGGGAACACCCCGCCCAGGATCGCCGCCAGCGTGGTCTTGCCCGCCCCGCTGGCCCCCACCACGGCCAGCGACGTGCCGGCCGGGACGTCGAGGGAGACGTCGTGCAGCACCGGCGGCCCGGCGGCGTAGCGGTGGCCCACCTGCCCGGCGCTGACGTCGAGCGCGGAGGGGCGGGGTCCGGTGTCGGCGACCCGACCGCTGCCGGGCACCTCGAGGTCGGCCACCCCGACCAGCCGGGCCAGCGCGGCACCGGCGGCCTGGACGTCGTTGAAGGTCATCAGCAGCATGCCCAGCGGGCCGAACAGCCGGTGGAACAGCAGCGCGGCCGCGGTGACGTCACCGACCGTGCTGGTGCCGTCCTGCACCAGCCAGAACCCGGTCAGCAGCACCGCGCTGAGCCCGATCGCCTCGGCGAAGTTCATCGAGTTGGCGAACCAGAGGAACCCGCGCACCGCCCACAGCTGGGCGCCCATGGCCTCCCGTGAGGCCTCCTCCACCCGCTGGCCCTGACGCTCCTCCATGCCGTAGGCGTGCACCGTCCGGGCACCCTGCAGCGTGGTCAGCACGGCCTGGGTGCGGACGGCCGCCGCCCGGCGCTCGGCGGCGTAGCGCAGCTCGGCCTGGGGGATGAACCGGCGCAGGCTGAGCACGTAGACCGGTACCACCACCAGGAAGGCCAGCGCGATCCGCCAGTCCAGGGAGGCGAACCCGACCACGGTGACCAGCACCGTCACCAGCGCCGTGAAGACGCCCGCGGCCAGCTGCACCGAGCGCGTCACCTTCTCCACGTCCTCGGTCACCCGGGAGGCGACGTCGCCGCTGCCGGCCGCCTCGAGCCGGGCCGGCTCCATCCGCAGCGAGTGGTCCAGCACCTGCTCGCGCAGGTCGGCGCAGACGTGGGCGCCCAGGGCGGAGACCAGCCAGCGGGCCACCGCGGTCAGCACCCCGGCCGACAGCCCCGCCACCAGCAGACCCCCGACCAGGACCAGCAGGTCCGACAGCGGACGCCGGTCCACCACCAGGTCCACCACCCGTCCGAGCAGGATCGGCACCAGCACCGCCGCCACGCTCGCGCCCACCGCGGCGAGCACGCCCAGCAGCGCCAGCCACCGGTGGCGACGCACCAGCAGCCCGAACACCCGGGCGGTGCGGCGGCCGGTGGCCACCGGCAGGATGGCCCGCAGGCCCTGCTCGGCGCTCATCGCAGCACCACCTCGGCGTAGGCGGGGACGTCCAGCAGCGAGCGGTGGTCGCCGGTGCTGTGCGCGCGACCGCCGACGACCAGCACGACCCGGTCGCAGCGGGCCAGCAGCGGCGCGCTGGTGGTGACCAGCACGGTGCTGCGGTCCGGTCGGGACCGGAGCCCGCGCAGCCCCTCGGCCATCGCGTGCTCGGTCACCCCGTCCACGGCGGTGGTCGGGTCGCGCAGCACCAGCACCGGACGGTCGGCCAGCAGGGCCCGCGCCATCGCCACCCGCTGGCGCTGTCCCCCGGAGAGGTTGCTGCCGTGGTCGAGCAGCTCCCGCTCCAGGCCGTCGGTGCCGTCGGGTCCGACCAGCTCGGTCAGCGAGGCCGCCCGCACCGCGCGCGCCAGCTCCGCCTCCTCGGGGGCAGGCCCGGTCTGCAGCACCTCCCGCAGGGTCGTCCCGAACAGGTCGACGGTGTGCGGCTCGGCCAGCAGCACGCGCCGGACCGAGGGGAGGTCGAGGGTGCCCAGCGGTGTCCCGGCCAGCTCGACGGTGCCGCTGTCGGGCGTCCGGGCGCCGCTGAGGAGCTCGGTCAGGGCGTCGGCGGCGGCCAGCTCGGCGGTGACCACCCCGACGACCTCCCCGGGCCGCACCTCCAGGTCGAGGCCGTCCAGACCCGGTGTGCGGACGTCGCGGAGCACCAGCGGCCCGGGGCTGGCCGGACGGTCGCCGGCCAAGGCCAGCTCGGGGGCGTCCAGCAGCTCGGCCAGCCGGGCCGCGCTGGCCCGGGAGGTGGCCAGCTGGAAGACGCAGTCGGCCAGGTTGAGGACCGGGTCGGTGATGAAGGCGGCCAGGCCGACGATGGTGATCAGCTCACCGACGCTGATCCGCCCCTGCAGCGCGAACCAGCCGGCGACGAGGGCCACCACGGCCAGCAGCAGCCCGGTGGTGAAGGTGGAGGCGCCCACGAAGGTGGCCCCGGCGCGGGCGGCGCCGACGGTGGCGCGCAGCGACGTCCGGCTGGTGGTCCGGTAGCGACGGCTGGCCTCCTGGACGCCGCCGAACCCGCGCAGCGGACGCAGCCCGGCCAGCAGGTCCGCGGCGGTGGCCGCGGCCAGCCCGATGGCCTGCTGCTGGGTGGAGGTCCGCCGCTCGACCAGGGGCCCGAGGGCGTTGAGGGCCAGCACCAGCAGCGGGATGCCGACCATCATGGCCAGCCCCAGGGTGAGGTCGATGCGGACCAGCACCACGGTGGTGACCAGCAGCCCGATCAGCGCCGAGACCACCCGGCTGCCGAGCTCGAGCAGCTCCGCGCTGGCCTGGGCGTCGGAGGTGGCGATGGAGAGCAGCTCCCCGGTCTGGCGCTCGGTGCGGATGCCGCGGCCGGTGATGACGCGGCGGACGGCCGTCACCCGCAGCCGGTGCGACTCCTCCAGCACCGCCCGGGAGAGGAACCAGAACCCGGTCCGCCAGGCGAAGGTCAGCACGGCGAAGAGGACGAACACCCCCAGCACCGACCAGGCCATGGCCTCCCCGTCGGAGGGGCCGACGGCGAGGTCGATCACCAGCCCGATGGCCACCGGGACCAGCGCCTCGCAGATCTGGTGCACCGACCAGAACGAGGCGCAGAGGACGGTGTCGCGTCGCTGGCGGCGGAACATCTGGCCCACCAGGCGCCGGGTCGGGGAGGGGTGGGGCACAGAGGGGACCCTAAGCCGTCGGCCGTCCAGACCTACACTGAGCCCGCCAGACGACCGTCCGACGTCAGGAAGAGCGTGATGACCCAGCCCCCACCCTCTCAGCCGGGCTCCGAGTCCTGGGGTCCGGTGACCCCGCAGGGCGAGCCCGACCCGGAGCCCAGGCCGCGCTCCGGCGCGCTGCCGCTGCTGATCGGCGCCGTGGTGCTGGTGCTGGTGCTCAGCGCGGTGCTGGTGGTGGCCTTCCTCACCGCCCGGACGGGTCCCTCCGGCCAGCCCACCGACGCCCCCTCCTCGCCCCCGCCGCCGCTGGTGCTGCCGCTGGCCGTGGACGACCTCAGCCGCGACCCCAACGCCGACAACAGCGACACCACGATCGACACCGACATCGAGACGGTCTCGGCCACCTACAACCGGGCCGCCGAGCCGAACCTGGTGGTGATCGCCGGACGTCCGGTCGCCGAGCCGGCCGCCATGCTGGAGCTGGTCCAGGCCGAGGCGCTGCGCCCGATCGAGGACGGCCTGTGCGGGCGCGACCCCTCCGGCTACGACGTCTGCGTGGTGATGCGGGGCAACACCGCCGTGCTGGGCCTGGGGATCGCGATGCAGCCGCTGCCGGACCTGCTCGACGACACCCAGGCGGTCGCGGCGGCGATGAACCTCTGAGCAGCCCGCGCGGTCAGACCCCGACCGCGCGGGTCTCCCGGGTGGGGGTGAACCCGACCGGCTCGGGCGGGGGTGGTGAGCGCACCAGCTCGGTGAGCCGTCGCCAGACGGTCTGCAGGACGGGCTCGCCGGGGACGGTGCGGTCCAGCTCCATCCGCATCAGCGGGTGCAGCGGGTGCTCCCGGACCACCACGAAGCCCCGCGCGGCGAGCACGCCGAGCGAGGGGGTGGGGCAGCTGCCCGCCCACCGGTGGGCGGTGGCCTCCAGGGCGACGACGCGACGGCGCAGCAGGCGCGCCGCGGCGCCCTCGAGCAGCCGGCGGACGGTGGCCGAGGACGTCCAGCCGTCGGCGTCGGGCGTCCCGTCCGAGGGGTGCAGGGCCACCACGCGGGCCACGACCCGCCCGTCCTGGTCCTCCTCCGGCGTCAGCAGCAGGTGACCGACCGGCCGTTCCCCGGCGACGGCGACCAGCCCGCACCAGCCCCAGGCCTGCAGCGCCGCCCGGACGCCGGGGTCCCCGGGCTGCAGCGACGGGCAGGAGGAGCAGCCCGGCAGGGAGGTCAGGTCCTCGCCACGCAGCGCCCGCAGCCGCGGGCCGCGGGCCCGACCGGCGACGGGGCGGAAGGTCATCGTGCCCGCTGGGGCTGGCGGTGGGGCCGGGCCAGACCGACGGCGAACCCGAGCACGAGGGAGGTCACCACCCCGACCAGCAGCACCACCCAGGGACCCCACTTCCACAGCAGGGCACGGTCGATGGCCCACACCGGGCGGCCCGGCCACGTCCCGGCCCGGCGGCCCTCGGTCCCGCGTACGGCGCTCATGACCTCATGGTAACCAGCACCTTCCCTCGCGGGCCCGGCCGTTAGCATGGCCTGGTGAGCGAGCCCGATCCGACCCCGAGGCCCCCGGCGCAGTCCCCGTCGGCGGTGGCCCGGGCCGCCCGCCAGGACACCCGGCTGGACACCTGGGCCGGCCGCTACGCCTCCCGCGCCCACGGCATGACCGCCTCGGCCGTCCGCTCGCTGTTCGAGGTCGCCAACCGCCCCGAGGTGGTGTCGCTGGCCGGTGGGATGCCCAACATCGCCGACCTGCCCCTGGACGTGATCGCCGACAACCTCGCCTCGATGGTCTTCAAGGAGGGCACCCGGGCGATGCAGTACGGCTCGGGGCAGGGCGAGCCGGTGCTGCGGGAGCAGATCACCGAGGTGATGCGGCTGGAGCACATCTCCGCCCACCGCGACGACATCACCCTCACCGTCGGCTCCCAGCAGGGGCTGGACCTGGTGACGCGGATCTTCTGCGACCCCGGCGACGTGGTGCTGGCCGAGGCGCCGTCCTACGTCGGCGCGCTGGGCACGTTCCGCTCCTACGAGGTCGACGTCGTGCACGTGGGCATGGACGAGCACGGGCTGGACCCCGACGCGCTGCGGGCGGCCACGGGGGCGCTGAAGGCCGCCGGGCGCACGGTGAAGTTCCTGTACACGATCCCCAACTTCCAGAACCCCGCCGGCGTGACCCAGCCCCTGGAGCGGCGGGTGGCGCTGCTGGAGGTGGCCCGCGAGCTGGGGCTGCTGGTCGTGGAGGACAACCCGTACGGCCTGCTCACCTTCACCGGGGAGCCGATCCCGGCGATGCGCTCCCTCGACGCCGACAACGTCATCTACCTCGGCAGCTTCTCCAAGACCTTCTCCCCCGGCGTACGGGTCGGCTGGGTGCTGGCCCCGCACGCCGTGCGGGAGAAGCTGGTGCTGGCCCAGGAGTCCGCCACCCTCTGCCCGCCGGTGTTCAGCCAGTACGTCGTCTCCACCTACCTGGCCACCTGCGACTGGCAGGGCCAGATCGTCAGCTTCCGCGACATGTACCGGGTCCGCCGGGACGCGATGCTGGACGGGCTGGCCGAGCACATGCCGGCCGGCACCACCTGGACGCGTCCGGACGGCGGGTTCTTCGTCTGGGTCACCCTGCCCGAGGGCCTGGACTCCCAGGCCATGCTGCCCCGGGCGATCACCTCCCGGGTGGCCTACGTGCCGGGGCCGGCGTTCTTCGCCGACGGCTTCGGCGCCCGCAACCTCAGGGTCTCCTACTGCTACCCCCCGCCGGACCGGATCCGGGAGGGGACCCGCCGCCTCGGCGAGGTGCTGGCCAACGAGCTGTCCCTGCACGAGACCTTCGGTCTGGACCCGTCCTCGGTGGACCCCGGCCCGCGGCGCATCACGCGCGGGCCCGGCGCCAACCAGAGCTGAGCGTCGTCCCCGCACCACCCGCCGCCGAGGGCGGCACAGGAAGGAAGTGACCTTGTCCGACACCGTGATCGTGCTGTCCGGGGGTCTGTCGCACGAGCGCGACGTGTCGCTGCGCTCGGGCCGGCGGGTGACCCAGGCGCTGCAGGACCTGGGCGTCACCGTGCTGGAGCACGACGTCGACCCGCACCTCATCACGCTGCTGCGCGAGCACGAGGGAGCGGTGGTGCTGCCGCTGCTGCACGGCGAGGCCGGTGAGGACGGCTCGCTGCGGGAGGTGCTGGACCTGCTGGAGGTGCCCTACGTCGGCTCCTCGGGGGCGGCCTGCCGGGTGGCCTTCGACAAGTCCATCGCCACCCGGGTGGTGGCCGAGGCGGGGATCCGCACCCCGGTGCAGGTGGCGCTGCCGCACGAGATCTTCCGTGAGCTGGGTGCCGCCGCGCTGGTGCGGGCGCTGGGTCAGCGGATCGGCTTCCCGATGATGGTCAAGCCCTCGCGCAGCGGGTCGGCGCTGGGCTGCACCCGGGTGGACGAGGCGAGCCAGCTCCCCGGGGCCATGGTCGCGGCCTACGCCTACGGCTCGGTGGCCGTGGTGGAGGAGTTCGTCACGGGGACCGAGGTGGCGGTCGGGGTGGTCGAGCGCAGCGGTGGCCCCGAGGCGCTGCCGGTGGTGGAGATCCGTCCGGAGTCCGGCACCTACGACTACACCGCCCGCTACACCGCCGGCGAGACCCGGTTCCTCTGCCCGGCCGAGCTGAGCGAGGAGAGCGCCCGGGCCTGCGCGGAGATGGCCCTGCGGGTGCACGAGGTGCTCGGGCTGGCCCACCTCTCCCGGACCGACATCATCGTCGACGAGCAGGGCGTCCCGGTGTTCCTGGAGACCAACGTGGCCCCCGGGCTGACCGCCACCTCCACGGTCCCGATCGCCCTGGAGTCGGCCGGGCTCGGCTTCGGCGAGGTGCTGCTGGAGCTGGTCGATTTGGCCCGCCGCCGGCACCGGACGTGACCAGGTCCAGGCGGCCGGAGGCCTCCCCGTGCTCCTGACCCGGCTGAAGCAGCTCCTGGTGGTGGTGGTGGCGCTGGCCATCGCCAGCGGCATGGTGCGTCTGGGCTACTGGCAGCTGGACGTCTACCGCGACCAGGCCGACGGGTACGCCCTCCAGCGCGCGGCCGAGCCGGCCCGGCCGCTGGCCGAGGTCGCCCCGCCCGGGGAGCTCTCCCAGGACGGCTACGGCCGCACGGTGACCGCCTCGGGCCGCTACGAGCCCGGGACCCAGCTCCTGGTGCCCGTCGTCGAGCGCCCGGGCCACTACCGGGTGGTGACCGCGCTGGTGCAGTCCGACGACAGCCGGGTGCCGGTGGTGCGCGGGGAGGTGGAGCTGCCCGGCGAGGCCCCGGAGGCGCCCGCCCCGCCGGAGGGTGAGCAGCAGCTGGCCGGCATCCTGCTCCCCTCGGAGGCCTCCTCGGAGACGCCACCGACCGCGGACGGCCAGCTGGGCTCGGTGCGGCTGTCGGAGATCGCCCAGCTGTGGGACCCGCCGCTGGTCAACGGCTTCGTCACGCTGGACGAGGCGGGGGCGGCGGCCAACGGCATGGCCCACGCGGAGGTGACGCTGCCCGACGGCGAGGGCCAGCTGCGCAACGGCGGCTACGCCCTGCAGTGGTGGGTCTTCGCGGTCTTCGGCCTGCTGATGGCCGGGTTCATCGCCCGGGACATCGGACGCCGGGACGTCGCCGCCCGCGAGGCCGCCGCCGCACCGGCGTCCCCGGCCGACGTCTGAGCCCGACCCCGGGGGCACCCGGCACAGCCTGTCGGCCGACGGTGGACCGGTCCGCTCTACCCTCGGCGGATGACCCCGCGACACCTGATCACCACCTACCCCTGTGCCGTGCTGATGGTGGTGCAGCTGACCAGCATCCTGGTCTACCCCTTCCTCGACGGCGAGGCGCTGGGACGGGCGCTGTTCTCGGTGGTCAGCGTGGTCGCGGTGGCGCTCGCGGTCTACGCCGTCCGGGAGACCCCGGCGCTGACCTGGGTGTCGATCATCCTCGGCGCCCCGCTGCTGGTGCTGACCTTCGTCGAGGCGGCCGTCCCGCACCCGGCGGTGGTGCTGGCCTCCGGGGCGGTGCACGCGCTCTTCTACTACTACACGGCCTACGCGATGATCCGCTACATGTTCGACGACGACCACGCGACCGTCGACGAGGTGTGGGCCACGGGAGCCGCCTTCACCGTGCTGGCCTGGGGCTTCGCCTACACCTACTCCGTGGTCCAGATCATCTGGCCGGGCTCCTTCACCGCCGGGGTGGACCCGGACCAGGCGCGGACCTGGATGGAGCTGCTCTTCCTGTCCGTCACCACGCTCACCAGCACCGGGCTCTCCGACGTGGTGCCCCTGCTCCCTCACGCGCGGTCCTTCGTGATGCTGGAGCAGATCGCCGGGATGCTGTACCTGGCCCTCGTGGTGGCCCGGATCGGGGCCCTGCTGGCCCGTCGCGGTGTCACGCACGTCCCGAAGGGCTGAGGGCGCCGGTCCCGACGCGCCGCGCGCCCGGTCGTGATGTCCTGGGTGGCCACGGTCGTCCGCACCAGCACGACCCGGCGAGAGGAACGACATGCAGAAGCTGTCCCTGACCGCGCTGGCCCGCCAGCAGCTGGAGAGCGCGAGGAGCGCCTCGAGCGGGCGGAGCGCCGACACCGTCGTCGGCGGTCACGAGCACGTGCTGCGCCAGACCGTGATCGCGCTCACGGCGGGCTGCTCGCTGCAGGAGCACGAGAACCCGGGGGAGGCCACCGTGCACGTGCTGCAGGGGCGGGTGGTCCTGAGCTCCGGCGACGTGGCCTGGAGCGGTTCGGCGGGTGACCTGCTGATCGTGCCGCAGGCTCGTCACAGCCTGGAGGCGGTCGAGGACTCGGCCGTGCTCCTGACGGTGGCGAAGCTGCCGGACTGAGGGCGCTCGACGGCCGTGCCACCTCCGCGGCACGGCCTCAGCCCCGGTCCGCCGCCTCGCCACGCAGGGTCACCGCCGAGCGGACGACCGACGCCACGGCCCTGCGGCGGTCCCCCGCGGGCCAGGCGATGACCGTGGTGATGTGCGGTGCGTCGACGACCGGGACCGCGGCGTGCTCGGGCCACTGCCAGGCGCGGCTGGAGGCGGGGATGACCACCAGAGCCCGACCGAGCGCCACCAGCTGGGCCAGCTGGGACTGGGTGCGGACCTCCGGCCCAGGGCCCTCCGGGTAGCCACCACCCAGACGGGGCCAGCGGGCCATCGGGAGGTCCGCGACGTCGCTGACCTCGGCCAGCGTGACCTGCGGGCGTGCGGCGAGCGGGTGGGACGCGGGCACGACGGCCACCTGGGGCTCGGTGTCCAGGTCCTCGGTCGCGAAGCCGGCGAGGTCGTCCACCGGCCGGTGCATCAGCGCGAGGTCGGCCCGGCCGTCGCGCAGCAGCCCGGCCTGCTCACCCACCTCGCAGAGCAGGACCTCCACCGGCGCCGTCCCGGGTCGGGCCGCCAGCGTGTCCAGCAGCCGGCTCAGCACCTCGTGCGAGGCTCCCGCCTTGGTCGCGAGCACCAGCGGACGCCGTGGGTCCCCCGCGCGGCGCGTCCGGCGACCGGCCGCCGCCACCGCGTCCAGGGCCGTCCTGGCCTCACCGAGGAGCACCGTGCCGGCCTCGGTCAGGCTGACCCCACGGCGGTCGCGCTCCAGGAGCTGCACCCCGAGCCGCTGCTCGAGCTGGCGGATCGCCCGCGAGAGCGGCGGTTGGGCCATCACCAGCCGCTCGGCCGCCCGGTGGAAGTGCAGCTCCTCCGCCACGGCCACGAAGTAGCGGAGCTCGCGGGTCTCCAGGTCGTCCACGCGCCCAGCGTAGGCGCCCCCTGATACCGACGGGGTATCACGAGGTACTGGACCGGTCTTGGACGGCTCCCGCCGCGCGCCCCGAGCATGGAGGCATGGGAAGCACGAGGACGGCGCTGGTCACCGGCGCGAACAAGGGGATCGGCTTCGCCATCGCCCGGGGGCTCGGCGCGGCCGGTCTCCGGGTGGCGGTCGGGGCGCGCGACGAGCGCCGGGGTGAGGAGGCCGCCGAGCGGCTGCGCGGCGAAGGGCTCGACACCTTCGCGGTCGTCCTCGACGTGACGTCGGAGGAGAGCGTCGCGGCGGCCGCGGCGCTCGTCGAGGAGCGGGCCGGAGGGCTGGAGGTCCTGGTCAACAACGCCGGCATCGGCGGGCGCACCGACGGCGGCGCCCAGGACCCCACCACGCTCGACCTCGACGTCGTGCGCACCGTGCTGGAGACCAACGTGCTCGGCGTGGTGCGGGTGACCAACGCACTGCTCCCGCTGCTGCAGCGTGCCCGGTCGCCGCGGATCGTCAACGTGTCGAGCAACATGGGCTCGCTGGCCCTGCAGACCGGCCCGGTGATGGCCGCCTACGCGCCCTCGAAGTCGATGCTCAACGCCCTCACCGTCCAGTACGCCCGCCGGCTGGCCGACACCCCGGTGGTCGTGAACGCCGTCTGCCCGGGCTACGTGGCCACCGACTTCACCGGCCTCGCCTCACCCCGCACCCCGGAGCAGGGGGCGCAGATCGCGGTCCGACTCGCCACGCTGCCCGACGACGGGCCGCGAGGCGGCTTCTTCGACGACGACGGGCCGGTCCCCTGGTGAACCCGGCGGCGGTCCCGGGGCGAGGAGGCTGAGGTCGAGGTCGGCGGTCGCGTCGACCGCAGCGACCAGCGCGGCGGTGTCCAGGCGTCGCACGGGCTCGGGCACGTCATCGTGCTGGCGGTCGCCGGAGGACGTGAGCTGCTCCGATGAGTTCCGTCGCCGCCCCGGGTCCCACCTGGCAGCACCGGCAGAACCACCCACGAGGAGACCGACGTGTCCGCCCAGAGCTACCTGACCACCATCGAGAACCGCACCGGCCTGACCCCACGGGAGCTGGTCGCCGCGGCGGCGGAGGCCGGGTTCTCCGGGTCCGCCGTCCCCGCCGGCCCGCTCTGCACCTGGTTCAAGGAGACCTACGGCCTGGGGCACGGCCACGCCATGACGATGGCGCGGGTCGTCACGCAGCTGGACCGGGTGGACGCCCGCAACGAGGGCGTCACCGAGCCGCCGGAGGGCAGCATCGGTCGGCTCTGGCTCGACGGGGTGGCCTCCCTGCCGGGCTGAGGTCGGACCGGGGCGTCACCGGAGGCGGTGGTCCTCGGCGCCCTAGGGTCGGTGCGTGGACGACGACCTGCTGGCCGGGACCCGGACCGCCTACGACGCGGTGGCCGAGAGCTACGCCCGGATGCTGCCGGACACCCGCTACGAGGCGGCCCTCGACCTCGCGATGGTGGAGCACCTCCTCGTCCGGCTCGGTCCCGGCGCCCAGCTCCTCGACGCGGGCTGCGGCACCGGGCGGATGCTCACCCACCTGACCGCGCTGGACCCCACGCTCCGGCTGTCCGGGGTCGACCTCTCCCCCGGCATGGTCGCCGTGGCCCGCCGGGCGCACCCCTCGATCGACCTGGCCGTCGCCGACCTCGCCGCGCTGCCGCACCCCGACGGCGAGCTGGACGGCGTGATGGCCTGGTACTCGATCATCCACACCCCACCCTCCGCTCTCGCACCGCTGCTGGGTGAGCTCCACCGGGTCCTGCGGCCGGGAGGTCTGCTGCTCCTCGGCTACCAGGCCGGCACCGGGCACCGGGTGATCGACCGTCCCTACGGGCACGACGTGGAGCTGGGCGCGTTCCTGCACCACACCCCGTACGTGTGCGACGCCCTGCTCCGGGCCGGCTTCACCGTCGACACCGTCCTGGACCGGGGGGCGCGTGAGCAGGAGCGCCACCCGCAGGGCTTCGTGCTGGCCCGGCGTCCGTACCCGGCGGGGCGGACCGGCTCAGCCGGGCAGCACGCGCTCCATCACCGCCTGGGCGTTGGCGCGGCCCACCCCGTGGCAGAGCACCCGACGCCCCGCCGACGGCGCGGTGGCCGGTAGACCGGTGTGGACCACGACGGCGTCCGGGCGCTCGGCCAGCAGCGCGGCCAGGGCACGGCCCTCCTCCCGTTCCGGGTGCGGCTCGCGGACCAGCACCAGGGTGGTGCCGCCGTCGGGCAGCGGCTGGTCCGACGGGACCGGGCCCGCCTGACCGAGGGCCTGCAGACGTCCGGCCAGGGCCGTGCCGAAGGCGCTGGTGGTGCGCCCAGCCGCCAGGTTCTGCCGCGGACGGAGGTCCACCAGCTGCACCGGCCCCCGCCGGACGACGTCGCCGTCGACTCCCAGGGACCGCTCGGCGGCCTCGCGCCCCACCGCCGCGAGTCCCTCCAGGGCCGCCGCCAGCTCCGGCCGGGGACGGGCCCGTCGCTGCGCCGCCCGCAGCCCCAGGGCCCGGTTGCGGGACGCGGAGCGCTGCAACCGGACCAGCTCCAGCCTCCCGTCTGAGACAGCGGCCACCAGCGCGGTCCAGGCCTGCCAGAGCATCGCCTCGGCGTCGCGTTCCTGAGGGGCGTCCAGGCACAGCAGGTCCGCCCCCGCGGCCACGGCCGCCACCGCCGCCGCACCGAGGTCGTCGCCCACCGCGCGCATACCCAGGGCGTCGGTGACCACCGGCCCGGCGAACCCCGAGCGCCGCAGCATCCGGCTCGACCACGGCTCCAGGGACGCCGGGCCCTCCCCCAGCGCCCGCACCACGACGTGCGCGGTCATCACCGCGTCCACCCCGGCGGCCACGGCCGACCGGAACGGGGGCAGGTCGCGCCGCTCGAGCTCGTCCAACCCCACGTCCAGCACCGGGAGCGCCACGTGGGAGTCCACCGAGGTGGCGCCGTGGCCGGGGTAGTGCTTGGCGCAGGTACCGGACCCGCCGGCGCGGACCCCGGCCACGAAGGCGGCACCGTGGCGGGCCACCGAGGCCGGGTCGGCGCCGAAGGACCGTGTCCCGATCACCGGGTTCCAGGGCTCGCTCGCCACGTCCAGGCAGGGGGCCAGGTCGACGTCCACCCCGACGGCGTGCAGCAGCCCCCCCAGGGCGCGGCCGGCTCGCCCGGTGAGGTCCAGGTCGTCCACCACCCCCAGGGCGGCGTTGCCGGGCAGGTCCGAGCCCTCGGCCGCCTGCAACCGGGTGACGTTACCGCCCTCTTCGTCGACGAGCACCACGGTCCCGGGGGCAAGGGTGTGCAGCTCGTCGCACAGACGCCGGGCCGTGGGGAGGTCCGGGACGTTCTCCCCGAAGAGGCACACGCCGCCCAGACCGGACACGGCGGGCGTCAGCCAGCCGGGCAGCTCGGTGCCGGGGAAGCTGGCCATCAGCACCCCCAGGGCCGCCCGCGCCACCGGTCCCCTGGTCAGCTCGCCCACGTCCACGGCTCCTCCTGCTCCCCGACCACCACCGCCGTCCGACGACCGGCCCAGTCTGCCCCGTCAGGACCGGTCCGTGCTGCCAGTCGGTGCACCCCCGGCGCGGTGCGAGAGGGTGGTTCCGTGACCACCGAACCCCTCAGCCCCGGTCCGAGCGACGACGTCCTGGTGGGCCTCGACGTCGGAGGCACCTCCACCAAGGCGCTGGTGATGGACGCCACCGGCCGGCTGCTCGGTCACGCCGTGGCTCCGGGAGGCAACCACCGCAGCTCCACCGGCGACGTGTCGCTCTACCTGCGCGAGGCCGTCCGCACCGCCCTCGGACCCGTACCCGGTTCGGCCGTGCGGGGGGTGGCCGCGGGCATCGCCGGCGCGGCCGCTGCCCTGGACGAGGTCACCGAGCGGGTGACGGGCGCGCTGGCCGCGCTGGGGGTGTCGGCCCCGGTGGACGTGCGCACCGACCTGGACATCGCCTTCCTGGCCGCTGCGCCCGGCGGTGACGGGGTGCTCCTGCTCAGCGGGACCGGTGCGGTGGCGGGGCGGTACCAGGACGGCCGGCTGGTCCAGCGCTGCGACGGCCTGGGATGGCGGCTGGGTGACGAGGGGTCGGGGTGGTGGATCGGGTCCACCGCGGTCCGCGCCGCCGTCGCCGCCCTGGACGGCCGCGGCCCCCGCACCCTGCTCGAGACCGAGCTCGCGACGGCGCTGCAGGTACCGGCGACCACCGGCGACCCGCGCCAGGACTGGGTCCACGCCACCGCGGGTCTCGAGGCACCGGACCTGGCACGTCTGGTCCCGGTCGTCGTCCGGTGCGCAGCCGACGGCGACGCGGTGGCGACGGAGGTCCTCACGGACGCAGCCGGACGACTGATCACGACCTTCTCCGCGGTCGCCACCGGGTCGCCTGTCCACGACGCGGTGCTGGCCGGCGGGGTCCTGACCGCGGCCGGCCCGGTGCGCGAGGAGGTGAGCCGGGTGCTGCACCAGCAGGGCCGTGAGGTCCACCTCAGCACCCACCCGGTCCTGGGCGCCATGGTGCTGGCCGCAGACCTGGTCGGGTGGTCCTCCCCCGACGTCGGTGGGCTGGTGCCGCCCGCGCCGGTCCGCCTGTTCGGAGACTTGTCGACTTAGACACTCCGGATCGACGGTAGGCTCGCCATGGTCGAGCGAGGAGTTGATCATGGACGAACACGGTGTGCGTGGAGCCCTGACCCGGTACCGGGTGATGGCGTGGGTGGTCGGGGTGCTCCTCGTGGTGCTCGTGTGCGTCGGTCTCCCACTCAAGTACCTCGGGGGCAACGACCTCGTCGTGAACGTCACCGGTGTCCCCCACGGCTGGCTCTACATGCTGTTGTTGATCACCGCCGTGGACCTCGGCCGTCGTGTGCGATGGCCGTGGTGGCGCCTGTTGATCATCGCCCTGGCGGGCACCGTGCCGTTCCTCTCCTTCGTCGCGGAGAGGTACGCCACGGCGGACGTGCGGCGTCGTACGCCGGCGGCCGGGGCCCAGGACACCTCACCGGTCATACCCGGCTGAGTTCCTACCTTGTGTCGACATACCGATCTAGTGCTTTAGCGTTTTGATGCTTTAGCGATCCAGCAGATCCGCCAGTCGCTGCAGGTCCTCCGCCGAGGCGAAGTCGATCACGATCCGGCCGCGTCGGGCGCTGCCTTCGACCCTCACGCGCGTGTCCAGGCGGTCGGTGAGCCGGTCCGCGACACGCGACGCACCTTCTGGCAGTTCTCGGGGTCGTCGGCGTCGGGGCGAGCGTTCCTCACCCAGCTCCCCCATCGAGACGAGCTCCTCGGTCGAGCGCACCGACAGACCCTCGGCCACGATCCGCTGGGCCATCCGCTCCTGGCCGGCGGGGTCGGTGATCATCAGGAGCGCCCGAGCGTGCCCGGCGCTGATAACCCCGGCCGCCACCCGCCGTTGCACGCTCGCAGGGAGACGCAGCAGGCGGATCGTGTTGCTGATCTGCGGCCGCGAACGGTGGATCCGTCGTGACAGCTCCTCCTGCGTGCAGTCGAAGTCCTGCAGCATCTGCTGGTACGCCGCAGCCTCCTCCAGCGGATTGAGCTGGGCCCGGTGCAGGTTCTCCAGCAGGGCGTCACGGAGGAGGTCGTGGTCCTCGGTGCGGCGAACGATGGCCGGGATGGTGGCCAGACCGGCTCGTTGGGTGGCACGCCACCGGCGTTCACCCATCACCAGCTCGTAGCCGTCGTCGCCCAGAGGGCGGACCACCACGGGTTGGAGCAGCCCGACCTCCTGGATGGACGCCACCAGCTCGGCCATGGCGTCCTCGTCGAACTCCGTCCGGGGCTGCCGGGGGTTGGGGACGATGGACGCCACCGGCAGGTCGGAGAAGGACGAGCCTTCGGGTACGGGGACCAGCGCCGGCTCCTTCTCGCGGGCGCGTGGTTCCTCCGCCGCCACGGTCTCGTCCGATTCGCGTGCCGGTTCGGGGGAGTCGGTGCGCTGGAACAGCTCACCCAGACCGCGCCCGAGCCCTCGTCGTTCTGCGGTGGCCATCAGTACGCTCCTTCCGCGCCGCGGGCGGCGATGTCGCGGGCCGCACTCAGGTAGGCGACGGCTCCCGCGGATCCGGGTTGGTAGGACAAGACGGTCTGACCGTAGCTGGGCGCCTCGGACACCCGCACCGAGCGGGGGATCACGGTGCGCAGCGTCTCCCGGGCGAAGTGGCTCCGCACCTCGTCCGCCACCTGACCGGCCAGTCGCGTCCGGGCGTCGAACATCGTCAGGAGGATGGTGCTCAACCGCAGCGTGTCGTTGAGGGATCCCTTCACGATCTGGATCGTCCGCATCAGCTGCGACACCCCCTCCAGCGCGTAGTACTCGCACTGGATCGGGATGAGGATCTCCTGAGCAGCCACCAGGGCGTTCACGGTGAGGAGTCCGAGCGACGGGGGGCAGTCCAGGACGATGTAGTCGACGTCGTGCATGGCGCGGTACTCGACGAGCGCGTGCTTGAGCCGGTTCTCCCGGGAGGAGACCGACACCAGCTCGATCTCCGCCGCGGCCAGGTCGATGGTGGCAGGGAGGACGTGCAGCCTGGGGGCCTCCGGCGAGGCGACGACGTGCTGATCAACACGGTGTCCTTCGATCAGGACCTCGTAGGTCCCACCCACACCCTCGTGATGATCAACTCCGAGGGCGGTCGAGGCGTTGCCCTGCGGGTCCAGGTCGATCACCAGGACGTCGAGTCCGCCGAGGGCCAGGGCGGCAGCGAGGTTGACCGCGGTGGTGGTCTTCCCCACCCCGCCCTTCTGGTTGGCGATCACGATCGTGCGGGGCGCCTGAGGGCGGGGGAGGGGGATGTGTGTTTCACGTGGAACACCCTCGGGGGTGGGTCGCTCAGCGCCACCATCCAGTTCGTCCGCGGTCTCGACGACCGCCCGACGGGGTACTCCGGGCTCCGACCCACTCGACTCCACCGGGTTGGTCACAGGCTCTCCAGTTCGTGGTTCCACGTGAAACTTCGGGTCCGCACGCGAGCGCACCTCATCGACCTGACCCTACCCAATCGCGGGCGTCGATCGGCTCACCACGGCCATGGCCGAGTGGGCGGGTTCACCGCTCAGTGGCCGTCGCGAGCTCGACCTCAGGCCAGGGGGCCGGCAGGTCGTCCTCAGGTACGGCCCACACCTCCACGCTGTACGGCGACCAGGCGCAGACGGTCCGCTCCCGCTCAGGAGGGACCTGGAACCACAGCTGGTCGTCCCAGGGATCGGCGTAGAGCTGCACCCCCTGACACCGGTGGTAGGCCAGCGCCACCAGCACGTCGCCGGTGTCTCGGGCCTCCGCCAGAGCGGCCGCGCCCCGCTCGTCGAACGCAGCCAACAAGCGCTCCAACGGCTCGTCCACCAAGGTCGGCCGTCCCGCGCCCAGGCGTCCTCCAGGTCGCTGCGTGGGACCTTGGACTCGGACCAGGACGCCACCTGGCGTCCCACCCGCGCGCCGGGCTCACCGTCGACGAACGCACATCCGGCCATCATCGTCGAGGCCGTCAACACTGACATGAAGCAGACGACAAAGCGCCCTATCGACTTATCGACGTCGCAGTCGGACAGCTGTGGTCGGGTCGCTGCTCGGGTGGGCACGCACCGACAGTACGTCGGCGGAGAGTCGCGCCGAGTGGAGCTGCTTGTGGGCGGCCCGCACCTCGTCGGGTGCTGAGGCGCCCTTGAGCAGCACCATCTCCCCGTCCTCGTCCATCAGCGGAGCGCACCAGGGGATGAGCTTCTGCAGGGAGCCAACGGCACGACCGGTGACCACCTCGTAGGTGTCCTCGTGCTGCTCGGCCCGCCCGCGGACCACCCTCACGCGCTCCTCCAGACCCAGCTCGTCTACGACCAGCTCGAGGAACTCGGCCCGACGCTGCAGCGGCTCCAGCAGGGTGATGCCGAGGTCGGGGCGGGCCAGCGCCAGGGGGATGCCGGGCAGCCCGGCGCCGCTGCCGACGTCGACGAGGTGCACGCCCTCGGGCAGCAGCGAGGCGATCGCCACCGAGTTGAGCACGTGCCGGGTCCAGAGCCGACCCTGCTCGCGCGGTCCGATCAGACCCCACTCGCTCCCACGGCTGAACAACATGTCGACATAGCGCTCAGCCTGCTCGACGGCAGCGCCGAAGACCTCGGGCACCTCGACCGGTCGACGCTCCGGTGCGTCCGACCCGGTAGGGCCCCCAGCCGGGGCCCCGGTCTCCTCGACCACCTCGATCAGGCCGGGAGGACGACGACGCGCCGCTGGGGCTCCTCGCCCTCGGACTCGCTGCCGAGCCCGGCCTCAGCCACCGCGTCGTGCACGATCTTGCGCTCGAAGGGGTTCATCGGGGCCAGTCGCACCGGCTCGCCGGTGTCGCGGACCTCCTGCACGGCGTCCGCGGCCAGACCACGCAGCTCACGGCGACGGCGGTCCCGGTGCCCGGCGACGTCCAGCATCAGCCGGCTGCGCCGACCGGTCTCGGTCATCACGGCCAGCCTGGCCAGCTCCTGCAGGGCGTCCAGGACCTCCCCGTCACGCCCCACCAGGACGTCGGCCTCGGTCACCACCGAGACGTGGGCGCGCCCACCCTCGGTGAAGGTGTCGATGTCGCCGTCGAGGTCGGCGATGTCCAGCAGCTCCTCGAGGTAGTCCGCGGCCACCTCACCCTCCAGGTCCAGGGGGTCGACGTCGGCGTCGTCCCCAGCGGCGGCGGTCTCAGCAGCCTCCTCGTCGGGGGCCGCGAGGGCCACGTCGTCGGTGCGCTTCTCGGTGGCGTCGACCGACGACTCGTCGGGCTGGACCTCACGGACGGCGTTCTCGCTCATCGAGACACTCACTCTCTGCTCGTGCTGCGCGGGGAGGCTCGTGCTCCCCGGGGGGTCGGTGGTGCGGGACGTCACCCGCGGTCGGGCCGGTGCGCCCGTGGCGGACCACGGGCACCGGGGACCTAGGCCCGCGGGCCGGTGCCGCCCTTGCCGCCACGCTGGGACCGCGTCTGACGACGGGGCTGCTGGCGCTGGACGACCTGCCGCTGCACGCCCCCGGCGGTGGTCGCCGCCGCCGGCTCGTCGGGCAGACCCTTGTCGTGGCGGGCTTTGCGGACCTGCTCGGCCGCCATCTTGTTCGGGTCGTGGCCCTTGTTCCGCTGGCGCTCCTCCCACTGCGTGTAGGCCTCGGTGCCTGGCGCGGGGTTCCTGCGGATGATGTAGAACTGCTGGCCCGCCGTCCAGATGTTCGAGGTCAACCAGTAGATGAGGACACCGACCGGGAAGTTGACGCCACCCACGGCGAAGACGACCGGGAAGAGGTACAGCATGATCTTCTGCTGCTGGGCGAAGGGGCCCTCGAGGGCCTCCTTCGGCATGTTCTTGCGCATCAGCTGGAGCTGGGTGAAGAACATGGTCGCTGTCATCAGCAGGATCAGCACCACCGTGATGACCTTGACCTCCCACAGGGGAGAGCCCAGGAAGGTGTCGGAGATGCGGGCGCCGAAGATGGTGCTCTCGCGCAGGGACGTCACCAGCACCGAGTTGCCTTGGAGCCAGCTGCCGACCGCGTCGTCGGGGTTCACCGCGCGCGCGGCCCCGTTGAGCACCTGGAAGAGCGCGAAGAAGATCGGCATCTGCAGCAGGAGCGGCAGACAGGACGCCATCGGGTTGACGCCCTCCTCGCGGTAGAGCTTCATCGTCTCCTGGCCGAGACGCTCCCGGTCGTGCGCGTACTTCTTCTGCAGCTCCCGCATCTTGGGCTGGACCAGCTGCATGTTGCGCGAGGACTTGATCTGCTTGACGAACAGCGGGATCGTCAGGATCCGCACGACCACGGTCAGGCAGACGATGGCCAGGGTCCACGTCCACCCCGAGTCGGTGCCCAGCAGCGGCGACCACAGGTAGTGGAAGAGCACCAGCAGACCCGAGACGGCCCAGTGCAGCGGCGTCATCAGCATGTTGAAGAAGTCGCCGATCGACGACCACACGCTGAGGGGCGCCAGCAACGGCACCAGGGTCGTAAGCAGTCCCTCTAGCAATTCACACCTCGTGTCCGGCCCGGCGGGGAGCCGTGTCTGATGGACCCCGAGCGGAGATGGTCTCCTTCGGGGAGGTCGGGGCCACGACGGCCGCGACGGGGTCGGTCGGGTTCGACTGCTGCTGCTCGATCCGCCACTCCTCGGCGGCGACCGTCCCTGGTACCGGATCGTACCCGCCGGGTGCCCAGGGGTGGCAGCGAAGCAGCCGGCGGGCGGCCAGGCCGCTGCCCCTCCAGGAGCCGTGGACGGTGACCGCCTCGAGGGCGTAGGCCGAGCAGCTGGGGTGGTAGCGGCACACCTGGCCGTAGAGCGGGCTCACCACGAGCCGGTACACCTTCAGCAGCGCAATCAGCACGTGCCTCACGGCGACACCCGCTCCAACCGGGAGCGCACCTTGCTCAGGGCGGCCTCCAGGTCGGGGGCCACCAGCTCGGGCTGCTGCGCGGACGCGGGCAGCGCACGCACCACCAGCGTCAGGTCCGAGGGCAGGGTGGTGACGTGCGGCGCGACCAGGTGGCGGAGGCGACGCTTCACGCGGTTGCGCTGGACGGCGCCACCGACCGCCTTGGAGACGACGAGACCGACCCGGGTCGGTGCGCCGGAACCCGGCTCGTCCACCCGCGCGTGCACGACGAGGCTGGCTCTCCCGGCCCGCACCCCACCACGGATCGTGCGGGCGAAGTCGCCCGACGACCGCAGCCGGTGCGCAGCCGGGAGCACCGGCGTCAGGCGGAGAGCTCGGAGCGACCCTTGCGGCGGCGCGCGGCCAGGATGGCGCGACCCGCGCGGGTACGCATCCGCAGCCGGAAGCCGTGGGTACGGCTACGACGGCGGTTGCTCGGCTGGAACGTGCGCTTGCTCATGAAGAGCTCCTGTGATCGATCTGCAGAGGTCAGTGCCGCACCGTCCGCGCACCCTGACAGGGCGTCACCGGTCCAGCGACCTGCCCACGATACGCGGGCGGTCGGAGAGGGTCAAAATCGGGGCGGATGAATGCACGACCTCCCCGTGTCCAGCCGACACGCCGCAGCGGAGCCCACCGGCTGCGGCTGTGGGTTGCCAAGGCCTCCGGGCGTTGTTAGGTTCCCGGGGTCAGCAGGACGCGCACACCGTCACAGCACCGGACCCACCGCAGGGCGGAGCCGTTTGACTTTCCCACATCCTGTGGACAACGGTGTGGACTGCTGGTACGACAGGACCGCACGCCCGCCACCAGTGGGCCCGAGCGCCCGGGGGGCACGCGTTGACCGAACCCTCCCCGGAGGCCATCGACTCCGCCTGGCACCAGGTCGTCAGCACCGCCCCCCACGAGGCCCGCGCCTGGCTCCGCACCACCCGCCCGCTCGCCCTGCACGGCAGCACCCTGGTGGTCGCCGTCCCCAGCGAGTTCGCCCGTCGCCAGATCGAGAACAAGCACCGCGAGGGCATCGAGGAGCGGCTCAGCTCCCACTACGACCGCCCGACCCAGCTGGCGCTCAGCGTCGACACCACGCTGGCCGAGAACGAGCCGCAGCCCGCCCTGGAGCTGGACGGCTCGGTCGACCAGGACGCGGACCAGCACCCGGTCCCTCCCAGCTCGTCACCCTTCACCACGCGCGAGCCAGCCCCGCACCACGCCGGCGCGGCCTCACAGGGAGCCACCCAGAGCCGGCTCAACCCGCAGTACACCTTCGAGAGCTTCGTCATCGGCTCCAGCAACCGGTTCGCCCACGCCGCGGCGGTCGCGGTGGCCGAGGCACCGGGCAAGGCGTACAACCCGCTGCTCATCTACGGGGAGTCCGGGCTGGGCAAGACGCACCTGCTGCACGCCCTGGGCCACTACGTCCGCAACTACTACGAGCGCGTCCGGGTCCGCTACGTCTCCACCGAGGAGCTGACCAACGACTTCATCAACGCGATCTCGGAGAACCGGACCGCTGAGTTCCGCCGGCGCTACCGCGACGTGGACGTGCTGCTGATCGACGACATCCAGTTCCTGGAGAGCAAGATCCAGACCCAGGAGGAGTTCTTCCACACCTTCAACACGCTGCACAACGCGCAGAAGCAGATCGTGATGACCTCCGACCGCCCGCCGAAGGCGCTGGAGGCCCTGGAGCCGCGGCTGCGGAGCCGGTTCGAGATGGGTCTGCTCACCGACGTGCAGCCGCCGGACCTGGAGACCAGGATCGCCATCCTGCGGCGGAAGGCCTCCCAGGAGCGGCTGACCGCGGGGCCGGAGGTGCTGGAGTTCATCGGCAGCCGGATCCAGACCAACATCCGCGAGCTCGAGGGCGCGCTGATCCGGGTCACGGCCTTCGCCAGCCTCAACCAGCAGCCGGTGACCATGGAGCTGGCCGAGGAGGTCCTGAAGGACCTGATCCCCCCGGGTGGGGAGGCCGAGATCTCGATCACCACGATCATCGCCACCACCGCGGCCTACTTCGACCTGACCATCGACGAGGTCTGCGGCGGCAGCCGGACCCAGCAGTTGGTCCAGGCGCGCCAGATCGCCATGTACCTGTGCCGGGAGCTCACCGACATGTCGCTGCCCAAGATCGGGCAGGCCTTCGGCCGCGACCACACCACGGTGATGCACGCCGACCGCAAGATCCGCACCCAGATGGCCGAGCGCCGCTCGACGTACAACCACGTCACCGAGGTCACCAACCGCATCAAGCAGGCCGCGCACCGCTGACCCGCCGTCCCCCGCCCGACGACCCCTGCCTGCGTGTATGTTGTCCCGGTCTCGGTCGGCGTGTCCCGGCGCGTCCGGGTCCTCCCGTCCCACGACGTACACGTCCTCAGGGCGACGCGGTCCCCAGCGCCCCGTCCCGGTGATCTGGTCCTCACCGCGGTCCCGCTGCCGACCCTGGCTGCACCGCCCCGCCTCGGGTCCTGCGTCGACGCCAGGAGGCTGCCGCACAGAGACCCGCCCTGAGGACCTGTAGCCCGTCAGCCCGCCACCGGACGACACACCGCGCCACGCCGGACGAGACCGGGACGACATACACGCGGTCAGGGGGTCGGGCGAGGTGCGAGCGGCCAGAGAGGGGGACGAGCGGCGATCACCGGACGTTCTCCGTGCCTTCTCGCGGCGGCCAGACCAGTAGCAAGGTGGACCGAATTCCACGCGTGGAACTCTTACCCACAGGATGTGCACACAGCTGTGGACAACTGGGGACGACTCGGGACCACACCCTCCGCGCCTGGGGACGCGCCACCGGCCGGTACCCACCTGCGCACAAGTCCTCCCCGTGTAGTTCGTGGTTGTCCCTCCGCCCGTCCACGGGCCCGAACGCGTGCTGACCAGGGGTGATGGCGGTCGTCCACAGGATCCACAGAGGTGATGACGACGATGAGCTGACACAGGGAGAGAAGGGTTCAAAGCCACGGGACCACCAACCTGTGGACGGACCGTCCCCGACCGGCCAGCCACCCCCACCCGCACCGACCCTGTCGCGGGCCGCCACCGGACCGGACCACGCTCCCGCGGTGGCCCACTGGTCTCGAGCATGGCTAGAGTTCCCAGCACTGCCCTCGCCGCAGCCGCGCCCAGCACCCCGGGCCCGCAGGTCGCCGAGGACCTATGATCGACCGCGCTGCGGTGTCCGAGGAGGACTAGTGAAGATTCGACTGGAACGGGACGTCCTGGCCGAGGCCGTCCAGTGGGCTGCGCGCAGCCTGCCGACCCGGCCCAGCGTCCCGATCCTGGCGGGCCTGCTGCTGCGTGCCGAGGGCGACTCGGTGGTGCTGTCCAGCTTCGACTACGAGACCTCCACCCAGGTCCACGCCCGTGCCGAGGTCAGCGACGAGGGCCAGGTGCTCGTCTCGGGCCGGCTGCTCTCCGACATCTGCCGCTCGCTGCCGGGCAAGCCGGTCGACATCACCGCCGACGACTCGCGGATGGAGCTGGTCTGCGGCAGCGCCCGCTTCACCCTGCAGACCCTGCCGGTGGGGGAGTACCCGGCGCTGCCCTCGATGCCGGAGCAGACCGGCACGGTGGCCAGCGACGCCTTCGCCCGCGCGGTGTCCCAGGTGGTGGTGGCCGCCGGCCGCGACGAGCTGCTCCCGGTCTTCACCGGCGTCCGGATGGAGATCGACGGCGAGACCATCTCGCTGCTGGCCACCGACCGCTACCGGATGGCGCTCAAGGAGCTCAGCTGGTCCCCGGCCTCGCCCTCGGCCAGCGGCGCCGCCCTGGTGCCGGCCAAGGTCCTCTCCGACACCGCCCGATCCCTGACCGCCGGCGAGAACGTGTCGGTCAGCCTCTCCGCGGCCTCCCAGGGTGACGGCCTGATCGGCTTCGAGGGGGCGGGCTCGGGCGGTCAGCGCGAGACCACCACCCGGCTGCTCGACGGCGAGTTCCCCAAGGTCCGCCACCTGATGAGCATCCAGCCCCAGCTCACCGTCCGCGGCAGCACCCAGGAGATCATCGACGCCGCCAAGCGCGTCGCCCTGGTGGCTGAGCGCAACACCGCCCTGCGGATGCTGATCGGTGACGGCTCGATCACCCTCGAGGCCGCCACCGGCGACCAGGCCCAGGCCTCGGAGGCCCTCAGCGCCACGGTCGACCTGCACGGTGCGGCCGAGCCCTCGCTGGACGCCGCCGGCTTCAACCCGAGCTACCTGCTGGACGCCCTGGGCGCCCTGGACGCGCCCTACGTGAACCTGTCCTTCACCGTCCCCGGCAAGCCCTGTCTGCTGACCGGTCTCGCCGAGATCGACGGCGAGCCCCTCACCGACTACCGGCACGTCATCATGCTGATGCGTCTGCCGGCGACCCGCTGACCTGACACCCGAACACCACCAGAAGGGGACCACACCATGCAGCTGGGACTGATCGGCCTGGGCAAGATGGGCGGCAACATGCGCGAGCGGGTCCGCCGCGCGGGGCACACCGTGGTGGGTTACGACACCGACCCCGAGCTGTCGGACTCCGCCAGCCTCGCCGACATGGTGGGTCAGCTGACCGAGAGCCCACGGGTGGTGTGGGTGATGGTGCCGGCCAAGGTGGTCCGCCCCGTGGTCGAGGAGCTCGCCGGCCTGCTGGACGAGGGCGACGTCGTCATCGAGGGCGGCAACTCCAAGTGGATCAACGACCACCACCACGCCGAGCTCCTGGCCGAGCGCGGGATCGGGTACCTGGACTGCGGCGTCTCCGGCGGGGTCTGGGGGCTGGAGAACGGCTACGCCCTGATGTGCGGCGGTCCCGAGGAGGACGTGGCCAAGGCCAGGCCCGTCTTCGACGCGCTCAAGCCCCCCGGTGACTTCGGCTTCGTGCACGCCGGCAAGGTGGGCGCCGGCCACTTCGCCAAGATGGTCCACAACGGCATCGAGTACGCGATCATGCAGGCCTACGCCGAGGGCTGGGAGCTCCTGGCCGCGTCGGGTGAGGTGACCGACGTCCCCGCCGTGTTCGAGTCCTGGCGCGAGGGCACGGTGATCCGCTCCTGGCTGCTCGACCTGGCGTGCCGCGCGCTGGCCGACGACCCCAACCTGGAGGGCATCCGCGGGTACGCCGAGGACTCCGGGGAGGGGCGCTGGACCGTCGAGGCCGCGATCGACCTGGCTGTCCCGGCCCCCGCCATCGCCGCCTCCCTCTTCGCCCGGTTCTCCTCGCGCCAGGACGACTCGCCGGCCATGAAGATGGTCGCCGCGATGCGGAACCAGTTCGGCGGCCACGCCACCCTGGCCGAGGACGCGGGCGACCTGCGCAGCGACACCAGCGAGTCCGGTCCGGGCGCCGAGGGCGTCAGCAAGGTGTGACGGGCTCGGCCCCCGGCGTGCCAGCCGCGCCCGGGCGGGGAGCCCGGGGGTCGGTGCGCACGGGCGTCCGGGAGGGGGTGGGCCGGTGTTCGTCGACCACCTGACCCTCGCGGACTTCCGCTCCTACGTCTCGGTGGACCTCGACCTCGAACCCGGCGTCACCACGTTCGTGGGCGCCAACGGCCAGGGCAAGACCAACCTCGTGGAGGCGGTGGAGTACCTCTCCACGCTGTCCTCCCACCGCGTCTCCACCGACACCCCGCTGGTGCGGGTCGGGGCCGAGCGCGCCGTGGCCCGGGCCCGCGTGCGGGCCGGGCGCGAGGACGACCGGGCGCTGGTGCTGGAGGTCGAGATCACCCCGGGCAAGGCCAACCGGGCCCGGCTCAACCGGGCCCCGCTGCGCAGCGCCCGCGAGCTGCTCGGCGCCCTGCGCACCGTGGTCTTCAGCCCCGAGGACCTGGCCGTGGTCAAGGGCGACCCGTCGGAGCGCCGGTCCTTCCTGGACGCCCTGGTGGTCAGCCGCTGGCCGCGGCTGGCCGGGGTGCGGGCCGACTACGACCGGGTGCTGCGACAGCGGACCACCCTGCTCAAGTCGCTGTCCGGACGCTCCCGGGCGATGGGTGACGCCGCCTCCACGCTGGAGGTCTGGGACGACAACCTGGCCCGGCTCGGGGCGGAGGTGCTCCAGGCCCGGCTGCAGACCCTTCGCGACCTGTCGCCCCACGCCTCCCGCTGGTACGCCGACATCGCACCCACCAACAACACCGCCACCCTGCGCTACCGCAGCGCCCTGCTGCCCGAGGAGCTGGAGCCGGCACCCGACGAGCCGGTCGCCACCCGCGACGAGCTGGTGGCGCTGATGCTGGCCGAGCTGGCCCGCCGCCGCGCCGACGAGCTGCAGCGCGGCCTCACCCTGGTCGGCCCGCACCGTGACGACGTGGTGCTGGGGCTCGGCGCGCTCCCGGCCAAGGGCTACGCCAGCCACGGGGAGTCCTGGTCCTACGCGC
Source organism: Auraticoccus monumenti (assembly GCF_900101785.1). Classification (GTDB taxonomy): domain Bacteria; phylum Actinomycetota; class Actinomycetes; order Propionibacteriales; family Propionibacteriaceae; genus Auraticoccus; species Auraticoccus monumenti. Next base: position 888,365 of record NZ_LT629688.1, on the reverse strand, counting down.
TGTCGCTCCGCCTCGGTGCGATGTCGCTGCTGCGCAGCGAGGACGTCCACCCGGTGCTGGTGCTCGACGACGTGTTCGCCGAGCTCGACGCGACCCGCCGGGAGCGGCTGGCGGTGGGGGTGGCCGACGCCGAGCAGGTGCTGGTCACCGCCGCGGTGGGGGCCGACGTCCCGGCCGTCCTGCAGGGTCACCAGTTCGACGTCGCCGGGGGGGAGGTGCGACCTCGTGCCTGATCCCGAGGAGCACGGACCGGCCGGAGCCGACGACGGGCGAGCGGCGTCCCCGGAGGAGCCCGCGGCCCCCGAGCACGACGACACCGGTCTCGACGTGGCGCGCAGCATCAGCCGCCAGCTCCGGGCCACCGGTCCCGGCGCCGCGGCCCGGCGACGTCCCCGCCGCCGCGACCGGCCCGGCGGGGTCCAGGTCTCCGGCTCCGGCCCGGACGGACGCGACCCCCAGCTGATCGGTCAGGCGCTGGAGTCGCTGCTGGCCCGCCAGGGCTGGACCACCGAGGTCAACCTCCACCTCCTGCTAGGACGATGGGCGGCCCTGGTGGGTGCGGTCAACGCCGAGCACTCCCGACCCGAGGGCTACGCCGACGGCGTGGTCGCCGTCCGCGCCGACTCGACCGCCTGGGCCACCTCGTTGCGGACGATGGCCCCGCAGCTGGTGGCCCGTCTGAACGAGCAGCTGGGTCAGGGGACGGTCACCCGGATCGAGGTGAAGGGACCCGACGCCCCCTCCTGGAAGCACGGTCGGCGCAGCATCCGCGGCGCGCGGGGACCGCGCGACACCTACGGGTGACCCGGACCCGTCCTACCGTGGCGGCCAGCGACGAGGCGACGGACCGGAGGACAGGGCCATGGGTCAGGCATCGGCAGGCGGCGGCAGCACCGACGTGGTGACCGCGAAGATGCGGGAGCTGGTGCGGACGGTCGTGCGGCACGGGATCGGTCCGCTGAGCGCGTCCAGGCCCTGGGCCGAGGAGCGCCGGCAGCGCAGCGGCGGTGACGTCGAGGCGGCGGTGTCCACGGTGGTGAACGAGTCGGCCACCGCCGCGGCCACCACCGGCTTCGTCACCGGTCTCGGCGGACTGCTCACCCTGCCGGTCGCGCTGCCCGCCAACGTGGCCGGGTCGCTGGCGATGAACGCGCGGATGGTCGGGGGACTGGCCCACCTCCGCGGTCACGACCTCGAGGACGAGCACAACCTGGAGCTCGTCGAGGTCGTGGTGCTCGGCGGTGGCGGTCCCCAGCGGCTGATCGGCGAGCTGGGCAAGCGCTCGGGGGTGAGGCTGGCCGCCTCCGTGCTCCGGGCGGTCCCGGTGATCGGCGGACTGGCCAACGGTGCCGCCGACGCCGGACTCACCGTCGCCCTCAGCCGCAGCGCGCTGCAGGCCTTCCCGCGGCGCTGACCACCCCCGGACCGGTGCGCCACCCCGCAGGGCGTCCCGCCCCTACGATGAGCCCGACATGACGACCGTGACCGCGCTGGTGGCCGAGACCCTGCGGATGGCCGCCCGCACCGGGCAGCTGTGGTGGCGGTTGTGGCCGCAGCTGGTGGGGGTGCTGCTGCTGGGCTGGGCCGGTTACCACCTGAGCCTGATCATCTCGGTCGACCTGTCGCCCCGACTGCCCTGGCTGGTCATCCCCACCTTCGCCGCAGGGCTGGTGTCCCTGCTGGCCGGCGTGGTGGTGACCCTGCGGATGGTGGCCTCCCAGCTGGGGGTGACCTCGCTGGTGCGGGCCGCGTCCGGGGCCGAGGAGGACGACGACGGCGACGTCAGCGTGCTGAGACTGCTCACCATCACCCTGCTGCCCTTCCTCGCCGTCTACGCCGCCTTCGGCTACGTGGAGGAGCTGAGCACCGACCTGGTCGTGCTCTCCAGCTACACCACCGGGTTCACCGAGAACGTGCTGGCCCGGCTCAACCCCGTCACCAGCAGCACCGCGCTGGTGCTCACCATCACGGCCGTGGTCGGGCTCTACGTCCTGCGCCGGGTGATCGACCACCTCTACCAGCGCTCCGGGCTGAGGGGTCTGGGGCTGCTGACCGCCTTCGTCGAGGCGTGCTTCCTGCTGGTCACCGTGCTCAGCGGGTTCCGGCTGGTCGAGCACGCCGGGCTCTGGCTGGGTGACCGGCGCTTCGCGGCCTGGTGGACGGCCGCCCTGGACGACCTGGCCGCCGGCTTCTCCTTCTTCAGGCTCGACCTGCCGGCGGTGCTGGACCGCGTCGGCGCCTTCCTCACCGACGTGCTGTGGCCGGTGCTGTGGGACAGCCTGAGCGAGCCGATCGCCTGGCTCGCGATGGCCGCCCTCGTCTTCGGGTCCAAGGTTCTCTCCGTCGCTGAGCTGTGGCGCAAGGGCGAGCCGCTGGCGGCCCGGGTCCCGGGGGCGGAGCGGATGCGGCTGACCCGGCGTCTCGGCCAGGCCGCCGAGGGCGCGACCGGCGTCCGTCGGGCGGTCCTGCACGTGCAGGAGGCCTTCCTGGGCGACATCGACGACAAGTACCTCCCCACGCTGCAGTCCCTGCGGCTGGTGCTGCGCGCCGGGGCGGTGTTCCTGGGGGCCTACGTGCTGGCCTTCGCGGTGATGCGGCTGCTCGGTCTCGGTCTGGGTGCTGTGCTCAGCGGTCTGATCGGTGGCCAGGAGGGTGACACCTGGGTCTTCCTGCAGCCCCTGGTCGACCTGGTCGACCAGGTGCTGATGATGTCGGTGCAGGTGACCCTGCTGGCCGTCGCCTTCGCCCGGGCGCTGACCATCTTCGCCGACCGGACGCCGGAGGAGACCGGGGTGGAGACGGCCTCCTTGCCGCGCCAGCTCACCCGCCGGCTGCGGCCGCTGGGCCAGCTCGGCGTCGCGCTCGCGCTCTGCACGGTGCTGGCGGTCAGCACCGTGCTGCTGCAGCGCGAGGACGAGGCCGACGTCACCCGGGCGCAGGTGGACCAGGCCGGGGAGCTCGTCGGACGCCAGGTCACCACCTCCGCACCGGGTTTCGGCCAGCAGCTCGTCGACGTCTCCGGCGGCTCGGACCCGCTGCCCACCACCGGCGTCTTCGTCGTGGTGCCGGTCGAGTTCGCCGCTCCCGGGCGTTCCGGCCTGACGGTGCGTGCGGAGCTCGTGGTCGGGCAGCGCCGCTACCAGCCCGGCCTGGGCACCACCTCCCTCTCCGCCGACGCCGGGTTCGTGACCAGCGGCGACTTCGTGTTCGAGATCGACCCCGCCGACGTCGCCGCCGGCATGACGGTGCGCTACACCCTCGGTGAGCTGTTCAGCGGGTACTCCGGACGGCTCGAGACCGACCTGGGGGTGGACCGGGCCCGGGCCGAGGAGCTGCACGGGGACCTGGTCGGCCAGACCGTCACCTACCGGACGTCCACCACCACCCGGGGGATCGGCTCGTGAGCGCCCCGCACCACGCCCAGGACGCCCACCAGCTGTCCTGGCTGCTGGTCCGTCGTCCCTGGCCGGTGCTGGTGGTGTCGCTGTGCCTGGCGGTCCTGCTGTACGCCGGGTGGGTGCTGTGGGTCGGGCTCAACACGGGGGTGGTGACCAAGGTGGCTCCGGCCGGTGCGACGGTCACCGTGGAGGGGATCAGCTACCGGCTGGTCGAGCTCTACGCCACCGACCGGGTCGCCGACGTCGACGGCGGGGAGGGGGTGCAGGCGCCACCGGGGGCGAGCTTCGTCGTCGCCCACCTCGAGGTCGACGCCACCCGGGCCGAGGTGGTGGAGGGGGACACGCCGTTCAGCACGCCCGGGGAGGTGCTGCGGGTGACCTGCCAGACCGAGCTGCGGGGAGCGGACGGGATGACCTGGTCCCACGAGGGGCCGGCGGTGGACCGCACGTACCCGAGCAGCTGCCTCGACGGCGGCAGGCTCACCCTCGAGCAGGTCTACCCGGTCCCCACCTCCCAGCTGGACCGGATCCAGGGCGTCGTGGTCGGTCCGCAGCTCGGGCCGGGTGTGGACCGGGTGCTGCGGCTGCCCTGAGCCCCGCGCCGGTTCAGTAGGACTCCTCCGGCAGCAGGACGAGCGGGAGGTAGACCATGAAGACCTCGTCGGTCTTGTTCCAGGTCCTCTCCCCGCCGCCGAGACCCAGCACGTAGTTGTCGGTGTACTCCATCACGAAGGCCCCGAGCGCGATCCGGTCGGCGGGGCGGTAGCTGTCGGGCAGCACGAAGGAGACCTCGATCGGCAGCGTCGCCCTGCCCGGACGGACGTCGCGGCGCCGGTGGTCGAAGTCGTCCTGCAGCGAGGCGCTGACGCTGACCTGCTCGATGGTGGCCGTCTCCGGGCCGGGGACGCCCCTGACCACCAGCGACCCGTAGTCCCCGGTGCGGGGCGACAGGGGCTCGTCGTGAGGGTTGCGGACCGTCCCCCGGGTGACCACCTCCCACTCCCAGACGCCGTCGTAGTCCTGCTGGTGCTGCACGGTGGCGTCGGTGAAGGTGTAGACGAGGTCGCGGGTGTCCAGCTCGCTGCCGGGGGCCATCACGGCGATGCGGTCGGTGCGGCGCTCGAACCCCCCGAGGGCGGTCACGGCGACCAGCACCAGGGCCAGCAGCAGCACCGGCACGCCCCACAGCGCCCACGAGGGGACCCGCAGGGGCGGCGCGGGCTCGGGCCAGTCGCGCCGCAGCGGGCGCGGGTCCAGCCAGGTGCCGGGAGGGACCTCCATGCGCCGGATGCTACCCAGTGCCGGGGGCGGCGGGTCCCGCCCTCGGTCTGCGGCGATCTGAGGCCCTGTGGCACCCCGGGTGCATACAGGCCCTCGTCGGCCACCCCACGACCGGGTCTGAGTGGCCCTGGATGCCCCGCAACCGGCATCTGTGCACAGATGAGGGCCCAGGATCCACGGGTCCGGAGCCCGGACGGGGTAGACTGACGGTGCGCGACGACGCCGCCCGGGGAGTGACTCGATCACCTCCGGGCGTCCCATGTCTGACAGGAGCCATCTCGGTGAGCGAATTCCCCGGTACCGACCCCATCGACGAGTCGCTGGCGGGTGTGGACCCGACCGACGCCGTCCCCGGAGCCGGTGACGACGACGGCAGCCAGTTCGAGCTCGGCGAGTCGACCGGCCACCGGGTCGAGGGCACGTACGACGCCAGCTCGATCAGCGTGCTGGAGGGCCTGGAGGCCGTCCGCAAGCGCCCTGGCATGTACATCGGCTCGACCGGTGAGCGCGGTCTGCACCACCTGGTCTACGAGGTGGTCGACAACGCCGTGGACGAGGCGCTGGCCGGTTACTGCGACACCATCACCGTGGCCATCCTCCCCGAGGGCGGCATCCGGGTCACCGACAACGGGCGCGGCATCCCGGTCGGCATCCACCCGACCGAGGGCATCCCGACCGTCACCCTGGTGCTGACCGTGCTCCACGCGGGCGGCAAGTTCGGCAACGGCGGCTACAAGGTCTCCGGCGGTCTGCACGGCGTCGGCAGCTCGGTGGTCAACGCCCTGTCCGCGCGGCTGCACGTCGACGTCCAGCGCGAGGGCCACCACTGGCTGCAGTCGTTCTCCCTGGGCGTGCCCGACGCCGAGCTCGAGCGGGGCGCCCCCAGCGACGAGACCGGCACCACGGTCACCTTCTACCCCAGCCCGGAGATCTTCGAGAGCACCGACTACTCCTACCAGACCCTGGCCAGCCGGCTGCGCGAGATGGCCTTCCTCAACAAGGGCCTCTCGATCAGCATCACCGACGAGCGCCCCGGCCACGTCGGCGAGGACGGCGAGGCGGTGACGGAGATCTTCAAGTACGACGAGGGGCTGGCCGACTACGTCCGCCACCTGAGCCACGCCAAGGACCCGATCCACCCCTCGGTGATCGCGGTCGAGGCCGAGGCCACCGCCCAGGGGATGAGCCTGGAGGTGGCCATGCAGTGGAACACCTCCTTCACCGAGTCCGTGCACACCTTCGCCAACACGATCAACACCCACGAGGGCGGCACCCACGAGGAGGGGTTCCGCTCCGCGCTGACCAACACGGTCAACAAGTGGGGCGAGACCTGGGGCCTGATCAGGAAGCGCGAGGACCGGGTCTCCGGTGACGACGTCCGCGAGGGCCTGACCGCGATCATCTCGGTCAAGCTGGCCGAGCCGCAGTTCGAGGGCCAGACCAAGACCAAGCTCGGCAACACCGAGGCCCGCAGCTTCGTCCAGCGCGTGATCAACGACAAGCTGGGGGACTGGTTCGAGCAGAACCTCGCCGAGGGCAAGGACATCGTCCGGAAGTCCCAGGCCGCGGCGCAGGCCCGGATCGCGGCCCGCAAGGCCCGTGACCTCGCCCGCAACCGCAAGGGCCTGCTCGGTGGCGGCGGGCTGCCCGGCAAGCTGGCCGACTGCCAGTCCACCGACCCGACCGAGTGCGAGGTGTTCATCGTCGAGGGCGACTCCGCCGGCGGCTCGGCCAAGGGCGGGCGCGACCCCCGCATCCAGGCGATCCTGCCGATCCGCGGGAAGATCCTGAACGTCGAGAAGGCCCGCATCGACAAGATCCTCCAGAACAACGAGGTCCAGGCGATCATCTCCGCCCTGGGCACCGGCATCCAGGAGGACTTCGACGTCGCCAAGCTCCGCTACCACAAGATCGTGATGATGGCCGACGCCGACGTCGACGGCGCCCACATCCGGACGCTGCTGCTGACCCTGGTGTTCCGGTTCATGAAGCCGCTGGTCGAGGGGGGCTTCATCTACCTGGCCCAGCCGCCGCTGTTCCGGCTGCGCTGGACCAACGCCCCGCACGAGCTGGCCTACTCCGACGAGGAGCGCGACGGCCTGCGCGACGCGGGGCTCGAGGCGGGCAAGAAGCTGCCCAACGTCAACCCGATCCAGCGGTACAAGGGTCTCGGCGAGATGGACGCCGAGGACCTGTGGCAGACCACGATGAACCCCGAGCAGCGGGTGCTGCTCCAGGTCACCCTGGACGACGCCGCCCGCGCGGACGAGATGTTCACCATCTTGATGGGCGAGGACGTCGAGCAGCGCCGCAACTTCATCCAGCGCAACGCCAAGGACGTCCGCTTCCTCGACATCTGAGGCCGGCGTCCCAGACCCCCACCCCGGCGTCCCGAGCCTGTCGACGGACCCGAGCAGCTCCCCCGCTGACGAGAGAGAACGATGACCGAGACCCCCATCGAACCGCCCACCGAGCGCACCGAGCCGGTGGACCTCCAGGCCGAGATCCAGCGCTCCTACCTCGACTACGCGATGAGCGTCATCGTGGGGCGCGCGCTGCCGGACGTCCGCGACGGGCTGAAGCCGGTGCACCGCCGGGTGCTGTACGCCATGTACGACGGCGGCTACCGTCCGGACCGCGGCTGGAACAAGTGCTCGCGCGTGGTCGGTGAGGTGATGGGTCTGTACCACCCGCACGGGGACAGCGCGATCTACGACACCCTGGTCCGGCTGGCCCAGGCCTGGGTGATGCGGGCACCGCTGGTCTCGGGGCAGGGCAACTTCGGTTCGCCCGGCAACGACAAGGCCGCGGCGATGCGGTACACCGAGTGCAAGATGGCGCCGCTGGCCATGGAGATGGTGCGCGACATCGACGAGAACACCGTCGACTTCAAGCCCAACTACGACAACCGCGACACCGAGCCCACGGTGCTGCCGGCCCGGTTCCCGAACCTGCTGGTCAACGGCTCGACCGGCATCGCGGTCGGCATGGCCACCAACATCCCCACCCACAACCTGCGCGAGGTGGCCGAGGCCGTCCAGTGGGCGCTGCAGCACCCGCAGGCGTCCCCGGAGGAGCTGCTCGAGGCCGCCATCGAGCGGGTCAAGGGCCCGGACTTCCCCAACGGCGCGCTGATCGTGGGCCGTCAGGGCATCGAGGAGGCCTACCGCACCGGCCGTGGCTCAGTCACCATGCGCGCGGTGATCAACCTGGAGGAGGAGCCGCGCACCGGCCGCCAGCTCCTGGTCATCTCCGAGCTGCCGTACATGGTCAACACCGACAACCTGGCGCTGAAGATCGCCGAGCTGGTCAACGGCGGTCGACTCACCGGGATCGCCGACATCCGCGACGACACCTCCACCCGCACCGGCCAGCGCCTGGTGATCGTGCTCAAGCGCGACGCCCAGCCGCGGGTGGTGATGAACAACCTCTACAAGCACACCCAGCTGCAGGACACCTTCGGCTGCAACATGCTGGCGCTGGTCGACGACGTCCCGCGCACGCTGCGGCTGGACCAGTTCATCTCCCACTGGATCGACCACCAGCTCGAGGTCATCCGGCGCCGGACCCAGTACCGGCTGGACGACGCCGAGGCCAAGGCCCACATCTACCGCGGTCTGGTCAAGGCCCTGGACGCGCTGGACGAGGTCATCGCGCTGATCCGCCGCAGCCCCAGCACCGAGGAGGCGCGCACCGGGCTGAAGCAGCTGCTGGACATCGACGACCTGCAGGCCAACGCCATCCTCGACATGCAGCTGCGCCGGCTGGCCGCGCTGGAGCGGCAGAAGATCGTCGACCAGCTGGCCGAGTTCGAGCGCGTCATCGCCGACCTCAAGGACATCCTGGCCACCCCGGCCCGCCAGCGGCAGATCATCGCCGACGAGCTGACCGAGATCGTGGACCGCTACGGCGACGAGCGTCGCACCGAGATCATCCGCGCCGACGGCGACCTCTCCGACGAGGACCTGATCCCCGACGAGGACGTGGTGGTCACCATCACCCGCGGGGGCTACGCCAAGCGGACCCGCAGCGACCTCTACCGGGTGCAGAAGCGGGGTGGGAAGGGCGTCCGGGGTGCCACGCTGCGCACCGACGACGAGGTCGAGCACATGTTCGCCACCACCAACCACCACTGGATCCTGTTCTTCACCAACATGGGCCGGGTCTACCGGGCGAAGGTGTGGCAGCTGCCGGAGGCCGGTCGGGACGCCCGCGGCGGGCACGTGGCGGGGCTGCTGTCCTTCCTGCCGGAGGAGCGCATCGCGCAGGTGCTGGACATCCGCGGCTACGACGACTCCGAGTACCTGCTGCTGGCCACCCGCCGGGGGCTGGTGAAGAAGACCGAGCTGACCGCCTACGACTCCCCGCGGCAGGCCGGTCTGATCGCGATCAACTTCCGCGAGGCCGACGACGAGCTGATCGGCGCGGCCCGGTGCAGCGCCGAGGACGACGTGCTGCTGATCTCGCGGAAGGGCCAGGCCATCCGCTTCGGGGCCGACGACTCCCAGCTGCGGCCGATGGGCCGGGCCACGTCCGGGGTCACCGGGATGAAGTTCCGCGACGGCGACGAGCTGCTGTCGATGTCGATCATCGGGGCCGACATGCCCGAGGACGACCGCTACGTCTTCACCGTCACCGACGGCGGCTACGGCAAGCGGACGGCCGTCTCGGAGTACCGCCAGCAGGGCCGTGGCGGGCTGGGGATCAAGGCGATGCGACTCAACGAGGACCGTGGCCAGCTGGTCGGCGGCATCGTGGTCCGGGAGTCCGACCAGGTGCTGGCGATCAAGAGCTCCGGGCAGGTCACCCGCTCGGCGGTGGCCGAGGTGGCGGTCAAGGGACGCGACACCATGGGGGTCCGCTTCGTGGGGGTCCGCGACGGTGATGCGGTCGCCGTGATCGCCATCAACCCCGAGGCCGCCATCGAGGAGGAGGTCGAGCAGCAGGCTGCCGCGACCGCCGAGGAGGTGGAGTCCGAGGCGGCCCAGCAGGCCACCGAGTTCCAGGCCGACACGGCCGGTGCGACGGACGACGGTTCGGTTTCTGGGTCCGATGACGATAATGGGTCCCTGACGCCGGACGACTCCGCTCCGGTGACCAACGACGCGCCGGGCTCCGACGCGGAGGAGGACGACACCAGTGAGTGATCGCACGGAGGTCACCGACCCTGCCGTCACGCCCGCCGACGGCCAGGCGGGCGGGCGACCGGCCGACCAGGCCGGGTCCGACGCGGCCGGTCCCACCCGGGCCGACCGGGTGATGGGCAGGGTGCGCGACGGCGGCCGCGGACAGGCAGGGGCCAACGGGCAGCCAGGGCCCTCGGACCAGCCCGGCACCAGCGGCTCCCAGGAGACCACGCCGGGGCAGCCGAGCCAGCGGGCCACCGCGGTGCCAGGAGCCTCGCGCACCGGCAGCGCCCCGGAGCGTCCCGGCTCGCGACCGAGGGACGGCTGGGGACGGGGCGCGACGAGCGGCCCCGGCTCCTCACCGGTCGAGGACGACTCCCCGACCCGGGTGAACCCCGCGGTCGCGACGCCCTCGGGTCGCGGCGCCGACCGGAGCGACGGACGTGCAGCGACGGGCGCGGTGACGCCGACCGGCACCGCGACCGGTGCGCTGGGGACGTCCACCGAGGACGAGGCCTCGCGCACCATCGCCGGCACCGGCGCCCTGGGGGCGGTCACCGGCTCCATGGAGGAGCCCACCCAGCCGGTGCCCACCGCCGGGGGCGGCACCGCGGCGACCGAAGCCGGGACCTCCACCAGGGAGACGCTCGCGCCGCCCACCCGGGCGACGTCGAAGAGCTCCCGCCGCAAGTCGCGCCGCGCCCGGCTGAGGCTCTCCCGCATCGACCCCTGGTCGGTGATGAAGACCTCGTTCCTGTTCTCCATCGCCCTCGGCATCGCCGGGTGGGTGCTGGTGGCCTTCGTCTGGTGGGTCATCCAGCAGTCGGGTCTGTTCGGTGCGGTGAACACGATCGTGGCCGACATGTTCTCCGCCCCCGGTGACGCCGACCCGTTCCGCCTCGAGGCCTACGTCAACGGCTCGCGGGTACTGGGTCTGACCGCCCTGCTGGCCGTGGTCGACGTGCTGCTGATCACCGCGATCTCCACCGTCGCCTCGTTCCTGTACAACCTGTCGGCCACCATGCTCGGCGGCCTCCAGGTGACGCTGGCCGAGACCGACGACTGATTTGTCCGGCGTGGCGCCGGTGGGCTACTGTTTCCCACCGGTGCCGCGTCGCGGTCATCCCCCTCGGGCCTATAGCTCAGACGGTTAGAGCGCTGCCCTGATAAGGCAGAGGTCACTGGTTCAAGTCCAGTTAGGCCCACCCCGACCCCCCGCCTCCCCGGCGGAGGACCTCTGGTCCCTCGTGCGTCCCGCGTGCCCGCCTCGTCCTGCCTCCGGTGTCGGCAGGCTGGGCACCTGAGGCCCCGCCGCATCGGGAGGCCGGCGAGCCCAGGCTGCCCTGCTGCGTCGCCGGCTGAGCGAGACCCCCTGGCCCGGGCGCGGGGCGGTGCCCGACTGGTCACAGGGACCCCGGGGAGGTGCTCGCCGGTGGTCACGATCAGGCGGGGACCGACCCCGGACGTCCACCCGACGCTGGTGGTGACGTGCGCGAAACGCTCCTGAGAAATTTCACGGAGACGGGTTGCCCTGTGAACGGGATCTCAGGTTTACTCGGCGCGGGCCGGTTGATCCGCCGGCCCCGGCGCACCCTCGAGCTGCATGGTGCGCCGGCTCTTCGGGGGATCGGTCATGGCACGTGCCCTGGCCTGAGCGCGTCGTGGTCACGTGTTTCTCGAGGGGTTCAGTGATGGGTTCTCGCACCCGCATAGGCATAGCGGGCTTGTTGTCAGCGGCGCTCACGGTCTGGGTCTTCGCACCCACGACCACCCAGGCAGCGTCGGTCGACCGCGCCGAGGCGGAGGGCCGGGCACTCACCGGTGACGCCGGCGTCGTCGACCTCAACTCGGTGGTAGGTCTTGAAGGCGCCTACTTCGCCGACCCGACGATCCCGGGTTCGGGCTTCCAGCCCATCGACGCCTCGGTCCTCACCGGTCTCGCCGAGCTCCAGGCCGGTGTGTCGGCTTTCGGGACGGGCGGGGTCATCCAGACCGGCGCGCTGGAGCAGTACGCCAGCGCCGAGACCGGCGCGCTGCCCTTCGCCTCCTCCGGTGTGCTCACCGAGGACGGCGCCATCGACGTCGACGGCAGCGACGACCCGACCGAGGAGACCTCGGTCGACCTCGGCCCGCTCCTCGACGACGCCGGTCTGGAGGCCCTGCTCAGCGCGGCCACCCTCGACCTCGGCGTCGTGTCGGCCTCCGCCACGGCCACCGAGGACGGCGGCTACGTCGGGGACTACCAGATCTCCGACGGCACCCTCACCCTGACCAGCCCGGTCGTCGAGGCCGCCGGCACGGACCTCACCACCGCGGTCGCTGGCGTGTCCGAGACCGTCAACGGCATCACCGCCGACGGGGGTGTCGTGGACGACGTCCTGGGCCCGGCGCTGCTGGAGCTCGAGACCGACCTCGACGACCTCGCCGTCGTCGAGGCCACCCTGGACGACCGCACGGTGACGCTCGACGTCGACCTCGAGGCAGCCACCGCCCCCATCCTGGACGCCGAGCTCGGCGACCCGGCCTCCGGCGTGACCCTCAACCTGGGCACCGGCGAGGTCACGGTCGACCTCGCCGCCCTCGTGGCCGACGGCACGCTGAACGACCTACCCGTCAACACCGAGGTGCTCGACGCCGACACCATCGCCGCCGTCAACGCCGAGATCGACCAGATCCTCGCCGGTGTCGGTGACGACCTGGTCGCCGCCGTCGAGGCCGCCCTCGACGAGGCCGAGCTGAACATCGCGGTCACCGGTGACATCGCCCTGGACGTCGACCTCGGTCTGACCAGCGTCTCGGTCCCCGTCGCCCTGGACATCGCCGTGGGCGGCACCCTCGCCGACTTCGCCGGGACCAGCGGCACCGACCCCGTCGTCACGATCGACCTCGACCCGACGCTGCCCGACGTGCTGCCCGGGCTCGACGAGCTGCTCGCGGCCACGGTCGCCGGGCTGCTGGACACCGTCGAGGGTCTCGTCGAGGCCGCCCTCACCGGGGTCGTCACCCAGCTGGGCGACCCGATCCTCGATGCCATCTCCACCGACCCGCTGGTCACGGCCACCGACGAGGTCCTCGGCGGTCTGGGCACCCTGCTCGACCCGCTGCTGGAGAGCATCGCCGACGACCTGCTGAGCCTCGTGGTCAACGTGCAGGAGCTGCCCGGGGACTTCGTCGACACCCGCGGTGAGGACGCCCCGTCCTTCACCCAGCGTGCGCTGAGCCTCGAGCTGCTGCCGGCCGACCCGGCCCTGGTCGACGTCGATATCGCCTCGGCCACGGTGAAGCTCCTGGCTGCTGAGGACGGTGGCGCCAACGCCTCCGCCTCCGCCGCCGCCTCGGCCAACGCCGACAGCGACGCCAACGCCGCCGCCGAGGCCGCTGCCGAGGCCGCCGCCGACCCCGACGGTGACGACAACACCGACGCCGACGCGGCCGCTTCGGTCGCCGCCGACAGCGACGCCAACGCCGCCTCCGAGGCTGCTGCTGCTGCCGCTGCCGACTCGAACACCGCCGCCACCGCGGACACCGCGGCCGACGCCTCCGCTGACGTCGAGGGGGCGGCCAGCGCCGCCGCCGAGGGTTCCGCGGAGTCGACCGCCGACGTGGACGCCGTGGCCGACGCCGACGCCACCGCAGCGGCCGCGGCTGCTGCCGAGGCCGACGCCGCCAGCGCTGCCGAGGCGGCTGCTGACGTCGCTGCCGACGCCGACGCCTCCGACGACGCCTCGGCCGACGCGGCCGTGGCCGGTGACGCCGACGTGAACGCCGCCGCGTCCGCCTCGGCCTCCGCCGACGCCGACGAGGACGGTGACCCGGCAGCCCAGGCGGCCGCCGTCGCCGCCGCCAACGCCGACGCCAGCTCCGCCGCCTCCGCCGAGGCTGACGTGGACGCCACCGCGGCGGCCGCTGCTGCTGCCGACGCCGACGCGTCGGTGGATGCCTCGGCTGACGTGGACGCCGACGTCAACGCCGCAGCCGTCGCTGCCGCCGACGCCGCGGCGAACTCGAACGCGACCGACGACACGAACGCCTCGGCCTCGGCCGCGGCGGACGCCGACTCGGGTTCGGCCTCCGAGGCGGCGGCGATCGCCACCTCCTCGGCTGACGCCTCGGTGGACGCCGCCGGTGACGACGACGCCGACCCGGACGCGGACGTGAACGCCGCGGCTTCCGCCTCCGCCTCCGCTGACGCCGACGAGGACGCCGATGCGGCAGCCGAGGCGGCTGCGGTGGCTGCGGCCAACGCCGACGCCACGGCCACCGCCAGCGCGGCGGCCGACGTGGACGCCACCGCGGCGGCTGCTGCCGCAGCCGACGAGGAGGCCTCGGCCGACGCCTCGGCCCAGATCGATGCCGAGGCCAACGCGGCTGCCGCCGCTGCCGCCCAGGCCGCGGCGAACGCCGAGGGCGACGACGACACCGCCGCCCAGGGCTCCGCTGCCGCGGACGCCGACGCAGCGGCGGCGGCCTCGGCCGCAGCCGTGGGGGACTCCTCCTCGGCGGCCTCGGCCGACGCCGCGGGCGACGACGACGGTGCCACCGACGACGCCGACGCGGTCGGTGACGAGGACGGTGGCGACGTGAGCGCCTCCGCCTCGGCCAGCGCCTCGGCGCAGGGTGGGTCCGGTGGCGCCAGCGCCAGCAGCTCCGCCAACGGTGCTGCTCCCATCACCGGGGGCAACGGTGGCGGCTGGCTGGCCGACACCGGCGCCCAGATCTCGCCCCTCTGGCTGGCCCTCGGTGGCCTGCTGGTCGTGGCCGGTGCGGCCGCCCTCGTGGTGAGCCGTCGCCGGAGCACGGGGGCCTGATCACCTCCGCACGATGACCGTCAGGGCCCGGCCTCCTCGGAGGTCGGGCCCTGACGCGCCTGTCCCTGTCCACCGGGCCGTGGCCGCCCTAGGCTGCCAGCGTCCACCTCAAACGAGCGAGAGGACCTGTCGTGGCGAACTCCGTGGCCCCCGACCCCGTGGCTCCCGTCCGGCGGCGCTGGTGGGTCAGGGCGCTCGTGGCGCTGGCCGCCGCCGTCACCGCCTTCCACATCTTCTCCACCTTCCTGTGGATCGCGCCGGCCTCGGGGCTTCGCCAGCTGTACCCGCCGGGGGTGCTGCAGCAGTGGATGATCCCGATGTTCGGGCAGAGCTGGAGCGTCTTCGCCCCCGAACCGATCAACGGCGACTACCGCCTGCAGGTGCGGGCCACCGTCGTGGACGGCGGCGCGGAGGAGACCACCCGCTGGGTGGACGCGACGGCCGCGGAGATCTCGATGATCCAGTACGACCTGACCCCGCCCCGGGCCGGCATCCAGTCCACCGAGCTGGCCTCACGCCTCAAGGGCGCCTGGGACGAGCTGACCCCCGGCCAGCGCGAGGTCGTGGAGCTCGGCTTCTACAAGGGCGCGGACTGGGAGCCGCGGCTGCAGCAGGCGGTGCTGGCGGTCGGGAACACCCCGGAGGCCCGCGAGTACCTCGAGGTCGAGCACATCACCAGCGCCTACGCCACCCAGGTCGCCTACGCCGCCTTCGGCGAGGAGGTGGTGGCGGTCCAGTTCGTGGTCAGCCGCCAGAACGTCATCCCCTTCGGTCAGCGCCACGACGCCGGCGCCCAGCGTCCGCCGGTGCAGCCGGTGCCGACCGGGTTCCGCGGGCCGGTCGAGGAACCCGGTCAGGACCGGGAGAACTTCAGCAGGGTCTTCCGTGACGCCCTCGAGGAGTCGGGCCAGTGAGCACCGAGACGCCTTCCCGCAGCCCCCAGCCCGTCGTCCCGACCGACGCCGGGCGCCCTGCGGAGCCCGGGGCCACCGTCGGCCGCCGGCTCGGGCGGTTCGTCGGCTACCTGGTGCAGTCCCTGGTCGAGCTGGTGGCGGGTCTGGTCGGGCGCGTGCTGTCCTTCAGCGAGCGCTGGCTGGTCGACGCCAAGCGCGCCACCTACGGCCTGGCGGTGACGCGGATCCTGCTGGGTCTGACCGCGATCGGGCTGCTGCTGGCCAACTTCAGCACCCGGCTCTACGCCTTCGGCAGCGGGTCGGCCTGGAACGGCGAGGCGGCGGAGCCGATCAGCGACTTCCCGAAGATCTGGCTCTTCAGCCTCTTCTCCCGGATCGCCCTGGACGACGTCGCCTTCACCGCCGCCTACCTGGTGCTGCTGGTGCTGGCCGTCGCCTTCACCCTGGGCTGGCGCACCCGGATCGTGCTCCCGGTCTTCTTCGTGGCCTGGGTCAGCTTCATCGAGATGAACGACTCCCTGGGCGACCAGGGCGACAACATGTACCGGATGGTGCTGCTGGCCCTGCTCTTCGCCGACCCGGCCATGCGCTGGTCGCTGGACGCCCGCCGCCGCGCCCGACCCGTCGACCCGGGTCGAGGCTGGCTGGCGCGGAAGTGGGCCGGTGAGCCGCTGCTGCCGTCCTGGGTGACCAACACCTCGCACAACCTGGTGCTGGTGACGCTGACCTGCCACGTCTGCTTCGTGTACGCCTCGGGCGCCCTGTTCAAGGCCGGCGGCACCCCCTGGCAGCAGGGCTACGCCATCTACAACCCACTGCAGACCCAACGCTTCGGGACCTGGCCCGCACTGAGCGACCTGGTCACCGCCTGGACGCCCGCGGTCACGGCCGTCTCCTGGGCGTCGATCATCCTGCAGCTGTGCTTCCCGCTGATGCTGCTCCAGCGCTTCACCCGGGTGATCGGCCTGTTCGGCATCCTCGGCTTCCACATCGGCATCGCCGTGCTGATGGGGCTGCCGTGGTTCTCCCTGGCGATGGTGGCCATCGACTCCATCTTCATCCGCGACGTCACCTGGCGCTGGGCGGCCGGCTACGTGCGGGAGGCGTGGGTGTCGGCGGGATCGGGTGGGTCCTCGGGCCCCTCGGTGCCGGAGGCGGTGAGCGTGCCCCCTCCACCGGAGGCTGCGGCAGCCGCAGCCAGCGAGGAAGGGACCGCGCCCGCCGGCGGTGGTCCGTCGGGCAGGTCCGTGCCCGTCGCCGCCCCGACACGCGTCTGAGCACGACGCGGACCCAGGCTGCAGCGCCGCGGTCGCCCCCGGCTCCGGCCACGTGACGTGGATCACGGGCCACAGGCGTCATCCACGGCCGGGTGGGGCGTCCCTCTCAGTGGAACGGATGAGGACCCGGTCGGGGGACAGGTTCTCCACGAGAGCCGCGACTGCGTGTGCGTCGGCTGCCGTTCCCGCAGCAGAGGGGGCGACGACCCTTGGTCGTCGTCCCCTTCTCTGCCACCATGTCACCTGCACCGGTTCGGGGCCCGGAGCGATCGTGCATGCCCCGACGCTCCGAGAAGGAAGGTCCTGTGGCTGACGTCGTGCCCGAGAACAGCGACGCCGGGCTGATCGAGGAGATCCGCCGTGGCCAGATGGAGGCTGCCGCCGAGCTCTTCGCCCGCCACCACGGCTCGGCGACGCGCTTCGCCGCCGGGTTGGCCGGGCCGTCCGACGCCGAGGACCTCGTCTCCGAGGCGTTCGTGCGCACCCTGGCCCAGCTGCGCGAGGGCGGGGGGCCCGACGTCGCTTCCGCCCCTACCTGCTGACGGCCGTGCGCAACACCTGGGCGTCGCGCGCCCGCAAGGACGCGCGGGTGACCTGGCTCGAGGACTACGCCGACGCAGACCACGCGGACGCGACCAGCCCAACCCACGCCGACGTGGACCCCTCGATCGACCTCGACGTGCTCCGTCGGGCCTTCAACTCGCTGCCGCACCGCTGGCAGGTGGTGCTGTGGCACACCACCGTCGACGGGGACCCGCCCAGTGCGGTCGCCCCGCTGCTGGGCACCAGCCCCGGTGCTGTCTCCGCACTGGCCTACCGGGCCCGTCGCGGTCTGGCCCAGGCCTACCTGGGGGCCCTGGTGGACGCCGGGACGGACGACCGGTGCCGGACCGTCCGACCGCTGCTGCCCGGGCTGCACCGCGCCGACCTCGGGGAGTCCGACCGCACCCGGGTGGAGCGGCACCTGCTCTCCTGCGACGACTGCTCGGCGACCCGCCCGCAGGTGGCGGCGCTGCTCTCCCGCCGGGTGGGGCTGGTGCTGGCCACGGCGCTGCTCGGTTCGGCCGGTGCGCTCCAGCACAGCCTGGCCGGCTGGGAGACCGCCCCCGCGGTGGCTGCCGCCGCCGAGCCGTCCACAGCCAGCACCACGTCATCCACAGGGTCCTCCACAGCGGGCACGGGCGGCGGGCTGACCGCCGTCGGTACGCCGGCACTGGTGGTGGCGGCCGCGGTGGCCGTGGTCACCCTCGTGGTCGGGGTCGGGATGGCGGCCACCGGCGGCGGGGACGCGCTGCGTGCCGGGGACCTCGCACCCGTCACGGCGCCCTCGACGAGCAGCTCTCAGCCGCCGACCGGGTCCACGGCGCCGACCGAGGACCCGACGGTGGTCGACCGTCGGCCGGAGCCGCGTCCCCCGGAGGACGCGCCGCCTCCGACCGTGCTGCCCTCCGACCCGACGACCGCGCCGGACCCGCGTGCCGTCTCCGACCCGGAGCCTCTCCTGCCGGACCCCGTGGCGGCGCCCGCCCGGTCCGACCAGGACGGCACCGACGACCCGGACCAGGACGGCACCGACGACCCGGACGAAGCCGGCACCGAGGACCCGGGCGCGTCGTCGGATCCGGGTCCGACCCCCGGGGCGCCGGCTCCGGCGGTGCCACCGGAGCCGCTCCCGAGCGTGGTGCCCGCGCCCACGGGGAGCCTGCCCGCTCCCCGGCCGACCCCGGCCCCGGTCCCCACCGCCCCGGTCCCCGAGCCGGAACCCGGCACCGAGCCGCTGCCGACGCCGGAGCCGACCCCCGGGCTGCTCCCCGCTCCCGGGCCGACGACGAACCCGGTGCTGGGCCCCAGGCCGACCCCCACGCCGGTGCCCGTCCCGGAGGTCACGCCCACCCCCGGTCCTCCGTCGACGCCGCAACCGGCACCGACGGCGGTACCCGGCCCCACAACGGTCCCCGAGCCGGAGCCGGAGCCCGTCCCCGTACCCGAGGGCACGGCGACCCCGCACCCCGCACCGACGGCGGCGCCGAAGCTGCTGCACCACGGCTCCCGGAAGGGCGGGGACCACACGATCCGCTGACGGGTGGGTGGCGGGCGACGGGTGGGCGCCGGGCGGTGCTTCGCACCGGCGCCACGCCTTCCGCGTGCCCGTGCTCCTGCTCCCGGTGGGCGACGAGCGCATCGGGGCGACGACCGAGGCGCACGGTGCTCGCGGGCGTGGTGGAGAGCTCCGGGAGGACGGTCGCTGCCTCAGCCGGCCTCGGCGCCGGACCCGCGGCGGGACCCGCGAGAACGCCGCAGCAGCCCCATCTGGGTCGCGGCGTGCACCGCGGTGGCCCGTGAGCTGGCCCCGAGCTTGCGGTAGAGGCTCTTGCGCTGGTTCTTGACCGTGCTGGCCGAGACGAACAGCAGCTCGCTGATCTGCTGGACGCTGAGACCACGCGCGAGGTGCTGCAGGACCAGCGTCTCGCGCGGGGTCAGGGAGACCGCGGCCTGCAGCGGCACCGGGGCGAGCTCCTCGAGGGCCTCCAGCACGTGCTCGAGGTCGGTGACGTCGGGCACCAGGTCGGCCAGTGCGGCACGGTCCATCGTGGAGAAGTTGTACAACCACGCCTCCCGGCGGTTCCCGGTGAGGTTCAGGGCCTGCCGCATCGCGGCCACGGCAGCCCCACGTCGACCCATCCGGTACTGGGCGCCCGCGTGGGCGACGAGCATCAGCACCTGCTGGCGCCGCGTCGTCCCGGGCGGCCAGCGCTCCGGGTCCGACAGGGCCGCCGCCTCCTCGACGCGACCGCCCGCCAGCAGCAGGTGCGCCCTGCTGGCCGGGTGCATGCGGCTCGGATGGGTGGCGTCCAGCCGCTGCAGGGCCGCCTGACGCCGACCGACGGTGAGCAGGAGGGCCGTCTCGATGGTGTCGACGAGCAGGGTGCCCAGGGTGGGCTCGTCCCAGTACTGCGGGTTCCGGTTCCGGTAGTCGACCACCTCCTCGAGCACGGCACGCTGGTTGCCCCGCACCGCGGCGGCGAGGCTGCGGTGGTGCAGGACGTAGGTCCAGATCTCGTCCTGGTCGATCCGCTCGGTCTCGATGAGGTCGTCGGCGCGGTGGTAGGTCGCCCAGTCCAGCCGGTCCAGGGCCAGCATCGCCCGCGCGCAGTGCTGGGGCAGGCGCTCCGCCGCGCGCAGGGGCCACGGCTCCGCCGCCGCGTCCGCGGTCTGCGCCCGCTGCAGCCAGCCCTCGGTACGGGCGGTCTCGCCCCGGAGCGCGCAGGCCAGGGCCATCCGCCCGGCGGCGTCGGCGGCGTGGTTCGGGAAGGGCGAGGGTCGCCGGTAGGCGGCCTCGAACCAGCGCTCCGCCTCGGCGAAGTCAGCACGCAGCAGCGACAGGTCGCCGGCGGCCAGGAAGAGGGAGGAGACGTGGCTGTTGGCCTCCGTCGCCGGCAGCTGGCTGGCCGACCCCACCAGGCGGATCGCGAGGGCGTGCGCCTGCTGGAAGCGCCCCTGGCGGCGGAGGGTCTGCAGCAGGGCGAGTCCTGAGGCCACCTCCAGCTCGGGGTCGTCCGACGGGAGCGAGGCCAGGGCGTGCACCACCGGGTCGGACCCGTCGGCGGCCTCCGGCAGCGTCCGGGGGTGCAGGATCTCGCGGATCAGGTGGTGCGGAGGACGGGTGAGCTCGGGTGGCAGCAGGGCGATGGCCTGGCCCAGCAGCGGGGGATCGGTGCGCAGCACGTACAGCCAGTGCCGCTCGACCACGTCGGCGACCGCGGGATGGTCGCCGCGGGCGAGCGCGGTGCGCAGCTCGGGAACGATCCGTTCGGCGTTCATCGCCGTGGCCTCTTCCTCTCTCTCGCCCTGGCTGGGACAGCAGATGGTCGCGGACCCCGGCACCGGTCTCCCGGCACCCCCCACTCGCTGCCGGAGGCTAGCAGGGGTGGCGCCCAGGGGCTATCCCAGGAATGTCCGAAAGGGCTAATCAGGGGGCTAATAGGGGACGAATTCCGCGCATTTCCAGGCCAAGGCTCGCCGGGAGGGCTATCGGCCCCCGCCTGCACGTCGGTAGACAGCACCCCGGGTTGCCCGATCAGGGGAACCCGGGGGCTTCAGGGTGGGCGGGAGCTTCTCCCGCCCACCACGGCAGATCAAGAGGAGCAGGAATGGTCGAGCAAGGTCGGCTGAGGAATCAGCCACCGCTCGGAGACGCGGACGCGTCCCGGGACGAGGGGGGCACCCGATGAGGGCCCGCACACGAGAGACGGCGAGGCGCGGGGTCGCGATGACCGCGGCCGCCTCCCTGGTCGGTGGCCTGCTGGCCGCCAGCCCGTTCACCGGGGCACCGGTGGCGGCGGCCGTGCCGGGTCAGCCGGGGACCCCGAGCGCGCCGGTCGAGCTGTTCGTCGAGGATTTCGACAACCGCGCGCCGGACTCCAGCATCCTGCTCACCGAGTACGAGGGGGAGGAGGGCACCACCTACACCGCGGACCCCTTCTGGGTGAACAGGAACCTCTGCAACGGCTTCATCATCAACCAGACCAGCCCCCGCCAGACGGGTGACTGCAACGGTGCCGGCAACGAGACCTCCGGCACCAGCGTCTACAACCAGCTCACCTCGCTGCCCTACGCCCTGGGCCAGGTCGGCGGGTCGGCGGACAACTCCGCCAACGCCGCCGCGGCCTCCTACACCTCCGGCACGGGCGCTGACGACCTGGTGCAGTTCCAGACCGAGGAGCCCCTGGCCCTCGCGGCGGCCAACCGCTTCGTCACCTTCTCCGTCGACGCGGCCGCGGTCAACTGCTTCGCCGCCCACCCCGAGCTGCGCTTCTACCTCACCGAGGACGGCGGCGGTGAGATCCCGGTCTCCGACACCGCCATCGACCCCTGCGACGACCCCCGCTCGACGACCTTCGACGCGCCGACCGCCTCCGGCAGCACGATGTCGGTGTCAGCAGGGCGCTTCGCCGCGGACTCCTCCTACCTGGTGCAGGGCGACACCCTCGGGATCCTGCTCCGCAACGAGGAGGGCAACGGCACCGGCAGCGACGGCGCCTACGACAACATCCGGGTGCTGGACGTGTCTCCGCAGCTGGACAAGGAGTTCTCCCCGGCCACCGCCCGCGTGGGCGGCGTCTCGCGGCTGACGTTCACCATCACCAACACCTCCGAGCTGGCCGCGAAGGACGGGTGGGCGTTCACCGACACCCTGCCGGCGAACCTGCGGGTCGCGGACGAGCCGAACTTCGGCGGCACCTGCGAGGCGACGACCACGGTCAGCGACGACGACACCGCCATCGAGGTCGTCGACGGGCAGCTGGCTGCCGACGAGACCTCCTGCACCATCGGCGTCGACGTGACCTCCTCCACCGTCGGCAGCTACACCAACGACGCCGCCAACATCGGCGACGTCGTCGGGCTCAACGAGCCCGGGTCGACGACGGTGACCTTCGAGGACGTCCCGCCGGTCGCTTGTACCCCGGGCGGGACGCTGGTGGAGGTGGACCTGATCCAGAACCCGAGCTTCGAGAGCCGGACCCAGGACTTCCAGAACAGCTCCGCGGCGAGCACCATCAGCTACGCCACCGGGTGGTACGACAGCCACCCGACCGGTGGCCAGTACCACTACTTCTCGCCCACGTTCGACTCCGGCCCCAACGCGGCGACCATGCCGTTGAGGGCTGGCGCGGACGGCTACGCCTTCGAGGGTGGTCACTCCTCCGGTCCCGGCGCGGGCGAGGGTGCGACCAACACCCTGCAGGCCCCGCTCGACCCGCTGTCGACCTACGTCGGCTACTACTCGATCGCCGCTGGTGGCTACAGCCGTGAGGGCGACGGCTACATGCAGTTCTTCGGCGTGAGCGACCCGGCCGTCGGCAGCATCCCCAACCCCGCCGTGGTCGCGCCGACCGCGGAGAACTCCGAGGTCCTCTTCACCACGCCGGTGGCTGAGTTCGCCGGCGCGGGCGTCACCCCGCAGTGGGAGCGGATCCCGTTCACCCTGAACGCCAGCCAGGCGTGGGAGTACCTGCGGGTCGAGGTGCGTAACGCCGACCCCGCAGGTGACGGGACCGTCGCCGGTCAGACCTGGGTGAACTTCGACGACTTCCACCTGTTCGAGTGCCAGTTCGACGTCGACTTCGGTGACGCGCCGGAGTCCTACGCCACTCTTCTGGCTGACGACGCCGCCCGGCACAACATCGTGCCCGGTCTGCTCCTCGGCGAGGAGATCGACGACGAGACCGACGGTCAGCCCGGTGCTGCCGCCGACGGTGACGGCGCCGACGAGGACGGTGGTGCGCAGGTCAACCTGAAGAACGGCGTGCCCACGACCGTGACGATCTCGGCGACCAACACCACCGAGGAGCCGGCCACCCTGGCGGGATGGATCGACTTCGACGCCGACGGGACCTTCGACCCCGAGGAGCGACAGCTGATCACCGTGCCGGCCGGATCCGGTACCGCTGACTACACGCTGACGTTCCCGGCAGGGTCGGTCACCGCCGACACCTTCGCCCGGTTCCGCCTGTTCGCGGGCGAGGTCGCTGACCCGGGCCCGTCCGGTCCCGCCCTCGGCGGTGAGGTGGAGGACTACCAGGCGCTGGTGCGCTCGGTGGAGGTCGAGAAGGCCTCGACCCTCACCGCGGACTCGCGGCCGGGTGACGTGGTGACCTACACGGTGACCGCGACCAACACCGGTACCGCCGACTACACCGCCGAGGACCCCGCTGTGGTTCTCGACAGCCTGGCCGGTGTGCTGGACGACGCGACCCTCGACGAGGACTCGCTGACCGCGACGATCGACGACGAGGAGGCCGGGGAGACCGGCTTCGCCGAGCCGCTGGTGTCCTGGTCCGGTGCGCTGGCTGCCGGTGGGACGGTCACCCTCAGCTACGAGGTGACGCTGACCGGTGAAGGTGACCGGGTGGTGGAGAACGTCGCCTGGGTCCCCAACGACCCGACCGACGAGACCCCGGAGCCCCCGGTGTGCGAGGAGGGCGGGAACGACCCGGAGACCGGGGAGCCCTGTGCGACCACGTCCACCGAGCTGCCCTACCTCAGCATCGAGAAGTCCGCTGAGACCGACGACGGCACCGACCCGCAGGTGGGTGACACCGTGACGTACACGGTGCTGGCCACCAACGACGGTCCTGGTGACTTCACCGCGGAGGCCCCGGCCAGCGTGGTGGACGACATGACCCGCGTGCTCGACGACGCCACCCTGGTCGACGGCTCGCTGACCGCGACCGTGGGCGGGGCGCCTGTCGCCGCGCCGGTGGTCGTGGACGGCCGGCTCTTCTGGTCCGGGGCGCTGGCCGCTGACGAGGTCGTCACCATCGCCTACCAGGTGACCTACACCGGAGCCGGTGACGCCGAGCTGGTGAACGTGGCCTTCGGTCCGACGACCCCGCCGGACCCGGAGGGTCCGCCGCCGGTCACCCCGGTCTGCAGCCCGCGCGATGAGAACGGGCGTGACCCGGAGACGGGCCTGCCGTGTGACCTGGTGACCGTCCCGGCTGTCCTGCTGGACGTGACCAAGGACGTCACCCCGGCCGACGGCAGCACCGTGCTGCCCGGTGACGAGCTGACCTACACCATCACCTTCGACAGCCGTGGCAGCGCTCCTGCTCCGGTGGAAGGCTGGCGGGACCACCTGGCGGGGACGCTGGACGACGCCGAGATCGTGGACGCCCCGGTGGCCTCGGACGAGGCGCTGACGGTGTCCGAGATCGCCGACGGGGAGTTCTCCGTCGACGGGACGGTGCCGGCTGGTGAGGCGTACACGGTGACCTACACCGTGCGGGTCCTGCCCGACGGCGAGCGTGGGGACAACACGATCGGCAACTTCGTCCTCACCGAGGACGAGCTGCCGCCGCCTTCGGGCACCGTCTGCGACGTCGACGACCCGCGGTGCACCACCAACTTCGTGCCCGAGATCGTGGATGCCAAGTCCGCGGACCCGGCCGACGGCACCATGGTGGTCCCGGGCCAGCAGCTGACCTACACCCTCACCTTCAGCAACGAGGGCACCGGTGTGGGCAGCGTGGAGCGGGTCGACGACCTGACCCACGTGCTGGACGACGCCGACGTCACCTCCGCCCCGGTGGCCTCCGACCCCGCCCTGACGGTGGGTGAGGTCACCGACGGCCGGTTCGCGGTCACCGGTGACCTGGCTCCCGGCCAGACGGTCACCGTCGTCTACACCGTCACGGTGAAGGCCGCTGACGACATGGGTGACACCGTCCTGGCCAACTTCGTGATGGACCCCGACGGTGAGACGCCGGAGGAGCCGGTCTGTGAGGAGGGCGATGAGGACTGCACCAGCCACACCGCTCCGAAGGTGGTGGACTCCAAGTCCTCTGACCCCGAGGACGGCTCGGCCGTGCGGTCTGGTGACGAGATCACCTACACCCTGACCTTCAGCAACGAGGGCACCGCCGTCGGCACCGTGGACCGGGTCGATGACCTGACCCACGTGCTGGACGACGCCGAGGTGACCGAGGCACCCGAGGCGAGCGAGGGGGCCCTCACGGTCTCCGAGATCGTCGACGGACGCTTCTCCGTCACCGGTGAGCTGGAGGTCGGCCAGAGGGTGACCGTGTCCTACACGGTCACGGTCGCCGACGCTGGGGCCATGGGGGACGCCCAGCTGGCCAACTTCGTGATGGACCCCGACGGCGAGACGCCGGAGGAGCCCGTCTGCGAGGAGGGCGAGGAGGGCGAGGAGGACTGCACCAGCCACACCGCTCCGAAGGTCGTCGACTCCAAGTCGGTGGACCCGGAGAGCGGGACCGAGGTGCGGGCCGGGGCCGAGCTGACCTACACCCTGACCTTCAGCAACGAGGGCCAGGCCGACGGCGGGATCGTGGACCGGGTCGATGACCTGACCCACGTGCTGGACGACGCCGAGGTCATCACGGCACCTAAGGCAAGCGACGGGGCCCTGGAGGTCTCCGACATCTCCGAGGACCGGTTCTCCATCACCGGTGAGCTGGCCGCCGGTCAGACGGTCACCGTCACCTACACGGTGCAGGTGAACGAGGTCGGCGACCTGGGTGATGAGGTGCTGGCGAACTTCCTGCTCGACCCTGAGCAGGAGCCACCGGCTGAGCCGGTCTGCACCGACGGTGGGGACTGCACGTCCAACAACGTGGTCGAGGAGCCGCCGACCGACCCGAGCGAGCCGCCGGCTCCGGGCAACCCGCCCGCACCGGGCAACCCGCCCGCCCCGGCCGACCCGGGGAACCCGGCCAACCCGGGCTTCCTGCCGAACACCGGTGGTGGCTCCCTGCTGCCGCTGCTGCTCGGGCTGGGGCTGGCCACCACCGGCGGGCTGATCCTGGTCCGCCGTCGCCGCTCGGCTCTCTGAGCGGTGAGCACGGCAGGCCCGCCCTGCCGACGCAGTGACGGACGTCCCCCCGACCACCACGGTCGGGGGGACGTCCTGCGTCCGGGCACCGGTGGAGGCGGGGGCTACCCGGGGGCCAAATATCCGGGGGGAGGGGCTAAGTGCAGATCGAAGTACTGTCCCCCGACGGCTGGCAGCGGTAGGCAGGGGGCACGAGCCCGGAGCCCCCGGACTCCACACGACGACGTCCCCCGGTCCCCGAGCCCGGGGGACGTCCTCGCTCCGGGACGGCGGTCCGCGACGCACCCTCGCCGACGGGGTCGCGGGCCCTCCGCGCCCGGCGCCCCGCTGCGGCCGAGCCGGCACCGACCGATCGCGGACGACACGGTCGGCGGGACTCCGTAGACTGCCCGCTTGTGAACAGCGTCCCCGAGAAGCCCGTCCTCGAAGGGCTGGAGGCCACCTGGTCCCAGCGCTGGGAGGAGCAGGGCACCTACCGCTTCGGCCGGTCGACCTCGCGCGAGCAGGTCTTCTCCATCGACACCCCACCGCCCACGGTGTCGGGGTCGCTGCACGTCGGTCACGTCTTCAGCTACACCCACACCGACCTGGTCGCCCGCTACCAGCGGATGCGGGGCAAGGACGTCTACTACCCGATCGGCTGGGACGACAACGGTCTGCCCACCGAGCGCCGGGTGCAGAACTTCTACGGCGTCCGCTGCGACCCCAGCGTCCCCTACGACCCCGGGTTCACCCCGCCGGAGAAGCCGGACCCCAAGCGCCAGGTCCCGGTCAGCCGGCGCAACTTCGTCGACCTCTGCCACCAGCTGACGGCCGTGGACGAGCAGGCCTTCGAGGGGCTGTGGCGCCAGGTGGGTCTCAGCGTGGACTGGTCGACGCTCTACACGACCATCTCCGACGACTCCATCGCGGTCGCGCAGAAGGGCTTCCTCCGCAACGTCGCCCGCGGCGAGGCCTACATGTCCGAGGCGCCGACGCTGTGGGACGTCACCTTCCAGACCGCCGTCGCCCAGGCGGAGCTGGAGGCGCGGGACTACCCGGGGGCCTACCACCGGGTCTCCTTCACCCGCGCCGACGGCGGCGGTCCGGTCCACATCGAGACCACCCGTCCCGAGCTGATCGCCGCCTGCGTGGCGCTGATCGCCCACCCCGACGACGAGCGCTACGCCGACCTGATCGGCGGGACGGTCACCAGCCCGGTCTTCGGGGTCGAGCTGCCCGTGCACGCCCACCCCGCCGCCGAGCCCGACAAGGGCTCCGGCCTGGTCATGTGCTGCACCTTCGGCGACCTGACCGACGTCACCTGGTGGCGCGAGCTGCAGCTTCCGGCGCGCGTGGTGATCGGCCGGGACGGCCGTGTCCTGCGTGACCTGCCGGAGTGGATCCCGGCCGAGGGCGCCGGGGCCTACGCCGAGCTGGCCGGCAAGACGACCTTCAGCGCCCGCGAGGCCATGGTGGCGCTGCTGCGCGCCTCCGGCGACCTGGACGGCGAGCCCAGGCCCACCGAGCGGAAGGCGAACTTCTTCGAGAAGGGCGACAAGCCGCTCGAGATCGTCTCCACCCGCCAGTGGTACATCCGCAACGGTGGCCGCGACGCCGACCTCAAGGCCGCCATGCTGGCCCGCGGTGAGGAGCTCCGTTGGGTCCCCGCCCACATGAAGCACCGCTACGACAACTGGGTCGCCGGCCTGAACGGGGACTGGCTGATCAGCCGCCAGCGCTACTTCGGGGTGCCCTTCCCGGTCTGGTACCCGCTGGACGCCGAGGGCGAGCCCGACTACGACCGGCCGGTCCTGGCCGGTGAGGCGTCCCTGCCCGTCGACCCCAGCAGCGACTGCCCGCCCGGCTTCGAGGAGGGCCAGCGCGGGCAGGCCGGTGGCTTCATCGCCGACCCCGACGTGATGGACACCTGGGCGACGTCCTCGATGAGCCCCCAGATCGTCTGCGGCTGGGAGCGGGACCCCGAGCTGTTCGCCGCCACCTTCCCGATGGACCTGCGCCCCCAGGCCCACGACATCATCCGCACCTGGCTGTTCTCCACCGCGGTCCGGTCCCAGCTGGAGTTCGGCACGGTGCCCTGGCGCACCGCCGGCATCAGCGGCTTCGTCGTCGACCCCGACCGCAAGAAGATGAGCAAGTCCAAGGGGAACGTCGTCGTGCCCAGCGACGTCCTGGACCGCTACGGCTCCGACGCCGTCCGCTGGCGCGCGGCCATGGCCCGTCCCGGCCTGGACTCGCCCTTCGACGAGGCGCAGATGAAGGTCGGCCGCCGGCTGGCGATGAAGGTCCTCAACGCCAGCAAGTTCGTCCTCGCCGCCCCCGAGGCCTACGGCCTGGGCGCGGACGCCTCGCTGCTGGACCCGGCCCTGGTCACCGAGCCCATCGACGTCGCCCTGCTGACCCGGCTGGCCGGCGTCGTCACCGAGGCCACCGCCGCCTTCGACGCGTTCGACTACACCACCGCGCTCGAGGTCACCGAGCGGTTCTTCTGGGACTTCTGCGACGACTACCTCGAGCTGGTCAAGGTCCGGGCCCGCGAGGACGGGCCGGCGGCGACCTCGGCCCGGGCCGCCTTCGTGGTCGCGCTCTCGGTCCAGCTCCGCCTGCTCGCCCCGTTCCTGCCCTACGTGACCGAGGAGGTCTGGTCGTGGTGGCAGCAGGGGTCGATCCACCGGGCGTCCTGGCCGGTCGTCGACGAGCTCGGCCAGACCGGGGCGGACGCGGCGGTGCTGGGTGCGGCCAGCGAGGTCGTGGCCCAGGTCCGCGGCGCCAAGTCCAGCGCCAAGGTCACCCAGCGCACCGAGGTCGAGCAGCTGCTGGTCACCGGCACCGAGGAGGCGCTCGCCGCCTTCACCCTCGCCCTCGGTGACGTCCGCGCCGCCGGCAACGTGACCGGCGAGGTGGTCACCGAGACCGCCGGGAGCGGCCCGCTCACCGTCGTCGCCACGCTGCGCAACGAGCCCGCCACCGCCTGACCCGCGGGCCCGGGCGGCGCGGCCGGGTCGGGACCGGACATCGCGCCGCGAGCGCCCGGCGCGACGTCGACCAGCGGCAGGGGCCGGCCCGGTGGTCCCTCGACCGAGGGCACGGACCGGCCCGGTCCCCGTGGACCGACGGCCGGGGCCAGGACCCCGCCGGGCTCGGCCCGCCCGGCGGAGGACCTCCGGCGACTAGACTCGGGCCCATGCCCGCCGCCTGGAAGACCGCCCACCCGGCGTGCGCGGGCCCGAGCCGGGGCAGCCGCGTCGATGGCTGAGCCCGACGTCCACAGCCCCGCCCCCTCCGGGGTCGTGCCCGAGCACCGCGGCTGGGGGACCGTCCCCAACCTGATCACGCTGGTCCGGCTGGTGGTGTGCGTGCCGCTGATCTGCTGGTTGGTGCTGGGGACCGACGAGCGGGCGTGGACGGCGGTGGCGCTGGTCGTCTTCGGCGCCACGGACTGGGTCGACGGCTACCTGGCGCGTCGCACCCACACCGTCTCCGACGTCGGCATCTGGCTCGACCCGCTGGCCGACCGGCTCGGCATCACCCTGATCCTGCTGGCCATGACGGTGGCCGGGCTGGTGCCCTGGTGGATGCTGGGCACCGTCCTGGTGGTGGATGCCGTGGTGTTCCTGGCCGGTCTGGTGTGGCGCAGCCGGATGGCTCTGATGCGCGCCTCCTGGGCGGGCAAGGCGAGGACCGCGCTGATCATGGTGGCGCTGCCCGCGCTGCTCCTCGGGGACTCGACGCTGCCGGTGGCCGGGGCGCTGGCCCTGGTGGGGTTGCTCTGCTTCGGCCTCGGCGCCGTGCTGCACGCCCTGGCCGGGGTCGGCTACGTGCTCCGTCTGGCCGGGCGGCGGGGCGAGGAGCTCACGGCGGGGACGCCGCTGCTGTGACCGTCCCCCGGCGCAGCAGGACGAGGGCCGGGAGGACCACCCACACCTGGACGGGGTAGACGGCCAGGCGCTCCCAGAGACCGAGCGGCCCGTCGGTGACCACCCAGGCGGTGGTCAGCACGCTCCCCACCACACCAACCAGGCCGAGCACCAGCGCGGTGCGGCTGAGCCACGTCGACCGGCGCCGGAGCACCAGCGCCACCAGCACCAGGGCGGCGTTCCCGGTCAGGAAGGCCGGCGCCGCGACGAGCAGGTGCAGCTCCGGCTGGGTGTCCACCGGGGCGAGTCCGGTGGCCGCGATGCTCAGCCCGGTCAGGACCAGCAGGACGACCGCGGCCGCACCGGCCCGTCCGGTGAGCCACCCCCGAGCCGTCAGCGCGCCGGCGGCCAGGGCCAGACCGCTGAGCACCCATCCCGCGTTGGCCAGCGGGTGCCAGGGCGAGCACACCTGGCGGTCCCCGTCGGCGTAGGCCACCGGACCGCAGCCGACGGCGCCGAGGTCGGAGACCGTCTGCTCCAACGGGTTCCAGGGGATCGGCCAGGCCAGCGGCACCAGCACCTCCACCAGCAGCACCAGTGCCGTGCTGAGCAACCAGCCGACGGCGGTCACCAGTCGCCGGACGCCGGGCGCGCGGCTCACGGCCGCGCCACCGCGTCGGGTGGACGTCCCAGCGTGGTCACCGCACCTCCTGACGCCGCAGCTCGACCGGGGCCCCGCTCAGCCCCGCAGCACCTTCTCCATCGCCTTGCCCCTGGCCAGCTCGTCCACCAGGAGGTCCAGGTAGCGGATCTTCCGCATCAGCGGGTCCTCCACCTCCTCGACCCGGATGCCGCAGACCCTCCCGGTGATCAGGGACGTGCTCGGGTTCATCCGCGCCTCGGCGAAGAACCGCTCGAACGTGGTGCCGCCGTCGAGGTGGGCGCGGAGCGTCTGCTGGTCGAACCCGGTCAACCACTCGATCACCCGGTCGAGCTCCTCCTGGGTCCGTCCCTTCCGCTCCACCTTGGCGACGTAGTGGACGTAGACCGAGGCGACGCTGGTGGTGAAGATCCGGTGCACAGCGCGACCGTACCGAGGCCGGCCACCCCGCGGTAGCCCCGCAGGGCCACCGGGGGACGACTCAGCCCTTAACGCCGACGGAGGCGACGCCCTCCACGAAGTACCGCTGCCCGAAGGCGAAGATGATGATCATCGGCAGCGTCACCAGCAGCGAGGCGACCATCACGTACTGGTAGTCGCCCTGACCACCGTTGGTCGGGCTGTACAGGCTCATCGCGTGGGCGATCCCGAGCGGCACCGTGAAGTTCTCCACGCCGGTCGCGTTGAGGTAGATCAACGGGCCGGTGAAGTTGTTCCACGAGGCCTGGAACTCGAAGATGAACACGATCACCGAGGCCGGCAGGGCCAGCGGGAAGGCGATCCGGGTGAACAGCCCGAGCGCGGAGCACCCGTCGACCCGGGCCGCCTCGAACAGCTCCCGGGGCAGCGACAGGTAGAACTGCCGCATCAGGAAGATGTAGAAGCCGGAGCCGAACAGCGCCGCCCCCCACAGCGGGACCGAGGTGCCGAGCCAGCCCAGGTAGCGCCAGATCAGGTAGTTCGGGATCAGCGTGACCGCGCCCGGCAGCATCATCGAGGCCAGCAGCAGCCGGAACAGCCAGGTCTTCCCCGGGAAGCGGAAGTAGGCGAACCCGAAGGCCACCAGGGAGCTGGAGATGGTCATCAGCCCCGCGGACAGCAGCGCGATGATGATGGAGTTGCTGATCCAGGACAGCAGCGGCAGCTGGTTGAACACCTCGACGTAGTTGTCCCAGACCACCGTCAGCGGCAGCAGCCGGTTGTCGAAGATCTCCCCGCGCGGCTTGAGGCTGGCCGACAGCAGCCACACGAAGGGGTAGAGGAACAGCAGCGAGAAACCGCCCAGCAGGGTCCACTGCACCACCTGGGCGGCGGTGGAGGCGACCTTGTGCCGGGGTGGTCCGGCCCACTGGACGGTGTCGGTGGTGGCGCCCCGCCGGGGGGCGACGATGCGCTCGGAGGAGACCTCGGTGGCCATCAGCGTCCTCCCTCGTAGTACACGGTCCGGTTGCCGACCACCATCTGCACGGCGGTGATGCCGAGGATGATCACGAAGAGCAGCCAGGCCATGGCCGCGGCGAGCCCGAAGTTGAACTGCTGGAAGGCCTGCTGGAACAGGTAGACCCCGTAGAACAGCGCCGCGTCGGGGGCGTTGCTGTTCCCGTCGCGGTAGAAGAGGAGGTACGCCTGGTCGAAGACCTGCAGCGCGGCGATGGTGTTGACCACCACGACGAAGAACACGGTGGGGGAGATCATCGGGACGGTGATGCGGAAGAAGCGCCGCACCGACCCGGCCCCGTCCACCGCGGCGGCCTCGTGCAGCTCACGCGGGACGTTGCGCAGGGCCGCCAGCAGCAGCACCATCGACCCGCCGACACCCCACAGACCCATCACCACGATGGACGGCTTCACCCAGGACGGGTCCGACAGCCACTGGGGCCCCGGGATCCCGAAGAACTCCAGCACCGCGTTGATGGCGCCGGTGTTGCCGTTGAGCAGCAGCAGGAACACCGCGGCGGTGGCCACCGAGGGCGTCATCTTGGGCAGGTACAGCAGGGTGCGGAACAGCCCGGAGCCGCGCCGGACGTTGTTGAGCAGCAGGGCCAGCACGATGGCCAGCACCAGCTCGATCGGCACCGAGAGCACCACGAAGACGAAGGTGTTGACCAGCGAGGTGACGACCTTGGGGTCCTCCACCACCAGCCGGTAGTTGTCCAGACCGGCCGGGGTCTGCCGCCCGGTGGCCACGTTGTAGTCGTTGAAGGACAGCACCAGGCTCCAGGTCATCGAGATGACCGTGAAGGTGAGGAAGCCGATGAGCCAGGGGCTGATGAACAGGTACCCGGCCAGGGACTCCCGCCAGCTGTACTTCTCCTTGACCTTGCGCGGTCGGCCCCGCTTCGGGGCGGGTTGCGGGGTGGTGTCGGTGAGCTCCTCAGCGGCGCGGACGGTGTGAGCCGAGCTCACGAACCGGCCCTCGACTGCTCCCAGGCCCGCATCGACGAGGCCTGGGCCTCGGCCAGCGCCTCCTGCGGGGTGCTCTCGTCGGACAGGGTGACGATGACCGCGTTCTCCAGGTCGTTGCCGATCTGCTCACCCACCGCGGAGCCGCCCCGGGTCCTGGGGTTGCTGAGGATCTCGTAGTAGGTGTCGATGACCTGGTCGAACTGCTCGCTGCCCGAGTCGCCCACGAAGGCCTCACGGACGGCCTGGTCGGCGACCGGCGATCCGGTGAAGAGCCCGGTGTTGATCGCGCCCTCCTCCTCGACCGCGGCGGCGCGGGCCTCACCGGCGGCCATCCAGGCCTCCTGGGAGGTGACCTCGACGGCCCAGGCGCACGCGGCGGCGGGGTTCTCGGCCCCGCTCGGGATGGCGAAGGCGCTGCCGCCGGCGATGGCGACGGGCTGGCCGCTGGCGTCGGAGAGCGGGACCGCCGCGATCTCGATGTCGTCCTCGTAGTCCGAGAGCACGTTGACGTACCACTGGGCCCAGGTGCCGACCCCGATCTCGTCGGCGGAGTAGGGGTTCTCGTTGCCGAAGACGTCCTGGGAGTCCTTGAAGCTCTTGATCGCCGGGTAACCGCCCTGGGCGTCCATCAGCTCCTTCATCCAGGTGAGGGTCTCGACGTTCTCCGGCGAGTCGAGCGCGGGACGTCCGTCCGCCTCCTGCACCTTCCCGCCGCGGAGCACCATCCAGTTCGCGGCGGAGCCGGGGATGTCGGCGTCGAAGCCCAGGCGGGTGGGGTTGTCGCCGTCGAGCTCGGTGATCTGCTCGCCCAGCTCGACCATGGCCTGCGGGTCGGAGCTGTCGACGTCCTCGAGCGTGAGCCCGGCCTCCTCCAGCACCCGGGTGTTGACCAGCAGCGCCGCGGGCTGGAAGAACTCGGGCACGCCGTAGACGGCGCCGTCGTAGGTGACGTCGTCCACGGTCGGGGCGTAGAAGTACTCGCGCGGTGCGACCTGGTGGGCGGCGAAGCACTCGTCGATCGGCTGGACCAGCTCCTGGTCGGCCAGCGTGGCCACCAGGTTGCGGTCGGCGCGGATCAGGTCCGGCACGTCCCCGGCGGCCGCCTGGGCCGCGAACTTCTGGGTGTCG
Organism: Auraticoccus monumenti; assembly: GCF_900101785.1. GTDB lineage: Bacteria > Actinomycetota > Actinomycetes > Propionibacteriales > Propionibacteriaceae > Auraticoccus > Auraticoccus monumenti. The sequence continues at coordinate 854,154 of NZ_LT629688.1, read as the reverse complement.
AAGCTGGTGGTGTCCAGGGTGATGTCGACGTCGGCCAGCTGCGCCTCGGCGTGGTCGGACCGGGCCTCGGCCACCTCGTCGGACGGGTTGTAGCCGCTGATGGCCAGCGCGCCGGTGGGGGCTGCGGCGAAGTCGACGCCCTGCTCGCCACCGCCACCGCCCCCGGGGGTGCCCGGGTCGGGCTGGGCGGCCGGGTTGCAGGCGGTCGCCAGGAGGCTGATGCCCAGCAGGGACGCCGCGAGGGTCGTCCTGCGGCGGGTCCGGCGGGGGCGAGCGACAGCGGTCGGCGACGGCGTCGCACGGTTGATGGGCGTGTTCGTCATGGCGTCCTCCTGGCCGCCGGCGCACCCGTGGCTCCGGCTGACCCACTTCTACCCCCGAGAAGCGCTTCTATCCAAGGACGCGGCCGTTACCCCGGAGGAGAAGTCGCCACACCGCCCGAGAAGTGATGGGGTGCTGGGATGGGCGAAGCCGTGGCACCCCGACACCCAGCCGAAGCCGGCGGGACGGGTCGGCGTGCCGAGTCCCCACCCGGGCCGGAGGACCGGCCGGCCGCCGGGGACCCCGCCGGAGGTCCGTCCTCCTCGCCGGTGACCGCCGAGCGCTCCCTCTCGGGTCCTTCGAGCGGGGCGGCAGGGGGACCGGTGTGGGTGGTGGACGGTGCCAACGTGGTGGGTAGCCGTCCCGACGGCTGGTGGAAGGACCGCCCGGGAGCGGCCTCGCGGCTGCACGCCCGGTTGGCGGGGTCGGTGGACGGCGGTGCCACCGCGGGGGCGTCGGTGGTGCTGGTGCTGGAGGGGGCGGCCCGCGCGGGGGTCGAGGAGGGCGAGCAGCAGCGGATCCGGGTGGTCCACGCCCCCGGCGAGGGCGACGACACCATCGTCGAGTGCGCCTCGTCGCTCCTCGGGGAGGGCCTCGACGTCGTGGTGGTGACGGCCGACCGCGGTCTCCGGGCCCGGGTCACCCCGCTGGGCGCCGAGGTGCGCGGCCCCTCGTGGCTCCCCTGACGATCACCGGTCCCGACGCCGGCGTCTGCTGCGCGGGTCCGTCACCGGCTAGATCTCGTCGGTGAACCGCTCGATCGCTGCGACCGTCCCGACCACGAGGATCTGGTCGCCGTAGCGGAGGGTGGTGGCGTTGTCGGCGTAGGTGAACCCGTCCCTGCCCTCGGGCTTCACCGACACCACGGTCACGTGGAAGCGGGCCCTGAGCCTGGACTCGCCGAGGGGGACCCCGACGAGGAAGCGGGGTGGTGCGGTCTTGACCAGGGCCCAGTCCTTGCCGATCTCGAGGTAGTCCTGCATCCGACCGGACAGCAGGTGCGCCACGCGCTCGCCCATCTCCTGCTCGGGCTGGAAGATGTGGCGTGCGCCGACCCGCTCCAGGATCTTGGCGTGCTGGGCGTTGAGGGCCTTGGCCCAGATGTCGGTGACACCGAGGTCGCTGAGCAGGGCGGTGGTGAGGATGCTGGACTGCTGGTCCACGCCGATGGCCACCACAGCGCGCTCGAAGTCGGCGACCCCGACCTCGCGCAGGGCGTCGATGTCGGTGGAGTCGACGGCGACGACACGGGTGAGGCTGCCGGCGAGCCGCTGGACGACCGACGGCTGCTGGTCGATGGCCAGGACCTCCGTCCCGCTCCGGTCGAGCTCGAGGGCCAGCGCGGTGCCGAACCGGCCGAGACCGATCACGACCACGGGTTCCTTGTGTCTAGCCAACGATGGTTCTCTCCTCTGGTAGCTGGTACAGCCGGGGACGTTCCCGCAGGGCCATCGCCGAGGCCACGGTCAGCGGACCGATCCGGCCGATGAACATCAGCGCCACCAGGACCAGCTGTGCCGGTACGGGTAGCGAGGCGGTGATCCCGGTCGACAGGCCGACCGTGGCGAAGGCCGACACCGTCTCGAACAGGATGACGTCGAAGCCCTGGGTGGTGAGCGCCGACATCGTGAGGGTGGCGAGGACCACGATGCCGACGCTGAGCAGGGCCACGGTGAGGGCCTGGCGCTGGTTGGCGGTCGGCACCCGGCGGGTCCCCACGTGCACGTCGCGCTCCCCCCGGGTCTCGGCCCAGATGACGTAGGCCAGCAGCCCGAAGGTGGTGACCTTCACCCCGCCCGCGGTGCCGGCGCTGCCGCCGCCGATGAACATGAAGATGTCGGTCATGAACAGCGTCTCGGGTCGCAGGGCGGCGATGTCGAGGTTGTTGAAGCCGGCGGTCCGGGGCATCACCGCGGCGACGAACGCGGCCACGAGCCGGTGCTCACGGTCCACCCCGCCCAGGGTGTCGGGGTTCGAGTTCTCCGCGACGACCATGAAGACGGTCCCCGTGACCAGCAGGACGGCCGTCGTGTAGACGGTGATGCGGGTCAGGACGCTCCACTGGCGTGGCCGCCGCCAGGTCCTCGCGAGCTCGAACCAGACCGGGAAGCCGAGGCCGCCGACGATCACCGCGCCGGCGATCGTGAGGCTGACCCAGGGGTCCTCGACGTAGCGCACCAGGCTGTCGGGGTGCAGGCCGAAGCCGGCGTTGTTGAACGCGGAGACCGAGTGGAACACCCCGCTGTACAGGGCCTGCGGCAGGGCCTGGCCATGACCCAGGGCGAACCTCAAGGTCAGCAGAGCGGCGACGACCGCCTCGACCGACAGGCTGAACAGCACCACCCGGCGCACCACCCGTCGGATGTCGGCGGCGGTGACCGCCTTGGTCTCGGTCTGCACCACCGAGCGCACCCGCAGGCCGACCCGGCGTGACAGCAGCATCACCACCAGGGTGGCCAACGTCATGATGCCCAGCCCGCCGGCCTGGATCAGCAGCAGGATGACGAGCTCACCGAACCAGGACCAGTACGTGGCGGTGTCGACCACCACCAGGCCCGTGACGCACACGGCCGAGGTGGCCGTGAACAGGGCGGTCACCCACCCGGCCCGCTGACCGTCCGCCGAGGCCACCGGCAGCGCCAGCAGCGCCGTACCCACCACGATCGCCAGGGCCAGCGCCACGGCGATGACCCGACTGGGATTCCGCAAGGCGTTCAACAGCGGCCGCTCGACGCGCACTCCAGCACCAGCGACACGGCCTCAACCTCTCACGGGCTGGTCCCACCTGCGCGCAGGTGGGGTCTGGATGACCGTGGCTGCTGACGTCCGTCGTGCCACCGGCCTCCCGGGCGGCTCTGCGCGCGAGGCCGCGCCGGAGCTGCCTGGGACCCAGGCCGCTCCGACGGGCTCGGGTGGTCCGGTCAGCTGGCGGCGGCGCGGAGCTTCTCCAGCAACGGCTCCGCTGCCTGCTCCAGGAACTCCTGCTGGTGCCGGTCGCCCACCTGGACCAGGGCGATGTCGGTGAACCCGGCCTCCCAGTACGGGCGGACCGCCTCGACCACGGCGTCCAGGTCGGGGCCGCAGGGGATCTGCTGGGCGACGTCCTCGGGACGGACGAACTGCGTGGCCCCGGCGAACCCGGCGGGGGTCGGCAGGTCGGCGTTGACGGCCCAGCCGCCGGCGAACCAGCGGAACTGGTCGTGGGCCAGCTCGGTGGCCTCCGCCTCGTCCGGTCCCCAGCAGATCGGGATCTGCCCGACGAAGCGGCTCGGGGCGCTGATCCCGGCCTGCTGACGGGTGCTGTTCCAGCTCTGCACCAGGTCGGCGTCGGGCTCGACCGCGACCAGGTGGTGGCCCAGCCCGGCGAAGCGGGAGACCGACTTCTCACCCGACACGGCCAGGGCCAGCGGGACGCCCTGCTCGGGGGCGTCCCAGATGCGGGCGGAGTCGACCCGGAAGTACTGGCCGTCGTAGGTGACCAGCTCACCGGTGTGCAGCTCGGAGATGATCTCGACCGCCTCGGCGAACATCTCCTGGCGCTGGTCGACCGGGGGCCAGCCCTCGCCGGTGACGTGCTCGTTGAGGTTCTCACCCGAGCCCAGCCCGAGGGTGAAGCGGCCCCCGGACAGCAGCTGCATGGTCGCGGCCTTCTGGGCGACCACGGTGGGGTGGTAGCGCTGGATCGGGCAGGTCACGTAGGTCATCAGCTCGACCCGCTCGGTGACCTGGCTGACCGCGCCCAGCACGCTCCAGGCGTAGGGCGCGTGGCCCTGGCTGGTCAGCCAGGGGGAGTAGTGGTCGCTGGAGACCTCGAAGTCGAAGCCCCGGCGCTCGGCCTCGGCGGCGTAGCCGACCAGCTCTCGCGGGCCGGACTGCTCGGTCATCAGGGTGTAGCCGAAGTTCGTCATGCGTCCTTCCTACCCACGCCCCCACCCGGCGCACCGGTGGGGGCGCGGCCGTCGGTCAGGAGTTCTCGGCCTTCAGACGCTCGATGTGCTCGGAGGCCTGGGCCTTGTTGAGGTCGGCGGGGAGCTCCTCGCCGGCCTGCTTGGCCAGGGTGTCGAGGTAGCTGCGCTGGGCCTCGGTCATGGGGTCGTCGCCGCTGACCCAGTCGCTGGGGTCGCGCTCGAGCCCCTCGTGCTGGCCGGGCGCGGAGGCGCCGATGGTCTCGCCCTGCTGGGGGCCGTCGTTCGTGTTCTGCGTCATGCCCTGAGAGTAGGTGGCGGCACCGACAGTCCTGGCGGCCACCCCGCGGCACGGGGAACGGGGTCAGCCGGTGCCGGCGGTGTCGTGGTCGTGGACGTCGGGGACCGCGTGCGGGACGGTCGGGCGTCGGGGCACGTTGACCCCGTAGGTGCCCCGGGCGGAGCGCTGCAGGGTCGCGCTGATCGCGGCGGCGCGCTCCCGGGTGGCCTCGCCCTCCGCGCGTCGCTCGATCTCGGCCCGGACGGTGGCCAGCAGCCCGGACAGGACGTCGGCGGGGACCGGCTCGGGCGGCGCGGCGGCGAGGGCCTCGGCGACGACGCGCTGCTCCTCGGCGTCCTGGCGGCGCTCCTGCGCGTCGTCAGCGTGCTGCCCAGTCACCAGCGCTCCTCCGATCGGTCCGTCCCTGTGTGCAGGACACGGGCTCCGCCCCCTTCGGTGGAGGGCCGTGGCGAGCCGGTCCTCGGCTTGGACGTGACGTCCTCGCCGGTGGTTCCCTCCAGCCTACGTCTGCTCCTCAACGCTCGATCAGCCCACGCTCGCGGACCAGCTTCAGGGTGCGGCGGGTGCCGCGGTCGAGCTCGGGATCGTTCCCGTGGGCGAGCAGCCACTCGAAGAAGCTGGAGTGGCCGCGACGCACCCGGGACGTCGGCACGTGCAGCCTGCGGTCCCCGGCCACCACGACGAAGTCCGGTCCGAGGCCGGTCAGCCGCTGCCGGACGGCGGTCACCTCCGAGGCGTCGACCGCCTGCACCTGCCGCCAGCGCCGCACCGTCAGCTCGGTGCCCCAGATGGCCATCCGGGCGCGGGAGCGGGACCAGACGACCGCCAGGTACACGACCAGGAGCCCCAGCACCAGGGCCACCACCGCGGCCCAGCCGGGTGGCCGCTCGCGCAGCATCACCCCCGACAGGACGAGCGCCGCCGCGCTGGCCACCACCACCCCGGTCTGCCAGCGCAGGCTGCTCTCCAGCTCGCCGGGCCAGCGCTCCTCGGTGCTCACCGCCGTACCTCCGACCCGGCCGGCTCGTCCAGGTGGGCCAGCAGCGGGGCCAGCTTCGCCCGTCCGCGGGAGCAGCGGCTCTTCACCGTCCCCGGCGCGCAGCCCAGCACGCGGGCGGCGTCCTCGACGGAGTAGCCCTCCATGTCCACCAGCACCAGGGCGGCCCGCTGGTCGGCGTTGAGGTGGCCCAGCGCCTCCTGCACGTCCAGCCGCACCAGACCCTCCTCGACGTCCTGCTCCGTGCTGGTCGTGGCCGGCAGGTCGTGGTCCTCCTCGGGCAGCGGCTGGGCCCGGCGGACCTGGTTGCGGCGGATCCGGTCCAGGCAGGCGTTCACCACCACCCGGTGCAGCCAGGTGGTCACCGCGGAGTCCCCGCGGAAGGAGTCGGCCCGGCGGAACGCCGAGATCAGCGCCTCCTGCAGGGCGTCCTCGGCGTCCTGGCGGTCCCGCAGGGTGCGCAGGGCCAGCGCCCACAGGCGGTCGCTGTGGCGCCGCACCAGCTCGGCGAAGGCGGTGTCGTCGCCGGCGACGTGGGCCGCCAGCAGCTCCGCGTCGCTGCGCTCACCCGTCGTGCTCACCCGGTCACCTGCACCTCGAGGACGCGGCCGCGGAAGCGGTCGCCGTCGGCCGGGAGCGAGGTCAGGTAGACGAGCACGTAGCGGGTGCTGACCGGCTCCTCGAGCTGGAAGGCGGTCTGGCCACCGACGTCCTCCTGCTCGGCCACCACGTCCCAGTCCTCGTCGCTGGAGGTGGGGGCGGTGGCGACGTCGCGCTGGGTCGGCACCAGGATCTCCGCCGAGGTGGTGCCGTCGGGCAGCAGGACGTCCACCGAGCCCACCTGCTGGACGTCACCGAGGTCGAGGACCAGACCGACCCCCCGCTTGAGCCCGCCCAGCTGCGGGTTGCCCAGGTAGTAGACGGTCTCCCAGGCGGTGCCGGGGTCGCCGTCGACCGCCTGCGGGGCGGTGTCGTTGTTCTCGTCGCCCGGCGGGTCGCCCTCGGGGTCGAAGACGATGACCTCGCGGACCTCGACCGGCGCCGGTGCGACGGACGGCGCGGGGTCCGGCGCGTTGCCGGTGAACTGGGCCTGGTTCCGGAGGTAGACCCCGACCAGGCCGAAGACCAGGGCCAGCACGAGGAGGAGCAGCAGCACCCACAGCCAGCGGCGCGGCGCCGGGCGACCGGTCTCCACCACCCGCACGCCGGTGGGCTCCATCGGCTGGGCGCCGCCGGTGCCCATGGGTTCGGTGACCGGGGCGGAGACGGGCGAGCTGGCCGAGACCGCCGGCACGGCCGTGGTGGCCTGCGCGCCCACCACCGGCACCGGCTGGCGCACCCGGCGCTCGAGGTCGTGGGAGGCGTCGGCGGTGCCGAGCACGGCGTTGAGGGCGCCCGCGACCTCGGCCGCGGTGGTCAGCGGGGTGTCGTGCTGACGCGGGACGGGGGAGAGGATCTGGTCGGTGATGCGGTCCAGGGCGGGGGAGACGCCGTGGCGCACCTGGCGCGGGGTGAGCAGCCGGTCGCCGTCGCGGGGGGCGGCCTCCAGCCCGTAGCGGGCGGCGCCGGGCCAGCGCGAGACCAGGGCCGCGTACAGCAGCCGGCCGAGGTCGCGGACGTCTTGGACCTCGGGGTCCTCCTCGCGCGGCGCCCCGCTGACCGCCTCCGCCTCGTCCTCGGTGGGCACGATGGCCGCCTCGAGCAGGAAGCCGGTGATCTTGAGGTTCCCGGCGGGGGTGATGGTCAGGGCGTCCGGGCCGAGGTGGCCGTGGTGCAGCTTCATGGCGTGCATGCCGGCCAGCGCGTCGGCGGCCTCGCGCACCAGCCAGGCGGCCTCCAGCGCCGAGAGCGGGCCCTGGTTGAGCAGCACCTCCAGGGTCTGGCCGGGGCTGAACTCGGTGACGATGTAGGAACCCACCGCCGGGTCGTCGCTGTAGACCGCGTCCAGCACCCGCAGGAAGCGGGAGTCGGTGGCCACCGCCGAGGCGCGCGCGGCCTCCAGCAGGGCCGGCGAGCGGGGGTCCTCCGGTGGCAGCACCTGCACCAGCACCGAGCGGGAGAGCACCTGGTCGAAGGCGCGCCAGGTGTGGGCGTCGGCGCGTCCGGCCAGCACCTCCTCCAGGCGGTAGCGGCGCCCGAGGACGTCCCCGGCCCGCTGGCGTGGACCGCTGGTCTCGGGCGGTCCGTCCTCGGGGTCCTCGTCCTCGGCCACGGGTCCGGCCCCCTGCTCGGCCCAGCCGTCGGTGGCCGGTCCGGCGGGGGGCAGGGTGGTGGTGGGCTCGTCGGCATCCGACCCGGGACCGGCGGTGGTGCCCGGGGCGGGCCGCACCGGCAGCCCCTCGACGTCCACGGCCGACATCGCCTCCGTGGGCACGTCGGCCCCGGTCGGTACCGGCGTGGGACCGGTCGACCCGGTGGGCACGGGGGTCGCGTCGACGGTCTCGGGCGTGGCGGGGCCGAGACGGTCCGGCGTGTCGTCGCGCTGCTCGCGTCCCACCTCGTCCCCCTCCCGCTCGGTCGTGCCGGCCTGGTCGGTGCCCCGACCGCGCCGCAGCACCGTGCTCACGATGTCATCCATCTCGCGCAGGTGCAGCAGGCGGGCCATGGCGACGTACATGGCGAGGGCCACCACACCGGCCAGGACGAGCGCCCCGGCCGAGACCAGCCGGCTGTCGGTCTGGCGGGCCAGGCCCCAGGTGATCAGCCAGGCGGCCGCCCCGGCGGGGGCGATGGCCACCCCGACACGGACCAGGTGGCGGACCAGCGGGCGGACGGTGAGCGTGGGGAGGCTGCGCCGCAGCCTCTGGTAGGCGACCACGACGCCGACGGTGTAGGCCAGCGAGTAGGCCAGACCCAGCGCGGCGGCCACCAGCCGCGGGTCGTCCACCAGCCGCACCAGCAGCACCGCGAGCCCGGCGTTCAGGCCGGCGATCAGCGCCTGCAGCAGGAAGGGGGTGCGGGTGTCCTCGAGGGCGTAGAAGGCCCGGAGGCAGACGTAGTGGACGGTGAAGGGCACCAGCCCGATGGCGAAGGCCATCAGCGCCCAGGCCACCAGCGGGTAGTCCTCCGCACCCTCCCCGAAGCCGAAGATCAGCCGGGAGATGGGCAGGGCCAGCGCCAGGAAGGCCACCGCGGCGGGGAGCAGCACCGTGGTGGTGAGGCGGAGCGTGCGGGTGGTCTCGCGGGCCACCCCGGCCACGTCGCCGTCGGCGGCCATCCGCGAGGCCGAGGTGACCATCGCGGTGGCCAGGGAGATGGTGATCACCGAGTGCGGCAGGATCCAGACCAGGTAGGCGTTGTTGTAGACCAGCAGGCCGGCGCCGCTGCCGCCGGTGGTGGCGCTGCTGGCCAGCCGGTTGACCGCGACCAGGGCGAGCTGGGTGACGGCGACGAAGCCCAGGGTCCACTTGGCCAGGGAGAAGGTGTGGCCCAGCCCGGTGCCGCGGAGGTCGAAGCGAGGGCGGTAGACGAATCCGGCCCGGCGCAGGAACGGCAGCAGGATCGCCGCCTGCACCACGATGCCCAGCGTGGCACCGAGACCGAGGACCAGCTCCTGGGTGCCGGTGAACGCGGCGCCGCGGTCCCCGCTGGAGCCGAAGACCACCAGGTAGAGGGCGAAGACGGCGATCGAGACCACGTTGTTGGCGATCGGGGCCCACATCATCGGGCCGAATCGGCCGCGGGCGTTGAGCACCTGCCCGGCCAGGAAGAACGCGCCGTAGAAGAACACCTGCGGCAGGCAGAGGTAGGTGAGGGTGAGCATCGACTCGTACTGGGCGTCGAGCTCCTCCCCGCGCCAGCCCGTGTCGGTGTAGATCCGCAGCACCAGCGGGGCGGCCAGCAGCAGGACCACGGTGACGGCGGCGATGATGGCCAGGAAGGCCGTCATGATCCGGTTGGTGTAGGCCTCCCCGTGGTCCTCGTCGTTCTTGGTGGCCCGCACGATCTGGGGCACCAGGACGGTGTTCAGCGCGCCGCCGGCGAAGAGGATGTAGAGGCTGTTGGGGATGGTGTTGGCCAGGGTGAACATGTCGCCCTGGCGGGTGCCGTTGCCCAGCACCACGGCGATCATGATGGCCCGCACGAAGCCGAGCACCCGCGAGGCCATGGTGCCGGCGGCCATCACCGCCCCCGAGGAGATCAGCGACCTGCTGCGGGCGTCCTCGCTCATCGGTGGGTCCCTTCCTGGTGGACCGGTGCGGTCGTGCCGTCCCCGTCCGTGGTGGTGCCGGCGGCCTGCTGGCGCCGCACCTGGCGGACGCGCAGCACGGTGCCGCCGACCAGCACGATGCCGGAGCCGATGACGATCACCCACCCGGCGCGCCCGATCTCGCTGGCCTCGATGGTGATCTCCTGGGGGGTGCCGAACGGGCGTCCGGAGGCGGTGGCGAGCTGGGCGACGGCCTTGACGCTGCCGTTGGCCCGGGCGCGCGGGGCGGCGGTCGCGGTCACGGTCTGGCCGGGACGCACCTCGAGCCCGGTGATCGCGGGGATGTCCAGCCGGGCCCGGTTGTCGGTGGTGAAGACGACCTGCACCCGGACGGCGCGGTCCAGCCGGTTGGTGATGCTCACCGGGAACTGTCCCGAGCGGGCCGACATGGCGACGTTGTCGGCCACGGTGAGCCGCATGCCCTCCCCGCTGAGCAGCCGCTCCAGCCGGTGGGTCCGGGGGGCCAGCCAGGCCTCCCGGGCGCCGGCGGAGGTGCGGTCGGCGCGCCACCAGCTGCTGACCGCGGTGGAGGTCTCGCGGTCGGCGTCGGCGGCCTGGGCGGGGTCGCTGAGCAGCTCGCGGGCGGCGCGGAGGTCCTCGTGCAGGGTGGCGGCGGACTCCAGCACGGCGGGGTCGAGCTGATCCGGGGCCCCGGCCGGAGGGGGGTCGAGCCGGCCGTCCCACCCGGTGCCCGGGTCCGCCAGCAGCTCGGGCAGCCCCACCCGGGTCTGCCAGGCCAGGTCGTCGGTGGCGGCGTCGGCCGCGGCCTGCTCGACGGTGTCCACCAGCCGCAGCTCGGGTGCCGGGTCGGCGCCGCCGGCGTCGGCGGCCAGGCTGGCCAGCAGCGTCCGGGTGGTCAGGTGGCCCACCACCTGCGGCGGGCTGGTGCGGGGGTCGGGACCGAGGACGGGGGTGAAGGCGGCGGTGTCGACGTCGAGGACGTGCGGTGCGTCGGGGCGGCTGGCGACGGCCGAGCCGTCCGCACCTCCGGTCAGGACGGCGGCCGGGTCCATCGCGTCGACCAGGTCCAGGGTGGCGGCGTCGAGGGTGCCGTCGGCGGTGGCGGTCAGCAGCGGCAGACCGTCCGCGGCGCCGAGCTCGGTGCTCCGCTGGGCGGCGACGACCGCACCGAGCAGCACCTCGCTGTCGGAGCCGGCCACCGACAGCAGGTCCGGGTCGCCCCACGGCAGCCGGAACCCCCGCTCGCGCGGGAGCTCGTCGAAGGCGGTCAGCCAGCGCGCGGCTGCCTCGGCGTGCGCGCCGGGGGTGGTCTCGTCGGGTCCGGCGCGGACCTGGTAGCCGTCGGCCAGGTCGGTGACCTCGAGGAGCAGACCGGGGTCGACGGCCCAGCTGACGCCCGGGCGGGCGGCCCGGTCGAGCAGCACCGCCAGCCGCCCACCGGTCCCGAGCTGCTCACCCAGCGAGTCGTCGGCCACCAGGTCCGCTGCGACGCGGGTCGGGGCGGCGCTGAGGGTGACCACGGTGGCGACGGGGACGGGCGGGTGCTCCTCGGTGACCAGCGGGACCAGCGTCCGGACGCGGCCGACGGTGGTGCTGGCCGCCTCGCGGGCCTGGACACCGACCAGGGCCGCACCGTCGCCCGGGGGCAGCCCGAGCTCCTCGACGGTGGCGCTGAGCTCGAAGTCGACGCTCTGGCCGGGTTCGAGGGAGGCGGGGAGGTCCTGGGTGAAGGCGGACTCCACCAGCACCCGGGCGCCGACCGGGAGCGTGCTGGGGGCCGCGGCCAGGTCGGCCAGCTGCGCGGGGTCGGTGTAGAGGGTGCCCTGGTCGCGCCAGAGCAGCAGCTGGGGCTGCACGACCGGGGTCTGGCGCAGGTTGGTGGCCGTGCCGCGCACGGTGAGGGTGTCCTCCCGGTCCAGGGTGGCCGGGCTGACCTCGGTGAGGGTGATGGAGACGTCCTGCGGCTCCGGCTCCACCGCCGCCGCCGGCGGCCCGGGCACCGCCACCAGGCACAGCAGGGTGGCCAGCAGGGCCAGCAGCAGCGCCCCGGCGACGCCGGCACGCGGCCGTCGTCGGGTCGGAGCACTCACCCGCTCATCGTAGGGGCGGCCCGCCCGCCGGGCCGGGAGCCGTGCGGGGCGGGAGGCGTGCGGGAGGCGGGGGCGTGCGGGCGGGAGGTAGGGCACCCGCTGGCGTCCCGCGGGAGGGCCGAGTCGCGGGAGGGGTCGCCCGGGACCGCAGCCGGTAGGCTGGACGGCCGTGCCCAGCCTGAACGAAGCCCAGCAGAACGCCGTCAGCGGAATGCTCCGGATCACCCCCGTGGTGGGTCGGCTGGGTCACCTGTTCGCCGACGCGGGCCACGAGCTCCACCTGGTGGGCGGTTCGGTCCGCGACGCCCTGCTCGGGGTGCTCGGCCACGACCTCGACTTCACCACCTCCGCCCACCCCGACGAGGTGGAGCGGCTGCTGCGGCAGTTCAGCCGGTCGGTGTGGACCATCGGCAAGGCCTTCGGCACCATCGGCTGCCGGGTCCAGGCCGAGGGCGTGGACTGGGTGATCGAGGTGACCACCTACCGCACCGACGCCTACGAGACCGACAGCCGCAAGCCGGAGGTCCGCTTCGGGGACTCCCTCACCGAGGACCTGGTGCGCCGGGACTTCACGGTGAACGCGATGGCCATCGACGTCACCGTGCCGGGCGGGGTGTTCGTGGACCCCCACGACGGGCTGGGCGACCTGGCCGCGGGCGTGATCCGGACCCCCGGGACCCCCGAGCAGTCCTTCAGCGACGACCCGCTGCGGATGATGCGCGCGGCCCGCTTCTCCAGCCAGCTGGGGCTGACGGTGGCGCCGGAGGTGGCGGCGGCCATGACGGCGATGGCGGAGCGGATCGAGATCATCTCCGCCGAGCGGGTCCGCGACGAGCTGACCAAGCTGCTGCTGACCGCACGTCCGCGCCCCGGGCTCGACCTGCTGGTGCGGACGGGGCTGACCGAGCGGGTGCTGCCCGAGCTGCCCGCGCTGCAGCTGGAGCGCGACGAGCACCACCGCCACAAGGACGTCTACGAGCACAGCCTGACGGTGCTGGAGCAGGCGATCGAGCTGGAGCACCGGCTGGAGCACCGTCCCGACCTGGTGAACCGGCTGGCCGCGCTGCTGCACGACATCGGCAAGCCGGCCACGCGCCGCTTCGAGCCCGGCGGCAAGGTGTCCTTCCACCACCACGACGTGGTCGGGGCCAAGCTGGTGCGCAAGCGGATGAAGGCGCTGCGGTTCTCCACCGACGAGACCAAGGCCGTCAGCCACCTGGTGGAGCTGCACCTCCGCTTCCACGGCTACCGCGACGGCCAGTGGACCGACTCCGCCGTGCGCCGCTACGTCCGCGACGCCGGGGACGAGCTGGAGCGGCTGCACATCCTGACCCGGGCCGACTGCACCACCCGCAACCAGCGCAAGGCGGCCCGGCTGCGCGAGGCCTACGACCACCTCGAGGAGCGGATCGCGGAGCTGGCCGAGGCCGAGGAGCTGGACTCGATCCGGCCCGACCTGGACGGGAACCAGATCATGGAGCTGCTGGGTCTGTCCCCGGGCCGGGAGGTCGGCCAGGCCTACACGCACATGCTCGAGTACCGGATGGAGCACGGCCCCGCCGACCCGGAGACCGCCGAGGCGGAGCTGCGGCGCTGGTGGGCCGAGCGCTCGGGCTGAGCACCACCTCCTCGTCCGTCCCGGACCTCCGGTTCCGCCCCGGCCCCGGCCCCGCCCGACGCATCGGCGCCGCGAGTGCGGCCGAGTCGTCGCTCCGACCGCCCGTGAGCGACGACCTGACCGCACTCGGCCACGGCGTGGTGGGCCACGGCGGCTGGGGACGCTCGACGTGGCGCGAGTGCGGCCGGATGGTCGTCCGCGACGGCCGGTGGCGACCCTCTGACCGCAGACGCTAGGCAACCGAGGTTGACAGCGACGGGAGTAGCAACCTAGGTTGACACCATGACGACCAGCCGACCGGTGACCGAGGTGGCGGCCGACACCGAGGACCCGGCCAGGGGGCTGCGGGCCGTGGCCTCCTTGCGGGTGCTGACCGAGTCCCTCGAGCTGCGCCAGGTCGAGGCCGCGCTGCGGGCCGGGATGAGCTGGGCCGAGGTGGCCGAGGCCCTGGGCGTCACCCGGCAGGCCGTGCACAAGAAGTACGCCAAGCGCATCGACCCGACCATCGACGTCCCCCGGAGGAGCCGACCATGAGCCTGTCCGACCTCTTCGCCGCCAGCCAGCGGATCTCGCTGGTGGCCAGCGAGGAAGCCCGCCGTCTCGGCCACCCCGAGGTGGACGTCGAGCACGTCCTGCTCGCCCTGCTGCTGACCGACGGGCGGGCCGGTGCGGTGCTGCGGTCCTGTGGCGTGATGCTGGCCGCTGCCCGCACCGCGGTGGAGACCGAGCACGTCGAGCTGGTGGCACGCCTCGGCGTCACCTCGCCACGGGTGCCGCCCCAGGAGCTGCGCGAGGGTGCGGGTCTGGACTGGTCCGAGCGCGCCCTGGGTGTGATGCGCGGGATCAAGGACTGGTCCGACGACCTGGGGCTGCTGAACGCCCTGCTCGACGAGCCGTCCGGCTTCGTAGGCCGGGTGGTCGCCCGGCTCGGGGTCGAGGAGGACGTGCTGCGGGCTGGGCTGGACGACGGGGTCGACCCGCCTCCGGTGGACCCGCTGTCCGAGGACCTGAGCTGGGTCAGCCACACCCACATCGGCTTCGTCCCGGCTGCGCCGCAGGAGGTGTGGACGCTGGTCGCGGACCCGCTCCGCCGCCCGGAGTGGGACATCCTGGCGATCTCGGTCGAGGCGGTCGGCGAGGGCAGGTGGCGGGTGGAGACCACCTCCGGACGTCCCGAGCGGCGCCGCCCCGCCGCCGAGGACCCGCCGACCACCATGGACCTGGTCGAGCTGGAGCGGCACCCCGGGAGCCACGTCGAGTGGGACACGTCCTGGCAGGGCCGACGCGGACGCACCACGCGCCAGCGTCTGCGGGTCGTCGTGCTGCCCACCACCGGTGGCACCCGGGTCGTGCTGCGGTTGGCCTCCCGACAGCGGAGGGGCTGGCGAGGCGTGCTGCCGCGACGGCTCGTCCGCGTCCAGCGCCTCTTCATGCGTCAGGTGCTGATCAGCCTCGCCGGCGGCCTGTCCCGGGCGCTCCGCTGAGTCACCGGGTGGGCCGCGGCCCGGCCGCGCACCCTCGTCGCGCTGCGACGGCGTCGACCCGGACGCCCACGGGCACCTGACCGGACCGCCGCTCGGCCCGGAGCGCCGCCGCCTCGTCGGGGCCGGACCCCTTGTCGCCGCCCCCCGGCACTCCCTAGGTTGGGCCCGGACCCGCGGTGCCGATGACGCATCCCGTCTGGCCGCGGGACGGATCGGACGCGCCATGCCCCCACGTGCTCCTGGCCCCACGAGGCCCCGTACCGTCGCCGCCCTCCTGCTGGCGCTGACCCTGCTGGCGGTGCTGCTCCCCGCCGGGCGGGCCGCGGCCGAGCCGCCGCCCCCGACGGTCGGCCGGGACGTCGCGCTGACGGGCACGGCGAGCGCGGCCACCGTCTACACCGGGGATCCTGCCCGCTTCGCCGCCGAGCACGTCAACGACGGTGACCTGGGCACCCGGTGGGGCTCGGACTACGCCCGCGAGGGAGTGGTCGACCCGCCGGCCAGCAGCCACGACCCGAGCCGGGACTGGGTGCAGGTCGAGCTGGCCGAGCCCAGCCCGGTGGACCACGTGGTCGTCTACTGGGAGAACGCCCACGCCGCGGAGTACGAGCTGCAGGTCTCCGACGACGGGCAGCAGTGGGAGACCGTGGTCGACGTGGACGACGGGCGCGGTGGCCGGGAGGTGCTCCAGGTCGGCCGCAGCGAGCCCGTCTCCTTCGTGCGGGTGCAGGGGGTGCGGCTGGCCACCGGCTGGGGCTACTCGATCTGGTCCCTCGAGGTCTGGGACGCCCCGCCGCCCGGCGCCGGGGAGGAGGGACGGGTGCTGCCCGCCCCGGTCAGCCTGGTGCCCGGCGAGGGCGAGCCGTTCGAGCTCGGGACCTCCACCCGGGTGGTGGCGGCCGGGGAGGGGGCGCTCGCGGTCGCCCGTCTGCTGGCCGAGGAGCTGCGCCCGGCCACCGGGTTGGCGCTGCCGGTGACCCGGGACGGGGCCCGGGCCGGGGACGTCCTGCTCGAGCTCGACGAGTCCGCCGCCACCGGAGACGCCGCGGCGGAGGGCTACACGCTCCAGGTGAGCGCGGACGGGGTGGCGATCAGGGCCGCCACCGCGCACGGGCTCTTCAACGGCACCCAGAGCCTACGTCAGCTGCTGCCCGCGTCGGTGTACGGCGACGTGCTGCGGCCGGGGCCCTGGACGGTGGAGCCGGTCAGCATCACCGACCACCCGCGCTATCCCCACCGCGGCCTGATGATCGACCCGGCGCGCAACTTCGTCGAGGTCGACGAGGTGAAGACGATCATCGACGACCTGGTGGCCTCCAAGGGCAACGTGCTGCACATCCACCTCACCGACGACCAGGGCTGGCGGCTGGAGATCGACAGCTGGCCGCGGCTGACCGAGGTGGGCGGTGCCATGTCCATGCCCGGCGGGCGCACCGGCTTCTACACCCAGGAGCAGTTCGCCGACATCGTGGCCTACGCCGCCGAGCGCTTCGTCCAGGTGGTGCCCGAGATCGACATGCCGGCCCACGCGACCGCGGCCATCGCGGCCTACCCCGAGCTCACCTGCGGTGGTGGGGTGCTGTGCCCCACGAGCGAGACCACCTACCGGTTCATCGACGACGTGCTCGGCGAGGTGGCGGCGCTGTCACCGAGCGAGTACCTGCACATCGGTGCGGACGAGGCGCCGATGGCCCACGACGACTACGTCGACTTCGTGCGGCGCGCGGAGTCGATCGTGCAGGCACACGGCAAGACGATGATCGGCTGGTCCCCGGCCCCGGGCGTCGGGCTGGACCCCAGCACGGTGCACCACTACTGGCAGGACCAGAGCCGGGAGATGAACCGGTCGTGGTTCGAGCCGCGGCGACCCGTGATCGTCTCACCGACCCAGCAGCTCTACCTCGACTACCCCTACCCCCGCCACGGCACCCGGATGTCCTACGACTGGGACCCCGAGGACCTGGTCGACAGCTGGACCGGGGAGCGTCCCGAGGCGTACGGGTTCCAGCCGGCCGACGTGATCGGGCTGGAGGCGCCGATCTGGGGTGAGCGGATGACGGGCGGGCTGCCCGACATCCAGCAGCAGGTCTTCCCCCGGCTGCCGGCCATCCTGGAGAAGGCCTGGTCCCCGGCGGAGGCGACCCAGGACGTCACCCCCCTGCTGGCCCGGATGGGGCACCAGGGGGCCCGGTGGATGTTCGCCGGGACCCGGTTCTGGGTGGACCCCGAGGTGGACTGGGCCGGCGAGGCAGCCGGACGGGTGCTCACCCTGGACCGCACCCGGAGCGTGGCTGGTGTCGTCGCCGACGTCGCCGTGCCCGGCGCCGACCCCGGCACCCTCAGCGCGACGATCGAGTGGGGTGACGGCACCGAGTCCGAGGCCGAGGTCGTCGCCCCGGCATCGGGTCGGGAGAGCGACCTGCTCACCGTCCGTGCCGAGCACACCTACCCGCGGCTGGACACCTGGGGCGGCACAGTCCACGTCCGCGGACCCCGCGGGCTGGACCTGTCGGCCCCCTTCACCGCCCGGACGGTCCCGTTGCTGGCCACGGTGGGCAGCGCCAGCGAGCACGTCACCGACGGCACCGCCCGGGTGGAGATCGAGCTGTTCAACTCCACCAGCCAGCCGATCCGTGCGGTCGTGACCGCCCAGGCACCCGAGGGGGTGGAGGTGTCACCGGCTCGTCGTCCGGTCGCGGTCGCCTCCGGCCGGACGCAGACCGTCCGCTTCGACGTCACCTCCGCGGCGCCGCCCGGGGAGCTGGAGCTGGTCTTCGGCGTCCAGGTGACCTCGGGTCGCCAGCAGGTCGACCTGCCCGATCTGACCGTGACGATGCAGCAGCCCTACCGGGACCTGGCGTCGGCCTTCGACGCGCACGCGGTGACCGACGACGCCGATCCCGGACCGGCCTGGCTCGGGGGCGGGGTGGACGGGGACGGCTCGTCCCTCTCCCTGCAGGCCCTGGCTGCGCAGGGCGTCCGGCCCGGTGAGCCGCTGGTGCGGGAAGGGTTCGAGCTCCGTTGGCCGGACGGGCTCGGCGCTCCCGACCACGTCCGGGCGGCGGGTCAGCGGGTGGAGGTGCAGGGCCGGGGCGAGGAGCTCGGGTTCCTGCTGACCGGCGCCTACGCCCCGGTCAGCGGGACGGGCACCGTCGTCTACACCGACGGGACCGAGCAGGACTTCCGGCTGGTCACGCCCGACTGGCACCAGCCGGCCTCGGGCGGGTCGAGCCTGGCGGTCGGCACCGGCTACAACAACTTCCGCGACGGCAGCCGGGTGGAGCGTCCGGCCAACGTGTTCCTGCAGCGGGTGCCGCTCGACCCGGGGAAGACGGTGGCCCAGGTGGTGCTCCCGCGTTCGGAGCAGGGTGGGCCGTTCTTCCACCGCATCTTCGACATCGCCGTCAGGTAGTCGAGGCAGCACAGGGCGCAGAGCCGACCAACCGGGCAGGTTGGGCGGACGGGCTGGCGCGCGCAGCAGGGCAGCGTCCGGGTCGTCGCAGGAGCGCGGTGGGGAGGGAGCTGAGGACCGGCACGGTGGTCGCCTCGTGGCGGATGGCGCACTCGCGGCCCCGACGAACGGGTTCCGCGACGGCGTGGTGTGGGCCCGGGGACTCGGGCCGTGCCGGTCACCTGCCACAACCGGGGTACCCGCCCCTCTGTTCCGCGGGGACGGCTGCTGGGAGGCTTGTCGAGCACACCCCCACCGACACAGGAGTCGACCCGATGAGCCACGCCTGGACCGTCCGTTTCGTCGCCCCCGACGCCGACTTCGAGGGCGCCCCGCTGCTGCGCCGGAGGATCCGTCTCGACCAGGGCCACGGTGCGCCGACGTCGGCGGTGCTGCGCTGGACGGCCCTCGGGGTCGGGGAGGTCTGGCTGGGGGGCCGCCCGGTGACCGCCGACGTCCTCACCCCGGGGTGGAGCAGCTACGAGTGGCGTCTGCGCTACGCCGAGCACGACGTCACCTCGCTGTTGGACGGGGAGGAGACGGTGCTGGCGGTGGCGCTCGGCAACGGCTGGTACCGCGCCCCGCTGGGGTGGGGCACCCGCACGGCGCCCTACGGCGAGGAGCTGGCCGTGCTGGCCGAGCTGACCGTCACCTTCGCCGACGGCCACCAGCAGGTGGTGGGCAGCGACCGGGACTGGCGGGCCGGCCCGAGCGCGGTGACCGCCAACCACCTCTACGACGGGCAGAGCATCGACGCCCGCCGGCACGACCCTCGCTGGACCGAGGTCAGCTACGACGACTCCTCCTGGGCCGGGGTGCACGAGGTCGACGTCGACCGCGCCGTCCTCCAGCCCTACGTCGCCCCGCCGGTGCGGCGGATCAGCGAGCGGGTGCCGGAGCGTGTGTGGACCAGTCCGGCCGGGAGGACCCTGGTCGACTTCGGGCAGAACCTGGTCGGCTGGGTGCGGGTCAGCGTGGCGGGGGAGGCAGGACGGACGGTGACGCTGCGGCACGCCGAGGTGCTGGAGCACGGGGAGCTGGGTACCCGCCCGCTGCGCGGGGCGCTGGCCACCGACCGGTTCACCCTGAGCGGCGGCGAGGACGTCTTCGAGCCGACCTTCACCTTCCACGGCTTCCGCTACGTGGAGGTGGACGGCTGGCCGGGCGACCCGGACGGCCTGGTCGAGGGCCTGACCGCGGTGGTGGTCAGCTCCGACCTGCGCCGCACCGCGCACTTCGCCTGCTCCGACGAGCTGGTCAGCCAGCTGCACGAGAACGTGGTCTGGGGGATGCGCGGGAACTTCCTCGACGTCCCCACCGACTGCCCGCAGCGCGACGAGCGGCTGGGCTGGACCGGGGACATCGCCGCCTTCGCCCCGACCGCGGTCCGGCTCTTCGACGTCCAGGACTTCCTCCGGGACTGGTTGCGCGACCTGGCCCTGGAGCAGAGCCACCACGACGGGATGGTGCCCTACGTGGTGCCCGACCTGATCAAGCGGATGCCGAACCCGCCCGACTTCCAACCGGTCGACACCACGGCGGTGTGGAGCGACGCGGCGGTGTGGGTGCCGTGGGCGGTCTGGCAGGCCCACGGAGACCCGGTGGTGCTCGCCGAGACCTTCGACTCGATGACCGCCCACGTCCGCCGGGTCCGCTCGAAGCTGTCACCGAACGGGCTCTGGGACACCGGCTTCCAGTTCGGGGACTGGCTCGACCCCGACGCCCCGCCGGAGGACGCCGCCCGGGCCAAGGCCGACCCGTCCGTGGTGGCCACCGCCTGCGCCGCGCGCAGCGCCCGGCTGGTGGCCGAGGCGGCCGCCGTCCTGGGGCGGACCGAAGAGCAGGCGGAGCTCGCCACCCTGGCCGAGGAGCTGCGCGCCTCCTTCAACCGGGAGTACGTGCACGACGGCCGGGTCCACAGCGACTGCACCACCGTCTACTCCCTGGCCATCGTCTTCGACCTGCTCGACGCCGTCGACCGGGAGGCGGCGGGGACGCGGCTGGCCGAGCTGGTGGCCGAGAGCGGGTTCCGCATCTCCACCGGGTTCGCCGGCACCCCGTTCATCGCCGACGCCCTGACCAGCACCGGCCACGTCGAGGAGGCCTACCGGCTGCTGCTCCAGCGGGAGTGCCCGTCCTGGCTGTACCCGGTGACCATGGGGGCGACGACCATCTGGGAGCGCTGGGACTCGATGATGCCCGACGGCACCATCAACGTCGGCGAGATGACCAGCTTCAACCACTACGCCCTCGGTGCGGTGGCGGACTGGCTGCACCGCGTCGTCGGCGGGTTGGCCGCCCTCGAGCCCGGGTACGCCCGGCTGCTGGTCGCGCCGCGTCCCGGTGGCGGGCTGAGCTGGGCCGAGAGCGCCCTGGACACCCCGCACGGCCGGGCCCGGGTCCGTTGGGACCGCGAGGGCGACCGGCTGACCGTCCAGGTGACCGTGCCCGAGGGGACGTCCGCCCTGGTGCAGCTGCCCGGCGCCCCGGACCAGGAGCTCGCCGCCGGCACCCACACGGTGACCGCCACGGTGTGAACGCCTGGCCGCGGCGTCACTCCCGCACCGACATCGGTGCGGAGGTGACGCCGCTGCGCCTTGCCCGGCGCGCGTCCTGCTGCTGGTCTGCCGGTCGCGCTGCTGGTGTGCCGGTCGCGCTGCTGGTGTGCCGGTCGCGCTGCTGGTCTGCCGGTCGCGCGAGCCTGTCCCGCGCTGTTGGCATGCCCCTCCCATGCGGGCCTGCCCGCTGCACGTGTGGAGGGGACCCGCCCCTGACCTGCTTCCCACCGGTGCCCCGTCTCCGTCTCTGCCCTGACCACGGCGACCCGCTGGAGGCCAACCGCGCTGGCGAGCGTCCTGCACCACCACCCTGCTCGTGCTCGCCTCTCTGCGACGTAGCCCCGTCTGCGGCGACCTCGCCCCTTCTATAGACGGGGCGACGTGGCAGTAGACGGGGCAACGTGGCAGTAGGGGGGACGTGGCAGCAGAGGGGTCGCGTTGCGTTGCGTTGCGTGGAGCGCGAGTGCGGGGTGGGCGGTGAGGGCGGTGCGGTGGGTGGGGAGCGGGGTGGCAGGGTGGGGGGCATGCTCGTCGCGTTCAGCATCAGCCCGGCCGCCGGTGACGACACCGGCGGCGTCTCCGAGGCCGTGGCCGAGGCGGTCCGGATCGTCCGCGCCTCCGGTCTGCCCAACGAGACCAACGCCATGTTCACCAACCTCGAGGGTGAGTGGGACGAGGTGATGGCCGTGGTCAAGCAGTGCGTGGACGCCCTCGCCGCCCACTCCCCGCGGGTCAGCCTCGTCCTCAAGGCCGACATCCGCCCCGGTCACACCGGCCAGCTGACCGCCAAGGTCGAACGTGTGGAGCGGCACCTCTCCGACTGACACTGCCCGGCGGCTCCGCACCGGTCCAGCACGGTCGCGACGTCCTGGGGCTTCGGCCCGTCACGAGACAGTGCCTTCGCTGCTGCCGAGCCTCGGAGCCGGTCTCGACGTCTGCTGCTCGGACCCGTCGAGCCCCGGAGAGCCGAGGTCTCAGAGCAGGACGAGCAGGCCGGCCACCGGGAGGGCCACGAGTCCGACGGCCAGGGCGTACACCGCCGCGGCCAGCACCGGACGCTCGCGCGGGTCCGACAGCCGCCGCACCCGCTCCAGCACCGCCACCTCGCCGGCGCCGAGGGCGGCGTTGGGCACCGGGCTGCCGGCCATCCGGACCAGGGCCCGGGCCACCGGCACCGACCCGACCTCGCGGCGGGCGACGTCGTCGGCCAGCATCTCGACCAGCAGCCGGCACTCGTCCAGCGCGACGTCGCTGCGCACCAGGAGCGGGAAGGCCCGGTGCACCGAGGCGAACCAGTCCAGCACCACGTCGTGACGGGCCCGCAGGTGCGCCCGCTCGTGGGCCAGCACCGCGGCCAGCTCCGAGGGCTCCAGCTGCTCCAGGGTGCCGGTGCTCACCACCAGCCGCGACCCGCGCACCCCGGGGAGGCAGTAGGCCATCGGCATCGCCTCGGCCAGCACCCGCACCCCCGAGGCGTCGACCCCCGGCTCGAGGGCACCGGCGGGGGCGACGGTGGCTAGCAGGTCGACCGAGCGACGGTGCCGGGCCCGGCGCTGGGCGGTCTGACGGGTCACCACGACCACCCCCCAGACCAGCCGGACCACGACGTTGAGGGAGAACAGCAGCGCCAGCGCCATCACCGCGGTCAGCAGCGGGTGCCCGGCGCCGATCACCGAGAGCTGCCAGGCGGTCACCACCCCGGCCCCGACCGCGGCGACCAGGGCGCTCACCGTGCCGGCCTGCCACAGCACGGTGGCCGGGCGCGGGACGGCGTGCAGGAACGTCCACCGCCGCACCCACTGGGGCCCGGGGGCCACCAGGACGAGGGCGAGACAGGCCAGCAGCGGCCCCGTCAGCACCCCGGCCAGCGGCGACACGGGGGTCTCAGGCCTGGTCGGAGCCGGGCGGCAGCGGGCCGGGGCGGCCAGCGGCCCGGGCCTCGACCTCGCCCAGGGCCTCCCGCAGCAGCGCCATCTCGGCGGGGGAGACCCGGTCGACGAAGGCGACCAGCGCGGCGGTGCGGTCGACGTCGCGGTCGTCCAGGGCGGTGTGCATGATGTCGGCCACCATGGACTCCCGGCTCTGCACCGGACGGTAGATCCAGGCCCGGCCGTCGCGCTCCCGGTTGACCACGTGCTTCTTGGCCAGCCGGTCCAGCACCGTCATCACGGTCGTGTACGCCAGGTCGCGCTCGTCGCCCAGCGCCGAGTGGACGTCACGGACCGACAGCGACTGACCCGCGGCCCACAGCCGCTCCATCACCGCTCGTTCCAGCTCACCCAGGTTGTTCACCCGACCACCTTACTACGACACCCCGTAGGAGCCCATGCCGGACGTGGACCAGCTCGACGCTCCCCGGCAGGGACGGAGGACGCCACCGGCACCTCGCGAGCCGCGGAGGCCCGTTCGGTGCCGGCGGCGTCCGGCCGGCCGGAGGGTCAGCCGCGGGCGGCGTTGGCCCGGCGCTTGTTGAAGATGTCGAAGGCGACAGCGAGCAGGAGCACCAGACCCTTGATGAAGGCCTGGAAGTCGGTGCTGATGCCCAGCAGGGACATGCCGTTGTTCAGCACACCCATGATCAGACCACCGGTGATCGCACCCACCACGGTGCCGATACCACCCGTGACGGCCGCGCCACCGATGAAGCTCGCCGCGATGGCGTCCAGCTCGAACAGGTTGCCCGCGCCCGGGCCGGCGGAGTTCAGACGACCGGTGAAGACCAGACCGGCCAGCGCCGCCAGCACGCCCATGTTGACGAACAGGTAGAAGTCGACCCGACGGGTCTTGATCCCCGACAGCTCCGCGGCGTGGCGGTTGCCACCGACGGCATAGACGTGGCGGCCGAAGACCGAGCGGTTCATCACCATCGTGTAGGTGATCACCAGGATGCCGAGCACCAGCAGCACCACCGGGGTGCCGCGCGAGCCGACCGCCACACCCAGCAGGTAGGTCACGTAGGCGATCATCAGGGCGATGAAGGCGGTCTTGGCCCAGAACCAGCCGGCCGGCTCGCTCTCGAGGTGCAGCCGCACCCGCTTGGCGCGACCCGTCACCTGCTGGATCACGAACGCGAGCAGGGTCACCACGCCGAGACCGACGGTGATCCACTCCGCCGGGGAGGACGAGGCCGGGAACAGGTCCGGGAAGAGGTAGCCGCCGCCGAGCTGGCGGTACTCGTCGGGGAACGGGGTGATCTGGGTGTTGCCCAGCACGATCTGGGTCAGACCGCGGAAGATCAGCATGCCGGCCAGGGTGACGATGAACGCGGGGATCCCGACGACCGCCACCCAGAAGCCCTGCCAGGCGCCCACCAGGGCCCCGATCACCAGGGAGAGGATCATCGCCAGCCACCACGGCCAGCCCCAGGACACCACCATCACGCCGGAGACGGCACCCACGAAGGCGGCCACCGACCCGACCGACAGGTCGATGTGACCGGCGATGATGATCTTCACCATGCCGATGGCCAGGATCAGGATGTAGCTGTTCTGGACGATGATGTTGCTGACGTTGCCGGCGGTGAGCAGCCGGCCCTGGGTGAGGGCCTGGAAGAGGATCACGATCACCAGCAGGGCGATGAAGATCCCGATCTGGCGGATCTGCCCGGTCAGGAAGCTGAGGGTGTCCCGGGAGGTCGGCCGCGGTGCGCGGGACTCAGTGATCGAGGACATGGTCGGGTTCCTTCTCCTTGGTCATGTACTGCATGAGGACTTCCGGGGTGGCCTGCTCGATCGGCACCTCAGCGGTGATGTGGCCCTCGGACAGGGTGTAGATGCGGTCGCAGATGCCGAGCAGCTCGGGCAGCTCCGAGGAGATCACCACGATCGCCTTCCCCTCGGCGGCGAGCGCGTTGATGATGGTGTAGATCTCGTACTTCGCCCCGACGTCGATGCCGCGGGTGGGCTCGTCGAGGATCAGGACCTCCGGGTCGGAGTACATCCACTTGCTCAGCACGACCTTCTGCTGGTTGCCACCGGAGAGCTTCCCGGTGATGGCCGCGACCGAGGGCGCCTTGATGTTCATCGAGCGGCGGTACCCCTCGGCGACGGTCTGCTCCTCCTCCCCGTCGACCCACCCGAACCGGGCCAGCTTGCGCAGCGAGGCGGAGGAGATGTTGCGCTTGATGTCCTCGATCAGGTTGAGCCCGTAGCGCTTGCGGTCCTCGGTGGCGTAGGCGATGCCGTGCTTGATCGCCTCCGAGACCGTCCGGACCTTCACCGGCCGACCGTGCATGGCCACCGTGCCGGAGATGCGCGAGCCGTAGGACTGCCCGAACACGCTCATCGCCAGCTCGGTGCGCCCGGCACCCATCAGCCCGGCGATGCCGACGACCTCGCCGGCCCGGACGTGCAGGTTCGCGGAGTGGATGACCACCCGGTCGCTCTCGGTGGGGTGGTGCACGGTCCAGTCGGAGATCCGCAGCACCTCCTCGCCCAGCTCGACGTCGCGGTCGGGGTAGCGGTGCTCGAGGTCGCGGCCGACCATGCCCTTGATGATCCGGTCCTCGGTGACCCCGGACGTCTGCAGCGTCTCGATCGTGCGGCCGTCGCGGATGATGGTGACCTCGTCGGCGATGGCTTTGATCTCGTTCAGCTTGTGGCTGATGATGATGCAGGTGATGCCCTCCGAGCGGAGGTTGCGGAGCAGGTCCAGCAGGTGCGCGGAGTCCTCGTCGTTCAGGGCCGCGGTCGGCTCGTCGAGGATCAGCAGCTTGACCTCCTTGGAGAGCGCCTTGGCGATCTCCACCAGCTGCTGCTTGCCGACGCCGATCTCGTTGACGCGGGTGGCCGGGTTGTCGTTCAGCCCCACGCGCTTCAGCAGCTGCGAGGCCTTGGCGTTGGTGACGTCCCAGTTGATCCAGCCGCCGCGGGACTGCTCGTTGCCGAGGAAGATGTTCTCCGCGATCGACAGGTACGGGCTCAGCGCCAGCTCCTGGTGGATGATCACGACGCCCGAGCGCTCGGAGTCGTTGATGTCGCGGAAGGCGACCTCAGCACCCTCGAAGACGATCCGTCCCTCGTAGCTGCCGTGCGGGTAGACCCCCGACAGCACCTTCATCAGGGTGGACTTGCCGGCCCCGTTCTCGCCGCAGATCGCGTGCACGCTGCCCCGCCGGACGTCGATGCTGACGTCGCTGAGCGCGCGCACACCGGGGAACGTCTTGGTGATCCCGATCATCTCGAGGACGGTGTCCTCGGTCACCACTGGTTGCTCCACTGCCTGCCCTCCTGCCTGTCTGTGGTGGTGGGTGACCACCGGCGCCCGGGACGGACCCGGGCGCCGGCGGAGGTCACTTCAGGTCGTCCTCGGTGTAGTAGCCGCTGTCGACCAGCAGCTCCTCGTAGTTGTCGACCGTGACGATGTCGGACTCGAGCAGGTAGGCCGGCACGACCTTGACCGTGTTGTCGTAGGTCTCGGTGTCGTTGACCTCGACCTCCTCGCCCTTCAGCACGGAGTCGACCATGGTGACGGCCTGGTCGCCCAGGGCCCGGGTGTCCTTGAAGATGGTGGAGTACTGCTCACCGGCGATGATCGACTTCACCGAGCCGACCTCGGCGTCCTGACCGGTGATCACCGGCAGGGCGTCGGCGGAGTAGCCGCCGCTGGTGAGGGCGGAGATGATGCCGATGGAGAGGCCGTCGTAGGGGGACAGCACGCCGTCCAGCTCGGTGTCGCCGATGACGGTGAGGATGTTCTCCATCCGCTCCTGGGCGGTCTCGGGCAGCCAGCGCAGGATCGCGGCCTGCTCGAAGGAGGTCTGGCCGCTGGGCACGGTGATCACGCCGGAGTCCATGTAGGGCTTGAGGGTGTCCATCGCGCCGTCCCAGAAGAAGTTGGCGTTGTTGTCGTCGGGCGAACCGGCGAACAGCTCGACGTTGAAGGGACCCTCCTCGCCGGTCTCCTCGCCGTTCTCGTCGAGGACGCCCAGCCCGGTCAGCAGCGAGGTGGCCTGCTGCACGCCGACCTCGTAGTTGTCGAAGGTCGTGTAGTAGTCGACGTTCTCGGTGCCGTTGATCAGACGGTCGTAGGCGATGACCGGGATGTTCTGGTCCTTGGCCTGCTGCAGCACGTCGGTCAGGGTGGTGCCGTCGATGGAGGCGATGACCAGGGCCCTGGCGCCGCTGGTGATCATGTTCTCGATCTGCTGCACCTGGGTCGGGATGTCGTCGTTGGCGTACTGCAGGTCGACGACGTAGCCGAGCTCCTCCAGCGAGGCCTTGACGTTGGCGCCGTCGGCGATCCAGCGCTCGGACTGCTGGGTCGGCATCGCGACGCCGACCCGGCTGCCCTCGACGGGCTCCGTGCCCGGCTCGGCGCCGCCGGTGCGGTTGCCGGAGCACCCGACCAGCGTCAGCACCATGATCACGCCGGCGGCGATGCCGGCGAGGATACGGTTGTTCTTCACGATCAGTCCTTTCGCGACTGTGGTGGTGGTACCCGACCCGCAACCCTGTGCAGGTCCTCCCCGGCACCGGGTGCCGGCAAGCTGTGGGAGGCCGCCGCGGTGCGTGCGGCCTCGGGGGCGTCGGGGCCGACGGCGAGGAGGGCCAGCGAGGGCACCAGCACCACACCGCCGACGTCGGGACGTCCGGTGTAGACCTCGGCGTGGCGGGCGGCCGCGGGTGCGCTGG
Organism: Auraticoccus monumenti; assembly: GCF_900101785.1. Classification (GTDB taxonomy): domain Bacteria; phylum Actinomycetota; class Actinomycetes; order Propionibacteriales; family Propionibacteriaceae; genus Auraticoccus; species Auraticoccus monumenti. The sequence continues at coordinate 826,626 of NZ_LT629688.1, read as the reverse complement.
CCCGGGTCAGACCCGGCAGGTCGGCGACCGGACGGGCGTCGAGGTCGCAGAGCAGCAGGGACTCCGGCCCGACCGGCGCACCGGCGGGGGAGGGGGTGATGACCAGCAGGTCGGCCCCCACCACCCGGGCGGAGACCGAGACGTCCCCCGCGCCGGTGAGGCCGCGGCGTCCGAGCTCGGTGTGCGCCGCCACGACCTCGTCGCGGGCGCGGGCGATGCGGACCTGGGTCTCGGGGGACACGCGGAGCACGGCGGGAGCAGGAGTGCTCCGCGCGGCAGCGGTGTCCTCTGGTGCCATGACGTCGTCGTCCTCTCCGAGGGCTGCTCCCCCGTGGGCAGCCCGGCGCGGCGGTCTTGTGACCGGTCACACGCGCCGTCGGACAGTTAACGGCGAAACGGTCACATCTGTCAACGAGAGGACGTCACGACTGCATAACGGGCGGTCGGCCCGTGCTGCGCCGCACCACCAGCTCCACCGGGACGGCCGGCTCCGGGGAGGGCGTCACGGACCCGCCGGTGGCCTCCTGGGAGGCCGGCCGGTCACCGTTGACGTCCTCCAGCTCGGCGAGCAGGACGCGGACGGCTCGGCGTCCCAGCTCGGTGAAGTCCTGCCGGACGGTGGTCAGCGCGGGGGCGTAGTGGGCCGCCTCCGGGACGTCGTCGAAGCCGATCACGCTGATGTCGCCCGGGACGTCCAGCCCGTTCTCCCGGCAGGCGTGCACGAACCCGAGGGCCATCTGGTCGTTGGCGGCGAAGACGGCGGTGAAGTCGCAGTAGCGCAGCAGCTCCATGCCGGCGTAGTAGCCGAAGTGGGCCGTCCAGTCGCCCAGGATCGGCGCGCGCACCCGCAGCTCGGCCTCGGTCACCTCCTGCAGGAAGCCCTGCATCCGGGCCTCGGCCTCGATCCAGTCCTGGGGGCCGGCCAGGTGCATGATTTCGGTGTGGCCCAGCTCGATCAGGTGCCGGGTGGCCATGCGCCCGCCCGCCACCTGGTCGGTGGAGACTCGGCGTCGCCCGGTGCCGGTGACCGGCTGCAGCGTCACCACCGGGATGGTCACCGGCAGCTGCTCGATGGCGGCGAAGACCCGGGCCTGCGGCGCGATCACGATCAGGGCCTCGATGGCCTGGCTGGTGAGGTGATCCACCGCGGAGCTGATCGCCGAGGCGTCTGCGGAGGAGGCGGTGGTCATGCTGAGCCGGTAGCCGGCCTCCCGGGCCGCGGCCTCGACGGCGTAGAGGCTGGTGGTCTGGCCGTAGTGGGTGGCGCTCTGCATCGAGAGCACGCCGATGGTGCGGGAGCGGCTGGTGACCAGGGCGCGCGCCGCGACGTTGGGTCGGTAGCCGACCTCCTCGATCACCGCGAGCACCTTCTCGCGGGTGCTCGGTCGGATGCTGGGGGAGTCGTTGAGCACCCGGGAGACCGTCTGGTAGGACACCCCGGCCAGCCGGGCGACGTCACGGATGTTGGGGGTGCGCCCCCGCTCCGGCGAGGCCCCGCCCTCGCCGCCGCGGATGTGTACGGTCACGCCCGCCAGTATGCCGCGCCCGTGTCGCGGGGATGTGACGAGTACGACAGAGACTAGTACGACGCGCAGTAGTAGATTGGGGGCATGGAAGCAGTCGACCTCGCCCGGTGGCAGTTCGCGATCACCACCGTGTACCACTTCTTCTTCGTGCCGCTGACGATCGGGCTGTCCGCCCTGGTCGCCGGCATGCAGACCGCCTGGGTGCGGACCGGGGCCGAGAGGTGGCTGCGGCTGACGCGCTTCTTCGGCAAGCTCTTCCTGATCAACTTCATCCTCGGCGTGGTCACCGGGATCGTGCAGGAGTTCCAGTTCGGGATGAACTGGAGCGAGTACTCCCGGTTCGTGGGCGACGTGTTCGGGGCGCCGCTGGCCCTGGAGGCGCTGCTGGCCTTCTTCCTGGAGTCCACCTTCCTGGGTCTGTGGATCTTCGGCTGGGACCGGCTGCCCCGCAAGCTGCACCTGATGTGCATCTGGCTGGCCTCGCTCGGCACCGTGTTCAGCGCCTACTTCATCCTGGCCGCCAACTCCTTCATGCAGAACCCGGTCGGCTTCCGGATCAACGAGGAGCGCGGTCGCGCCGAGCTGACCGACTTCGGCGCCGTGCTGGCCAACCCGGTGGCCGTGGTCACCTTCCCGCACCAGGTCTTCGCCTGCTTCATGGTCGCCGGTGCCTTCGTGGCCGCCGTCGCCGCCTGGCACCTCTTCCGCACCGCACCGGCTCCCGCCGCCGCGGTCGGCGACGAGCCGGACGCCGAGGTGCCGGGAGAGGAGCAGCGCGAGGCCCGGCGGACCTGGGTCTCGGCGCTGCGGCTCGGGGCGGTGACCCTGCTGGTGGCCGGCGTCGGGGTCGTCCTCACCGGCGACCTGCAGGGCAAGGTGATGTACGACGTCCAGCCGATGAAGATGGCCGCCGCCGAGGCGGCCTGGGAGACCCAGCAGCCCGCCGACTTCTCCGTGATCACCATCGGCACCCTGGACGGCCAGCACGAGGTGTGGTCGCTGACCGTCCCCTACGTGCTCAGCTTCCTGGCCACCGGCACCCTCGACGGCGAGGTGGTGGGCATCGACGAGCTGCAGGCGGCCTACGAGGCCACCTGGGGCCCGGGGACCTACTCACCCAACATCCCGCTGGCCTACTGGAGCTTCCGGCTGATGATGGGGCTGGGGTTCGCCTCGCTGGCCGCCGGCGCGCTGCTGCTCTGGGTCACCCGGCGCGGCCGCGTCCCGACCGGGCGGTGGACGCCGCTGCTGGTGGCGCTCCCGCTGCTGCCCCTGCTGGCCAACTCCTTCGGGTGGATCTTCACCGAGACGGGCCGTCAGCCCTGGCTGGTGTTCGGGCTGATGCCGACCAGCGCGGGCGTGTCCCCGTCCACGTCGGTGCTCGAGGTCGCCTTCTCGATGATCGCCTTCACCGCCGTCTACACCGTGCTCGCCCTGGTCGAGGTGCGGCTGATGCTCACCTGGATCCGCAAGGGCCTGGACGAGGCCCCGCCACCGCGCGTGCTCGCCGACGACGAGCCGCTCACCTTCGCCTACTGAGCTGGAGCTGATCATGGATCTCCCCGTCATCTGGTTCGGCCTGGTCGCCGTGCTCTGGGTCGGCTACCTCGTGCTGGAGGGGTTCGACTTCGGGGTGGGCATGCTGCTGCACACCCTCCCCAGGGACCGCCGGGAACGGCGCGTCATGATCAACACCGTCGGACCGGTCTTCGACGGCAACGAGGTCTGGCTGATCACGGCTGCCGGGGCGATGTTCGCCGCCTTCCCGGAGTGGTACGCCACCACGTTCTCCGCCTACTACCTGCCGCTGCTGCTGGTCCTGGTCGCCCTGATCGTGCGCAACGTCGGCTTCGAGTTCCGGCACAAGCGTCCCGACCTCGCCTGGCAGCGCCGCTGGGAGTGGGCGATCGCCGCCGGCTCGGTGGTCCCCGCGGTGGTGTGGGGCGTGCTGCTGGCCGGGCTGGTCGGCGGCATCCCGATCGACGCCGACGCGGTCTACGTCGGCGGGCTGGCCGAGCTGTTCACCCCCTACGCGCTGCTCGGCGGGCTGGTGACGAGCACGCTGTTCCTCACCCACGGCGCGCTGTTCACCGCGCTCAAGACGGTGGGGCCGCTGCGGCACCGGGCCCGTGCGCTGGCGCTGCGGCTCGGCGCCGTGGCCGGGACGTCGCTGACCGCGCTGGTGCTGTGGACGTCGATGGCCCACTCCGACACCGTGCTGACCCTGGTGACGGGGGGTCTCTCCGTGGCCGCGCTGTCCCTGGGTCTGCTGGCGGCCTGGCTGGGACGCGAGGGCTGGGCCTTCACCGGGACGTCGGTGGCCGTCGCCGCGCTGGTGGGGACCCTCTACGTCACGCTGTTCCCGAACGTGGTGGTGTCCTCGCTGGACCCGGCGTGGAACCTGACCATCGCCGACGCCTCCTCCACGCCGTACACGCTGACGATCATGACCGTGGTCTCGGTCGTCGCGCTGCCGGTGATCATCGGCTACCAGGCCTGGACGTACTGGGTGTTCCGCAAGCGGCTGGGGACCCACCACATGCCCGACGACGAGCTGGTCGCCGCCGGCCGGGGGGCCTGAGCCGTGGCCGGACCGGTCGACCCCCGGCTGCTGCGCCGCAGCCGCGACACCCGCGGCGCCATCGCTGCGCTGGTGGGGGTGGGCGTGCTGCAGGCTGGCACCGTCATCGTGCAGGCCTGGCTGCTGGCCCAGGTGGTGGCCGACCTGGTGGGCGGCGGCCCGCTGACCGACCACACCCGCGGGCTGGCCCTGCTCGGGCTCTCCTTCGTCGTGCGCGGCGCGCTGGCCGCCGTCCAGCAGTGGGCCGCGTCCCGGGCCTCGGCCCGGGTGAAGTCCCAGCTGCGGGCCGAGCTGGTCCGCGCCCGGCTGGACCGCCCCTTCGACACCTCGACCTCCGGCGGCGCCTTCAACACCCTGGTGACCCGCGGCGTGGACGCCCTGGACGGCTGGTTCGCCGGCTACCTGCCGCAGCTGGTGCTGGCGGTGGTGGTGCCGGTGATGGTGGGTCTGGCCATCGGATGGGCCGACCCGACCTCGCTGGTCGTGGTGGTGCTGACGCTGCCGCTGATCCCGGTGTTCATGGTGCTGGTCGGCCTGGTCACCCGCGACCGCCTGGACGCCGGCTGGCGTGCGCAGGCGCGGCTGGGCCACCACTTCGCCGACCTCGTGGCCGGTCTGCCCACGCTCCAGGTGCTGGGACGGGCCCGGGCGCAGGTGGAGGGGCTGCGCCGGGTGGAGGCCCGGCACGAGGCCGCCACCCTGCAGACGCTGCGGGTGGCCTTCCTCTCCGCCCTGGTGCTGGAGCTGCTGGCCACCCTCTCGGTGGCCCTGGTGGCGGTGGGCATCGGCCTGCGGGTGGTGGACGGTGAGATGCCGCTGGTGCTCGGGCTGATGGTCCTGGTGCTGGCGCCGGAGGTGTACCTCCCGCTCCGGCAGGTGGGCAGCCGCTACCACGACGCCGTGGACGGCATGGCCGCCGCGGAGCAGGCGTTCTCCCTCCTGGACGGCGACCCGGAGCAGGGTGCCCCCGAGGAGGTCGCCGGTTCCCGGCCGGCGTGGCCGGACGTGGCCGGCGCCGACCGGTTCGAGGTGCTGTCGGTGGAGGGGGTCTCGCTGGCACGCGGGGACCGCACCGTGGTCGAGGGCCTGGACCTCGTGCTGCGCCCCGGCGAGGTCGTCGCCGTGGCCGGACCCAGCGGGGTGGGCAAGTCCACCCTGATGACGGCCCTGCTGGGTCACCTGGCGCCGACGGCCGGACGGATCGCCCTGGACGGCGTCGACCTGACCGCGCTGGACCGGGACCGCTGGCGCCGGCTGGTGGCCTGGGTCGGCCAGGACGCCGACCTCTGGCCGTCCACCGTGGGGGAGAACGTGGCCATGGGAGCCCCCGGTGCCCCGGTCGGCCGGGTCCGCCGCGCCCTCGACCTGGCCGACGCCACCGACCTGCCCGTGGACGCCGTCGTCGCCCCCGACGGCACCGGCCTGTCCGCCGGCGAGCGCCGCCGCGTCGCCCTCGCCCGGGCGCTGCTGGCCATCGACTGCGGCGGCGCCCGCCTGCTCCTGCTCGACGAGCCCACCGCCGGTCTCGACGTCGACACCGAGGCCGGGGTCGTGCGCTCCCTCCGATCCCTCGGCGTCGCCGTCCTCGTCGTCTCCCACCGCATCCCCGTCCTCGCCGCCGCCGACCGCGTCCTCCACCTCACCCACCCCTCCACCCCCAGCACCACCGACAGCGCGGACACCCCGACCACGCCCCCGGTCCCCGGTACCGCCACCACCCCGGACGCCAACGCCGGAGCTCCCGTCCCCGACCCTGCCGCCACCCCGGACGCCGACGCCTACGCCGATGTGACCGTCCCGGACGCTCGCGCCAGCACCACGGTCGGCACTGCAGGTGCTGCCGCCACCCTGGGCACCGCGACCACCGTCCCGGCTGCACCCGCCACCTCCCGCTCCTCACTCACGCTCACCGATCCCGCCGCCACCACCCCCGACCGCGCGACAGCCCTCGCCACGAGCCCCGCCGACGGTGGCGGCGCCGACGGCGAGCCCCGCGTCACCACCGGCCCAGGCGCGTTCCAGCCCGTACCCGAAGGGGGTGCTCCAGGGACGGTGTCGGGGAGTGGCGGGCGTTGGGAGAACTCCTCCGAGGAACGAGGAGGAGGCTCGACCGGGCGGGACACCGTCCCTGGAGCACCCCCGGTACCGCACCTGCCCACGAAGCGACTGACCGCCGGAGCCACCGCGCTCGCCGTCGGTGCCGCCACCGCCGGAGTAGCGCTGATGGCGACCTCCGCGTGGCTTCTGGCGCGGGCCTCCGAGCAGCCCCCCGTCCTCTACCTGATGGTGGCCGTCACCGGCGTCCGGTTCTTCGGTCTCAGCCGCGGCGTGCTGCGCTACCTGGACCGGCTCGCCTCGCACCGCCTCGGCCTGCGCCACCAGGCGGCGGCCCGGCTCCGCAGCTACACCGGGCTGGCCGGCTCGGACCTGCTGGGCCGGCGTCTCGGTGACCTCGTCTCCCGGCTGGTGCTGGACACCGAGTCCGCGCAGGACCGCGTGGTCCGGGTCCGGCTCCCGCTGCTGGCCGCCTGGACGGTGGGTGGGCTGGCCGTGGTCGGGTTCGGGCTGCTGGTCCCGGCCGCCGGTGCGGTGCTGGCGGTGCACCTGCTGCTGGCGGGTCTGGTCTGGCCGGTGCTGGCGGCCCGGGTCTCGGCCCGCGACGACGCCCGGGTGGCCCGGTTGCGGGGGTGGCTGGCCGAGCAGGTGCTGCTGGTCCACCGCCACGCGGCGCTGCTGCACACCACCCGCCACGAGCGCGAGCCGCTGGCCGAGGTGCGGTCGCGGGACGCGGCCGTCCGCCGCACCGAGGAGCGGGCGGCCCGTGCGCGCGGGCTGGGCCAGCTGGCCGCCTTCGCCACCCTGGGCGTCACCGAGGTGGCCCTGCTGGTGGTCGGCGCCCGGGCGGTCGCGGCCGGTGAGCTGGCCCCGATCGTGCTCGCCGTGCTGGCCCTGACCCCGCTGGCCCTGCACGAGCTGCTGCTGCCGCTGTCGGACACGCTGCAGACCCGGATGCGGGTGCGTGCGGCCCTGGCCCGGGTGGACGAGGTGGCCGCCACGCCACCGCTGCGGGTGCCGGAGGTGCCGGCGCTGGGACGTCCGGGGCTGCGGCTGGAGCGGCTGCTGGTGGGTCGCGACCGTCCCCTGCTCGACCCGCTCGACCTGGACGTCGCCCCGGGCGCCCGGATCGTGGTGGTGGGTCCGAGCGGGGTGGGCAAGTCCACGCTAGTGGCGACGCTGCTGGGGCGGCTGGCACCGTTGGGCGGCGAGCTGGCCGTGGGTGGCCCGGTGGGCTGCCTCACCCAGGACGCCCACCTGTTCGACACCACCGTCGCGGAGAACGTCCGTCTCGGCCGTCCGGACGCCTCGGCGGAGGAGGTCCGGCAGGTGCTGGCGGCCGTCGGGCTGGACCTGGATCCCGCTCGGATGGTGGGGGAGCACGGGGCCCGGATCTCCGGCGGCGAGGCGCGCCGGGTGGCCCTGGCGCGGCTTTTGCTCGCCCGGCCCGCTACGGTGATCCTCGATGAGCCCACAGAACACCTGGACGCCGACACGGCCAGGGCTCTGCTGTGCGACGTCGACGCCATCTGGTCGCAGGCACCGGTCGTGGCGGTGAGTCACCAGCCCGAGGTCTTCCTCGAGGCCTGGGGGGACACCGTCCAGGTCGTGACCGCGGTCCCGGTGGGGTCGTCGTGGACGAGTGTCGGCACCTCCTAGGAGTAAGGAACCCCCATGAGCAAGAAGAACATCGTCGCCGCGGTGGCGCAGAGCACCGGCATGTCGCAGGGTGACGCCGACAAGGCCGTCTCCGCTGCCCTCGACGCCATCACCTCCGAGCTGGCCAAGGGCGAGAAGGTGTCCCTGCCCGGCTTCGGCACCTTCGAGGTGCGCGACCGCGCGGCCCGCACCGGCCGCAACCCGCAGACCGGCGAGGAGATCGAGATCGCCGCGACGAAGGTCCCCGCCTTCAAGGCCGGCACCCAGCTGAAGAAGACGATCGCCGGCTGACACCAGCCAGCAGAGCCGGGCAGCACGACGCCCGGCGCACCAGGGCCCGTCCGGAGCGATCTGGCCGGGTCCTCGTGCGTCCGACCGCGGGGCGTAGCGTGGAGGTGCTCACCGACGAGACCTGGAGGCGCACGTGACGACCACCACCGAGCCTGACACCGCGGCCATCCGCGAGGCCCTGCACGGCCCCGGGCTGACGGCCTGCAAGGGCGCGTTCGAGACGGCCTGGGCCGACGAGCTGCGCGAGGACGTCGAGCGCGAGTTCGCCTCGGCCCGTCAGCGGGAGGGCGGCGCGGTCGGCCGCGGCCCGAAGCGCTGGTACGTCGAGTGCCACCCGGAGGCGCTGCGCGGGTTCGCCGACATCGCCTCGCACCCGTGGTTCACCTCGGTCTGCGAGACGGTCCTGGGTCCGGACTACCAGATCATCGAGGTGGGTTTCGACATCCCCTTCGAGGGCGCGATGAACCAGCCCTGGCACCGCGACTTCCCCAGCCCGCCGGAGACCCACGTCGAGGGCCGGCTCACGTCCCTGGCGTTCAACCTGACCTGCGTCGACACCGAGCCCGACATGGGCCCGTTCGAGATCGCGCCCGGTACGCAGTTCCTGTCCGGCGCGGACTGGAAGCACCAGATGTTCCCCGACAAGTCCGAGTGGCCGACCTTCGAGGCGGTGGCCGAGCGCCGCTACCCGATGCGTGGCGACATCTCCGCCCGCTCCGCGCTGACCGTCCACCGGGGCACCCGCAACGACTCCGCGAGGTCCCGCCCGGTCGTGGTGATCGGGGTGGACGCCCCCGGCGCCGGCAACGACGCCCACCACGAGCCCCAGGTCACCCGGGCCTACTGGGAGTCCCTGCCCGACGTCGTCCGGGCCCACCTGTCCTGCCCGGTGGTCGACGAGCTGACCCCGATCGTGCAGAAGCACCAGATCGAGGGCCTGGTGATGGGCGAGGCCTGAGGGTCGCTCCCGACGCCGCCCGCGGGCCGGCGCAACCAGAGGCTCGACGACGCACGGCAGGACCGAGGTCGTCGGGTCCGCGGTGCCTGCTGGTGTGCTCCCGTGCTGACCTGCGGTGGTCCCTCGGTGCCCGCTTCCCCGTGACCAGCTGACTCCGGGACCAGGTGACCACCGCCCGGGTCGTCGCTCCGGGCGCGGCGACGAGCCGCCCCCACCAGGAGGGGCCAGCTGGGTGGTGCCCCGTCCCTCTCGACCGTCGGTCGGCCCAGGGCGTCCTGGCCGGCCCCACCCCCGCCATGACGCGCCTCCGGGAGACCTCCGCCTCCCGGGGACGGCGCTGACGACCGCGCCCGGCCCATCCGGGCGCTGCGGTCGTCCTACGCGTGGTGGACCGGTCGGCTCCTGCCCCCGCGTGCCGCCCCGGTGTTCCGGTGGTGTTACGCCTCGTCCAAAGGCTGTGCAGGCGCCCTCGGACCTGTCTATGCTCGCAGAGGTAAGAGGTCCTACCACTGGAGCCCACATGCAGAAGCCCGCAGCCCGTTACCAGGGCTACCACTCGTTCGACTACCTGGAGCCGCACGTCGACTACCGCGTCTTCGACCTGGCTCAGGAGCTGGGCCGGGTCCCCGCCCACTCCCTCGGTCTGGACGAGGAGCAGGAGGCGCGGGTCGCCCGCATCCTGCGCGAGGAGCACGCGATCTCCCTGCACGAGCACCCGAAGATCCTGACCGCCGACCCGCACCAGCTGCGCGACTACAACTCCACCGGTCGCAACGCCATGGGGTTCGAGGGGCTGGCCCGCTCGGGCATGTCGGCCTTCTTCGACAACTTCATGAACGGCACCAACTGCGTCACCAGCGAGAACGGCTGGAAGTGGGACGACACGATCTTCGACCTCGGGCTGCGCTTCGCCGACGTGGCCCAGCAGGACCACGTCGTGCTGGCCCGCACCGTGGCCGACCTCGAGGCGGCCAAGGCCGACGGGCGCATCGCGCTGGTGGCCGGGCTGGAGGCGGCGACGTCGATCGAGAACGAGCTGGACCGTCTCGACATCCTGTACGGGCTCGGGGTGCGGCAGATCGGTGTCGCCTACTCGATGGCCAACCAGCTGGGCTCGGGGCTGTCGGAGCCGGTCGACGGCGGGCTGACCCGCTTCGGGCACCGCGCGGTGGACCGCATGAACAAGCTGGGGATGGCGATCGACATCTCCCACTCCTCCGACCGGACCTGCCTCGACGTCATCGCGGCCTCCTCGGTGCCGGTGTTCATCACCCACGCCGGGGCCCGCGCCGTCTGGCCCACCAACCGGATGAAGCCCGACGAGGTGATCATCGCCTGCGCCGAGCGGGGCGGGGTGATCGGCATCGAGGCGGCCCCCCACACCACGCTGTCGGAGGAGCACCCCGAGCACTCGATCGAGTCGGTGATGGACCACTTCGAGTACTGCGTGGACCTGGTCGGCATCGACCACGTGGCCTTCGGTCCCGACACCAACTTCGGTGACCACGTCGGGCTGCACGACTCCTTCTCCGGGCACCTCACCATCAGCCACGCCCACGGCCACGTGGCCCACCCCCGCGTCTCCCACGTGGCGGGGATGGAGAACCCGGCCGAGAACTTCACCAACATCGTCGGCTGGCTGGTCAAGCACGGCTACTCCGACGAGCACATCCGCAAGGCGATCGGCACGAACATCCTTCGAGTCCTGAAAGAAGTGTGGTGACCACCATGACCCGCAACACGTCCTCCCTGGCGGTGGCGACGTTCCTCGCCGCCGCGCTGGCCCTCACCGGCTGCTCGCTCAACGAGGGGCAGGGTGACCCCGCCGCCGAGGGGCAGCAGACCCTCCGCATCGGCACCACCACCGAGGTCGCCAACTACAACCCGCTGCAGTCGCTGTCCAAGACCGACAACTGGGTGCTCAACGCGATGTACCCGCACCTGCTGCGCATCGACGAGAACGCCGAGAAGGTCCCCGAGCTGGCCGAGGGCTACCGCTACGAGGACGACGGGCGCACCGTGATCTTCGACCTGCGCGACGACTTCACCTGGAGCGACGGGGAGCCCGTCACCGCCGCCGATGTCAAGTTCTCCGCCGAGGCGATCATGGAGTACAAACTCGGCAACGTCGCGGCCAAGCTCACCTGGGTGGAGTCGATCGAGGCCCCCGACGACACCACGGTCGTGTTCAACCTGAGCCAGGCCTACGCCCCCTTCGCCGAGGGCGTCGGCTTCTGGATGTCCGTCGTCCCCGAGCACGTCTTCGCCGAGGCCGGCGACCTCAGCACCTTCGCCAACGACTCCGACTGGGTCGGCGCCGGCGCCTACGTGCTGGAGTCGGTGACCCCGGGCCAGCGCTACACGATGGCCGCGAACGAGAACTACCCCTACGCCCCCGAGGGCGGCCCGGCGGTGGACGTCGTCGAGTACGTCGTCTACCCCGACATCAACACGATGCTGCTGGCGCTGCGCAACGGCGACATCGACCTGATGGGCAACCCGGTGCCGGCCTCCGCCGCGGCCACGCTCGAGGGCGAGGCCGACATCACCATGCAGAGCGTGGACTCCCTCGGGTTCGCCCACCTCACCTACAACGTGCAGAAGGGCGCGCTGGCCGAGAAGGAGGTCCGGCAGGCGCTGTCCATGGTCGTCGACACCGACTCCATCATCGCCACGATCATGCAGGGCGACGCCCAGCCGATGGTCGGACCCATCTCGCCCATCTTCGGCGAGTTCGACAACCCCGACCTGGAGCGCTACCCGTTCGACCCGGCCGGCGCGCGCCAGCTCCTCGAGTCCGCCGGCTACTCCGACGGCGACGGGGACGGGATGCTCGACGACCTCTCCTTCGAGATGGTGTGCGACCAGTCCAACGCCAACCTGACCCGGGTGGGTGAGGTGGTCCGCGAGGACGCCGCCGAGGCGGGGATCGCCATCGAGCTGGCCTGCCTGGAGCGCAACACCTTCCTGGCCCGGACCAAGAACGGCGAGTACGACATCGACCTCTCGCAGTGGGGTGTCTTCGACAACCCGATGGACCAGCTGCGCAGCACCTACCTGTCGTCCAACCCCGGTGGCATCAACTACAACCTGGTCGAGGACCCGACCCTGGACGAGATGGTGGACGACGCCGCCTCCACCGTGGACGAGGCCGAGTTCGTCACCAGGATCCAGGACATCGACGCCTACGTCCACGACCAGGCCCTGCTCACCCCGCTCTACGTCGAGGAGTTCCGCTTCGCCTACCGCTCGGACCGCTGGACCGGTTTCCAGCCCTCACCGAGCGACCTGCTGGGCATGGTCACCGGCTACTCGCTGTCCCAGGTGACCCCGGTCTCCTGACCGGGACGACGACGAGGAGGGAGGAGGTCTGAGATGGTCGGCTACGTCCTGAAGAAGGTGCTGCGCGCACTGGTCACCGTGTGGATCGCGGTCACGATCACGTTCTTCCTGCTGCGGCTGCTGCCGGCGGACCCCACCCTCCTCGTCGTCGAGGGGGACATGACGCCGGAGATGCAGCAGGCGCTGCGCGAGCAGTACGGCCTGGACAAGCCGCTGGGGGTGCAGTACCTGCTCTACCTGGGCCAGCTGGTCACCGGCAACCTCGGGGTGTCCTTCCGACAGCTCGCACCGGTCGGCGACATCCTGCTGACGCGGCTGCCCTGGACGCTGCTGCTGGCGGGGTCGGCCTTCGTGCTGACCGTGCTGGTCGGCATCCCGCTCGGCGTGTACGCCGCGGTGGGCCGGGGCAAGCTGGTGGACCGCCTGGTGCAGCTGCTGGGGATCACCAGCAACGCCCTCTTCGTCCCCAGCATCGCCATCCTGGCGCTGGTGGTCTTCGGGTCCATGCTGCAGCTCTTCCCGATCGGCGGGGCCATCGACCCCGACACCCGGGGGCTGGCCGCCTACCTCAGCCTGGCCCACCACCTGGCGCTGCCGCTGCTCTCGCTGGTGGTCGTGCAGGTCGGTCCCTACGCCCTCACTCTGCGCACCAACATGCTGGAGGTGCTCGGGGAGGACTACATCAAGAGCGCCCGGTCCCGGGGCCTGACGCCGCGGCGGACGGTCTGGCGCCACGCCCTGCGCAACGCGATCCTCCCGGCCCTGACCCTGATGGGGCTGCAGCTGGGCACCCTCATCGGGGGTGCGGTGCTGACCGAGACGATCTTCGCCTACCCCGGGGTGGGCCGGCTGATCTACGAGTCGGTGCAGCAGCTGGACTACCCCATGCTCCAGGGCGCGTTCGTGCTCCTGGCCCTCACGGTGGTGCTGGCCAACCTGGCCACCGACCTGATCGCCATGCTCCTCAACCCCAGGATCCGCACATGAGCGCCCCCGCCACCCCGGTCCTGCTCGAGGCCACGACCGCCGCCGGTCCCGGCCCGGGTCGACGGCGCCAGGGGTTCTTCTCCGCCCCCTCCGGCTGGCTCTCCGTGGCCGTGCTCGCCGTCTTCGTCCTCACCGCCGTGCTCGGTCCGGTGCTCATCGAGCGGCCCGGCGGACTGGGCACCGACATCCTGCAGCCGCCCTCGACCCGGCACTGGTTCGGCACCGACGACCTCGGCCAGGACGTCTTCGGCCAGGTGGTGTGGGGCACCCGGGTCAGCCTGGTCGTCGGGTCCGTCGCGTCCCTGATCGCGATCGTGATCGGCACCGGGCTCGGGCTCCTGGGCGCCTACGTCCGTGCGCTGGACCCGTTTGTCACCACGCTGACCGACGTGATGCTGTCGCTGCCGCTGCTGCCACTCATGATCCTGGTCACCGCCCTGGCCGGTCCGAGCGTCACCACCCTCACCGTCGTGATCGGGGTCCTGTCCTGGGCCGAGGTCGCCCGGCTGATCCGCTCCAACGCCCTGGTCGTCTCCTCGATGCCCTACATCGACGGGGCCAAGGTGCTCGGCGCGGGGCCGGTGCGGATCATCGCCACCGAGGTGCTCCCGGCGGTCGTGCCGCTGATCGTGGTCAGCGTGCTGCTGCAGGCCGCCCGCGCGGTCATCTCCGAGGCCGGGTTGAGCTTCCTGGGCATGGGCGACCCCTCGTCGTGGTCCTGGGGACGGATCCTGCTCAACGCCCAGCGCTCCGGGGTGATCGCCACCGCCTGGTGGCAGACCCTGTTCCCCTCGCTGGCCATCCTCCTGCTGGTCCTCGCCGCCACCGTGGCCGGGATCCGCTACAACGACTCGCGCGACCCGCGCACCAAGGGGGTCTGAGGTGCACCTGCCTGACACCTTCTACCAGCGCGTGCGGACGCGGCTGACCGAGCGGCTGGCTGACGAGCGGCTGGACGGCGTGCTGGTCACCGCCCCCGGCGACGTCGCCTACCTGGCCGGTTTCTTCTACGCCGTCACCGAGCGTCCGGTCTACCTGTGGCTGGGTGCCGACGGGGAGGCCGTGCTGCTCGTCCCGGAGCTGGACGCCGAGTACGCCGAGGCGCAGGGCGTGCACGCCACGCTGCGCACCTACTGGGAGTACCCGGGGACCAGCACGCCCGAGAGCCACCTCGTCGGGGTCGTCCCGCCACGGGCCCGGGTGGGGGTGACCGGCTCGCTGACCACCGGTGCGGCGGTCGCCCTGCGGTCGGCCCTGCCGGGTGCCGAGCTCGTGGCCACCTCCGCCGTGGCCCAGCTCCGGCTGCGCAAGGAACCCGAGGAGCTGGTCTTCCACCGGCAGGCCGCCGAGGTCTGCGACGAGATGCTCGCGGTCGGGCGGGAGATGGTGCAGACGGCCGTGGCGGAGGGTGGGCTGCTGCCCACCGAGGGAGACCTGGCCCGCCACGTCATCGGCCACGGCACCGACCAGATGTACCGGCGCTACGACCACGTGGTCTACACCACCAAGCTGGCCGGGGCGCTGGTCTACGCCGGACCGAACGCCGCTCGCCCCCACGGGTTGCCCAGCCGGCGCCGGCTGCAGCGCGGTGACACCTTCATCCTCTCCCTGGGCGCCGCGGCGGCCAGCCGCTTCGTCGAGAGCGAGCGGACCTTCGTGCTGGGTGAGCCCACCGAGCAGCAGCGCCACCTGTTCGAGGTGGTGCAGCGGGCCCAGCAGGTCGGCACCGAGGCCATGGTGGTGGGCCGCAGCTGCGCCTCGGTCAACCAGGAGTGCCTCGACGTGATCCGCGACGCGGGGCTGGGCGGCTACCTCCGCCACCGCCAGGGTCACGGCATCGGCATCGGCCAGCACGAGCCGCCGTGGGTCGAGGACGGTGACCTGACCATCTTGGCGCCGGGGATGGTCCTGTCCAGCGAGCCCGGCGTCTACGTCCCCGGCCACGCCGGCTACCGCATCTCCGACACCGTGCTGGTGACCGACGCCGGCCCGGAGCGGCTCACCCGCTACCCCCGCAGCCTCGAGGAGAACGTGATCGCGACATGAGCACCCCAGAACGCGAGTTCGACCTGCAGGTCAACGGCGCCAGGCTGAGGATGCAGGTGCTCGGCGCCGACGACGCGCCGGTCCTCCTCGTCCACCACGGCGCCCCCGGGCTGGGGTCGCGATCGGAGCCGGTGCGCTCCTTCGGCCCCTTCGCCGACACCTACCGCGTGGTCACCTTCGACGCCCGGGGATCGGGGGAGTCCGAGGACGTGCCGCCCTACACCCATGCCCAGTGGGTCGCCGACATCGACGCGATCCGCGAGTCGCTGGGGGTGGAGCAGGTGGTGATGGCCGGCGGCTCCTACGGCGGGTTCCTGGCGATGGAGTACACCCTCGCCCACCCCGACAGGGTCAGCGCCCTGGTGCTGCGCGACACCGCGGCCAACACCGACCACGACCACCTAGCCGTGGAGCGCGCCCGCAGCACCGACCGGGTGCCGATCGACGAGTGGACGATCTCCCGGATCGGGACCGGTGCCTTCGCCGACGACACCGAGTTCGAGCGGTACTGGCGGGGCATCCTGCCGCTCTACGACCACGCCTACGACCCGGAGGCGGTCGAGCGGAAGGCGCGCGCGACGCGCTACCACTACGCCACCCACAACGCGGCCTTCGGGCAGAACATGCCGGGCTACGACCTGACCGGCCGGCTGGGGGAGATCCGCTGCCCCACCCTGGTCGTCGTCGGTCGCCACGACTGGCGCACCCCGGTGCCGGCCTCGCAGGCCATCGCCGACGGCATCCCGGGGGCGGAGCTGGTGGTCTTCGAGCACTCGGGCCACTCGCCCCAGCTGGAGGAGCCGGAGGAGTTCCAGCGCGTCGTCCGGGACTTCCTGCGTCGGGCGGGGGTCGGGCGACGATGAGCGAGCCCGTCCTGAGCCTGCGCGGGCTCAGCATCGAGTTCGCCACCAGCCGTGGCGTCGTCCGGGCCGTCCAGGACGTGAGCCTGGACGTGGTCGGCGGGCGGACGCTGGCGCTGCTCGGGGAGTCCGGCTCGGGCAAGTCCGTGACGGCGCAGGCCGTCATGGGTGTGCTGGACAGCCCGCCCGGCCGGGTCACCGCCGGCCAGGTCCTGCTCCGCGGGCGCGACCTGCTGACGGTCCCCGCCGCGGAGCGACGCAAGGCCAACGGCGAGGTGCTGTCCATGGTCTTCCAGGACTCCATGAGCTCGCTCAACCCGGTCTTCACGGTGGGGGAGCAGATCGCCGAGCTGCTGCGCGTCCGGCGAGGGTCCTCGCGCCGGGTGGCGTGGGCGGGCGCGGTCGAGCTGATGGACCGCGTCCGGATCCCGGCCCCGGCCCAGCGGGCCAGGGACTACCCCCACCAGTTCTCCGGTGGCATGCGCCAACGGGTGATGATCGCGATGGCCATCGCGCTGGATCCGGCCGTCCTGATCGCCGACGAGCCCACGACCGCGCTCGACGTGACCGTCCAGGCCCAGATCATGGAGCTGCTGCGCCAGCTGCAGGAGGAGACCGGCATGGGGCTGGTGCTCATCACCCACGACCTGGGCGTGGTCGCGGAGGTCGCCGACGAGGTCGCCATCATGTACGCCGGCCGCATCGTCGAGCAGGGGCCCATTCACCAGCTCTTCGCGCACCCCTCCCACCCGTACACCCGCGGTCTGCTGCGCTCCATCCCCCGGCCCGACCGCGACGACGACGTGCTGTGGGCCATCCCCGGCGCGCCGCCGGACCTGCTCCACCTGGCGTCGGGCTGCTCGTTCCGGAGCCGGTGCGACGTGCCGGTGCAGCGGTGCGCTGACGAACGTCCCGACCTGCAGGTCCCGCACGGCAGCCCGAGCCAGCGCTCGGCCTGCCACCGACGAGAGGAGGTCCTCGGTGGACTCGTCTGAGGTGGTCCTGAGCGTCGAGGCGCTGACCAAGCACTTCCCGGTCCGCGGCGGTCGTTTCGGCCGTGCCGGCTCGGTCGTCAGGGCGCTGGACGGCGTGAGCTTCGAGTTGCGCCGCGGCGAGACGCTGGGCATCGTGGGGGAGTCCGGCTGCGGCAAGTCGACCCTGGCCCGCACCGTGGTCGGGCTGGAGAAGCCGACCTCGGGGGCCGTCCGCTTCCGCGGGGAGGACGTGCACGCACTGGCCGGACGACGGCGCAGCGACGTCCGCCGCCGGGTGCAGATCGTGCTGCAGGACCCGTACTCCTCGCTCAACCCGCGCCGGACCGTGCGCGACACCCTGCTGCAGCCGTTCCGGATCCACCCCTCCATCCTCGCGCCGTCGCGTCGCGGGGCCCGGGTGGTCGAGCTGGCCGAGCTGGTCGGCCTCAACCCCGACCACCTGGACCGCTACCCCTTCCAGTTCTCCGGTGGGCAGCGGCAGCGCATCGGCATCGCCCGGGCGCTGGCCCTCGACCCCGAGGTGGTCGTCTGCGACGAGCCGGTCTCGGCCCTCGACGTCTCCGTCCAGGCCCAGGTGGTCAACCTCCTGCAGCGGCTGCAGGCCGAGCTCGGGCTGGCCTACGTCTTCATCGCCCACGACCTGTCGATCGTCCGCCACATCTCCGACCGCATCGGTGTGATGTACCTCGGCCGGCTGGCCGAGCTGGGCGAGCGTCGAGCCGTCTACGACCACCCCGCCCACCCCTACACCAAGGCGCTGCTGTCGGCCGTCCCCGTGCCCGACCCGCAGGCACGGGGCTCGGGGGAGCGGCTGCTGCTCCCCGGCGACCCGCCCAGCCCCGTCGACCCGCCCAGCGGTTGCCGGTTCCGCACCCGGTGCTGGCAGGCGACCGACCTCTGCGCCACCGCCGAACCACCGCTGGCCGCCGTGCCGGGGCCCGGTCCCCGTGAGGTCGCCTGCCACTTCCCGCTCGTCACCCAGCCCACCAGCCCCCCGCTAGGAGCACCATGCTGAACCCCTCACCCGCCTACTCCGGATACACCGCCTACGGCTACCTCGAGCCCGGGGTGGACTACCAGCCGTTCGAGCTGGCCGCCGAGGTCGGCCGGGTACCCGGCTACGACCTCGCCCTCGACGCCGGGGAGCAGGAGCGGCTCAACCGGCTGCTCAGCGAGAACATCGTCTTCTCCCTGCACGAGCACGCGGTGGTGCTGCCCGAGGACGAGGGGCAGATCCGGCGCTACAACCGCACCGGGCGCCAGCGCACCGGCTACCAGGGGCTGGCCCACTCCCAGCTGACCGCGGTGATCGACAACTTCATGGCCGGGGCCTCGTGCGTCACCAGCACCCGCGGCTGGAAGTGGGACGACATGATCTACGCGCTGGGCTTCCGTCTCGCGGACCTGGCCAAGCAGGACTTCGTCCGGCTGGCCACCAGCACCGCCGACATCCACGCCGCCAAGCGCGACGGCCACCTGGCCCTGGTGGCCGGCTTCGAGTGCTCGACCATGATCGAGAACGAGCTCGACCGGATCGACATGCTCTACGGCTTCGGCGTCCGCCAGCTCGGCATCGCCTACTCCCAGTCCAACATGCTGGGGTCGGGTCTCTCCGAGCCGGGCGACGGCGGCCTGACCACCTTCGGCCGCCGGGCGGTGGAGCGGATGAACAAGCTGGGCATCCTGATCGACATCTCCCACTCCGGTGACCGCACCTGCATGGACACCATCGAGCACTCCTCGGTACCGGTGATGATCACCCACGCCGGGGCGCGCGCGGTGTGGCCGACCGACCGGATGAAGACCGACGAGACGATCATCGCCTGCGCCGAGCGGGGTGGCCTGATCGGCCTGGAGGCGGCTCCGCACACGACCCTGTCCGAGGCCCACCCGGTGCACACCATCGAGTCGGTGATGGACCACTTCCGCTACTGCGTCGACCTGGTGGGCATCGACCACGTGGCCTTCGGGCCCGACACCATGTTCGGCGACCACACCGCCGTGCACCGGGCCTACGCCGGCAACTACGCGCAGAAGTCGCCGGAGGGGGTCGACCACCCGCGGGTGGAGTACGTGGACGGGTTGGAGAACCCGGGGGAGAACTTCATCAACATCACCGGGTGGCTGGTCAGGAACGGCTTCAGCGACGAGGACATCGTCAAGGTGCTGGGCGGCAACGCGATGCGGGTGCTGGAGCGGGTCTGGTAGAACTCTGAGTCAGGAATCTACGGCGCCCCCGCGCCCTGGTCCACGATGGGAACCCGATGAGCAGGCGTGGCAGCGTGGTCGGCACCGTGGTGTCGGATCTGAGGGCCCTGATCGCCCAGTCCTACTCCATCGGTGACCAGCTGCCCAACGAGAAGCTGCTGGCCGAGCAGCTCGACGTCAGCCGGGGCTCGGTCCGTGAGGCGATGGGGATGCTCGCCACGGAGGGGGTCGTCACCCGCAGCTGGGGGGTCGGCACGTTCGTCGCCCCACCCCGCACCAACACCTCGCTGAGCATGTCGGCCATCCAGTCCTACCGGGACCGGGTGCGCGCGGTCGGCCGGTCGGTCGAGCTGCTGGACGCCGGCTACGAGCAGGTGGCGCTCCCCGAGGGCCCCGCGGAGGCCTTCGAGCAGTCCGCCGGGACGCCCGCCTGGCGGGTGGTGCGGTTGTTCGCGGTGGACGGGGTGCCCTCCGCGCACATGGTGGAGCACGTCCCGCTGGTCGTGCACGGCGTCCGGATCGACCCCGTCGGCATGACCACCCTCGAGTCCGACCTCTTCGACATGCTCGACCGGCACCTGCCCGGCATCGTGGCCCACACCACCACCGACGTGGAGGCCGTGGCGGTGCCCAGCGCGCAGGCGGCCGCGCTGCAGGTCCGCGCGGGGGTCCCGGTGCTGCGCACCGAGCAGGTGACCGTCGACGGGCACGGCCACGCCCTGGCCCACGGCATCACCCTGCAGCGGACCGACGTCATGCGGATGCGCATCGCCCGCTGACCGACCGCCCGGGTCGAGCGCCTGCTGGACGGACCGGCGGTGCGGCGGGCGGCAGGGGTGGGCCAGCCGTCCGGCTCACCGGCCGACCGGCTCCTCCACGGAGTCCGGGTGCAGGTCGCCGGTACCCCGCTCGAACAGCTCCGGCCCGATCCGGCGGCTGCGGACCGCGAACAGCACGGCGACCAGGGCGAAGACCACGGCCACCCCGAGGAACACCGGCAGCGAGACGCCCGAGGCGGGCAGCAGCAGGGCGGCGAGCACGGCGGCCAGCACCTGGGTGGTGTTGAAGACCATGTCGTAGACCACGAACACGCGGCCCTTGAACTCGTCGTCGACGTGGGCCTGGACCAGGGTGTCCACGCAGATCTTGAGCGACTGGGAGGAGATCCCCAGCAGGAACCCGGCGACCACCAGCGTCGGCTGGGTGAAGATGCTGCCGGGCAGCGCCTGCACGACGGCCCCGGCAGCCAGCAGCAGCACCACCCAGCGGCGCAGCCCGATCCGGGCGGTGACGAAGGGCGTGACCACCGCGGAGAGCACGAACCCGGCTCCGGTGGCGCCGAGCCACAGACCCAGGGCGGCGATCGCGGCGTCGGCCTCGTCCACGGCGTAGAAGGTGTTGCGGTAGACCAGGATCGCCCCCACGGTGACGATGCCGTAGCCGATCCGCTGCAGGCCGATGGTCACCAGCCCCAGCGCGGCCGGCCGGCGCTCGGCCAGGTGGCGCAGCGCGTCGCCGAGACCGGAGAGGACGTCCCTGGCCACCCAGCCGACACCTCGACCGACGGCCTGGGCGAGCTCGCGGGCGTCCGGGCCGAGGGAGGGCCGCGGGATCCGCAGCGCCAGCACCACGCTGACCGCGAACCCGAGCGCGCAGGCCACGAAGATCAGCATGTCGGCGGTGGTGGCGCCGAGCACCGGGCCGACGAGCGCCCGGATGGCGAAGGCGGTCCCCGCGCCGACGATCACCCCGGCCGGTCCGACGGTGGGCATCACCGAGCTGGCCACCAGGTACTCGTCCTCGTCCACGGTGTGCGGGAGCGCGGCGGACATGCCGGCCATCACGAACCGGTTGATGCTCATGGCCAGCAGCACCGTCACGTAGAAGGCGGCCATCGCCCACGCCCGGTCGGTGCCGACCACGACCAGCCCCGCCAGCACCAGCGCGAGGCCGATCCTGGCCGCGTCGGCGATCAGGATGACCTGACGGCGGTTCCAGCGGTCGAGCGCGCCGCTGACGAAGGGGCCGAGCACGGAGAAGGGGAGCAGCGTGATGGCCAGCACGCCGACGATGGCCCAGGCGCTGGTCTGGGTCTGGGGGCTGAACAGCAGGTAGGAGGCCATCCCGACCTGCAGGATGCCGTCGCTGGCCTGGGTGGCGATCCGCACGGCCAGCAGCCGCCGGAACAGCTGGTGGCGCCACAACCGGCGCAACGCCCGCACGAACTCCAACCCACGACCCACTCGAACTCGCCGGCGGCTGCCGGATGCTGTGCCGCCCGGGGCGGCGTCGACCCATCGGGCCGGACCGCCCCGATGCTACGTGACCACACGGCGTGCATCCCGACTCGGCAGCGGGTCTCGCGGCGCCCGGCGTGCACAACCGGTCGCCCAGCAGACGTCTCTGCACCATGGTCGAGAGCCGTCCGCTGAGCGCCCGGTTCTGCGCACCACAGGCCGTGGCCCCTGGGTCGCCCCGCGCCCGAGGGCTACGGTCAGGACGTGGAAGAGATCGTGATCTGCTCGCCGCTGCGCACCCCGGTCGGACGGTTCGGTGGGGCGCTGTCCGCCGTCGGGCCGGTCGAGCTGGCCACCACGGTGCTGCGCGAGCTGGTGGAGCGCACCGGCCTCGAGCCCGGCGACGTCGACGACGTGGTGCTCGGCTGGTGCAGCCCCAACGGCGAGGCGCCGGCGATCGGGCGGGTGGTCGCGCTCGACGGTGGTCTGGGCACCTCGGTCCCGGGGCAGCAGGTCGACCGGCGCTGCGGCTCGGGGCTGCAGGCGGTGCTGACCGCGGCCGGGGCGATCGCCACCGGCGGGGCGCGGGCGGTGGTGGCCGGCGGGGTGGAGTCGATGTCGCAGGTGGAGCACTACGCGCTCGGGCTGCGCAGCGGCATCCGCTCCGGCGGCGTGGAGCTGGCCGACCGGCTGGAGCGGGCCCGCGTCACCGCGGGCGGTGCCAGCCACCCGGTCCCGGGCGGGATGGTGGAGACGGCGGAGAACCTGCGCCACGACTTCTCGATCAGCCGCGAGGACCAGGACGCCCTCGCGCTGCGCTCCCACCAGCGGGCGGTCGCCGCGCACGAGGCGGGCTGGTTCGCCGAGGAGCTGGTCCCGGTGCGGGTCCCCGGACGACGCGGCGCCCCCGACACCGTGGTGGACCGCGACGAGCACCCTCGGGCCGACGCCGACCTCGACGGCCTGGCCCGGCTGCGTCCGGTGCTCGGCCGGGCCGACCCCGGGGCCACCGTCACCGCCGGCAACGCCAGCGGGCAGAACGACGGCGCCGCGCTCTGCCTGGTCACCACCGCGGACGAGGCCGAGCGGCGCGGGTGGCAGCCGGTGCTGGCGCTGCGCTCGTGGGCGCTGTCGGGCGTGGAGCCGGAGCGGATGGGACTGGGTCCGGTGCCCGCCACCCGGCAGGCGCTCGCCCGTGCCGGGCTGGAGCTCACCGACCTCGACCTGATCGAGCTCAACGAGGCCTTCGCCGCCCAGGTGCTGGCATGTCTGCAGCAGCTCGACCTCGACCCCCTCGACGAGCGGATCAACCCCTGCGGGTCGGGTATCTCGCTGGGTCACCCGGTCGGCGCCACCGGGGCCCGGGTCCTGGCCACGCTGGCCGGCGAGCTCACCCGGCGGCAGGGCCGCTACGCGCTGGAGACGATGTGCATCGGCGGCGGTCAGGGACTCGCGGCCGTGTTCGAGCGCGTGGCCTGACCAGGCTGCCCAGTGCCCCGACCGGCTGCGGTGTGCCTCCGGGCGCTGCTGGACCACGGCGGCGCCGCCCCGCGCCCGGTGAGGGTTGGCGCGGGGTGTGTCCCGGGTGCCCGCCAGGGGTCAGGCGGCGGTCACACCGTCGGTCCGTGGCACCGCGGGCTCGGCCAGCGCGCCCCGACGCGGCGCGAGCAGGACGGCGGCCACCAGCAGCAGCACGGCGCTGATCGCGGAGAAGATCCAGAACGGGGTCGCCGGGATGCCGCCCGGGTCCTGCACCAGGTTGAGGGCCGACATCGGCAGGGCGTGGGCGAGGACCGCCGGCCAGACGCTGCCGAAGCGGGTGACCACCGCGCTGAGGAAGAGCCCGAGGGGGAGCAGCAGGAGGGTGCTGCTCAGGGCGACGTGGGGCGGCAGGGTGCCCTGGAGCACGAAGGTGCCGTGCAGCGGCAGGTGGAAGACCACCCAGACCGCGGCGACGACCACCGAGGCCCGCCAGAAGCCCCACGGCGCGAGCAGCCGCTGGAGATGACCCCGCCAGGCCGCCTCCTCCCCGAAGGTGCTGAGTGAGTACACGACGACGATCGGCACCACGACGAGCAGGATCGTCAGCAGCTCACCACCCGACACCATGGTCACGATCCCGAGGGCACCGCCCAGCACCGCCGTCGCCAGGTAGACCGCGAGCAGGACACCTACCGACACCACCGCACCGGTGAGGAACCGCCGCCAGCCAGCGGGGCGCAGCGCCCACCAGGTGGCCAGTCCGCCGGGCAGCGGCACCAGCCGCAGCACGAGCAGGGACACCAGGGCCGGGATCCACCGTCCGACGACGACCACCCAGCTCGGCAGGGTCCAGCCGGCAACCAGGAAGACCGCGCAGAGCGCCGTCACCACGGCGATCGTCAGGACGGAGAGGAGGACGGCCGCACGGAGCGGAGCGGCATTTGTTCGCTGCACAAACCGAACGCTAGCATGTCGCCGTGGACGGGCCGGGACGACGACGTGGCCCTCGCGGGGACCTGTCCCGGGAGGCGGTGCTGGCCGCGGCGGAGCGGGTCCTGCGTGCCGAGGGGCTGGCCGGGCTGTCGCTGCGGGCCGTGGCCCGGGAGGCCGGGACGGCACCCAACGCCGTCTACACCTACGTGCCGACCATGGCCGCGCTGCGCAACGACCTCGCCGACGCCTTCCTGGCCCGCCTCGACCTCGACCTCCTGCTCCCCGAGGGGTCGCGGGGTCCGGACCAGCCGGTCGGGGCCGGGGGACCTCCGGAGGACCCCCGCGAGACGCTGCGGCGGTTCCTGCAGCACGTGCTGGAGCACTTCGAGGGCTCGCCCCGGCTGGTGGAGCTGCTGGCCGGTCAGCGGGTGGTCGGAGCGGGTGCGCTGGCGCTGCACGAGGCGCTGCTGACCTTCTTCGAGAACCGTCTCGGCTGGGACCTGGCCCGGGCCGCCGACGCCACCCTGTTCCTCACCGAGTGGGTGCACGGGCACCTGGTGCTCGGGCCGTCGAACGCCCAGCCGCTGGACCCCGACGTGGCACGCCGCGCCGACCTGTCGGCCCACCCCCGCTCGGCCGCCGCACTCCAGCTGCCGGCGGGCGCGGCCCTCGGGCTCCCGCTGCGAGCGCTCTTCGGTGACCCTGCGGTCTAGCTGCCGCCGTCACCGCCGTGTGACGAGGGCCTCACCCGCGACGGTCCCGGTAACCGGCCGGCAGGCGACCGGTGGAGGGGCGCCGACGGGCCACCTCGGCCGCTACCACCCGGCAGGTACCGTGGGCCCTCACACCGGGTGGGAGGTGCGTCATGGGCGACTGGTTGTCCGAGAACGGCTGGGCGCTCTGGATGGTTGCCGCCGTGCTGCTCGGGATCACCGAGCTGCTCTCCCTCGACCTGTTCCTGATCATGCTCGCCGCCGGGGCGCTGGCCGGCGGGCTGACCGCCGTCGTCGCCCCGGACCTGTGGTGGCTGCAGGCTCTGGTCGCGGCCTCGGTCTCGGGGCTGTCGCTGGGGCTGCTCCGGCCGACCCTGCTGGCCCGGGTCCGCAGCATGCCGGGCTACCGCTCGTCGGTGTCCACGCTGGTCGGGCGCCCGGGGCGGGTCACGGTGGCGGTGGCCGACGGGCTGGGCGAGGTGAAGGTGGACGGCCAGACGTGGTCGGCCCGTCCCTACGACGAGACGATGGAGCTCGACGTGGGCACGGAGATCGAGGTGTTCGAGCTGGACGGGACGGTGGTCGTGGTCTACCCACGCCACCTCGGGCTGGAGGGAAGCTGATGGAGTACGTCCTCACGATCCTGGTGCTGGTGCTGGTCGCCACGATGCTGGTGATGTCGGTGCGCATCGTCCGGCAGCAGCGGGTGGGCATCGTCGAGCGGCTGGGCAAGTTCCACCGCCAGCTCGACCCCGGTCCGCACCTGGTGATCCCGTTCATCGACCGCGTCACCGAGACCCTCGACATGCGCGAGCAGGTCGTCCCCTTCCCGCCGCAGGGCGTGATCACCGAGGACAACCTGATGGTCTCGATCGACTCCGTCATCTACTTCCAGGTGATCGACCCGGTCCGCGCGAACTACGAGGCCCAGGACTACACCGCCGCCATCGAGCAGCTGACCCAGACCACGCTCCGCAACATCATCGGCGGGCTCGACCTGGAGCAGACCCTGACCAGCCGCGAGGAGATCAACGGCAAGCTGCGGCTGGTGCTGGACGAGGCCACCGGCAAGTGGGGGATCAAGGTCAACCGGGTGGAGCTCCGCTCGATCGAGCCGCCGCCCACGATCCGCGACGCGATGGAGAAGGGCGCCCGGGCCGAGCGCGAGAAGCGCGCCCAGATCCTGCTGGCCGAGGGTCAGCGGCAGTCCCAGATCCTGTCCGCCGGCGGTGACCGCGAGTCGGCCATCCTCCGGGCCCAGGGTGACCGGGAGTCCCAGGTGCTGCGCGCCCAGGCCGAGCGGCAGGCCAAGATGCTGACCGCCGAGGGTGAGGCCCAGGCCATCACCACGGTGTTCAGCGCCATCCACGCCGGTCAGCCTGACCAGTCGCTGCTGGCCTACCAGTACCTGCAGATGCTGCCCGAGATCGCCAAGGGCGACGCCAACAAGGTGTGGGTCATCCCCAGCGAGGTCACCAAGGCGCTGGAGGGGCTGGGCAACGCCCTCGGGTCCGGGGACTCCGACGCGGGGGAGCGGTTCAGGTCCGCGATCGGTGAGTTCAGCGCCCCGCCCAAGGTCGACGTGATGGCCGAGATCGCCGAGCAGAAGCACCAGGACGCCGCCGAGAGCGCCCGCACGGTCGAGAAGGCGGTGGCCGAGGCCCGGTCGCTGGAGCAGCAGAACCCGCTCCGCCGGCCGCCGCTGGGTCGTCAGGAGGAGCCGCGTCAGGTCGAGGGCCGAGCGCCCGGCTCGTACGCACCGCCGCCCTACCGGACGACCGCCGGCCCCTCGAGCCAGCAGCCGCCGGCTCAGGGCCCCGGCTTCACCTCGCCCGGGAGCCCCACCAGCGGGTCCTGAGCCGACCACCGGCCACGCGCGGGAGCCAGCGCACGACGTCCCGCCGCGACGACGCGGCGGGACGTCGTGCGCTGGTGTCGCTGACACCGGCGGCTGGGACGACCGGCGGAGCTCGACCGCCGGATCGGCGCCGGTCAGACCAGCAGCGAGGCCAGCAGCAGGGTGCCGGCCAGCAGCCCGGAGACCGTGCGGACGTGGTTGCCGGCCACCCAGCTGCGGAGCCACCCGGGCCAGGACCCGGCGTCGGTCTGCGGGTCCAGGCGGGCCAGCCGGTCGTTGCGGGGGACGTGGAAGGCGGCGGTGACCACGGCCACCCCGAGCAGGTGGGTGAGCGCCCCGGCGATCACGAGAGCCGACGCCGGTCCCTGCCAGGCCAGCACGGCGCGCACCGCGAGGACCACGCCCAGCAGCGCCGGGCCGAACACCAGGGCCATGAAGGACGCCGACCGCGGCGCGGCCCGGTTCACCTCCTGCATCGCCGCCAGCCCGGACGGGCCGGGCAGCCGGCCCAGCGCCCTGGTGGTGAACGTCGAGTAGGTGAGGAAGGCGCCGCCGCAGGCCGCCGCGGCCAGGGCGGTCAGCGCGGTGAGCACCACCCAGGGAGTCGTCATGGCCCCACTCCACCGGAGCGACGGCGTCGCGGTCCAGCCGGTGTCGCGGACCGGGGTGCGACGTGGCCTCAGGGGATGCGGATGCCCACCCCCGGGCCCATGTCCAGACCGGCGAAGTAGAAGACGGCCAGGACGCCGGCCCAGGCCAGCCAGAAGGGCACCACGAAGGGCAGCATCCGCGATATCACCGTGCCCAGCCCGGCGCCGGGCTCGTAGCGCTTCACCATCATCAGCAGCACGAACAGGTACGGGTTCATCGGCGTGATCACCTGGGTGGCGGAGTCGCCGACGCGGAAGGCGCCCTGGATGAACCCGGGCTCGAACCCGAGCAGGGCGAACATCGGCACGAACACCGCGCCCACCAGCGTCCACATCGACGACCCGCTGACGATGAACAGGTTGAGCAGCGAGCACAGCACCATGAAGCCGAGCACCGCGGGGAAGCCGACCAGCCCGGCGCCCTCGAGGCCGCGGGCCCCGTTGACCGCCAGCACCGAGCCGACGTTGGACCAGTTGAAGAGGGCGATGAACTGCCCGAGCATGAAGGCCAGCACGATGAACGAGGACATGTCCTTGATGCCCTGGCCCATCACCTTGGGGACGTCGGCGGCCGTGCGCAGGGTGCCGGCCACGAAGCCGTAGACCAGACCGGGGGCCAGGAACAGCGCGAAGACGATGAACACCACGGAGTCCAGCAGCGGTGACTCCGGCAGGAAGCCGCCGTCGGGGTTCCGCCACGGCGACGCGGGCGCCAGCATGGCCACCGCCAGCACCGCGGCCAGCCCTGCCGTCACGAGCGCGGCCACCACGAACCCGCGCTTCTCCGGCGCGGTCAGGGTGGCCGACATCGGGGTGGCCTCGCGCACCTGCCCCGACGTCTCGGCGTCGTCCAGCGTGCCCTCGTCGGTCTCGGCGACCTCCTCGGTGGGGACGCCCTCGCGCACCATCCGCGGCTCGATCACCCGGTCGATCACGAACCCGGCCAGCAGCGCCAGCACGACGGAGGCGGCGACGTTGAAGAAGTAGTTGGAGATCGGGGTGACGGTGGCGCCCGGGTCGGGCAGACCGGTGGTGACGCTGTTGGTGATGCCGGCGAACAGGGCGTCCAGGCTGGTGACCAGCGGGGAGGTGGAGTAGCCGGCGCCCGCGGCGGCGAACCCACCGATGAGCCCGGCCATCGGGTGCCGGCCGGCTGCCTTGAACACCATCGCGGCCAGCGGTGGGATGACGATCATGCAGGCGTCGGCCATCACCGAGGAGGTGACGCCCACGATCCCGACCGCGTAGGGCAGCGCCCAGCGGGGTGCGGACCCGAGCAGCAGCCGGACGCCCGCGCCGAGGAAGCCCGTCCGCTCGGCCACGGTGACGGCCAGCAGGATGGTCAGCACCGTCTGCAGCGGCGGGAAGCCGATGAAGTTCTCCCCGACGCTGGTGGTGAACCAGGTCAGCCCGGCGCTGGTGAACAGGCCCCGGACCGCCCGCGGCTCCTCCGCCCCGGGCAGCGTCACCTCGGTGCCGGCCAGGTCCAGCACGGTCGAGATGATCCCCACCAGCAGGAACAGCCCCAGGAACAGGATGAACGGGTCGGGCAGCTTGTTGCCGGCGCGTTCCACCCCCGCGAGCAGGCGGTCGGTGCGGGTGAGCGGTGCGGTGGCGGTGCTCATGGTGCTCCCGTCGCGGGTGGGGGTGGGTCAGTCGAAGTAGGTGCTCACGTCCAGGGCACCGCCGGCGGCGGCGAAGTCCTCGGCGGCCTGGCGGCGCAGCTCGTCGTCGCACAACCAGTCCAGGGCCACGTTGGCCAGCGCGCCGGTGGCGTCGACCAGCACGGCGTCAGCCGCCGGGGTGACCGCGGCGGCGGCGAACTCGCGGGTGTGCAGGGAGATGTCGTCCTCGCTGATCCCGACCATGGCGTGCAGCCCCGGGACACGGTAGGAGACGTTGCCGAAGTCCGTGGAGCCGGCGAAGGTGCTGGGCAGGACGTCCGGCGGCAGCACGGTGTGGCCGCGCTCGCCGTAGCGGCGGTTCCAGCTCAGCGCCAGCGGCTGGTTGGTGCGCAGCGGCAGGTACGGCGGGGACTCGTCCCAGGCCAGCTCGACCGTGCAGCCGGCCATCAGCGCGGCACCGCGGCCGATGTCGTCCATCCGCTCGCTGAGGATGCGCAGGGTCTCGGGGTACTGGCTGCGCACGTAGAACAGCATCTCGGCCCGCTCGGGGATGACGTTGGGGCGCTCGCCGCCGTCGGTGACCACCCCGTGCACCCGGTCGGTCGGGGGCATCTGCTGGCGGTGCAGGCCGACGCCGGTGTACATCAGGTTCACCGCGTCCAACGCGTTGCGGCCCATGAACGGCTGCGCGGAGGCGTGGGAGGTGATGCCGGTGAAGGTGGCCCGCAGCTGGCGGCGTCCCAGGAACACCGAGTCGGCGAGGTCGTGGGTGAACGGGTGCAGCATGATCGCCGCGTCGACGTCGTCGAAGGCGCCGTCGCGGGCCATCAGCTCCTTGCCCGAGCCGCCCTCCTCCGCCGGCGTGCCCATCCAGACCACCCGACCGGGGAGCCGCTCGCCCAGCGCGGCCAGCGCCAGGAAGGCGCCCAGCCCGGTGGTGGCGATGATGTTGTGGCCGCAGCCGTGACCGATCCCCGGCAGGGCGTCGTACTCGGACAGGATGGCGATGGTCGGCCCGTCCGCCCGTCCCACCTCGGCGCGCAGCGCCGTCTCCAGGCCGTGGGCGCCGCGCTGCACCGTGATGCCGTGCTGCTCCGCCGCCTCGGCCAGGACGGCTGCGGACCGGTGCTCCTCGAAGGCCACCTCGGGGTGCTCGGCCAGGTCGTGGGAGAGCCGCACCAGCTCCTCGGCCAGCCCGCCGGTGGCGCCGGCCACCGCCTCGCGGAGCTCCTCCGGGGCGCCGGTGGCGGTCGACGAGGTGGCCTGGACCCTGCTGGCCCGGGCCTCGGTCTCCGTGCGCAGCTGGCGCAGCAGGAACGGGTCGACCGGGGTGGGTGCGTCGCTCATCGCGCTCCTGGGAGTCGGTGCCGCCGTGGTCCTCGAACGTACAGCACGCCGTGCCCGCTGGGGAGGGCCCGCTCTCAGACCAGGTCGGCGGCGGCCCGGGCGATGCGCCCCTGGTAGACGGCGAACCAGTCGCCGCCGGCGCGGTGCTCGCTGGCCAGCGACCAGGCGTTCCACAGGGCCACGTAGACCGTCATCCGGTGCTCGAGCGCCGCGGTGGGGAAGGCGCCGTAGCCGTCGAGCAGGGCGGCGAAGTGCTCCGGGGTCATCATCGAGGCCCGGGCCAGGTCCCACCACGGGTCGCCGACCGCCGCCGCGCCCCAGTCGATGACGCCGGTGAGCCGGTCGCCCACGGAGAAGACGTGGTCGGCCTTGAGGTCGCCGTGCAGCAGCACGCCCGGCTCGGCCCAGCGGCCCGCTGCCAGCCTGCGCGCCGCGGCGTCGACCACCCGCGCGGTCGCGGCGTCCAGCAGACCGGCCTCGACGACGACGTCCAGCTCGGCCCGCACCGCCTCCAGCTGGTGCGGCCAGGTGTCGTGCTCGCCCCGGGCGGCGTCGCCGGTGGCGCCGTCGGGGAGCACCAGCGGTCCGGCGCCACCCCTGGGGGTGGCGTGCAGGGCACGCAGCTGGCGGCCGGCCTCCTGCACGGCCCGGGCCGACGGCGGCTGCTCACCGGGCAGCCACTCGATCACCAGCAGCGGCGTCCCGAGGAGGGCGCCGCCCGGGTCGCCCACCAGGAGGTCCGGCACCAGCACCCCGGAGGACCGCGCCTGGGGCAGCGTCCAGACCTCGGCGGCGATCTCGGCCGCCGGACCCGTCTTCACCACCACCCTCCCGCCGTCGGCGAGCTCGACCAGGAAGTCCTGGTTGGTGACGGAGCCGGCCAGGCGGCGGGCGGACGGGGTGGGCACCCCGAGCGCGGCCGCCACCACGCGGCAGGCGTCGTCGGGCGTGATCGGGTGGGGGTCCATCCGAGCAGCCTGTCGGCTCAGGGGTCGACCTGCCCACGGTTTAACGCGCGGGTCCGACGAGCGGTGGCCCGGGGAGGACGACCACGCCACCCCGGTCGATCAGAGATCTCGAGCAGGCGACGTGCTGGGTGCCGAGTCACGATCCGCCGTGTGTCGGTGGAGATCGGCTCACGAGAGGGTCACTCGGGCGGGGCGGCTGATGGGCCCGGCGGCAGGGTCCGAGACGGATGATGGGTGGATGACTCGTCCTGTCCTGACCACCTCGCGCATCCGGCTCGAGCCCATGACCAGCGGGCACCTGCCCCTGCTGGTGGAGCTGGACGCCGACGCCGAGGTGCTGCAGCACATCCTGGGCCGAGCGCGGTCCGTGGAAGAGGCGCGCGCCTACTGGGCGCCGGTCTGTGCTGACCGCGACGCCGACGCGGTCGGTCTTGGCTGGTGGGTGGGACGGAGCGTCGGCGACGACGCCTTCCTCGGCTGGTGGGACCTCTCACCAGCCCGGCCCGTGCCCGCCGCACCGGCGAGCGCGGAGGCGGGCTGGAGGCTCGCGCGTCGACACTGGCGCCAGGGCTACGCCGCCGAGGGAGCCTGGGCTCTCCTCGAGCACGGGTTCGCCACGGTGGCTCTGCAGGAGGTCTGGGCGGAGACGATGGCGGTGAACGAACCGAGTCGTCGGGTGATGACCAGGCTGGGCATGAGCCACCGGCGCACCGAGCACCGAGAAGGGAACGAGCCGCTGCTAGCGGCAGACCGCGGCCCAGTGGTCTACAGCATCACGCGTGAGGACTGGTTGACCGACAGAGCCGCTCCGCCACCGACGAAACCCTGACTCCTTACCGCTGCACGATCCTCGTCCGAGGTGGCCAGTCGGATCCTGTGAGGTGCACACGGTGCCGTGCGCAGGCAGGAACGCCTCGACCCCGGCCGGTCTTCGGGGGGGACGTCCCTGCCCACGCCGCACGCCGACCCGCATCGCCGTCCGCGTGCTCGCACGACAGTTCTTCGGCGACGGGACGAGGCGGAGGACGTGCCTCGTCGCCTCCCCCGGTACCGGGCACCCGGAGCGGGTGCCCGGTCGTGCGGTCAGCCCTGGCCTACTTCCCCGGCCAGAAACCGGTGATGCGCTGGAAGCCCTTGGCCCCGGCCCGGTCCACCGCGGCCTTGACCGCGGCGAAGATCATGCCCTGCAGCGCGGCGGCCAGGATGACGTGGCCGAAGGAGTACTCCGACTGCAGGGCGCCCGGTGCGTCCTCCTCGTCGGCGACGCGCTTCCAGATCTGCTTGAACACGATGCCCGACAGCGCTCCGGCGGCCAGGCCGCTGGCCAGGCCGATCGGGCGGTAGGCGATGGTCGCGAGCTTTCCCACGGGGACATCCTCTCTCTGGTGCCGGGCGGCGGCCCGGTGGCGTGAGCCGGTCGTCACGGGGTCGGCGAGCCGCCGTTGACGTGCAGCGTCTCACCCACGACGTAGCTGGACTCACCCGAGGCCAGGAAGACGAAGGCCGGAGCCAGCTCGGCCGGCTGACCCGGACGTCCCAGCGGGGTCGAGTCGCCGAACTCGTCCAGCTCCTCCGGCGGCTGACCGCCGGCGGCCTGCAGCGGGGTCCACACCGGGCCGGGGGCGACCACGTTCACCCTGATACCCCGGGGCGCGAGCTGCTGGGCCAGGCCCTTGCAGAAGTTGTTGATGGCGGCCTTGGTGGCGGCGTAGTCCAGCAGGTTCGGCGACGGCTGGTAGGCCTGGATCGAGGAGGTGGCGATGATCGTCGAGCCGGGGGGCATCTCGGCCGCTGCGGCCCTGGACAGCCAGATCGTGGCGAAGACGTTGGTGCGGAACGTCTCCTCGATCTGCTCGTCGGTGAGGTCGGCGATCTCCTCCACGTGCTGCTGCTTGCCGGCGTTGGCCACCAGGATGTCGATGCCACCCAGCTCGCTGACCGTGGTGTCCACCAGGCTCTGGCAGAACGCGGCGTCGGTGATGTCACCGGGCGCGGTCACCGCGGTGCGGCCGGCGTCGCGGATCAGCCCGGCGATGCGCTGGGCGTCGCTCTCCTCCTCCGGCAGGTAGGACAGCACCACGTCCGCGCCCTCGCGGGCGAAGGCGATCGCGGTGGCCCCGCCGATGCCGGAGTCGGCCCCGGTGATCAGGGCGCGGCGACCGGTCAGGCGTCCCGAGCCGCGGTAGCTCTTCTCACCCAGGTCGGCGTGCTGCTCCAGCTTGCTGTCCAGCCCCGGCCCGTCCTGGGACTGCTCGGAGGTGTCGATACCGGCGTAGCGCTTGGTCGGGTCGTCGAAGGCGTACTGGTCGTCAATCATGCGGGGCTCCTCGTCAGCAGGGGGTTCCTCCGACGTCTACCCGCAGGACGTCTGGGCACACGCGCCCGCTCAAGCTAGCTCTGCGGCCAATCGAACCATCGCCTCAGACGCAGGCCTCGGCGATACCGTTCGCGAAACTCCGCCGCCAGCGCAATCATCGACAATCCGGGCGCTGGCGGCGGAGCCGCAGGTCGCGTCTGTCACAACTCGTTGAGCCAAGCCCCGCGATCATTGGACAAGCTGATGAAGGGCTGTGTGAGCACCACGTGCTGACCGGAGTCGCCGGTGGCGTCGAAGCACACCTCACCTGAGACCTCGCCACCCGGGGCAAGCTCGCCGGACTCCAGCTGGTCGTCCCGAATAGTGAAGGCGGACATGACGATGTTGCCTTGAGGATTCTGCAGCTGCCAGTCGAAACTATTGTAGGAGAGCTGCTCATCGGAGTCGTTCACGTAGTCCACAACGGTGCACAAGTACTCGGAACCAGTGTCGTCACTCTCCTCCTCAAGAGGCGCAGAAGTGACCGTCGCGCCCGCCACGTTGACGGGCTGGCCCGCCTCGACGACGACGTCATCTGCCGTCTGTCCCGGGAACTGTTCAGCCTCATCGGCTGGGGCGGACTCCGTCTCGCTGGACTGGTCACTGGCCTCCTCACTTGCTCCCTCGGTCGGCTCGTCGCTGGGCGCCTCCGGAGTGACCTCGGACGTCCCCGAGTCCTCGACTGTCTCGTTGACCGCATCAAGGAATGCTGCGCTGATGGCGGTGACGATGATGGCGACCACGACGGCGAGAGCCGAGAGGATCAGACCTGCAATCGACGCCCCCCGGTTGTTCGCCAGACCCTTCTTGATGCGGGAGAGGCCCAGGATTGCGAGGATGACACCGAGGAGACCCATCGGAATCGACGCGATACCGAGGCCAGGAATGAAACTGCCGATGAGCGCGAGGATGCCGAGCACAAGCGCGGCCGTCCCAAGGCCGTTCTTGGCTGCAGTTGCAGGTCCGGGCGGGCCCTGGTACGGGGCCTGGGGGCCTGTAGGTTCGTTGGGGGACTGAGAAGCCATGAGAAAGATCCTTCGACAGCCGACAGTTATAGGTCTGTCAGTCGGACGAAATCTTGGCACGAGTTCGAGGTCCTGATGGACACGACTGCGTAACGCTCAGGTCTCAGTTGCACAACGCCCTTGTTAGCTATCAGGGTCCGGTTTCAAGATCCACAGGGCGACAGCCGTCTACCCCGTAGTTCCCAGCAGCCAGGCGATGCCCTGGGCCAGCAGCTGCTGGTGGCCGGGGGAGTCGTAGGAGCGCGCGTCGTGGCCCAGCCCGTCGTAGAGGACGCGGCCGGCGCCCTGCTCGCGGACCCAGATCATCGGGTGCCGCTCACCGGCGTGGGTGTGGTCGCCCAGCACGGTGATGTCGTCCTCGGTGTGCAGCCAGCTGTAGCGCTCGTCGCTGACCTCGATGTCGGACAGCCCGGTGGTCACCGGGTGGGCGTCGGTGTGGACGTCGATGGTGCAGTCCGAGTGCTCCGGGTGCATCGTCCTGCCCCGCACCCAGTGCCCGCCGATCGCCCGGGACCAGCCCCCGAAGGACCCCAGCGCGGTGGTGCTCGAGTGCACCGCCAGCAGCGCCCCGCCTCGGTCCAGGTGGGCGTGCAGGGACGACACCGCGGCCTCCACCACCGGCATCGTCGGGCGCTCGGGCAGCTGCTCGGCGGGGACGTCGGGGTCCGGGCCGTCCGGGTCGCCGACGTTGAGCACCAGCAGGTCGACCTCGGGCAGCCCCACCAGCGCGTCCTCGACGTCCTCGCGGACCTCGACGTCGACACCGGCCGCGGCCACCGCCCCGCGCAGCCGCTCGGAGGTCTCGGGGAAGGGGTGCCAGGGGTCGGCCCAACGACCGGACCCGCTGACGACGATGGCTGAGGGCACGTTCACTCCTGGTGGTGGTCGGTCGGGGGTGGTGCGGTGGACTCCCGCACGACCAGCTCGTGGTCGATGCGACGCCGGCGCGGGCTCGCGCCGGGAGGGGCGAGCACGAGGTCGAGGGCCTCGCGGCCCATGTCGGCCAGCGGGAAGCGGGTGGTGGTCAGGCTGGGTGAGAGTTGGGCGGCCACGGCGACGTCGTCGAACCCCACCACCGACACCTGCCCCGGGACGTCCACGCCCCGGCGGCGCAGCGAGTCCAGCACGCCGATGGCCATCGCGTCGTTGAGGGCCAGCACGGCGGTGGTGGCCGGCCAGCGCTCCAGCGCGGTGAGCGCCGCCGCGGCGGCCCCGTCGCGGGTGAAGTCGGTCTCCAGCACCTGCAGGTCGACGTCGCCGCGGGCGTCCAGCACCGAGCGGATCCCGCTCAGGCGGTCCTCGACGGTGGTCAGCCAGGACGGACCGGACAGCACCACCACCCGGCGGTGGCCGAGGTCGTGCAGGTGCCGGGCGAGAGCGGCCCCGGCGCCGGTGTTGTCCGGGCCCAGCGCGTCGCTGTCGAGGTGGCGCCGTCCGATCACCACCACCCGCCCGCCGCGCACGGTGTAGCCCTCCAGGGTGGCCCGGACACCGGCCTCGACCTCGGGGTCGGTGTGGCCCGAGCCGGCCAGCACGATGGCCCGCACGCCGTGGGCCACGAGCGTGCGCACCTGCTTGAGCTCGCGGCCGGGGTCGCGACCGGCGTGGCAGACCTGGACCAGCAGGTCGTGCTCCTCCGCCGCCTCCACCAGGCCGCCGGCGATCTCGGTGAAGTACGGGTCGCCGATCTCGTGGACCACCAGCCCGACCACGCTGCTGGTCCCACCGGCCAGCGACCGGGCGTGCTCGTTGGCCACGTAGCCCATCGAGCGCGCGGTCTCGCGGACCCGCTCGGCCAGCTGGGTGCTGACCCCCGCCTTGCCGCTGAGTGCCCGTGAGACGGTGGCTGCCGACACCCCGAGGGCCCGGGCGACGTCGTCCAGCCGGGTCGTGGGGGCGGGCTCCATCAGGCTGACCTCCGGGGACGGGGTGCGAATCGTCTCTGTCCGGGGTGGTTGCCACGCCCAGCCCTCTCTGCCTACCATAACGCAAGCGCTTGCGGACAGCGCTTGAGCAAAGGAGCGAAGCATGGCCGAACGCACCATCAGGATCGTCATGAACGGCATCACGGGACGGATGGGCTACCGCCAGCACCTGCTGCGCTCCATCCTGGCCATCCGCGACGACGGCGGGATCGTGCTCCCCGACGGCGACCGGATCCTGGTCGAGCCGGTGATCGTGGGCCGCAACGCCGACAAGGTGAGCCGCATCGCCGCCGACCACGGCATCGCCGAGTGGACCACCGACCTCGACGCCGCCCTGGCCGACGAGACCGCGAGCGTCTACTTCGACTCCCAGATGACCTCGGGGCGCAAGGAGGCCCTGCTCAAGGCGATGGCGAGGGGCAAGCACGTCTTCACCGAGAAGCCGATCGCGGAGTCCGTCGCCGACGGCATCGAGCTGGTCGAGGCCGCCGAGGCCGCCGGGATCACCTCCGGCGTGGTGCACGACAAGCTGTACCTGCCCGGTCTGCTCAAGCTGAAGCGGCTGATCGACGCCGGCTTCTTCGGCCGCATCCTCTCGGTGCGCGGCGAGTTCGGCTACTGGGTCTTCGAGGGCGACATCATCCCGGCCCAGCGACCCAGCTGGAACTACCGCGCCGAGGACGGCGGCGGCATGGTGCTGGACATGTTCTGCCACTGGAACTACGTGATGGAGAACCTGTTCGGCCGGGTCGAGGCGGTCACCGCCAAGGCCGTCACCCACATCCCCGAGCGCTGGGACGAGCAGGGCCAGAAGTACACCGCCACCGCCGACGACGCCGCCTACGGCATCTTCGAGCTCGAGGGCGGGATCATCGCCCAGGTCAACTCCTCCTGGGCCGTCCGCGTCGACCGCGGCGAGCTGGTGGAGTTCCAGGTGGACGGCACCCACGGCTCGGCCGTCGCCGGGCTGTTCGGCTGCAAGGTCCAGCACCGGGTGCAGACCCCCAAGCCGGTCTGGAACCCCGACCTGCCCACCGACCAGGACTTCCCCAGCCAGTGGGACCAGATCCCGGACAACACCGAGTTCACCAACGGCTTCCGGGCCCAGTGGGAGCAGTTCCTGACCGACATCGACGCCGGCCGCAAGCACCCCTACGACCTGGCCGCCGGCGTCCGTGGGCTGCAGCTGGTCGACGCCGGGCTGCAGTCCTCCGGCGAGGGCCGTCGGGTCGAGATCGAGCAGTTCGGGGGCCGGGCGTGAGCAGCATCCGCCTCCCCGCCGCCGACGGGACCTGGCGCGCGGTCGAGCTGGCCGAGCCGCGGGCCTGGGCCCCGCACCCGACGCCGCACACCAGCCGGATCGCCTTCGCCGCGGCCCACGTCATCACCGACCCCTACGCCGACAACGTCCCCGGTGCGGCGGCCGGGGTCGACTGGGAGGCCACGCTGGCCTTCCGCCGGCACCTCTTCTCCCACGGCCTGGGGGTCGCGGAGGCGATGGACACCGCGCAGCGCAACATGGGTCTGGACTGGCCGGCTGCCGCGGAGCTGATCACCCGCAGCGCCGCCCAGGCCCGCGAGCACGGCGCCCGGATCGCCTCCGGCGCCGGCACCGACCACCTGGCCACGGGCGTCGTGGTGCCGCTGGAGCAGGTCACCCAGGCCTACCTGGAGCAGGTCGCCCACGTCGAGGCCGCCGGCTCGCAGGTCATCGTGATGGCCTCCCGCCACCTGGCCGCCGCCGCCCGGAGCGCCGAGGACTACCTCGGGGTCTACGCCACCATCCTCGGCCAGGTCGCCGAGCCGGTGGTGCTGCACTGGCTGGGGGAGGTCTTCGACCCGAACCTGGCCGGCTACTGGGGCAGCGACGACGTCACCGTGGCCACCGAGACCTTCCTCGGCCTGGTCCGCGAGCACGCCGACAAGGTCGACGGGGTCAAGGTGTCGCTGCTGTCGGCCGAGCACGAGCTCGGGCTCCGGGCGGCGCTCCCCGAGGGCGTCCGGCTCTACACCGGCGACGACTTCAACTACCCCGAGCTGATCGAGGGTGACGGCACCCACCACTCCGACGCCCTGCTCGGGGCCTTCGCCGCCATCGCCCCGGCGGCCTCGGCGGCGCTGACCGCGCTGGAGACGGGGGACGTCGAGACCTACCGGGCCGAGATGGAGCCGACCCTGGAGCTGTCGCGGACGGTCTTCGAGGCGCCGACCTTCCACTACAAGACCGGCATCGCCTTCATCTCCTGGCTCTCCGGCCTGCAGGAGGGCTTCGCGATGGTCGGCGGTCTGCAGTCGGCGCGCTCGCCGATCCACCTGGCGCGCGTCTTCGAGCTGGCCAACCACGCCCGCCTGCTCCCCGACCCCGACCTGGCCGCCCGGCGGATGCAGCTGGTCCTCGACCTGGCCGGTCTCCGCCCGTGACCGCCTCCGCCCAGCTTCCCTTCCCGGCCCCTCTTCCTGGGCCCTCCCTCCCGGCTCCGTTTCTCCCACTTCGCCCCCTTTCCGGGCACTCTGCCCCGCCTGTAGGCGGGGCGACGTGGGTGCAGGCGGGGCAACGTGGGTTCCGGCTGGCCGGGGAGGTTCGCGGTGAGTGAGGTGGACCGGACGGGTGGGCCGGGTGCGGTGGACGTCCCCAGCGGGCAGCCCGCCCGGGTGGCGACCCCCGGACCCGGTGACCCGCGGCTGGGCCGGCTGTCGCTGAACCAGCGCACCACCGCGGGCTGGTCGCTGCGCGAGGCGATCGACGGCTGCCTGGCCGCGGGGCTGCCGAGCATCGGGCTGTGGCGCGAGCCGGTGGCCGAGGTCGGCCTGGACACGGCGGTGCGCTGGGTCCAGGAGTCCGGGCTGCGGGTGTCCTCGGTCTGCCGGGGCGGCTTCTTCACCGTCTCCGACCCCGACGCGGTCGAGCGTGCCCACGCGGAGAACGTCCGGGCGCTGGAGGAGACCGCCGCCCTGGGCGCGGCCACCCTCGTGCTGGTCCCCGGCGGGCTGCCCGAGGGCGACCGGGACCTGCTCGCCGCGCGCGAGCGGGCCGCCGCCGCGATCGAGCGGCTGGTGCCGGAGGCGGAGAGCCGCGGCGTGGTCCTCGGCATCGAGCCGATGAACCCGATCTACGCCGCCGACCGCGGGGTGCTCTCCACCCTGGCCCAGGCGCTGGACATCGCCGAGCGGTTCACCCCGCAGCAGGTCGGCGTGGTGGTCGACACCTTCCACCTGTGGTGGGAGCCCGGTGTCCGCGAGCAGGTGCTGCGGGCCGGCGAGCGCATCGTCAGCTACCAGGTCTGCGACTGGATCACCCCGCTGCCGGCCGACACCCTGCTGGCGCGGGGGATGATGGGCGACGGTCACGTCGACTTCGCCTCCTTCAGCCGCTGGGTGGCCGAGGCCGGCTACACCGGCGACGTCGAGGTGGAGATCTTCAACGCCGACGTCTGGGCCGCCCCGGGCGCCGACGTGGTGGCCACCCTGGCCCGCCGCTACGTCGAGCTGGTCGAGCCGCACCTGCACGTCTGACTCGGGACTGTCCCTGATCGCAGGATCTCGAGCACGAGCGGCGTCGCTCCTGCACCGATGACGGTGCGGGACCGACGCCGCTGACGTGGCGTCGCACCAGACCGCCGCGAGGTCAGGAGCCGGCCGGGGGCAGCAGACCGGTCAGGGCGTTCCAGCGGGCGATCTCGCAGCCGTCGGTGAGGGAGAAGCGGCTGTCGACCGGATCCCCGCGCCAGGTGCCGGTGAGGGTGGCCGTCATCGGTCCGCCGAACTGCTGGCTGCACATCCGGTCGCCCGGCACCGGGGCCAGCGCCTCGGGGTGACCCTCCAGCGCGGCGCAGGCGGCCTCCGGGTCGGGGTGGTCCCCACCGGGCGGGTCGCAGCGCAGCTGCCAGGTCACCACCTCACCCGAGCCGTCGTCCAGCTCGACGACCAGCTCGTCCGGGCCCGCCGTGCGGTCGGGGGAGGGGGAGACCGTCGGTGGGGTGGGGAGGGGCTTGGGGCTGCTGGCCGGACCGGGTGCCGAGGGGGAGGCGCCGGGAGCGCCCGGTGCGCAGGCCGCGAGGAGGAGCACCACCAGCAAGCCGCTGCGCCACGCCCGTCCGACCACGTGCCCTCCTCCGGT
The DNA here is from genome assembly GCF_900101785.1 of Auraticoccus monumenti. Classification (GTDB taxonomy): domain Bacteria; phylum Actinomycetota; class Actinomycetes; order Propionibacteriales; family Propionibacteriaceae; genus Auraticoccus; species Auraticoccus monumenti. The sequence continues at coordinate 785,882 of NZ_LT629688.1, read as the reverse complement.
CCGCCGCGGGTGCTCACCCGACCCCCCGCGCCGCTGTCAGAGCCGGGAGTTATGTTGCACCCTAACCGCGACCCGGAGAGGGTCCGGCCGTCCACCCCCCCTCGCACCCTCTCTGGAGAACCCGTGCCCCTTCGCTCCCCCCGGCGACGGCTGCTGGCCCTCGTGGCCACCAGCTGCGCCCTCACCACCGTCGTCGCCCTCTCCCCGGCCCAGGCCGCGCCCCCGCTCGCCCCCGCCGACGCCGTCACCACCTCACCGGGTCGCTACGTCGTGACCCTGGCCAGCGACCCGCTGGCCACCTACGACGGCGACGTCCGCGGACTGGAGCGGACCCGTTCCCGTGAGGGCCGCCGCGTCGACACCACCAGCAGCGCGGCGCGCGAGTACCGCCAGCACCTCCGCGAGGAGCAGGACGAGGCGGCGGCCGCCGTCGACGCCGAGCCGACCCGCCGCTACGACGTGAGCCTGAACGGCTTCGCCGCCACGCTCTCGGCCGACCAGGCCCGCGAGCTGGCCCGCACGCCCGGCGTGGTCTCGGTCACCAAGGACACCCTGCACAAGGCGACCGACGACAAGAACTCCGTCGACTACCTGGGCCTCTCGGGTCAGGGCGGGGTCTGGCAGCAGCTGGGCGGCACCGCCGCCGCCGGCCGGGGCGTCGTCGTCGGCGTGCTGGACACCGGCATCTGGCCGGAGAACCCCTCCTTCGCCGGCCAGGCGCTCAGCACCACGAAGCCCCCGGCCAGCGACCGGTACCGGCCATACCGCGCCGGGAAGAACATCACCGTGAACAAGTCCGACGGGAGCACCTTCAGCGGCACCTGCCAGACCGGCGAGCAGTTCACCGCCGACCTCTGCAACACCAAGCTGGTCGGCGCCCGCTACTTCGGCGAGGGCTGGCAGGCGTCCGTCCCCGCGGCCAACCGCCGCGACTACATCTCCCCGCGCGACGGCGGCGGCCACGGCTCGCACACCGCCTCCACCGCCGCCGGCAACGCCGGCGTCCCCGCCACCGTCGAGGGCAACGACTACGGCACGATCTCCGGCGTCGCGCCGGGCGCGACCATCGCCAGCTACAAGGTGCTGTGGGAGGGCGACTCCGCCCAGACCACCGGCGGCTGGACCTCCGACATCGTGGCCGGCATCGACGCCGCCGTCACCGACGGCGTGGACGTGATCAACTACTCCATCGGCTCCAGCTCGGAGTCGGCGGTGGACGAGCCGATCAGCCTGGCCTTCCTCTCCGCCGCCTCGGCCGGCATCTTCGTCTCCGCCTCGGCCGGCAACAGCGGCCCGGGCGCCTCGACGCTGGACAACACCGCCCCCTGGGTCACCACCGTGGCCGCCAGCACCATCGCCCCCTACGAGGGCACCGTGGTGCTCGGGGACGGGCGCTCCTTCGCCGGCATCAGCACCACCGTCGGCGAGTCCGTCGGTCCGGCACCGCTGGTCACCGCCGCCTCCGTGCGCACCGCCGGTGCCGCCGAGGCCGACGCGGCCCTCTGCGCCCCCGGCACGCTCGACCCCGCCGACGTCGCCGGCACCATCGTGGTCTGCGACCGCGGCGTCTACGACCGGGTGGCCAAGTCCGCCGAGGTGGAGCGCGCGGGTGGTGTCGGCATGGTGCTGGTCAACCTCTCGGCGCTCAGCCTGGACGGCGACCTGCACACCGTTCCCACCGTGCACCTGAACCCGCCGGCCGCCACCGACGTCCGGACCTACGCCGGGACCGCCGGCGCGACCGCGACGCTGGAGCCGGGCAACCTCACCAGCACCGAGCTGGTCTACCCACAGATCGCCGGGTTCTCCTCCCGCGGACCGTCCACGGTCACCGGTGGTGACCTGGTCAAGCCCGACCTGGCCGCTCCCGGCGTCAGCATCCTGGCCGCCGTGGCCCCGCCGTCGAACTCCGGGCGCGACTTCGACTTCTACTCCGGCACCTCGATGGCCGCCCCGCACGTGGCCGGGGCCGCCGCGCTCTTCCTCGGTGCCGGCGTGCACCCGGACTGGAGCCCGATGGACATCAAGTCCGCGCTGATGACCACCGCGGAGGACACCCTGAACGCCGACGGGACGCCGAACACGGACCCGTTCGCCCAGGGCGCCGGTGAGCTCACCCCGACGGCGATGTTCTCCCCGGGGCTGGTCTACCCCTCCTCCGACGAGGACTGGCTCGGCTTCCTCGAGGGCAACGGCATCGACACCGGCACCGGGGTCGAGGCCATCGACCCCAGCGACTACAACACCCCGTCGATCGCCGTCGGGTCGCTGCTGAAGACCCAGACCGTGACCCGGACGGTGACGGCCGTCGAGCCCGGGATCTACCGCGCCCAGGCCTCCGTCCCCGGCACCTCGGTCAAGGTGACGCCGTCGATCCTCAACTTCGACAGCGCCGGGCAGACCAAGACCTTCAAGGTCACCATCACCAACCAGTCGGTCGACTTCGACACCGCCGCCACGGGCTTCCTCACCTGGCGCGGTGCCGGCAACACCGTCCGCAGCCCGATCGCGGTCACCCCGCGGGCGCTGATCGCCCCCGACGCGGTCGCCGGCTCCGGGCGGGTCGGCAAGGTGACCTTCGACGTCCAGCCGGGTGTCGACGGCGCCTTCCCGATCAAGGGCTTCGGGCTGGCCCAGGGCACGGCCAGCACGGCCACCCTGGCTGCCGGCGCGGAGAGCCAGTTCGAGACCACCGTCGCCGACGGGGCCAAGGTGGCGCAGTTCACCACCCGCACCAGCGCCGCGGGGGCCGACCTCGACCTGTACGTGTACCGGGTGCAGGGCACCTCGGCGACCCTGGTGGCGCAGTCGGCCAGCGCCGCCGCCGACGAGACGGTGGTGCTCACCGCCCCCGCTCCCGGCCGCTACATCAGCCAGGTGGTCAACTTCGGCAACGCCCCCGGCACCACGTCGACCCGCTTCGACCACCGCGGCACCGTGGTGACCGCGTCCTCGGCGGACGGCCGGCTCCGGGTCACGCCGGTCTCGCCCAGGGCGACCGTCGGCGAGCCGATCACGGTGACGGCCGCCTGGTCCCGGGTGGACGAGCGCAGCCCCTACCTGGGCTTCGTGGAGTACCTGGACGGCTCGGGGACCGTCGTCTCGGTGAACTGAGCCGAGAGCCCGGACGACCGGGACCAGCTCGACGCAGCACGGCGTCGCGACCCGCCCGGGTCGCGGCGCCGTCGCGCGTCCCGGCCCGGCCACCGCAGGACTGACCAAGCTTGTCAGACTCTTGCCGTGTGGCTCCTCTTCTGTGAAACTTCTGGTCATGGCGCAGAGGTCGGCACCGGAGCGGGGGGTCCTCGGCGACCTCCGGCGGATGGCGCCCGAGCTCCCCACCTCCGTGCGGAGCATCGCCGAGCAGCTGCTCGCCGACCCGGTGGCCGGCGTCTCCGGCACCATCCACGACCTCGCCGCAGCCAGCGGCAGCTCCCCGTCCGCGGTGTCCCGGCTGTGCCGGCGGCTCGGCGTCGACGGCTACCCGGGGCTGCGGATCGCGGTCCTGGCCGACGCCCCGCGCTCCGGCGCCTCCGCGTGGGAGCTCGACGTCTCGCGCACCATCAGCCCCGAGGACTCCCTGGAGGACGTCGCCCGGGTGCTGGGGGCGGCGCAGGCCCGCGCCGTCCAGGACACCCTGGCGGGGCTGGACCTGGCCGCCGTGCGCGCCGCCGCCGACCGGATCGTCGCCGCCAGACGGGTGCACGTCTTCGGGGTCAGCGGCAGCTCGGTGATGGGCACCGAGCTGCAGATCCGGCTGCACCGCATCGGCATCCCGGTCTGGTCCCACGCCGACGTGCACGAGGGTCTGACGGCGGCGGCGCTGCTCGGTCCGGGCGACGTCGCCCTGGCCATCTCCGCCACCGGCACGACGGTGGAGACCCTGGAGGTGGTGCGGTGCGCGGCGGCGCACGGCGCCACCACCGTGGCCGTGACGGGTGTCCGCACCTCACCCCTGGCCGATCTGGCCGACCACGTGCTGCTGACCGTCACCGAGGAGACCACCTTCCGGGCCGGCCCGCTGGCCGCACGCTTCTCCGAGCTGACGGTGATCGAGCTGGTCTACCTCGCGGTGGCCCAGCAGACCGCCGAACGCACCACCGAGCTGCTCGAGGCCACCGCCGAGGCGGTGCACGGGCACACCGGGCGCACGTCACCCAGGACGACGCGGCCGCGCACCACCCCCACCCCCTGAACGGGCCCGCAGGACGGGCCGAGGAGGACGCATGACCACAGAGGTGTCACGCAAGGGCTTCTTCGCGATCGGGGGTGTGCTCGGCGGCGTCCTCGCTGCCTCGGGCGCCCTCGGGGTCGGACGTGCCGCCGCCGAGCCGCGCGCGGGGTCCGCCCCCGGCACGGGTGGGCCGCTGCTGGACGGGTCCCGGTTCCCGATCGGCGTGTTCTGGCCGCCCCCGCCGACGGAGACGACGGTCCAGCGCTACCAGGAGATGGTGGACGCCGGCTTCACCTACCTGCACACCGGCAACTACGGCTGGGCCGACACCCAGATCGTCAGCTGGTCGCTGCGCACCGCGGAGGAGGTGGGTCTGAAGGTGCTGGTGGACGACCCCGACATCCGCTGGCTCACGCGCTCGGTCTCGATCTCCGACGACGGCGGCGACTTCACCATCACCAGGCGCGAGGCCGAGGCGAAGCTGCGCGAGGTGATCGCCCGCTACTCGCCGGGCCGGACCTGGGAGCTCGACGACGGTCGGCTGCTGATCACCGGCGGCACCGGCGAGGGCTCCATCGGCACCAGCGTCGACGGTGCCGACTGGACCGACTACACCTTCTCCTTCACCACCAGCCCCCGCGAGACCGGCCTGGGGGGTTACGCCCAGTCCGGGTGGGCCTTCAGGGTCCAGGACGAGCGCAACGCCTACGTGTGGCTGCTGAGCAACCAGCAGGGCCCGGGCAACCTGGTGAAGGCGGTGTTCGTGGGTGGCGCCCCACGGGTCACGGTGGTGCCGCTGGACTTCGCGGTGGAGGAGGGGATCAGCTACCAGGTCCGCACCGTGCTGGAGGGTGACACCATCACCACCTCGGTCAACGGCCAGGTGGTGGACACCACCACCGACAGCACCTTCGCCGCGGGTCCGGTGGGTTTCCGCGAGGCCGGCACGGAGTCCGCCTTCTTCGACGACGTCCGGGTGGAGTCGGCGTCGGGGCGGGCCCTGCTGACCGACGACTTCTCCGGGGACCTGTCGAGGTGGGACCCTCCGCGCGGCGGCGGCTTCGAGAGCTTCGCGGGTATCCACCTCTACGACGAGCCGACGGTGCCCAAGCTGGCCGACCTCGGGGTGCTGGCCGACATCATCCGCTCGATCGACCCCGACGTGCTGCCCTACATCAACCACCTCCCCGGCTTCGACTACGTGGCGGCGATGGAGCAGACCACGCCGGAGCTGTTGTCTTTCGACCGCTACCCGATCCTGTCCGCCGGTGAGGACGTGGGCTACTTCGCGAACTGGGCGGCCGTCCGGGAGGCGGCCCTGCCCACTGGCACCCCCACCTGGGCCTTCGTCCAGTCCGTCGGCTACACCGCCCACGCCGTCCCGACGAGGGCCGACCTGCTGTGGCAGATCAACATCAGCCTGGCCTACGGCTGCAAGGGCATCCAGTACTTCACCTACTGGACGCCCGACCCGGCCCGGGGGGAGAACTTCCGCGACGGCCTCGTGCTCACCGACGGCACCCTCACCCCGCTCTACGACGACGCCCGCGAGGTCAACACCGGGTGGCTGGCGCCGGTGGGCCTGGAGGTGCTCGGGCTGACGTCCACGGCCGTGCAGGCGGCCAACCTGGCCCAGGTGCCGGACGGCCTGACCGCCTTCGAGCCCGACGGCGAGATCGCCGGCACCACCGGGGACGCCGTGGTGCTCGGTCGCTTCACCGGACCCGAGGACCGCGGCTACGTGCTGGTGACCAACTACTCGCGGACCGAGGACGCCCAGCTCACCGCGACCTGGGGTCCGGAGGTCGGGTCGGTGTCGTCCTTCGACCCGTCGAGCGGGCGCTACCGCAGCCGCGGCCGGGGCCGTTTCCGGCTGACCCTGGACCCGGGTGCCGCCGAGCTGCTCCGGCTGGACCCGCGGTGAGGGCGGCGTCGGCGACCGCGACGTGGTGGTTAGGGTCGCAGACATGAGCCTCGATGCCCCCACGTTCGTCGCGACCGCCACCGCCACCCTCCAGCAGGTGGCCGAGAGCCAGCTGGAGGGGGTGCGGGCGGCGGCCGCGCTGCTCCGCACCTGCATGGACGCCGAGGGCGTCGTCCAGGCCTTCGGCACCGGGCACTCCGAGGCCTTCGCCATGGAGGTCGCCGGGAGGGCCGGCGGTCTGGTCCCCACCAACCGGATCTCCCTGCGGGACCCGGTGGTGCTGGGCGTGGCCCCGGTGGACTACCTGTCCGACCCGCTGCTGGAGCGCAACCCGGCCACCGCGCACCGGCTCTACGAGCTGATCCCCGCGGTCCAGCCGCAGGACGTCTTCATGATCGCCTCCAACTCCGGGGCCAACGGCAGCGTGGTCGAGTTCGCGCGGCTGGTGAAGGAGAAGGGTCACCCCCTGGTGGTGGTGACCTCGATGCAGCACACCACCCAGGTGCCCTCGCGCCACCCCAGCGGCCAGAAGCTGTACGAGCTCGGGGACGTGGTGCTGGACAACGGCGCCCCGTTCGGGGACGCGGTGCTGCCGCTGCCCGGCGGCGGGGCGGCCTGCGGGATCTCCTCGCTGACCGCGGCGCTGCTGGCCCAGATGGTGGTGGCCGAGCTCCTCGGCGGGATGGTCGCCGACGGGCTCACCCCCCCGGTCTACCTCTCCGCCAACATCCCCGCAGGCGACGAGCACAACGGCGCGCTGGAGGCCCGTTACGAGGGTCGGATCCGGCGGGTGCCGTGACCGACGTGCGCGACGGCGGTCGGCGGAGGCGGGTCTGAGGTGAGCCTGGTGCTGGGGCTGGACGCCGGTGGCACCAGCACGCGCTGCCTGGTGACCGACGAGCGCGGTGTTGTGCACGGGCGCGGTCGGGCCGGTGGCGGGAACCCGATCGCCCGGCCCCCGGCAGAGGCGCTGGAGCAGTTCAGGCTGGCCGTCTCCGCGGCCGTGTCCGACGTGGACCCCAGCCAGGTCGAGGTGGCGCTGCTCGGGGTCGCCGGTACCGGTGACCGCCCGGAGATGCCGGACGTTCTCGGCGCCGTGCTCCGCTCCTGCGGGGTGGGGTGCCCGGTGCTGGTGCGCGGCGATGCCGAGGTCGCCTTCGCCGCCGGGACGCCGGAGCCGGACGGCACCGTGCTGATCGCCGGCACCGGGGCGGTCTCGGCCCAGGTCGTGGGAGGGCGCGAGGGCCGGACCCACGACGGCTGGGGCTGGCTGCTCGGCGACGACGGCTCCGGCTTCTGGATCGGGCGCGAGGCGGTCCGCGTCGCGCTGCGCTCCTTCGACACCGGCGAGCCGGGACCGCTGGCCGCGCGGGTCCTGGAGCTGCTCACCGGTGGCGCGGTGGGTCGGAGCGAGCTCGTCCTGCGGGTGCACGCCGACCCGCCGGTGGCCCTGGCCGCGCTGGCCCCGCTGGTGCTCGAGGCGGCGGTCGAGGGCGACCCCGAGGCGGTGGACGTGGTGGAGCGGGCGGCCGACCGGCTGCTCGCGGCGGTCGACGCCGTGCGGCCGCCGGGGGAGAGCACCCCGGTGGTGCTGGCCGGCGGCATCGCCAGCAGCGTCGTGGTCGGGGAACCCCTGGTGGCCCGGCTCGGCGAGCGCTGGCCCGCGGCCCCGCTGCGCGTGGTGGTCAGCGCCGAGGCGGGCGCCGCCTGGCTGGCCGCCCGGCTCCGCTGGCCCGACGTCGGCGAGGACGTCCACCGCCGCCTCTGCCAGCCCCGCGTCGTGGCCTGACCCCGCCCGCTCCCCGCCAGCCCGGTCTCCGCCGTGACTGCGCACCCCCACCTCCCCTTCTCCCTCCCGGCCCCTCCCTCGCACGTTGCCCCCTTTCCGGGCACTTTGCCCCGCCTATAGGCGGGGCGAGGTGGGTGCAAGCGGGGCAACGTGGGCTTGGCCGGGCGCGGGTGGCGCCTCCGGAGGGGGTCATGCCCGCCGCTCCCCTCAGTTCGACGTCTGGCGGGGAGTACCCGGCCGGATGTCGTACCGGAGGTCGCGGGGCGGGAGTGCGCCGGGGTCGCGCGGTGTTGTGCGGGTGTGGAGCAGAGGGACGTGGTGGTGGTCGGGGCCGGGCAGGCGGGGCTGTCCAGCGCCTGGTCACTGCGCCGGCAGGGGGTCGACCACGTCGTGCTCGACCAGAACCCCGGACCGGGCGGGGCCTGGCAGCACCGCTGGCCCAGCCTGTCGATGCAGCGTGTGCACGGGATCTTCGGCCTCCCGGGGATGCGGTTCAGCACGCCGTCGCCGTCCGAGCGCGCCAGCACGGCCGTCCCCGCCTACTTCGCCCGCTACGAGCGGTCCGTGGGCATCGACGTCCGACGACCGGTCACCGTGACGGCGGTGCGCCCCGGGCCGGGACGCCGGCTGGTGGTGGAGAGCGACGCCGGCACCATCGCCGCCCGGGCGGTGGTCAACGCCACCGGCACCTGGACCCATCCGTTCTGGCCGCGGTACCCCGGCCAGGAGACCTTCGCCGGTCGCCAGCTGCACGCCGTCGACTACCCGGGACCGGAGGGCTTCGCCGGCCAGCGGGTCGTCGTGGTCGGCGGCGGGGCCACCGGGATCCAGCTGCTGGTGGAGCTGGCGGAGGTGGCCGAGACGACGTGGGTGACGCGCCGGCCGCCGGTGTTCCGCGAGGAGCCCTTCGACCAGGAGTACGGCCGCGAGGTGATCGCGAGGGTCGACGAGCGGGTCCGGGCCGGGCAACCGCCCGAGAGCGTGGTGAGCGCCACCGACCTGGTCTGGACGCCGGAGCTGGTCGTGGCGCGCGAGAAGGGGATCCTGCGACGCGAGCCCGTGTTCGACCGCCTCGACGCGGACGGCGTGGTGTGGGAGGCGCGCGACGGACGTCCGGCCCGTCGCCTGGACGCCGACGTCGTGCTCTGGTGCACCGGCTGGCGCGCAGCCCTGTCGCACCTGGCCCCGCTGCAGCTCCGTGAGCCCGGCGGCGGCATCCGGATGGACGGGACCCGGGTGGTGGTCGACCCCCGGGTGCACCTGGTCGGGTACGGCCCCTCGGCCAGCACCGTGGGGGCCAACCGGGCGGGACGGACGGCCGTCCGCGAGATCCGCGAGCTGCTCGCCGCCTGAGCACGGGCCCACGCCCCGGGCGCTCGGAGGGGACCGCGTGACGACCTCGAGGCCGCCGTGCCGGCCCGCGGTGAGGAGCTGCGGTGGGTCCCCAGCCGACTCGGTCAGGCGCGCCCGCGGACCGACCAGGCCGACGCCTCCACCTGGAACGGCCCGGGACCGAGCAGCTCGGCGCACCGGTTGCGCAGCGCGTCCCGGCGCTCCGGGTCGAGCCCGGCCACGTAGTCACCCGCCGGGCCCACCCCGAGGGTGTAGGGCGCCCACCACTCCTCGAGGTCCTGGTAGTCGACGGTGACGGTCAGCGTCACGGCCTCGACGTCGCGCAGCCCAGCCTGGTGGTACAGCTCCTCCAGGTGACCCCGACGGCCGCCGGGCAGGGCCTTCTCACCCGGTGCCTCCGGGTCGACGTCGTGCACCGCACGGCTGAAGGTCGCCAGCGGTCCGGTGCCGCCCATTAGGTCCCAGACGCAGGCCGCCACCGTCCCGCCGGGACGCGTGACCCGTCGCATCGAGGCGAGCCCGGCCACCGGGTCGGGCATGAAGTGCACCACCAGCTGGGCGAGGGTGGCGTCGAAGCGGTGGTCCTCGAAGGGCAGCTGCTCCGCGGTCCCGGGGTGCACGTCGACACCGGGGCAGCGGGCGCGCACCGCCTCGACGAAGGGCGGGGACGGGTCGACGGCGGCGACGGCCTCCGCACCGCAGCGTCGCACCAGCTCGCCGGTCAGCGCCCCGGGCCCGCAGCCGACGTCCAGCACCCGCTGCCCCGGTCCGATCCCGGCGTGCTCGGCGAAGGGCACGGCCAGGGGCTCGGAGTACCGGCCCATGAACCGCCCGTACGCGTCGGCGGCGACGTCGAAGGACATGCTCCGACGGTAGGCGCCCGGCGTCCCGGCGTCGAGAACAGCCCGTCACGCCTGTCCACCGGGCTGACCGCGCGCGCGCCAGACGGGTCGTGGAGAGAGTGGGCGGTGTGCTCGCAGGCCCGCGAGCGCGGGACCGAGCGCGGGCACCACGGCACTGGTGCCGTCCTCCGTGGTCCCGGGGGAACTCGCGGTCACTGATCCCGTTGCGGACCTCCGGCGGGCTCACTGAGCACCGCCTCGACGGCCAGGCGGAGCGTGTCGGACTCGAACCCGAGCCGCACGGTGTCGCCGGGAAGAACCCGTCCCGCGACGAGTCCGTCGAGGACGGTGCCCAGGAACCGGGCCCGCTGCTCGACCGCACCCGCGGGGGCCGCGCCCTCGGCCACGAGCACGCCCAGCCACCGCTCGAGGCGGCGGAGACCCACCCGCTCGAGGGCGAGGTACGTCGCGGCCTCGTCGTCGGTGGGGCTCGGGGCGACGTAGGCCTCGTACATGCCGCGCCAGTACTGGCGCGCCCGGTCCCCCGTGCCGATCTGGGCCAGCATCTGCTGCAGGCACCCGAGGAGGCGCTCCGCCGGCGTCCGCCCCTCCTCGGAGATCGGGTCGTCAGGGATGTCGAGCTCGTAGAGGCCGGCGACCACGGTCTCGACCAGCGCCCGTTGCGTGGGGAAGAAGTGACGGAGCGAACCCGTGCTCACCCCCGCCCGGGCGGCGACCGCACGGACGCTCAACCGCGCGGTCGGGTCCTCACCCAGCATGGTCGCCGCCGCGATCAGGATCTTGTCCCGCGTGTCCGGTTCCTTCGACCGCTCCGGCATCGATCGTCCTCCACTCCGCTAGTACAGTGTGCTACCGTCTGGCTATCACACTGTACTACAGCAGGGAGGGAGCTCGCGTGCTCCGACACGGTTGGCGGAACCGCCGCGCCGCACAGAGGGTGCGTCGCGGTGACGGGCGGCCGCTCAGGCGCTTCCGCTGGTGGCAGCTGCTGGGCAGGTCCTTGCTCACCCACTCCCTCCGCGCTCCCGACGGCACGGTGACCACCTACGCCGTCGACGTCCGCCACCTGGGAGACCGCGACGACGGCGAGGTGCGTGCGCGTCTCTACCGCGACGGCGTGCTGACGGCCCACTCGAGGCTGCCGGCCCGCTTCCCGGTGCCCGGCGGACACATCGAGGTCGCGGTCGGCTCGTTCGGGCTGCGCCGGTGCCACCACGTGGGGGCCGACGGTGCGGAGTCCCAGCTGACGCCGCACCCCGCCTCCGCGGAGGGACGGCGCTCCCGGCTGCAGGGAGCGCACCCGCGGCTCAGCCGCCTCGTCGGTGTGGTCTCGACGTCGCTCGTGCTGCTCGGCGCCTGCGTGGCCGTCCCGCAGCTCGTCGAGACCATCTCGCAGGTGCCCCCCGTCGCCGAGGCCTTGGGGACCTTCCGGTCCCCGGTGCGTCTCGGTCCCACGGCGAACGTCGCCGTCGGGATCGCCGCGGTCGTCGGCAGCACCGAACGTGCGCTGCGACTGCGATCCAGCTGGCTCGACGACCTCGCGAGCTGACCCCAGGAAAGGGACCATGACCACCACCACCACGACCACCACCCGCCCCAGCTGGCTGCTGCAGGACGACGCACCCGTCTCCTCGCCACGGGTTCCGCCGGGCGTCGAGTACCACCGCGTCTACGCCGGCGAGAGACGCCGCATCCTGCGCGGCGTCCTCGCGATCGTGCTGCTCTTCGTCGGACTGGTCGCCTTCGCCCAGCTCGCCCTGCTCGGCGCCGGGCTCATCGACGCCCAGCTCGGCCGCACCGGGCCCTCCCCTCTGCAGCACGCCGCCGGCGCGGTCGGCCTCGCCGCGCTGATCCCCTACAGCATGCTGCTCCAGCGTGTGCTCTACGGGCTGCCCGCCGGCTCGCTGCACTCCGTGGCCGGACGCTTCCGCTTCGCAGTCCTCGGCCGTTCGCTGCTCGCCTTCGGGCCCCTGCTCGTCGTCCTGATCGCGGTGAACTTCCTCGTGCCCGGGGAGAGGGTGGCCTGGTCGACGGTCGACCTCGTCGCCCTGTTCGTGATCGGCGTGCTCCTCACCCCCCTCGCCGCGGCCGGTGAGGAGTACGGACTCCGCGGACTGATCTTCCGCGTGCTCGGCGGGTGGACGCGCGGCGCCCGTTCCGGTGCCGTCCTGGGCATCGTCGTCACGACCGTCCTGTTCTCCCTCGCCCACGGCACCCTCGACCCTTACCTGCTGTCCTCCTACCTGATCCTGTTCTCCACGATGGCCTTCGTCACCTGGCGCACCGGTGGGCTGGAGGTCGCCGTCGTCCTGCACGTCGTCTACAACGTCACGAGCCTCCTCCTCGCCACGACCCTGCACATCGACCTCTTCGGCGCCCTCGCCGGCCGCGGTGAGGCGGTGGGCTCCATCGCCAGCCTGATCCCTGGCGCCGGCCTCGTCCTCATCGCCGTCGTCGTCTGGTGGACGACCCGCACGTCAGGCCCCGCGCGCACACCCGCAGCCTGAGGCCGGTCGGGTGGTGGAGGCTGCTACTGCGGCCGTCCAGGTCGGGCGTCGAGGGCCCTCCGGCCGCCGGTGTGGGCCACGGGGCTCGGGCCTCAGCCGTGCAGCACGGGCAGCAGGTGCCGTCGGACCAGGTGCAGCGCGGGAGCCCAGTCCGGCGACAGGTCGTCGCGCGGCGGTGGCCCGGCGTCGAAGTGCGGGTCGCCGGTGACCACGACGACCGCCTCGGCCCGGGGGAGCACGAGCACGTGCTGGCCGGCCCAGCCGCCCGCCATCACCACGTCGTCGTCGACCCAGACCAGGTGCCCGTAGCCGAGGTCCTCCGGCGGCCCGCCCGGCGTGTGGGCCCGGGTCATGTCGGCCAGGAAGCCGGGGTCCACCAGGGTGGCGCCCTCGGTACGACCGCCGTCGAGCACCAGCTGGCCGAGCCGGCCCAGGTCGGCGGCGCCGATGCGGAGGTGCGCGTAGCCGAACGGCACCCCGTCGGGGTCGCGGTCCCACCGGGTGGTGGTGATGCCGAGCGGCGCGAACAGCTCGCGGGCGGCGAAGTCCGACACCGGCTCGGCGAGGACGGCACCGGCCGCCGCCGCGACCAGGTGGGAGGACCCGTTGTCGTAGCAGAACCGCTCGCCGGGCGGCGTCCGCTGCGGTGCCCGGGCGACGTGCTCGACCTGCCCGCCCGGCAGCGCGGTGACCGTGTCGACGTCCCAGGGACCATCCACCTCGGCCCCGCGCGTCATGGTCCGCAGGTGCCGCCACGTGTGCATCTCGGCGGTGGTGCCTCCCAGCACGGGCAGGACGTCGGCGACCGGACGGTCCAGGTCGGGGAGGAGCCCGAGCGCCGCCATCCGGCCCAGGGTGAGTCCGAGCACCGTCTTGGTCACCGAGAAGACGTCGCCGACCAGCGGCCCGTGCCGGTGCTCGTCGACCACCATCTCACCGGCCAGCCGGACGTGCAGGTGGCTGGTGTGGGCGTAGCGGGGATCGGCGTCGACCCCGTCGAGGACGGCACGGACGGCCGCGTCGACGCGGGTCCGGTCGGGGGTCACCGCCTCATCCTGACCCAGTCGACCGTTCCCGTCCGGACCTTGACCAGACCCCGGCGGATACCTCTGCCCGCCCATCGACCTCGCGGATGGTCGGGGGCCGCTGCCCGAAGCCTTCGGGCCGGTCATCACGACTGGGCATCGATCCGCCCGCGCAGGGCCGCCGGCGACCCGTGGCGGCGATACGATCCGCCCGTTCGCGTCGGCGCTCCGCACGGGCGAGCAGGTCCCCACCATCCTCCTCAGGAGTCCCCGTGCGTCGTCCTCTCGCCCGCGCCCTCGGCGCTGCCCTCCTCGTCCTGCTGTCCCTCGCCGGCGCCCTGCTGCCGACGGTGGAGGCCGAGGCGGCCTCGGCCGTCCAGCTCCGCACCTGGGTCGCCGACCCCTCGGGCAGCGACACCCGCAGCAACAGCCACCTCAACAAGGAGACCATCGTCCTGACCAACACCACCTCGAAGTCGGTGGCGATGGCGGGGTACCGGCTCAAGGACGCGCAGAACCACACCTTCGTCTTCCCCAAGGGCTTCACCCTCAAGGCCAGGGCCTCGGTCACCGTGCACACCGGCAGCGGCACCAACACCGGCGGGCACCTGTACTGGAAGCAGAAGAACTACGTCTGGAACAACACCGGCGACACCGCCACCCTGCTCAAGCCCACCGGCAGCACGGCGCTGGACCGCTGCACCTACAAGAAGGTCAGCTCGGGCACGGTGAAGTGCTGAACCGCTGACCCGACTCCGGTCCGGGCTCAGAAGAAGCAGAAGGGGTGACCGTCCGGGTCGAGCAGGACCCGGACGTCGGTCTGCGGCTGGTCCCCGGCCAGCTCCGCGCCGCACTCCAGCGCCCAGGCGACCGCGGTGTCCAGGTCGTCCACCTCGACGTCGAGGTGCTCGGTGGCGTTCTGGTGGCCCGCGGCGCTCGGCCAGACCGGGCGGGTCCAGCTGCGCTCGTACTCGAAGTTCAGCGTGAAGCCGTTCTCCCCGGCCGGTGGTCGCACCTGGGCCCAGCCCGCCTCCTCCGGCTCGCCGTCGCCGGCCGGCTCCTCGACCGACACCGGCCACCCGAGCAGGGTGGACCAGAAGGCCGCGAGCTCACGGGGGCGGGGCGTGGTGATGGTGACCGACGTCAGCCGGATCCGTGGTCTGTCCATGGTGACCTCCTGGGCGTCCTCGTCGACGTCCACCGACCGTAACGCCGGAGGTCCCCCGGGGTCACGCCCGGTCCATCGCCCCCCGGACCAGCAGCCCGCCGTCCACCCGCAGCGCCACGCCGGTGATCCAGGCGGCGTCGTCGGAGCTGAGGAAGGCCACGGCGGCCGCGACGTCCTCGGGCTGGCCGACGCGTCCCAGCGGGTAGGCCCGGGAGAAGCGCTCCAGCGTCTCGGCCTGGTCGTCCCACACCCGGGTCCGGATCGTCCCCGGCAGCACCAGGTTGAACCGGACCCCGGCCGGACCGTGCTCCCGGGCCAGGTTCTGGGTCAGGACGTCCAGGGCGGCCTTGGCGCTGGAGTAGGGCTCGGAGCCGATCGGCGTCACCGCGTTGACCGAGCTGGTGGAGACCACGCTGCCGCCCCCGTCGAGCAGGTGCGGCAGGGCGGCACGCACGGTGCGGACCACGCTCATCAGGTTGAGGTCGAGCTGCTGGTGCCACACCTCGTCGGAGGTCTCGGGGAAGTCGGGGTGGATCCGTCCGCCGCCGGCGGTGTTGACCAGCACGTCGAGCCCGCCCAGCAGCTCGACGGCACGGGCGACGGCCGCGTCCACCGAGTCGCTGGAGGTGACGTCGACGTGGACGGCGTGCGCCTCGCGCCCGGCCTCCCTGACCTCCGCCGCGACCCGCTCGGCGGCCTCGAGATCGAGGTCGGCGCAGACCACCCGGGCGCCCTCGTCGGCCAGCCGGTGGACGCACGCGCGTCCGATGCCGTGGCCCCCGCCGGAGACGAGGGCGGTGCGGTCGGTGAAGCGGTGCAGCGGTCGGTCCATGGCCGCATCATGCCGCCCGCCGGGCCCACCGGGAACCGGGGGGCGGGTCAGCCCTGGGCCAGCCGCTCCAGGGTCATGGCCAGGAACTCCTTGAGGTCCCCGGTCTCCCCGTCGCGCCCGCCGCGACCGACCTGGAGCGGGGGTGGGGTGGGGGTGAGCCGGACGCCCCGGAGGCGGGCCAGCGCGCCGCCCGGGACGGTCAGCACGTAGTAGCCCCCGTCGGTGCCGATGGCCAGCGACCGGTTCTTCCGCAGGTACCAGCCCTCCTTGTCCGTGCGCACCGACGCCCCGGACAGCAGCTGGGCCTGCAGCGGCTCGGGCGCGTGCCCGCGTTCGCGCACCGTCTGCAGGAAGTCGTCGATCAGCCGCTGGGCGGCGACGGACTCGTGGCGCTGGGCGCCCTCGCTGAGGGCGATCCGGTGGGCCGCCGCCTCGGCGCGGGACGGTCGCTCGTCGGGCATGGCGGCAGCCTACGCCGCGGGGACGGGACGAGCCGGCCGAGGCCGGTCGCTCCCCGCTCCGCGCACAACCGGTCGTCCAGCCCGACGGCCCGGCCCCAGGGGGGAGCCCGTCGGGCTGGGTGACCGGTTGTGCACCGACCACGCGGCGACGCTGGTGCTGGTGCTGGTGCTGGTGCTGGTGGTGCGCGGTGCCGCGGTCTGGCACTGGCCGGGTCGGCGGCACCGGTACCGATCCCGGGGCTGGACCCACGTCCTCCCCGGATCAGGTTGGTGTCCTGCCCCGGTCAGGCGGGGACCGCCGGGGCCGGGTCGGAGGAGCGTACGGGGAGGTCCCGCCGTCCGCGCAAGGGCCCCAGCAGCAGGATCAGCCCGGTGCAGGCGTAGGCCGCGGTCAGCACCCACAGGGCCGGCCGGGTCCCCACCGCGGTGGCCAGGGTCCCGGCCAGGACGGCCCCCAGCGGGATCCCGGCCAGGTTGAGCGTCTGCATGCTGGTGGTGACCCGGCCGAGCAGCGCGCCGGGCACGTAGCGCTGGCGGAAGCTGCCGGAGACCACGTTGCCGGCGGTGATCCCGACCACCAGCAGGGTGCTGGCCACGGCGAGGAGCACCAGCCGCCAGCCGGGCTCGGCCAGCGGGACGGCCAGGGCGAACGGGCCGGCCAGGGCCTTGCCCAGCACCAGCGTGCGGGCGTCACCGAGGCGGCGGATCAGCGGCTGGATGACCAGCGCCCCGACCACGCCGCCCAGGGCGGTCAGCGTCAGCAGCAGACCCACCCCGCCCTCGCTGAGGCCGACGTGGCGCATCAGGAAGACCACCAGCAGGGCCTGGTAGCCCACCAGGAAGAGGTTGCTGAGGCTGCCGTGGACGGCCAGGTTGAGCAGGACCCGGTCGCGCCGGACGTGGTGGATGCCCTCGGCGACCTCGCGGCGGAGCGACCGTCCGGTGGTGCGGGCCGGTCGCCGCTCGGGGGTGCGGACCAGGGCCAGGCAGGTCGCGGAGACGAGGAAGGTCACCGACTGCAGGGCGTAACCCGCGACGGCGCCGACGGCGCCGGCCAGCAGGCCGGCGATCCCGGGCCCGGCGACCCGGGCGGCGGAGTCGCTGCCGTGCAGCAGGGCGTTGGCCGGCACCAGCTGCCGCTCGTCGAGGACGGCGGGCAGGTAGCTGGTCCAGGCCGTCTGGAACAGCACCGCGGTGGTCCCGACCGCGAAGGCGGCCCCCAGCAGGTGCGGCGTGGTCAGCGCCCCGGCCGCCGCGGCGACCGGGACCGACGCCACCACGAGGACGGAGACCAGGTCGCAGACCACCATCACCGGACGCCGCGGCAGCCGGTCGACCCAGGCTCCGGCCGGCAGGCCGACCACCAGCCAGGGCAGCCACGCGGCGGCGGTGATCAGGGTGACGGTGAGGGCGCTGGCGTCGAGCACCGTGATCGCCACCACCGGCGCGGCGAAGGAGGCCACCGACTCCCCGAGACGTCCGGCCGACGTGCCCGCCCACACCAGGCGGAAGTCCCTCGACGACGCCGGGCTGACGGGGGCGTCGTGCCGCTCCTGCAGGGGCGCGTCGGGGGACGTCATCATGGCCGGCTGGGGAAGGTGTGGGCGAAGGCGAACACCGGCTGGCGTCTCGGGTCCTCGCCCTGGCGGCCGTGGTCGGCCCAGCGCCCGAGGACGGCGGTCAGCTCCTCGGCGAGCTCCCTGGCTTCCTCCGGGGTCAGGTGCAACCAGGTGTCGGTGCTGGTGGCCGCGTCCTGCCACTCTCGCGACGACGAGCCCCGTTCGGTGCGCCAGGTCTGCAGCCGCTCCAGCTGCAGCCGGACGCTCAGGTCGTAGGCCGCGGCGGAGGCTGACGCCCCCGCCGGGTCGTCGGCGAACTGGGTGCTGGACCAGGAGATCCGGGCGTCGCCGAGGCGCCACCACCGCTCCCGGCGGTCCTTGGCCAGCTCGGGCGCCGGCACCACCAGCCCGTGCTCGGCGAGGACCTTGGCGTGGTGGCTGACGCTGCCGACCGCCACCCCGAGGCGTTCGGCCAGGGCGGACGTCGTCGCCGCCTGCTCCACCCGCAGCACGTCGAGGAGACGTCGGCGCAGCGGGTGACCGACGGCGACGAGCACGCGGTAGTCGTCGAGAGGTTCGTCCGGCATGCCCCGACTGTAAATCCTCAAGGATGCTTGTACAAGAGTGTTTGAGGACCAATCCGTGCTCGCACGGACACCACCGCCCCGAGTCGGACACCACGCACGCCGGCTCGGACAACACCTGCGCCAACAGGGGCCGACGAGCGTGGGACGCGTCCCGTCCGACCAGGAGACGGGGGTCGTGGAGGAGGGTCATGAGCGGGGTCGAGCTGCTGCACCGGTTGAACGCGGAGTGGTCGAGGACGGCGGTCGGGGGGCGCGCCGACGTCGACCGCTGGGCCGGGGAGGAGCCCGCGCTCGCCGGGTGCCGGACGCCCGGGGACGTGCTGGCATGCGTCCCGGGGACCCCCGACGCGGTCCTCTCCTTCCTGGTCGGGCGGGCCCAGGCGGGAGGGGAGGACGCCCAGCTGGCCGGACGGGTGGTCGTCCAGGCACTGCTGGGCAAGATGGTCCTGCTGGCCCGGGCCGACCGGCGCAGCGGCCTGGGGGACTACGTGTCCCAGCTCTGGTGCCAGGTGCTGCGCTACCCCCTGGGGCGCCGCCCGCGCAGCGTCGCCGCCAACCTGTGGATGGACACCCGCAAGGCGGTCCGCCGGGAGCAGGGGGAGAAGGTCGAGCCGCTGCTGGTCGGCGACGACGTGCTCGACGAGCTCTGGGTCCTCAGCCAGCCGCCGGCCGACGTCCTCAGCGTGCGCCGGGTGGTGGCCGAGGCGGAGGCCCTCGGGCTGGTCGACGAGCTGAGTGCCCGGGTGCTGGTGAGCGTGTACGCCGACGGGCTGAGCTCGGCCGAGGCGGGGGAGCGGCACGCGATGAGCACCGACCTGGTGCGCTGGCGCTGCTCCCGTGCGCGACGCCGGATGGCCGCGGCCGCCGACCGGCTGGTCGCCGCGTGACCGAGGGCCGCCAGGTGACCGACGGGCCGCCGGGTGGCCGACGGGCTGCAGCACGACCGCCGGCTGCCACCGGCCCGACGGGCGGGACGCCCACGTGACCGGTCGGCCGGGCAGGTCGGGGGACCGCCCGGCCGGCCCTGCGGTGTGCGGCCCGTCGGACTCGGTCTCGCTCCCGGCGTGCCGAGGAGGGCCCGTCGCCCTCCGGCACCCCTTGGTCCGCGACAGCCCAGGACCGTCGCAACCTCTGTGCAACGTCGGTGTGACTAGGGTCACGTCCACCGGGTCGGCACCGCCGCCCCGACCACGATCGACGACGCAACGAGGAGTCACATGAGCGTGTACGCCGCACCGGGGACCGACGGCAGCCTGGTCAGCTACCGGTCGCGCTACGACAACTGGATCGGCGGTGAGTACGTGGCCCCGGTGAAGGGCCAGTACTTCGAGAACCCGTCACCGGTGAACGGCAAGGTCTTCTGCGAGGTGGCGCGCTCCACCGCGGAGGACGTCGAGCTCGCGCTGGACGCCGCCCACGCCGCCGCGCCGGGCTGGGGGACGACGTCCCCGGCCGAGCGGGCGGTGGTGCTGAACAAGATCGCGGACCGGATCGAGCAGAACCTGGAGATGCTGGCGGTCGGGGAGACCTGGGACAACGGCAAGCCGGTGCGGGAGACCCTGGCCGCGGACCTGCCGCTGGCGGTGGACCACTTCCGCTACTTCGCCGGGGCCATCCGGGCCCAGGAGGGCACCCTCTCCCAGCTGGACGAGGACACCGTCGCCTACCACTTCCGCGAGCCGCTGGGCGTGGTCGGGCAGATCATCCCCTGGAACTTCCCGCTGCTGATGGCCACCTGGAAGCTCGCCCCGGCCCTGGCCGCGGGCAACGCGGTGGTGCTCAAGCCCGCCGAGCAGACCCCGGCCTCGATCATGCTGCTGATGGAGCTGATCAGCGACCTGCTGCCGGCCGGCGTGCTCAACGTGGTGAACGGCTTCGGCGCCGAGGCGGGCGCCCCGCTGGCCTCCTCCAGCCGGATCCGCAAGATCGCCTTCACCGGCGAGACCACCACCGGCCGGCTGATCATGCAGTACGCCAGCCAGAACCTGATCCCGGTCACCCTCGAGCTCGGCGGGAAGAGCCCCAACATCTTCTTCGAGGACGTCACCAGCGCCCAGGACGACTTCTACGACAAGGCGCTGGAGGGGTTCGCCATGTTCGCGCTCAACCAGGGCGAGGTGTGCACCTGCCCCAGCCGGGCGCTGATCCAGAACTCGATCCTGGACTCGTTCCTGCCCGAGGCCACCGAGCGCACCAAGCGGATCGTCCAGGGCAACCCCCTCGACCCGGCGACCATGATCGGTGCCCAGGCCAGCAACGACCAGCTGGAGAAGATCCTGTCCTACATCGACATCGGCACCCAGGAGGGCGCCCGGATCATCACCGGCGGGGAGCGCGTCGACCTCGGTGGTGACCTGTCGGGTGGCTACTACGTGGCGCCGACGATCTTCCAGGGCCACAACAAGATGCGCATCTTCCAGGAGGAGATCTTCGGCCCCGTGGTCTCGGTCACCGGCTTCTCCGACTTCGACGACGCGATGAGCATCGCCAACGACACCCTCTACGGTCTCGGCGCCGGCGTCTGGTCGCGGGACACCAACACCGCCTACCGGGCCGGACGCGCCATCCAGGCCGGGCGGGTGTGGACGAACTGCTACCACCAGTACCCGGCGCACGCGGCCTTCGGTGGTTACAAGTCCTCCGGCATCGGGCGGGAGAACCACGCGATGATGCTCGACCACTACCAGCAGACCAAGAACCTGCTGGTGAGCTACTCGCCCAAGGCGATGGGCTTCTTCTGATGGGTGCCGCCGCGGGAGGTGCCGATGTCAGGGCCGAGCGCGTCGGGGTCACCCCCGCGGCGGCGGCCCTGCTGCGCCAGCTGACTAGCCAGCACGGGCCGCTGATGTTCCACCAGTCCGGTGGCTGCTGCGACGGCTCCTCGCCGATGTGCTTCGCGGCGGGCACCTTCATCACCGGCTCCAGCGACCTGCACCTGGGCGACTTGGAGATCGGCACCGAGGACGAGCCCGTCGAGCAGACCGTGCCGGTCTGGATCAGCAAGGAGCAGTACGCGGTGTGGGGTCACACCCACATCACCATCGACGTCGTCCCCGGACGCGGTGCGGGCTTCTCCCTGGAGGGTCCCACCGGCAACCGGTTCCTGATCCGCTCTCGCCTCTTCTCCCCCGAGGAGGTCGCCGAGCTCCAGACGTCGGCGGTGCGACCCGGCTAGACCGGTTGCACCGCCGACCAGACCACGCGCGACACCGCCGCCCGCGGAGGGCCGCCGTCCCAGCGGGTGACGGCCCGCCGACCCGGCCCACCCCAGCTCGCCGTCCACGCCCGCCAGCGGCGTCCCCGGGGCGGACGGGGCACCGACGTGGTGTGATGCCCTACGGCCGCGCACCCGTCGCGCGGCCGGACGGGAGGACGGCAGTGGCCGCGGCCAGGGTGACCATCGAGGACGTGGCCCGACGCGCCGGCGTGTCCAACATGACCGTCTCCAACGTGGTCAACCGCCGCCCGGGCAGGGTCGGGGAGGCCACCCGCCAGCGGGTCCAGCAGGCGATCGACGAGCTCGGCTACCGGGTCAACGTGACTGCTCGGCAGCTGCGCTCAGGACGCACCGGGACGGTCGGGCTCGCGGTCCCCGAGCTGACCTCGGGGTACTTCGTCGAGCTGGGCCACCGGCTGGCCGAGCGGCTCGCCGCGCACGGTCTCCGGCTGGTCCTGGAGCGGACGGCCGGTGACCTGGCCGCCGAGCTGGACGCCCTGAGCGCCTCCCGGCTGGACGCCTACGACGGCTTCGTGCTCAGCGTGGTCGCCGGTGACGCAGAGGCGCTGGACTCCATCAGCCCGGCCACACCGGTGGTGCTGATCGGCGAGCAGACCGTCCCGGACCGCTTCGACCACGTGCTGATGGACAACGTCGACGGCGCCCGGCAGGCCACCGCCGCGCTGCTGGCCTCCGGCGCCCGGCGCATCGTGCTGCTGGGCGGTAGCGACGACCCGGCGTGGTCGATGCCGCGGCTGCGCACCCAGGGCTACCGCGACGCCCACCGCCGGGCCGGTGCGGCGGTCGACGAGGAGCTGGTGCGCTCCTCGTCCTTCACCGCCGGGGCGGCGCAGCAGGTGGTCACCGACCTGGCCGCCGAGGGCCGGGACTTCGACGCCGTCTTCGCCCTGACCGACAGCGCCGCGCTGGGAGCGCTGCGGGCGCTGGCCGACCTGGGCCGGGCCGTGCCGGGCGAGGTCCAGGTGGTCGGGTTCGACGACGTCGCCGCCGGCCGCTTCAGCACCCCGAGGCTCAGCACCGTCGACCCCGGCAACGAGGCGATGGCCGACGCCATCTGCGACCTCCTGCTGGAGCGGATGGCGGGGGACGTCGACCGTCCGGCACGTGTGGTGATGCCCCCCGCCCGGCTCGTCCTAAGGGAGTCGACCCGGTTCAGCTGAGCGTCAGCTCCACCGTCGCGAAGGCCGCCGGCGGCAGCGTGACCCGCAGCGTGGTGCCCTCGACCCGGGTCTCCAGCGTCGACGGCGCGACGGCGTCCGGGGTCTCGGGCGTGTTGTGCGCGCGGGGGTCCTCGGCGGCCAGCAGCCGCCCACGGGCGACCTCGAACGGCACCCCGCGCAGGTCCAGCGACACCTCCAGCGCGTCCTCGAGGGCCAGGTTGCTGAGCGAGAGCAGCGCCGACCCGTCGCGGCGGCTGGCCGAGACCGACAGCAGGTCCAGCGGCGTGTCCCCGACGCTGGTCGAGGGGGTGCTCAGCACGTGGCTGGGCAGGAGCTGGGCGTCGTGGTGGCCCCGGTTCATCTCGAACACGTGGTAGGTCGGGGTGAGCACCAGCGCCCCCGTGTCCGGGTCGGTCAGGATCATGGCCTGGAGCACGTTGACGGTCTGGGCGATGTTGGCCATCACCAGCCGCTGGGCGTGGCGGTGGAAGACGTCGAAGTGGGTGCTGGCCACCAGGGCGTCACGCTGGGTGTTCTGCTGGTAGAGGAAGCCGGGGTTGGTGCCCTCCTCGACCTTCCACCAGGTGCCCCACTCGTCGCAGACCAGCCCGACCTGGCGGTCGGGGTCGTAGGCGTCCATCACCGCCGAGTGCGCCCGGATCACCCGGTCGATGTCGAGGGACTTCGCCATGGTGGCGTAGTACTGCTCGTCGCTGAAGGTGGTGGCCGGGGTCGTGGCGATCGAGTCCCCGGCGTGGGTGTAGTAGTGGAACGAGATGGCCTGGAAGAAGTGCTTGGGCGAGGTGCGGCAGCCCAGCCCGCAGGTGACGGCCTTCATCAGCGCCTCGGTCCAGGCCAGGTCGTCGTCGGCGGCCCCGGCCGCGATCCGGTAGAGCGTGTTGTCGCCGTGGTCGCGGCAGTAGGTGGCGTACTGGCGGGCCAGGTCGGCGTAGGTCTCGGCCCGCATGTGGCCCCCGCAGCCCCAGGCCTCGTTGCCGATGCCCCAGAACGGCACCCGCCACGGCTCCTCGCGGCCGTTGGCCCGTCGCAGCGACACCATCGGGGACTCACCGCCCCGGGTCAGGTACTCCACCCACTCGCTCATCTCCCGGACGGTGCCCGAGCCGACGTTGCCGTTCACGTAGGGGTCGGCGCCCAGCAGGTCGCACAGGGCCATGAACTCGTGGGTGCCGAAGGAGTTGTCCTCCACCACGTCGCCCCAGTGGCTGTTGATCATGGACGGACGCTCCTCGCGCGGACCGATCCCGTCGCGCCAGTGGTAGTCGTCGGCGAAGCAGCCGCCGGGCCAGCGCAGGTTCGGGATGCCCAGGGCCTTGAGCGCCTCGACCACGTCGAGGCGGATGCCGCCCTCGTTGGGGATCTCGGAGTTCTCCCCGACCCAGAAGCCGCCGTAGATGCAGCGGCCGAGGTGCTCGGCGAAGTGGCCGTAGAGGTGGCGGCTGATGGTCGGTCCGGTGACGTCGAGGTCGACGACGACCCGGGCTTCGGAGGTGGTCATGGCTGCCCTTCCCTGGAGCACGGGAGGCTCGTCCGTCCCGTCGAGTTTGACGTTACACGTCGCCTTCCTCCCGCCGGCCACCCCGTCCGCGCCTCCTTCCCGCCCGGCCCCCCGACGGCCCTGCCCGTCGTCGGGGCAGGGCCGTGTCTCACCCGGTCAGGGCCGTCGTCTCACTCGGCGGCCAGCGCCTCCACCGGTGCGGCGCTCGCGGCCCGTCGTCCGGGCAGCACCGAGGCCAGGGCGGCGGCCACCACGGCGACGGCCAGGACACCCAGGGTCTGCGGCCAGGACACCGCCAGCTGGACCTCCTCCTGCTCCAGCACCACCATCAGGGAGCTGGCGCCGAGCCAGCCGAGGAAGGAGCCGGCCAGGACGCCGACGACCCCGCCCACCACGGCCAGCGAGACCGCCTCCAGCAGCAGCATGGTGCGCAGCTGGGACCGCTGCAGGCCCAGGGCCCGCAGCAGGGCCGACTCCCGGGCCCGCTCGATCACCGACAGCCCGAGGGTGTTGCCGACCCCGACCAGGGAGATCAGCACCGCCGCGCCCAGCAGGGCGGTGGCGATCAGCACCAGGGTGTCCAGCGCCTGGGTGTACGCCGCGACGTCGACCAGCGCCCCGCCCTCGACCAGGGACCGGTCGCTGCCCTCGGTGATCGAGGTGACGGCGGTGGACACGTGCTGGACGTCGGCGCGGGGGTCGACGTCCAGCCACAGCCCGGCGGTGTTGGTGCCCCCGCCGAGCAGGCTGGACACCGCCGCCGGGGTCAGCAGCACGTTCTGGTGGGCGGCGTGGCTGATCACGGTGGTGAAGGTCTCCGAGCGCGAGGACACCACCTCGCCCTCGTCGTCGTAGGTCTCGGCCGTCACGGTCACCTGCTGGCCGGGAGCCAGGCCGTCGGCGGGGGAGAGGACGGCCGTCCGGTCGTCCAGACCGGACAGCGGCTCGGGCAGGAACGCGTCGGCGGCGACGGGGTCGACCCCGAAGGCCGTGCCGTAGGTCGAGAACCCCTGGTCGGTCTCGGCGCGCACCGACACCGCGGACGTGGTCAGCGACCCGGTGACCCCCTCCACCGAGGTCAGCCGGGTCACGAGGCCCGGGTCGAGGTCGGTCCCCTGGGTGTCGGCCAGCGAGACGTCGACGGGGAAGCGCTCCTGGATGTCGCCCAGCAGCGTGCGCTGGGCGGTCGCCGCCCCGGTCTGCAGGGTGACGGTGAGGCCGACGGTGAGCATCAGGGCGACGCAGGTGGCGGCCGCACGAGCCGGGTTGCGGGCCAGGCCGGCGCTGGCGATGCGTCCGACCGGACCGAGCCGGCCCGTGAGCACCCCCAGCCCCCGGAGCAGCGCCGGCACGTAGAGCGGCGCGGCCCCCAGCACGGCGAGGGAGAGGGTGGCGCCCGCGGCGATGGCCACCACCAGCACCAGCTCCCCGGACAGCCCGACCGCCGCGCTGCCCACCGGCAGGCTGAGCACGGCCAGCAGCACCCCGACCACCGCGAGCGCCGAGCAGACCACGACCCGGATGACGGTGGTGCGACGCTGCTGGGCCGCGGCGGCCACCGGGCGGAGCGCCTCCATCGGGGAGATCCGCGCCGCGCGCGCCACGGCGGCCGTGGCGGCCAGCACGGTGACCAGCAGCCCGGCGAGCGCGGAACCGCCGAGCGCGACGGGGTCCAGCCGCAGGCCGTAGGTGAGGGACCCGCTCCACCCGGCCACCGCCAGGGTGACGCCGAGGCCCAGCAGCACGCCCAGCACGGCCCCGACCAGGCCCGTCACCGCCGCCTCGGCCAGCATCCCGGCGCGGAGCTGGGCGGAGGTGGCGCCGACGGCGCGCAGCAGCCCGATCCGGCGCCGCCGCTGCACGACCAGGATGGAGAAGGTGTTGGCGATGATCAGCGCCCCGACCAGCATGGCGATGGAGGCGAAGACGAGCAGCAGCACGGTGATGACGCTGGCGTCGCCGGCCAGCGACTCCGACATCGCCGCCGCCTTCTCCGGCGTCGTCTGGACCGTGGCGCCCTCGGTGACCACGGCGTCGGGGACGCCGGCCACGGCCTGGGTCAGCGGGACGACCAGGGAGGCCGGGTCGGTGCCGGGTTCGACGAGCACCAGCAGCTCGCCGACGAAGAGCTCCTCCTCGGGGCTGAGGGCGGGCGAGGTGAACCAGGCCGGGGCGGCGTACACCGTCGGGTAGGTGCCGGTGAGCAGCCCGGGGGTGGGCGCGGCCACGCCCACCACCTGGGCCGGTGCCTGGCCCTCCCCGGTGACGGCGGTCAGCTCGAGTGCGTCCCCGACACCGACGCCGAGGGCCTCGGCGGTGCCCGGGTCGAGCGCCACCTCCTCGGCGGTGGTGGGCCAGCGGCCCTGGCCCAGGTCGGCCTGCTGCAGCCGGGGCTCGGCGGCCATGGACATGACCCAGGCGCGGGTGCTGCGCTCACCGGCGCTGACCAGGCTGCCGGCCATCCACGACGGCTCGGCCACGGCGACGCCGGGGACCTCGGTCACCGCCTGCTGCAGGCTGTCGGTTCCCACGCCCGGGTTCTCGACCACGAGGTCGGAGTCGGCGTACTGGCGGGCCAGCTGGGCGCCCACCGCGCCGTACTCGGTCTGCACCACCGAGAAGCTGGCCACCATGAAGGCGACGCTGATGGCCACCGCCACCACGATGGCCAGCACCCGCCGTGGGTGGTGGCGGAGCTCGGCCAGGGAGAGCCGGAGGGCCGTCACGCCGTGGCCCCCTCGTCCACGGCGGGACGGCCCTGACCGGCGGGTCCGCGGCGACGCGGGGTCGTCCCGGTCGCGGGGTTGAGCAGCTCGAGCAGCTGCTCCCGGCTGGGGCTGTCGAGGTCGTCGACGAGGTGGCCGTCGGCCATCAGCAGCACCCGGTCGGCCCAGGAGGCGGCCTGGGCGTCGTGGGTGACCATCACGACGGTCTGGTCGAGCTCGTCGGCGCTGTGGCGCAGGTGGGCCAGCACCTCCTCGCCGGTGGCCGAGTCCAGGGCGCCGGTGGGCTCGTCGGCGAAGAGCACGTCGGGCCGGGTGAGCAGGGCGCGGGCGATGGCCACCCGCTGCTGCTGCCCGCCGGAGAGCTCGCTGGGACGGTGCCGCAGCCGGTCGCCGAGACCGAGCGCGTCCACCACGGAGCGGAAGTGGTCGGGGTCGACGCGGCGCCCGGCCAGGTCCAGCGGGAGCTCGATGTTCTGCTGCGCGGTCAGGGTGGGGAGCAGGTTGAAGGACTGGAAGACGAATCCCACCTTGTCCCGGCGGACGAGGGTGAGCTGCTTGTCGTTGAGCCGGCTGAGCTCGTGCCCGCCCAGGAAGACCCGCCCGCTGGTGATGCGGTCGAGACCGGCCAGGCAGTGCATCAGGGTGGACTTGCCCGAGCCGGACTGGCCCATCACCGCGGTGAAGCTGCCCCGGTGCAGGCTCAGGCTCACCCCCGACACCGCCCGCACCTCGGTCCGGCCGCTGCCGTAGACCTTGGTCAGGTCCTCCGCGCTGGCCACCACCTCCCGCCGGTCGCCCGGAGTGGGTGCGGGTCGACCGGGGTCGGTCAGCTGGTCGGGAGGGTGGGGGTGCGCGCTCATCAGTACTCCGGGGTTCGTGGGCCGACGGGCGGCCCTGGACGGACGACAGCGACGCTAGTGACCGGGCCGGCTGCTGCCATGGGACCAGCGGCGCCGGTCAACGGCCCACCCGGGGACCACGGGGGCAGTGCGGGGGCACCGGGGTCCGACCCGCCCCGCGGGAGCCGTGGCCCACGGAGCCCGTGTCGCGGCGCCGGGGCCGCCGGGTGGGCGCCGGACGTCACCCGCCTGTCGGACCCGGCCCCTAGCCTCGTGGGCATGACGCCATCAGTGCTGCTGCTCTCCGGTGCCGGGCTCCCGACCTGGGTCTGGGACCGCACCCGCGAGGGGCTGCCGGTGCCCTCCACCGTCGCCCCCCGCCCGACCAGCCGCTCCGCCGACGTCGCGGCCCACGCCCGGGTGGCCCTGGCCGCGGCGCCCGAGGGACCGCTGGTCGTGGTCGCCCACTCCGCCGGCGGGGTGGTGGCGGCCGAGCTGAGCGGGCTGGCCCCGGACCGGGTGCGGGGCGTGCTGGCCGTGGCCGCGGTGGTGCCGGCAGCCGGGGGCTCCTACGCGTCCTCGCTGCCGCGGCCCCTCCGGCTCGTGCTGCCGGCCCTGCTCCGGGTGGCGGGGACCCGGCCGCCGGAGAAGGCGCTGCGCACCAGCCTGGCCGCCGGCGTGGACGAGGCGACCGCCCAGCGCCTGGTCGAGGACTTCGCACCGGAGAGCCGTCGCTACTTCACCAGCCGGGTCAGCACCCCGCTGCAGGCTCCCGTGCTCGGCTACGTGACCACCGCCGACGACCGCCAGCTGCCCCTGGCCTGGCAGCACCGCTACCTGCGTCGGCTGGAGCCGGGATTCACCCGGCACCTGCCCGGCGGGCACCTGCCGATGCTGGAGCACCCGGACCGGCTCAGGGAGGCCGTCACGGCCTTCCTCGACCTGGTGGCCGAGGGCGGCCCCTGACCGCCGGCGGCGCGGTCCCCGCGACCTCCGACGTCAGACGGCGCCGGCCAGGACGGCCGGGATGATCACCGAGCTGAGGTTGTTGACCGCGTGCACCACGACACCGGGCCACAGCGACCCGGTCCGGCGCAGCAGCAGGGCACCGATGACGCCGACGACGAAGGCGACCGGCAGCACGTAGTTGATGCCGTGGGCCACGGCGAACACCGTCGAGCTGACCAGCACCGCCACCCACGGCCCGTAGCGGGCGAGCCCGTTGGTCAGCACCCCCCGGAAGAAGAGCTCCTCCCCGATGGGGACCAGCACCGCACCGAGGACGAGGGCGCCGAGGAAGGACAGCGCGCCGCCGGTGGCCGCGGCCTGGTAGCCGGCCTGGATGTTCTCCGGGGGCGGGAACAGCGTCACCACCGCCGCGGTGACCAGCAGGTTGAGCACGATCACGCCGATCCCGATGGCGACCGAGACCAGCAGCCACCGCCCGGAGACCCGCCGCAGGCCGAAGGCGCGGACGTCACGGACACGGAGGGCGACGGCGGCGGCGAACCCGCCGAGGGGTCCGAGGGCGGACACGGCGTACAGGGCGAGACCGCGCAGGATCTCCTGGTCCTGGGGGATCAGGCTGGTGGCGGCGAGGAGCAGGGCGATCAACGCCGCGGCGACGACGAGGCCCACCCCGATCTCGGGCCAGCCGACCCTCGGCGACGGCCTGCCGCCGGCACCTGCGGAAGGGGTGGACGTGGCGGAGGGCCCGGGCCCGTCGGCCGGTGCGGGTCGTGGTGCCGGGCCGCCGGGTGGCAGGGCGTCGGGGTGCGGGTCGGGTCGGGACGAGGAGTTCTGCGGCATGTCCCCAGTCCAGCGGCGGACGCCCCGGGGCAGTAGTGCGACCACGTCACCTCCCGGCCATGACGTCCCTGACCCCCCACCCGTGACGCAGCGTCACTGGTGGCCCCGCTCCCACCCGGTCAGACTGGTGGCCCAGGCACCGTCGACCCAGGAGGAGCGCATGCCCCCGGAGACGCCGACGGTGACGCAGCGGGAGCTGCACGCCCTCAACGTCGGCCTCGGCTTCGCCACGCTCTCCACCATCGGCGCCCTGCTCGTGGTGGTCGACGCCCGCACGGTCCCCGAGGCGGCGCTGCTGGGCACCGGGCTGGTGGCGGCCCTCGTCGCCGTGCGCTGGTGGACCTCGACCGGTCCGGTCCTCGGCGCCCTGCTGGTCACGGCCGTGGTCTGGGTCGTCGGGGTGCTGGTGACCGGCAGCAGCACGGCGTCCTGGGGTCTCGCGGTCGTCGGGTCGGTCCTGGTCCTCCAGCGGCCCCGGCACCGTCGGCGGCTCCTGCTCGGGCTGGTCGGCTACGCCGTCGCGGTGGTGGTGCTGAGGGTGCTCCTGGACCCGGCCGACACCGCGGGCACCCTGCTGCGCCACGGCGTGGGCGCCGGTGGCGTCGCGCTCGGGGCCGTGGTGACGACCGTGCTGTACGTCGCGGTGCAGCGCGTGCTGGCCGAGCTCGAGGCCTCCCGTGGACGGCAGGCGGAGCTGGCGGTGGCCCGCGAGCGCGTCCGCTTCGCCAGCGACCTGCACGACATCCAGGGCCACACCCTGCACGTGGTGAAGCTCAAGGTGGCCCTGTCGCGGCGTCTACTGCACGACGACCTGGACCGGGTGGAGCAGGAGCTGGCCGAGGTCCACGCCCTGGTCGGGGACACCATCGCACGGACGAAGGAGCTGGCCCACGCCCAGCGGCGGCTCAACCTGGCCGTCGAGCTGGAGAACGCCAAGAACCTGTTCGAGGCCGCCGGCATCCGGGTCGAGGTGCAGCGGAGCGGTGAGGTGGAGCCAGGGGTCGGGGAGCTGCTCGGCCAGGTGCTGAGGGAGACCACCACCAACGTCCTGCGTCACACCCGCGCGACCCGCGTCCGGATCGTGCTGACGTCCGACGGCATCGCGATCGACAACGACGGCGCCGCCGACGAGGAGCCCGAGCTCAGCGGGCTGGCGGTCCTGCGGGACCGGGTGGCCGGGGCCGGGGGCGAGCTGGTGGTGCGGGGCGGCGACGGCACCTTCCGTACCGCGGCGACGCTGCCCCGGCCGCACGCCGACGCGTCCACCCCGGTGCTGCAGGAGGAGCGACGATGACCACGGTGGTGCTGGCCGACGACGAGGTCCTGCTGCGCAAGGCGCTGGCCGCGCTGCTCCCGCTGGAGGGGGACGTCGCGGTGCTGGCCGAGGCCGAGGACGCGGCGAGCGCGGTCGAGGCGACCCTGCGGCACCAGCCGGACGTCCTGGTGATCGACCTGGAGATGCCCGGCGTGGACGGCCTGGGGGCGGTGGAGGCCGTCCGCCGCAGCCGTCCGGACCAGGTCGTGCTGATGCTGACCCGTCACGCCAGGCCCGGGGTCCTGCGCCGCGCGCTGCGGCTGGGGGTGCAGGGCTTCGTCACCAAGGCCGCCGAGCCCGGACACATCGCCACGGTGATCCAGACCCTGCACGCGGGTGGGCGGTGGATCGACCCGGAGGTGTCCGCGCGCGCCGTGATCGACGACTGCCCGCTCACCGACCGCGAGCTGGACGTGCTCCGGGTCACCTCCGACGGCTACTCGGTGGCCGACATCGCCGCACGGCTCCACCTGGCGGCCGGCACGGTGCGGAACTACCTCTCCAGCGCGATGCAGAAGACCCAGACCCGCACCCGGCACGAGGCCGCCCGGTACGCCCGCGAGCACGACTGGCTCTGAGCGCCCCCGTCCGGCGCGAGCCACGACCGGGGTGCCGGGCGCCGCACGCCGGCGGACGCTACCGGGCGGTGGTCGGGTGGTCCCGGAGGAGCTCGGTGATCGTGGTGGGGCTGCGACCCAGCAGCCTCTCGAGGTCACCGGGCTGGTCGTCCCACTCGCCGGTGTTGATCGCGCGGACCCAGCTCAGCACGAACTCCGCGGCGGGTCCGGGCAGGCCGCCGGCGACCAGGCGCCCGAGGTACTCCTCGTCCGGGACCGGCACGTGGTGGACGGTAGTGCCCCGGATCTCGGAGAGGACCTCCGCGACGTCGGAGAACGAGACCGCCGGCGCTCCGTGCAGGGCGTAGGTCCTGCCCTCGTGGCCGCGTTCGGTCAGGACGACGGCCTGGGCCTCGGCGAGGTCCTGACGCGTCGCCGCCGCGACCCTGCCGTCCCCGGCGGGGACGCGGACGCCGACCTCGGCGGCGTCGGCCCCGATGAAGTCCCGCAGGCTCTCCAGGAACGGCGGGTGACCCAGGATCGTGGACGTCAGGCCCGACGCCTCCAGCGTCTCCAGGTTGGCGGTGTCGTGCGCGGTGACGTGCGGGAGGTCGAGCCCGGAGCCGGCCTTGCGGATGATCGGGGTGTAGACGAGGTGGTCGACCCCGACCTCCTGCGCCGCGGCGATCACGTTGGCGTGCTGGGCGCTGCGGTCGGTGAAGGCCACGCTGGGGACCAGCAGCACCTTCTCCACGCCGGCGAGGGCGCGCGTCAGCGAGGCCCGGTCGAGGTAGTCCCCGGCCCTGATCTCGACGCCGCGGGCGGTGAGGTCGGCGGCCTTCCGCGGGTCGCGGGCCAGGCCCACGAGCTCGGCGGCGGGCCGCCGCTCGAGCAGGTGCTGGAGCGTCATGCGGCCGATGCGGCCGGTGGCGCCGGTGACGAGGATCGTGCTCATGGTGGTGTCCTTCGGTGGTGTCGTGCAGGTGCTCGGAGGGTGCGGGGGGCTGCGGCCGGTCGGCGGCAGGCCGGGCGGGTCAGGTCGCGATGACGACCTTGCCGATCGTGCGGCGGCTCTCGAGGAGCTGGTGAGCGGCCCGCATGCTCTGCGCGCTCAGACCCTGCAGCCGGGTGGTGGTGATGGGTCGCAGACGTCCGGCGGCGGCGTCCGCGGCGAGCTCGTGCAGGATCCGGCCCTGGGCGCTGGGGTCCTCGCCGTGGACGACCGCGTTGAAGACCATCTCGGTGTGGACCGACACGGACCTGAGGACCAGGGGGCCCAGGTCCAGCGGCCCGTCGAGGTCGACCGCCGCCAGGTGACCGTGGGGCCGCAGCAGCGGGGCGATCCAGGCCAGGTTCGCCGCGGTCCCGGCGGTCGAGAGCACCATGTCGACGTGCTCGATGCCTGCCGAGCGGAGGGCAGCGGGCACGTCGGCGCCGTGGTCGACGACGAGGTCGGCCCCCATGGTGGTGCACCAGCGCTGGGACTCCGGTCGCGAGGCCGTGCAGATCACCGTGGCCGAGGTCCTCGTCGCCAGCAGCTGGGTGGCCAGGGAACCGACGCCGCCGGCGCCGCCGACCACCAGCACCCGGTCGACGCCGGCCGGGAGCGCTCCTCCCTCGCGGAACAGCGCCTCCCAGGCCGTGACCCCGCCGATCGGCAGCGACGCGGCGTCCACGAGGGACAGCGTGTCGGGGACCCGTGCGACGACGCGGTGGTCGATCGCCACGCGCTCGGCCCAGCAGCCGTCCCTCGTCGGGTCCCCGGTGCCGAGCACGCGATCGCCGACGGAGAACCCGCTCACCGCAGGTCCGACCGCCACGACGACGCCCGCGAGCTCCCAGCCGAGGACCACCCGTCCTCCGGGGTCGGCGCTGCGCGTGCGGCGCACCCGGGTCTCACCGGGGTTGACGCCGACCGCCCCGACCTCGACCACCAGGTCCGCGTCGCGCGGCACCGGCTCCGCCACCTCGACCAGCTCGATCGCGAAGGCCTCGAGGGGATGGGCCCGCTGGTAGGCCAGGGCCTTCACCCGACGTCCTGTCGCAGCGCGTGGAGTGCCGACAGCGGCCCGCCGCCGACCTGCATCAGGCGTCCACCCTCGCGGAGCGGTCCGACGTCCACGGGCGCGAAGCCGAACCCGTCGACCACGTCGTGGAAGAGCGTCTTGGCGGCCACGTCGTCGCCGGCGTAGAAGAGGAGCTGCCGACCGGCCTCGTGCCGGGGGTCCGGCGCGATGAAGCGGCCGTGCAGCGTGTTGAACGCCTTGACCACCCGCGCCCCCGGCACGAGCGAGGCCACCAGCTCGCTGCCGGTCAGGTCGCCGAGGTCGTCGACGACGGGCTGCTGCCGGGTCCCGGTGAGCTGGTTGGTGGCGTCGACCAGCACCCGGCCGTCCCGGTGCGGCAGGCCACGGAGCGCGGCAGGAACCGCGGACCACGGCACGGCGAGCAGCACCAGATCCGCCTCAGCGGCCTGCGCGATCGTCCCCGCCGAGGCCCCCGGCCCGATCGCGGCCACGACCGGCTCCAGCGACGCGGGGCCGCGGCTGTTGCTCAGGACCACGTCCTGCCCGGAGCGCACCGCGTGACGCGCGACGGCCTGGGCGACCTCCCCGGCACCGATCGTCCCCCACGTCGGTCGGTGGACCCCGCTCACCGGGACAGCACCGAGGCGGTGGTGCACGGCGTGCTCGGGAGAAGCCCGGTACAGTTCAAGATGATGGTCGTCATGTGAATAAAGATGACGGCTGTCATCCAACAAGTCAAACGACCGGGAGAGGACTGCCGCATGCCGCGGATCTCCGAGCAGGACATGGCCCAGACGCGTCAGCGCATCGTCGATGCGGCGAGTCCCCGGTTCCGCGCCGAGGGGATCGACGGGATCGGGATCGCGGCGCTGATGAAGGACGCGGGTCTGACCCACGGCGGCTTCTACAACCACTTCGCCTCCAAGGACGCCCTCGCGGTCGCCGTCTGCGAGGACGCCTTCGCAGCCTCGCTCGCGACGCTCGCCCGGACCGTCGACGAGGCGGACCCGGACCGGCCCACCCTGGCGGAGACCCTGGCCGACTACCTCTCACCGGAGCACCGCGACGGGCCCGACGGCGGGTGCCCGTCCGCGGCCCTGGTCAGCGACGCCGGTCGGCACGGCCCTGCGATCCAGGCCTCCTACGCCAGGGGCGTGGCGGGCTACCTCGCGGGGTTCGACGCCGCTCAGCAGCTGGAGGCGACCGAGCGCGGCGAGTCGCTCGACCCGGGAGAGGCCCGGCGTCGGTCGATCGCCCTGCTGAGCGAGATCGTCGGGGCGATCGTCCTCTCCCGCGCGATCCGGCTGGCGGACCCCGACCTCTCCGACGAGATCCTCACCGTCAGTCGGGAGCGGCACGACCGGTAGCTCTGATCGGCTCCTCGACGTGGGCAGCCGTCCGGGGAGGTCCTTCGAGGGGCTGCGCCGACACCCAGGACCGGGACGGGTGACGCGGGCGGCGGGGGCGGCGCGGGTGATGCGCGGCGGAGGGGGCGGCGCGGGTGACGCGGGCGACGCGGGTGCTGCGGTCAGCGCGTCAGCCAGGCCCGCCACGCCGCCCAGTCCGAGGGCAGGACGCTGTGCCCTCCGGGCCGGAGCCCGTAGGCGAGGGTCCCCGGGCTGGTGGCCCCGGGCCCGGGCCGCTCCGACGCGGCGGGCTGGTCCGCGCCGAGGAGAGCGAACACCGGCGCGGCGGCCAGGACGGAGTCCCAGGTACCTGCCGGGTCGGCCCACAGGTCCTCGGTGCCGTTCCACAGCAGCGTCGGTCGGGGGGCGGAGAGGGCCAGCAGCTGGTGCTGCTCCACCGGCAGGTCCTCGGGGTGCTCGGCCAGCTCGGCGAAGGCGGGGGCGAACCAGTGCGGGAAGCGGCTGGTGATCGCCGCCACCGTCTCGGCCTCGGGACGCCCGTCGAGGCCGGGGGTGCAGCGCTCCGGCGGCTTGCGGGACGGTGAGGCCCCGCCGGTGCCGCTCTGGGTGGCGACCACCGCGGCGAAGCGGTCGTCCCAGCCGCTGGCCACCAGGGCGGCCTTGCCCATCCGCGAGTGCCCGAAGGCGGTGACCGCGTCGGCGTCCAGCTCGGGCCGGAAGCCCAGCGCGACCCGGGCCGCCGACAGCGCCCAGGCCCAGGCCATCAACGCACCGGGCCGCCCGTCACCGGTGGCCAGGGCGTCGAGTTCGGGTCCGGCCAGGTCCGGGTGGTCCTGCACCACGTCCCCGCAGAAGACGGTGGCGACCGCGGCGCCGGCCGCCACCGTGGCCAGCACGTCCCACTCGCTCGCGTGGGAGCCGCGGCCGGAGTCGCCGTCGACGGCGTACCGGTCGTGCACGGCGATGTCGGGGTGGGCGAGCACGGTGTGGTTGCCGTGGAAGTTCATCCCCAGGAAGCAGGAGTGGGGACCCGGGCCGGTCGGCTCGACGAGCAGCAGCGGGAAGCGCACGGCCGGGGAGGCGACCACGACCTCGGCCTGCAGCACCCGGGACGTGCCGAGGTCCGTCTCGGAGTGGACGACCAGCTCGACGTCCTGCGGGTCCCCGGGCCAGGGTCCGTAGACCGACTGCTCGAACAGCCGCCGCAGCTCCTCGCGACGCGGCGCCCAGTCGGCGGGATCTCGGACGGGGCGGCCGTCCTCGGTGGTGAGCGGGTCCAGGTCGTCGGGGCGGCGCACGGCACCAACCTAGGGGTGCCGACGCCGCCCCGCCCCACGTCCCAGGACCGGGCCTCAGGCGGTGGTCAGGGCCTCCCGCAGTCCGGCCCGGGCGGCCAGGGCGGCCCGCCCGTCGGCGAGGGCCAGGTCGCCGTTCACCTGGGCGCCGGCCATCATCCCCGCGGCGGCGGAGGCCACCACCTGGGCGTGCAGCACGGCGACGTTGCCCGCCACCCACACCCCCGGCACGGACGTCCGACCGGTCGGGTCGGCCGTCACGTTGGTGCCGAAGAGGTGGTCGCCCATCCTGAATTCGTCCACGGGGAGGCCGAGCTCCTCCAGGCCGGAGACCCTCGCGTGCATCGTGGTGGCCACGGCGAGGGCGTCCAGCTCCACCAGCGTCCCGTCGGCCAGCCGGGCGCCGACGACACGGTCGCCGTCGCTCTCCAGTGCGGTGACCTCGCCGTCCACGAAGCGCACCCCGAGCGCGTCCAGCTCGGCGACGTCCTGCTCGGGCAGGTCCCCGCTGAGGTGGGTGAGCACCGTGACGTGCTCGCTCAGCTGGCGGAAGAGCCTGGCCTGGTGCCCGGCTATCGGCGACGTGGCCAGCACGCCGATCCGCTGGTCGCGCACCTCCCAGCCGTGGCAGTAGGGGCAGTGCACGACGCCGCGGCCCCACTGCTCGGCGACGCCGGGGACGTCGGGCAGCACGTCACCCAGCCCGGTGGCCACGACCACCCGCCGGGCCCGGAACCGACGGCCGTCGGCCAGCTCGACCTCGAAGGACGGCTCCCCGTCCGGCTCACCCAGCGGCCGGGCCCGGGTGACCTGCCCGTCGACGACCTCGACGCCGTAGCCCTCGGCCTCCGCCCGTCCGATCCGCAGCAGCTCCAGCGGGGAGACCCCCTCGTGACCGAGGTAGGTGTGCACCCCCTCGGCCGGGGCGTTGCGCGGCGCACCGGCGTCGACCACCGTCACGCTGCGCCGCGAGCGCCCCAGCGCCACCGCAGCACTCAGCCCGGCCGCCCCGCCACCGACCACCACCACGTCGCGCTCGGCCGCGTCCGTCCCCGTCGTGTTCTCCGCGCTCGTCTTCTCCGTGCCCATCGCACGCCCCTTCCGTAGGTCCTGGGTCCAGCGTGCGTCGAACGGTCCGGGGGAGCAAGTGTGCTTGCTGATGTGGCAAACTACGGGTCATGGCTGACGAGGACGAGGACCTGGACGTGGTGCTGCAGGCCGTGGGGCCCCGGCTCAAGGCGCTGCGGGCCGAGCGGGGGGCGACGCTGGCGCAGCTGTCGGAGCGGACCGGGATCTCGGTCAGCACCCTCTCCCGGCTGGAGTCCGGTCAGCGCCGTCCGACCCTGGAGCTGCTGCTCTCCCTGGCCCGGGCGCACCAGGTCCAGCTCGACGACCTGGTCGACGCCCCGGTCACCGGGGACCCGCGGGTGCACCCGCGCCCGATCCAGCGCAACGGCATGACCATGCTGCCGCTGACCCGGCGTCCCGGGGGTGTGCAGGCCTACAAGATCGTGTGGCCGGCGAAGAAGCCTGGTCCGGACCCGGCGCTGGCCACCCACGAGGGCTACGAGTGGCTCTACGTGATGTCGGGGCGGATCCGGCTGAGGCTGGGCGAGCACGACCTGCTGATGGGGGAGGGCGAGGCGGCCGAGTTCGACACCCGGGTGCCGCACGCCCTCAGCAACCCCGGACCCGAGACCGCGGAGCTGCTGATGCTCTACGGCGCGCAGGGTGAGCGGGCGCACGTCCGGGCGGGTCCGCGCCGCACGAAGGCCTGACCCGGCCACCCTGCGGACCATCGGCGGAGGCACCCGGGCAGCGTGGGCCGCGGAGGTCCGCCGCTCCTGGTCACGCAGAACCGGTCGCTGAGCCCGACGGTGCTCGCCAGGGCGGGAGGCCATCGGGCTGGGTGACCGGTTCTGCACGTCAGGGGGGCGACGTCCGTTGCCGTGCAGAACCGGTCCCTCAGCAGACGACGGTCCCTCATGTGGCGGAGACGTCCGCTGAGCGCCCTGTTCTGCGCACGTCCTGCGTCGAGGGGGCGCACGTCCTGCATCGGGGGGCACGTCCTGCCTCGAGGGGCCACGGCCCGTCGAAGAGCTCGGCCTGAGGGTGCCCGCACCACGGGGCGGACGCCGTCGCCGGTCAAGAGCTCGCCCCGGGATCAGGGTGCGCTCGTCGGCGGTTGACCGGGTCCGCGCGGAGGTCCGCCCGCTCCTGTCACGCAGAACTGGTCGCTGAGCCCGACGGCGCTCGCCAGGGCGGGAGGCCGTCGGGCTGGGTGACCGGTTCTGCGCGTCACGGGAGAGATGGCGCCCGTCGCCGAGCAGAACCGGTCCGTCAGCGGACAGCGGTGGCCCATCTGGCGGAGATGTCGGCTGAGTGCCCTGGTGTGCGCACGGCCGCCCGTCATGGCACCCGCTCGCAGCACCTCAGGGTGGTGAGGTCGGTCGAGGGTGGTGAGGTCAGTCGAGCGCGCCGGTCAGGTGGTCGTGCTCGCCGCTGACCCAGGCGACGTAGCGGTCGGCCGAGCGCTGCACCCACTCACCGGCGTCCGCGGCGACCACGCCCCCGAGGTTGTCGTAGAGCCGGTCCGCCGGCAGGTCGCGGAGGCGCCGGGCGATGGCGGTGACCACCGCGGCCGAGAGCGGCACCTTGTTGGGGTAGCTGCGCAGGAAGGAGGTCCAGCGCTGGTCGGGGGTCGCCACCACGGTGTCCCCGCCCAGCAGCACGCCCCGCCCGTCGTGCCCCGGGAGGTGCGCCACGGCGCTGCCCGCGAAGTGACCACCGATGCGGTGCAGCACGATCCCCGGGACCGGCTCGAGCCGGTCCCGCCAGGTCCGCACCACCGCGTCGTGCCGCTGCACCCACTCCGCGTCGCAGGCGTTGACGTGGACCGGGGCCCCGCTGAAGGCGGAGGACCAGGCCACCTGCGCGCCGAACATGTGCGGGTGGCTGGAGGCGATGGCCGCGACCCCGCCGAGCGCCCGCACCTGCTCCACCAGCTCGTCGTCCAGGTAGCCCACGGGGTCCCAGAGCAGGTTGCCCTGCTCGCCCTGCACCAGGAGGGCGCGCTGCCCGATCCCGACCCCGGGCTCCACGGTGATGCCGTGCAGCCCCGGCTCCAGCTCCTCGACCGTGGCCCGGCGACCGCTGCCCACCAGCTCGTCCAGCCGGGCCCAGCGCTGACCGCCGGGGCCGACGTACTGCCTCTCGTCCAGGCAGATCGGGCAGCGCTCGGGCGGGACGGGGCCGGGAGGGTGCTCCACCCCGCAGGCGAGGCAGAGCCAGGGTGGTGTGGTCAGCAGGCCCGAGGTCGTCATGGGACCCAGCCTGAGACCTCGACCCTGCTGGAGGTCAAGCCCCATCCCGACGTCCGCACCGCCCGGGCGCTCACCCGGGGAAGCGGGTGTCCACGCTGGTCGTGCGCCAGGCCTCCAGCACCTGACGTCGGGCGTCCAGGAGCTCGAGGTGGCTCTCCAGCGAGTCCTCGCCGAGGGCCAGCATCGACGGCGGCTCGTCGGCCTCCACCGCGGCGATGATCGCCTCGGCGGCCCTGGCCGGGTCGCCGGGCTGGGTGCCGTGGGTGTGGTCGTTCTCCTTGCGGCGCAGTCCGGCCGTCTCGGCGTAGTCGCTGATCGGCTCGCGGGCCTGCTGGAGGGAGCGGCCGGCGAAGTCGGTGCGGAACAGCCCCGGCTCGACCACGACCACCGAGATCCCGAGCGGTGCCACCTCCTTGGCCAGCGAGGACGACGCCGCCTCCAGCGCGGCCTTGCTGGCGGCGTAGTAGCCCGACCCGGCCGGGCAGACCTGGGCGCCGATGGAGGAGATGTTGACCACCGCGCCGGAGCGACGGGCCCGCATGCCGGGGAGCACGGCCTTGGTCATCGCCACCGCCCCGAAGAAGTTGGTGGCGAAGAGCTGGGCCACCTCGGCCTCGTCGCCCTCCTCCAGCGCGGCGCGGTAGCCGTACCCGGCGTTGTTGACCAGGACGTCGACGCCGCCGAACCGCTCCTCGGCCGCGTGCACCGACGCCTGCACCTGGGCGGCGTCGGTGACGTCGAGGGCCAGGGCCAGGGCGGTGTCGGGGAACTGGTCGACGAGGTCCCGCACGGACCCCGGGTCGCGGGCGGTGACCACGGCGCGGTGGCCGTGCTCGAGGACGGCCCGGGCGAGGTGCCGGCCCAGGCCGGTGGAGCATCCGGTGATCAACCAGGTGGGCACGAGCTCTCCTTCGTGGTGGCGACGCTGCGGGTCCTGCGTGGGGTCGGTGCGTCTCCAGGCTGGCACGGCCGCGGTGCCGCTCGACGGCCGGGGCGGCGTGGTGCCCGGCCGTCGGTCTCACCCCGCCAGGACGGTGGGGACCAGGATCGGCAGGTTGATGAGGAGGTGGAGCAGCATCGCCGCCACCAGGTTGCGGCGGAGGAGGGCCACGGCGGCGACGGCGATGGCGCCCGGCAGCTGGTGCAGCAGCCACGAGGGGCCGAAGAAGACGACGTGCGGGACGACGAACACGGCCAGGCTCAGCAGTGCACCGACCCAGCGGGCCCAGGGTCGGCGGCCGAGGAGCGCACCGAGCCTCTCGGCGAGGTAGCCGCGGTAGACGACCTCCTCGGTGACCGCTGCGGTCAGGATCAGCAGCAGCACCCCCGCGACCCCGAGCCGGGCGATGGTCGCGATGCCCTCGTTGTCCTCCTGCGGGGCGAGGAGGCTGAGGCCCCACGACCACACCATGAACGCCCCGAAGGCGTAGAGCACCCACTCCAGGTCGCGACCACTGGGCCGCCGCAGCAGGAGCGAGGCCGGGCCGAGGCGCTCCACGCCGACCACGACGGCCAGCAGCAGCGCCGCGCCCGCCCACTTCCACGGGTCCCCCGCGAGCGGACCGGTCAGGCCGAACCGCAGGTCCAGGCCGGCCACCTGGTCGACGGGTGGGCCGTGGTAGACGACGGCGATGACGACCAGGCCCAGCCCCAGGCCGGTCAGCCGCCGTGCCCGCCCGGGTGACCAGGCGTCGGCGACCTGCGCCTCCGTGGCCGTCGAACTCGGACTCGATCCGCTGCCCATCACACTAGAGTAGGCGCTCTAGAGTGGCTGCGCTAGAGTGGGCGGCGCGTCGGAGTCGAGTGGTCGACCCGGGCGAGGCCGATGGAGGGAGGCGGGGCGATGGGTGCGGATGAGCGCAGGGACCGACGCTCCGAGATCGTCGCCGCGGCGTACCGGCTCTTCGCCGCGCACGGCTACGAGCGCACCAGCACCGCGCAGATCTGCCGGTCCGCAGCCGTCTCGTCGGGCACCTTCTTCCACTACTTCCCCACCAAGGCCGCGGTGCTGGTCGCGGTGCTCGAGGACGGCCTCGCCCACACCCGCGAGGCCCTGGACCGGATCCGCCAGGCCGCGGCCGACGACGCGATCGGTGCCCTCGACCAGTGGTGCGAGCACGTCCTCGCCGAGGCGTCCGACCCGGACCTGGCCGGGTTCGTCGCCGTCCTCGGCGGTCTGCCCGAGGACGCCCGGGTGACCGCGGTCCTCACCGCCGAGACCGACCTCGTCCGGGAGACCCTGACCGAGCTGGTGGCCGCCGGTCAGAGGCAGGGGACGGTCCGCGGTGACCTCCCGCCGCAGCGGCTCGCGGTGTGGCTCGCCATCGTCGCCGACGGCGTCCTGCAGCACGCCGTCGACCAGCCCGCCGTCCCGGTGGAGGAGCTGCGCCCGGAGATGGCCGACGTGCTGGCCCGGCTGGTCCGACCTCGCTGAGTGCGCTCCGGCCGGACCCGAGCGGGCCCGGCAGGGGCGGACGCGGACGCCCTGGTCAGCGCCCGATCCGGTACCGGCGCACCACTGCCGCAGGGCTCCGCCCGACGCACCGGGTGCTCTAGGAGCGCGGGGTCACGCGGAGCAGCTCGTCGTCGCTGCCGTTGGAGGTGGTGACCAGCAGCGCGCCGTCGGCGGCCTGGGTCACCGAGCGCAGACGTCCGTGCTCGGTCAGCACCTCGGGGACCCGGGCCTCGCCCACCTCCCCGTCGTCGAGGGGGAGGAAGAGCATCTGCTGGGCCTTGAGCGTGGCCACCGCCAGCCCGCCGGCGTAGCCGCCCCACTCCGCACCCTCGACCAGGGTCATCCCCGACGTGGCCAGCGTCGGGTCCCCGGAGCTCCAGGCCGCGGCCACCTGGTCGCCGTCGAGGTCGTCGTCGGTCATCGGCACCGACTCGTCGTACCCGCCACCGCCGCCGGCCGGCACCGGGTCCCAGCCGTAGTCACCGCCGGCCTCGAGCCGGTTCACCTCGTCGTCGACGTCGGGTCCGTGCTCGGCGGACCACACGGTGCCGTCGACCACGGCCAGGCCCTGCACGTTGCGGTGCCCGTAGGTCCAGACCAGCTGGGTGGCGGCGTCGTCGGAGTCGGCGAAGGGGTTGTCGGGCAGGGGGTCGCCGGTACCGGCGTCGGCGCGCAGCACCTTGCCGTTGAGGCTGGTCAGGTCGCGGGGGTTGGTGCCCACGGCGGCGTCGCCGGTGCCCACGAAGAGCTCGCCGTCGGGGCTGACCTCCATCCGGCAGCCGCCGTGCCGGCCGGTGGTGGACTCGATCCCGGTGATCAGGGCGTCGCCCTCGGTGGCCTGCGTCCGGTCCTCGTCCAGGGTCCACTCCACCACCCGGACGTCGGTCGCGCCGCCGTCGCTGTGACCGTGGCAGGTGAGGAAGCGGTCCTCGTCGGAGGGGTCCACCACGATCGACATCAGCCCGGTCTCCCCGCTGGACCAGAGCCCCGACGGCCCACCGGAGAGCTCGCGCCGCTGGTCGCCGTCGAGGAGCAGGATGCGTCCGCTCTCCTTCTCCGTCACCAGCAACCCACCGCCGGCCAGCTCGTCGACGTCCCACGGCAGGGTGAGGTCGTCGGCCAGCACCTCGACCTCGAGCTCGGGGAAGCCCTCGGGCGTCGGCTCCGCGGTGGGGGTGGCGCTCGGGGTCGAGGGACCGGTCGCGCCGGCCGTCGGGGTGGCGCTGGAGGGTGCCGGGGTCGGGGCGGCGGGCGCGGGCGGATCGTCGGCGGGGGTGGTTCCCGATCCGGAGCACGCGCTCAGCGTCAGCAGCACCAGCAGGGACGTCGAGACGGCGGCAGCTCTCACGGCTCCACTCTGACAACCCCGGCCA
Source organism: Auraticoccus monumenti (assembly GCF_900101785.1). GTDB lineage: Bacteria > Actinomycetota > Actinomycetes > Propionibacteriales > Propionibacteriaceae > Auraticoccus > Auraticoccus monumenti. The sequence goes on along the minus strand of NZ_LT629688.1, from coordinate 742,637 downwards.
AGCGGGGTGCCAGAGCCTGGAGGCCAGCGGCTACGGTTCCGGCATGGGTGTGCGACGGGCGACGGTGGCGGTGCTGGGGCTCGGCCCGGCCGGGCGCGCCCTGACGCACCGCCTCGCCGCCCGCGGGGTGGACGTGGTGGCGGTCGACCCGTCGCCGGACCGTCGCTGGACCCCCACCTACGCCGCCTGGGTCGACGAGCTCCCGTCCTGGTTGCCGGCCGAGGTGCTGGACACCCGGTTCCGGCCGCGGGTCTGGGCCCGCCGCGAGCGCGAGCTGACCCGCGACTACGCGGTGCTGAGCACCGGCGGGCTGCAGGACGTCCTGGACCTCTCCGGCGCGAGCGTGCTGCCCCAGCTCGTCCGGCGGGTCAGCGGCCGCACCGTCTGGCTCTCCGACGGCAGCCAGGTGGTGGCCGAGCACGTGGTGGACGCCCGAGGCGCCGGCCTGCACCCGGACCGGGCGCAGCAGACCGCCGTCGGGGTGGTGGTGCCGCGGCAGCGGGCCGAGGAGGTGCTCGGCGGGCCCTGGCTGATGGACTGGCGGCGCGACCACGACACCCCACCGGAGGCCCCGCCCACCTTCCTCTACGCCGTCCCGCTCTCCGAGCAGGACACCCTGCTGGAGGAGACCTGCCTGGTCGGACGTCCGGCGCTGGGGATGCGCGAGCTCCGTCGCCGGCTGGAGTCGCGACTGGCCGGGCGCGGGCTCACCCTGTCCGGCTTCGAGCGCACCGAGCACGTCCGCTTCTCCGTGGAGGCCGACCCGGCCGACCAGGTGCGCGGCGGACCCGTGCTGTTCGGGTCCCGGGGCGGGCTGATGCACCCGGGGACCGGCTACAGCGTGGCCGTGTCGTTGCGCGAGGTGGACCGTCTGGTCGACGCGGTGGCCGCCGGTCGCGACCCAGGTCGGGCCCTCTGGCCGCCGGCGGCCCGGGTGACCCACCGGCTCCGCCAGGCCGGTCTGCGGACCCTGCTCTCGCTGCCCCCCGAGGGCACCCTGGCCTTCTTCGACGCCTTCTTCGACCTGCCGGTGGAGCTCCAGCGCGGCTACCTCTCCCACCGGGACGCACCGCAGAGCACCATGGCCGCGATGCTGGTGATGGCCCGCCACCTGCCCCCGCGGCTGACCGCGACGGCCGTCCGGTCCACCGTCGCCGAGCTGGGCGCCACGCTCAGAAGCGGTCACTGAGCCCGACGGCCCGGCGTCACGGGCGGCGCCGTCGGGCTGGGTGACCGGTTCTGGGGGTCGTCGGTGCGGCTGAGCCGTCTCAGCCGAGGCGGTCCAGCAGGGGTGCGAGGTGGGGGACGGCGTCACGGGCCAGCAGCACGCCGAGGATGCCGACCACCCACGACAGCGTCCCCGCGCTGTGCCGGGCGATCCAGTCCCGCAACCGCTGCATCGCCGGGTCCCACCGGCGTCCGCCGGCCAGCCGCAGCACCAGCAGCACCAGGGCCGGGAGCACCATCACCAGCACGTAGCCGCCGAGCAGGCCGCTCGAAGTCCATGCGCCGAGACCCGAGCCGACCAGCAGCGCGATCGCGCCGAGGTAGGGCAGCATCGTCGCGGCCTCGGCCAGCCCGGCGCCCAGGGCGAGGCCGACCATGGTGCCCGGACGGTCCGCGGCCGCCTCGATCCGACGCTGCCAGCGGGGCTCGCCGGTCGGCGGCAGACCCCTCCGCTCCCGGCGGCGGGCCGCCGCCCTGGGCTCGATCCTGAAGGCCAGCACCACCAGGCCGACACCCAGCGCGAGCTGGACGGCGTAGGCGGCAGGGGTCTCCAGTGCCGCGCCCAGCCGCGGCAGCAGGGTGGTGGCCCCGGCCATCAGCAGCAGCCCGACCGCGAGGTAGAACACCGCGATGGTGGCCAGGTAGAGCAGCACCAGGCCCGGGTGGACCCGCGGTCGCAGCAGCAGCACCACCGGGACGACGAGGGTGCCGATGCTGGTGCTGTCCACCAGCGCGAGGCCGGCCAGCACGCCGAGACCGAGCAGGTCCATGACCACTCCTTTAGTAACACGATCGTGCTAGAACGGTAGCAGAACGATCGTGCGACAAAAAGCGGTGGAGGTGGCAGCATGGGCGCGTGCCCAGGATCGTCGACCACGAGCAGCGCCGCCGCGACATCGCCCGGGCGGTCTGGCGGCTGCTCGAGCGGGACGGTCTGCGGGGCGCGTCCGTGCGGGCGGTGGTGGCGGAGTCGGGCCTGTCCTCGGGGGCGATCCGGCACTACTTCAGCACCCAGGACGACCTGCTGCGCTTCGCCGGCCGGATCATCCGGGACGAGGTGCCGGACCGGTTGCTCGGCGTCCTGAAGGAGCCAGGACCCGACCCGCAGGAGCGGGCCTGCCGGCTGCTGGAGGAGCTGGTCCCGCTGGACGACCGGCGCCGGACCGAGCTGCTGGTCGCCGTGGCCCTGGCCGAGCTGGAGCGGACCTCACCCGGGCAGGACCGGGAGTTCATCGACGCCAGCCACGCCGGCCTGCGGGTGCTGACGCGCCTGGCCGTGCTGGTGCTCGTGGGACGGGCGGTCGAGCTGACCCCGGTCGACCCCCTCGAGCCGGGGCTGGAGGAGGCCGCCGCCCGGCTGCACCTGCTGGCCGACGGCGTCTGCGCCCAGCACCTCTTCTACCCCGGGGTGCTCACCCCCGAGGACCTGCGTGCGTCCTTGCGCGACGGCGTCGAGCAGGTGGGCGCCGCCCTGGGCGTGCGGCCGACCGACTGAACGGCGAGGCCGGTCCGACCCGGGGCCGGTCAGAGCAGGCGGGTGGTGAAGATCGTGCGGCCGTGGACGTCGTCGGGCTCCACCCGGTCGGTCTCGACGAAGCCGACCTTGGCCAGCACCCGGCGCGAGGCCGTGTTCCACTCCCGCACCGTCGCCCACAGGCGCACGTGCCCCGACGTCCTCGCCCAGTCGAGCACCGCGAGCGAGGCCTCGGTCGCGTAGCCCTGCCCCCACTCCCGGCGGAGCAGCTCGAAGGCCAGCTCGGGCTCGTCCTCGGCGCCACGGCCGCTGTCGACCAGACCGCAGTAGCCGATCACCTCACCGCCGGTCCTCCGCTCGACCGCCAGCAACCCGGTGCGGCCAGGCGGGTGGGTGCGGATCCACTCCTCGAGGTCCTCGAGCGTGGGGTGCCCGTCGGCGTCGATGCGACGGTGCGGAGGCACCCGGGGGTCGCGTTCCAGCCAGAGCTCGCGCTGGACGGCGGCGTCCTCGACCCGCCAGGGCCTGAGCAGCAGCCGGTCGGTCCGCAGCACGACCTCGTCGGTACCCGGGTCCGCACCCTCACCGTCGATCGCGGGGTCCGCCGACCCGTCGCTCACCGGAGCCCTCGCGTCGCCGGTGGCCGGCTCAGAGCTGGACCAGGCGGGTCTCGAAGGCCAGCAGCACCAGCCCGACCCGGTCCCGGCACTCCAGCTTGGCCAGCAGCCGTCCGATGTGGGTCTTGACGGTGCCCTCGGCCATGAAGAGGGTCCGGGCGATCTCGGAGTTGGTGGCCCCGCCGGCGATCTCGACCAGCACCTCGCGCTCCCGCTCGGTCAGCAGCGCCAGCCGCGGGTCCGGGCCGCGGTCGCGGGGGGAGGCGGGCAGGGTCGGGACCACGTGCTCGAGCAGCCGGCGGGTGACGCTGGGTGACATCACGGCGTCACCGGCGGCCACGTCGCGGACGGCCGAGAGCAGCTCCTCGGGGCGGGCGTCCTTGAGCAGGAACCCGCTGGCCCCGGCCTTGAGCGCGGCGAAGACGTACTCGTCCATGTCGAAGGTGGTCAGCACCAGGACCTTGGTGGGGTTGCCGGAGTGCACCAGCCGGTGGGTGGCCTCGACGCCGTCCATCACCGGCATCCGGATGTCCATCAGCACCACGTCGGCGGGCGCGGTGGACAGCGCCCGCACCGCCTGAGCCCCGTCGGAGGCCTCTCCGACCACCTCCATGTCGTCCTCGGCCTCGATCAGCATGCGGAAGCCGCCGCGGACCAGGGACTGGTCGTCGACGAGGAAGACGCGGGTGGGGGTCACGGGCGACCTCTTTCGGGACGGGGTGCGGGCACAGCCGGCAGCACCTGGGTGGGTTCGAGCTCGGGGGCGAGCTGGACGGTGGGTTCGGCGTCGTCGTCCCGGTGCCCACCGGAGCGGTGCCCACCGGAGCGGTGCGCACCCGAGCGGTGGTCGCCGGAGCGAGATCCACCGGACCGGTGGTCGTCGGGGCGCGGGTCGGGGAGGGGCACGGTCGGCTGGACGTCGACGGCCACGGTGGTCTCGTCCGCGGACCGGTCGCGCCGGGAGCGGGGCAGTGCCGCCTGCTCCGGCGGCTCGGTGGCCGTGGGCTGCAGGGACACCCCGCGCCACCGCGGCAGGGCGGCGGCCTCGCGTGCCCCGGCGGCCTCGCGGGCCACGTCGGCCTCGCGCTCACCCCAGGACCGACGCTGCTCGGCGGGAGCCGCCACCCGCGGCAGCGCCGTGGCGTCCTCCGTGGCGGCGCTGCGGCCGTCCCGCGGGCGTGGTGCGTGCCGGTCGGAGGACCCTGCCGGCGCCGGGCGCTGGGGCCGCACCGGTGCGGGGGCCTGTCCCGACCCCGGTGAACCGGCTGCGTCCGCGGCCCAGGACCCACGGCGATCAGGCGTCCCGGTGGCCGGGGCCGGACGCGGCCCCGCCGGTCCGCCGGACTGCGGCCCGGCCGGGTCGCGTCTCGGGGTGCCCAGTGCCGGGTGAACCGGCTCCCAGGGACGGGCGCTCGCGTCGGCGGGTCGGCTCCCGGGGGCGTGCCCGTCGTACGACCCCTCGGGGCCCGGACGCCGGGTGGCTGCCGGACCGACCTGCCGGGACCCGTGGCCGTCGTCGCGCTGGGGGGCGCTCGCCCCGGAGCCGTACGGGCGGCCGGGGTGGCGGTCGTTCCCGGGCGGCAGCGCGGGGGAGGGGCTGGGACGCGGGCGCGTGGCGGGGGCGGTGGCCCAGGCCGGTCGCGGCGGGATGCCGTCGCCGCGGGTGGGCACGGGGCGGGTCTCGGGGGCGGAGGGGCGTGGGGCGATCGGGAAGGTGGCCCGGATCTCGAACCCGCCCTCGCGTCGCGGCCGGGCCAGCAGACGTCCCCCGACCAGCTGGACCCGCTCGTTCATCCCGCGCAGCCCGTTGCCCTGACCGTCGGAGGTGGTGCCGGACCCGCGTCCGTCGTCGAGCACCCGCAGCTCGAGGGTGCCGGGGTGGGTGCAGTCGAGCAGCACCGTGGCCCGGGCGTCGGGCCCGCCGTGCTTGAGCATGTTGGTCAGCGCCTCCTGCACCACGCGGTAGACGCTCAGGCCCAGGGTCTGGGCCACGACGGGCACCTGACCGCGGATCTCGAGCCGGGCGCGGTCGGTGGTGCGGGCCACCAGGTCGGGCAGGTCGGCCAGCCCGGGGGCCGGCTTGTAGTCCGCCGCCCCGCGCTCGGGCCCGTTCCGCAGCACCCCGACGATCCGCCGCATCTCCGTCAGCGACTCCCGGGAGGTCTCGGCGATGGTGTCCAGGACGTCCGCGGCGAGCTCGGGCTTCTTGGCCGCCAGGGCCCGTCCGCCCTCGGCCTGCACCACGATCACCGACAGCGAGTGGGCCACGATGTCGTGCAGCTCGCGGGCGATCCGGTTCCGCTCGTTCACCTCCGCGGCGCGCGCCCGCTGCTCGCTGGCGGCCAGCTGCATCCGCAGGGTGACCTCGGCGGCCACCTTGCGGTCGTCGCTGGAGCGGACCGCCTCGTAGCGGCGGCGTCCGATCACGTAGGCGGTCAGCACGGTGACCAGGCAGGTGAAGCAGTAGACCAGCAGGTCCGGGGAGTCGACCTGCAGGTTGGCCCCGAAGCGGGTCCAGGCCATCGGGCCCAGCACCGAGCCGACCACGCCTATGATCACCGACAGCCGGGCGGCGTTCGGCGGCTCGATCCAGCGGGCCACCTGGTAGATCACGAAGGGGACCACCACCACCGAGAACTGGATGTCCCCCAGGGGCAGCTGCATCAGCGCCCCGGCCGTGCTGCCGTACAGCATCAGCATCGGGTAGTGGCGGCGGACGATGAGGGGCAGCGCGATCAGGGCGGCCAGCACGCCCGGGACGCCGCTGGTGGTGAGCCCGGCGACCGCGCACAGGATGAAGGCCACCAGGGTGATCACCAGGTCGCGGGACCACGCGTTCTCCGGGGCCGGCTCGCGGGGGGGCTGCAGGGGGTGGAACTGCTGCAGCTCCACCATGGCGCACCCCTTCTGTCTCGTCCGTCCGTGCGCCGACCAGCCTAGGTGCCCGACGCGCCCCCGACGTGGGCCCAGGGTCCCGACCGGCTCGCCAGGTCCGCGACCACGGTCACACCGCGGCCGGCGCGCCGCCCACGCGCCAGTCGGTGCCGTAGCCGCAGAACAGCCCGGCGTCGGGGACGTCGCAGGAGGCGCGGAGGAGGGCCTCGGCGCTGTCGGACCCGGCGGCGAGCTCGGCGTGGTAGCGCGTCATCAGCTCCTGCGCGACGTCGTCGCGGACCGGGGCGACGGCCGCCACCACGGTGCGGACCCCGCAGGCGATCAGCGCGGCGGCCAGACCCAGCGACTCCTCACCCGGCCGCACCCGGGCCCGTCCGACGTCGCAGGAGGACAGCACCACGTGCCCGGCGCCGACGCCGACCCGCTCGAACTCGTGGGCGAACAGCGGTCCGTCGGCCACCAGCACAGAGGAGAACAGCGGGCTCTGGTCGTGGTGGCTGCCGTGGGCGGCCACGTGCACCACGGTGTCGGAGCGCAGCGCCGCGGTCAGGGCGGCGCCGACCGCCCGGTCCCCGGTCAGGGCCTTCCCGCCCGGCCAGCACGCCGCCACCGCCCGCGCCTCGTCGGCCGCCCGCTCGAGGGCGGGACCGGCGACGGCGGTGAGGGACGTCCGCGGCTCCGGGGTCCGGGTGGCGGCCCGAGCCGCGCCGGCGTCGAGCCCGCGGAGCCAGCCGGTCGCCGACGGGGAGACCGTGACCGGGCGCCCCAGCAGGCAGGGGAGCTGCCGCCAGGCGAGCGAGGCCGTCACCCGGGTGGGGACCACGACCACCCGCCCCGTCCCCGGCAGGGCCGGGGAGAGGAGCGCGTCCAGCCGGGAGGTGGCGCGCTGCTGGGACCGCTCCACCACCTCCCGCAGCCGCGGGTCGGCGAGGGCCGCCAGGGCGGTGCGTCCTGCAGCCAGCCGGGAGGCCAGCTCGAGGACGTCCGCGGCGTCGGCCAGGTCGTGCAGGCGCGTCGACCGCGGGGTGACGGTGACCGCCCGCAGCCGTCCACCCCAGCTGAGGAAGCTGACCAGCCCGGCGTCCCGGCCGGCCAGGGCGGGGCCGAGGGCGCTCACGGAGGTGGGGTGGACGGCGGCGTCGGGCACGTCCTCCTGCGCCGCCGCCAGCATCCAGCCCCGTTCCCGCACCGCCCGCTCGAGCCGGGCCAGCTCGCGGACCAGCGGCTGGCGGCTGGTCTCGTCGCCGGCCTCGCGCAGCTCGGCGCCGGTGCGGCGCATGGCCGCGACCAGGTCGTCGGTGGTGGGGTCCCCGCTCGGCACCACCCAGCGGCCCCGGGTGGACAGCCCCCGCCACCGCTCGGTCGCCCGGAGGACGGCCGCCGCGGACCCCGTGCCCAGGGCGAGCCCGACGTCCAGCTCGGCCAGCCGGCGCCCGTGCAGGGCGATCGCGGTCCGGCTGTCCAGCCCCGCCGACCGGCGCTGCTCCGAGGCCAGCACCGCGGCGGCGCCGCGCAACCGGGCCAGCGCGGCCTCGGGGTCGGCGGCGGCCAGCGCGACGGTGGTCCGGGCCAGCGCCAGCTGCAGCCGCTGGGGCAGGGTCGCCGCACCCACCCGCCGGGGCAGCACCGCGCGAGCGGCGGCCACGTCACCGGCCCGGGCCGCGGACTCCGCCGCCAGCAGCGACGCCTCCAGCCCCACCCCGGCAGCCCGGGCCGAGCCCTCGGCCAGCGCCAGCGCCTGCCGCGCCACCGGCCCCGGACGTCCACCACCGGCGAGCTCGGCTCCCAGCCGCAGCAGCTCCGCCCGGGTCCGCCACGAGTCCTCGCCGAGCCGCGCGAAGGACCGCCGGGCGGCGAGCGCGTGCGTCCGGGCGCGGGCGTGGTCGCCCAGCAGCAGCGAGCGCCGCGCCCGCTCCAGCGAGATCTCCCCGACGTCGTGGGCCAGCCCGGCCGCCCGGGCCTCCTGCTCGGCCTGCACCAGCAGCTCCTCGGCGGCGTCGAGCTGGCCGGCCTCCAGCAGCACCCGCGCCCGGTCCAGGTCGGCTCCCGAGGAGGTGAGGTCGGGACTGCGGCGGCGGGCCCGCGCCATCAGGGTCAGCGCCTCGGGCAGCTCGCCCCGCAGGAAGGACAACCGGCCCAGGTTGTGCAGGGCGGCGGCGGCCAGGTCGTCGATGCCGTGCTCCTCGGCCAGCCGGACGGCCGCCTGCAGCCGGTCCCGGCTGGCGCGGTGGCGACCGAGCAGCTGCAGCGCCAACCCGCTGTTGAGCTCCACCACGCATCGGGCGCGCGGGCTCAGACCGGGGGCGGACGGGTCGACTCCCTGGAGCCCGGCCAGCGCGGCCGCCCAGTCCCCGGTGCGGCCGTGCAGCCCCGAGCGCTGGATGGCGGCCAGCGCCCGGACGGCCCCGAGCCCCGCGGCGTCGGCGAGCTCCTCTGCCCGGGTCAGCAGCGCGAAGGCCTCGGCCCGCCGCCCCGTCTCGAACCGGGTCAGCGCCGACGTGATCAGCACCCGGCAACGGGTCTCCAGCGCCGCGACGTCGCCCTCGTCCGGGCCGAGCGCACGCAGGGCCCGGTCCAGCAGCCGGCCGGCCAGCGCCGGACGTCCGCGCGCGTTGGCCAGCACCGCCTCGTCGACCAGGGCGGCGACCTCCGCCGGGGACGGGCGCTGCCCGCGGACGGAGGTCGTCACCTCAGAGCTCGACGTGCCGGGTGACCACGGGCCGCCGGGTGGCGTCGGCGGGGGTGAACAGCAGCTGCACCACGCCCCGGGCCACCGGCGCGACCACGAACCGCCCGTGCTCGTCGACGGGGACGGGGTCACCGCTCGGGGCCCCCGACCGCAGCACCCGCACGTCGGCGCCCGGACCGCTGAACCCCGTCCCGGTCAGCCAGCCGTCCACCCGGACGCCCTCGTCGTGGACGGTGAGGGTGACCAGCACCGACAGGTCGCCGGCGACGAAGCTGATCGTCTCGGTCCGGGCCTGGTGCGGCCCCCGCAGCGCGGCGGTCCCCGCACCCTCCGCGACGATCTCGGCCACCTCGGCGTGCAGGGCCCGGACGCTGAGGCGGAAGCGGATCTCGCGGGTCAGCCCCGCGGGCACCGGGTCGTGGACGTCGGCCGCCCGGGCCAGCGCCGCCAGCAGGTCCAGGTCGCCGGCGTCGAGGGGCTCGTCCTCGGGGAAGGGCCGGTCCGTGCGGCTCATGCGGCACCTCCGGGGACGTCGGCCCAGCGCTCGTCGCCGGCCAGCGCGGTGCGGAGCCTGGCCAGACAGCGACCCCGGGTGGGGCCGATGCTGCCGACCGGCATCCCCAGCGCGGCGGCCACCCGGGCGTAGTCGGGGCGCTCGGCGAAGGCGATCACCCGCAGCAGCGCCCGGCACCGCGGCGGCAGGGCCTGGACGTGCTGCCAGAGCAGCCGCAGCTGGTCACCGGTCTCGACCTGCTGGTCCGGGTGCGGGGCCTCGTCCGGTCGGGTCTCGTCCGGCTCGACGGCCGGGAGCGTGGTCCGGGCGACCCGCCAGCTCTCCCGCCGCACGGTGCTGAGCAGCCAGCCCAGCACCGCCTGCGGGTCGGCCACCGAGTCGGCGTGCTCGACCAGCCGCAGCCAGGCGGTCTGGACGACGTCCTGGGCGGCGCGCTCGTCCAGCCCCGCGCCCCGGGCGGTGTGCCACAGCAGCCCGGTGAGCAGCTCGACCAGCTCGTCCATCTGGGCCACGTCCCCCTCGCGGTAGCCGGCGAAGGCGCGTCCGGCCCGGTCGGGCAGCCCCTCCCCGGCCCGCGGCCGACCCGGGAGCGTGGTCATCGCCGGACCTCCCGGGCGGCCAGCACGGTGGCCACGGCCCGGGCCCCGCGGGCCACCATGGTGGCCGGGTCGGTGCCGACCGGGTCCTCGTCGACGGCGATGGCGGCGGCCAGGTCGCCGGCGACGAAGGGGGCGGCGAAGGACGTCCCGCTCCACACCGCGAACCCGGAGCGGTGGGTGTCGGGGTCGACGCCGGTCCGGGGCAGCGGGTCGTCGCGGTCGACGTGGACGCCCGCGGTCAGCGCCCCGCTGAGGGTGACCGGCACCGTGCTCACCACCTGGGCGCCGGGGGCGTGGGTGCTGATCCAGCTCCCGTTGTTGGAGAACAGGGCGACGCTGCGGCCGTCGGGGTTGAGGGCCCCGACGCTGGTCAGCGGGACGCCGTCGGTGAGCGCGGGCGCCAGCGCGGCGGGGAAGAAGGGGGTGCTGGTGGCGTCGTTGCCGGCGGCCGCGACCACCGCGGTGCCGGAGCGGGCGGCCAGCTGCAGCAGGGCCAGCAGCGGCCCGTCGTCCAGGGCGTCGGCCGGGTCCTCGTGGTAGTAGCCGAGGGACAACCCGATCACGTCCACCACCCCCTCGGAGTCGCCACGCGCCTGGGCGTCCAGGTGCTGGGCCAGCAGCACGGTCAGGGCGTGCAGCAGGTCGCCCTCGGAGGCGGCGCCGTCGGCGGGCATCACCGGGACGGCCCACAGCTCGGCCTGCGGGCAGCGCTGCCGGACGACCCCGGCGATGAAGGTGCCGTGGCCGGACTGGCGGTCCAGCATGCCCCCGACCGCGTCGGCCACCACCCCCGACAGCTCCGGGTCGCCGACCCCGCTGACGCTGATGCCGACCGGGATGCCGCCGACCTCGACCACCTCCCGGACGCCCTCGCCGTCGCGGAACCACGGGTGCTCCCCGACCCCGGTGTCCAGCAGGACCACCACCGGTGGACGCTTCACCGCCGGCGCGGTGGTCCGCGGGTCGGCACCGTTCCAGGAGACCGGGACGCGGGTGCCGTAGCCGGGGCTGCCGTAGGGGGAGGGGGTGGGGCTGACGCCGCCCCAGATGCCTCCGACCCCGCCCCAGATCCCACCGACCCCGCCCCAGATCCCACCGACCCCGCCCCAGATGCCGCCGACGCCGTTCCAGGTCTCGGAGCAGGCGGTGAGCAGGTGGTCCAGGTGGATGTGGCGGGCGAGCTCGGGGGCCTGCGCGCGGGCGGCGGCGAGCAGGGCCCAGGCGTCCGGTGGGGCGGTGCGGCCGTCGGCGGGCGTGCTCAGCAGCAGCCGGGTGCTGGTGGCCTCGGCCAGCAGGCGTCCGCCCTCGGTCTGCAGCAGCTGGCGGGCGACGACGCGGTCGCGCCGGTCCACCGACACCTCGACCGGGACGCCGAGGCCGGCGGCGACCTCCCCCAGCAGGGCCACCGCGTCGGCGGTGCGGGTGTCCTCGGCGGCTCCCCGGACCAGCAGCCGGTCGGCGAGGTAGACCGTCGGGGCCGGGGTGCGGCCGGTGCGGACGGCGGTCAGCGGATCGAGCACCCGCGCGCCGAACCGGGTCAGGAGGGCGGGCGCGACCACAGGGGGCGTCGGCGGGAGCGACGGCTGCGCGAGCGACGAGGTGGGCATGGGCGGACTTCCTGTCACGGCGGGCCGGCCCGGCGGAGGTCCGCTGGCGCTCAGCGTAGTGAGCGGTGCCCGCGTTGAGAAGGAGTCGGTGACGACCCTGGTGATACGTGGTCGACGGGATGTATCACCGGGAGGCCGGGCGGCTTCCTCCCCGGTGTCGGCAACCACGGGGGGTGCCACGGCACGGAGGAGCAGGAGATGACGGAGCAGGGAGCAGAGAGCCAGGCACGGTCGAGGATCCGACCGGTCAAGGAGCGGGTGGAGGACGCGCTGATCCTCCGGCCCGGCGTGGTCGGGGTGGACATCGCGGAGAAGCAGACCGGGGGCGAGCCGACCGGGCAGCTGAGCATCGTGGTCTTCGTCGAGCAGAAGCTGCCGGCCGGGGACGTGCCGGCGGAGCAGCTGGTGCCGGACGAGATCGACGGCATCCCCACCGACGTGCAGGAGCTCGAGATCGAGCTGCAGCCGGGGTCGATGAAGGTGCTGGCCGGGGATGAGCCGCTGCTGGACCCTGCGGTCTACCCGACCATGGTGGGCGGCATCTCGATGGGGCCCCAGCGCACCATCTACCTCGCGCCGCCGGACGTCCCCTCCCCGGGGAACTACGTGTTCAGCGGCACCCTGGGGGCCATGGTCCGGGACCGGGCCAGCGGCGCCACGATGGCCCTGACCAACTTCCACGTCGCCTGCGTGGACACCACCTGGTCCGTCGGTGACGTCATGGTGCAGCCGTCGCGGGCCGACGACGACGCCAACGACGACCCGTTCGGCACCCTCGCCCGGGCCCAGCTCACCGACACGGTCGACGGCGCGGTGGTCCGGCTCGACGCCGGTCAGGCCTGGGACGCGACGGTGACCGGCATCGGGGCGGTGGCCGGTCGGGCCACGGCGACGGTGGGGATGGCGGTGCAGAAGCGCGGCCGGACCACCGAGCACACCTTCGGGTCGGTGGTTTCGACCGACTTCACCCTCCAGGTCGACTACGGCAACGGCATCGGGGTGCGGACCTTCCGCCACCAGCTGAGGATCGCCCCCGACACGACGCGCTCACCGCGCTTCTCCGACCGGGGTGACTCCGGGTCGGTGGTGATGGACACCGCCCGCAACGTGGTCGGGCTGCTGTTCGCCGGCTCGCGCGACGGCTCCTTCACCTTCGCCAACCCCATCCAGATGGCCCTGGACGCCCTCGGGGTGGACCTGATCACGGGTCCGGTGGTGACGGGCAGCCGGATGGTGATCTGCCAGCCGTCGCGGATCAAGATCTTCTGCGGGGGCCCGCTGATCAGCCGGCAGGTCGTGTGCGTGACGCGGGCGGTCTGGTGCCCGACCCGGACGGTGATCACGTGCCCGCCGCCCACCCGGCGCCCGATCTGCTGGGACCAGGAGTGGCCCTTCGACCCGCCCGGTCCCTTCGGTCCGGGTCAGGGCGCTCCCTCGGCGGGGGACGCGGTCGCCGCGTCGGGCGTCCCGGCCGGGGCGTCGGCGGCGGAGCTCGAGGCCTACTGGGCCGGCTACCTGACGGCGCTGGAGGAGGCGGTCGCCGCCGAGCAGCAGGGCGAGCAGGCATGAGGACGGCACCGGTCCTGCTCCGCGACGCGGTGGCCCTCGGCCTGGCCGATCCCGCCGAGGTGCTGGCGGGGCGGACGGTGCTGGTCCCGCAGTGGCGTTCCAACCGGGTCCACCGGCTGGAGGGGGCGGGATCGGTGCTGGCCTACGTCAAGCAGCCCGGACCGGCGTCGGTGCTCGACGGCGACGACACGGTCGCGGTCGAGCGGGCGGCGTGGGAGGCGCTGCGGGGCCGGGTGCTGCTGCCCCGGGTCCTCGGTGGACCCGACGCGGTGGGTGGCGCCGGGCAGGGGGAGACGTCGGTGGTGGTCCGGGGGGACGCCGACGGCTCCACGGGAGGTGCGGTGACGGCGTCTCGGGGGGACGCCGTCACCGGCACACCGGGTGCGGCGGCGGGTGCGGGGGTCCGGGGGGAGCCCGTCGCCGACGACGCCCCTCCGGGGTGGACGGGCACGGTGGTTCGGGGGGACGCCGTCGCCCGTGGGGTCCCGGATGGGGAGGTGGGCGCGGTGGTTCGGGGGGACTCCGCCGCCCACCAGGTCCCGGGCGGGGACGCGGTCTGGACCGCGCCCCTGCCCGGGGTCCAGCTGGACCGGCTGCTCGGGGACCCGGTCCGGCTGAGTGTGGCCTCGACGGCCCTGGGACGGGAGCTGGCCCGGCTGCACGCGGTCCCGGCGGCTCCTGGCACGGGGCCGGCCCGGCTGCCCTGGCCGCTGCACCCGGAGCGGCCGCTGCCCTCGATGGCCGGGGCGCCGGAGGGTTCACCCGCCGCCGACGTGCTGGCCGCGGTGCGTGAGCCGGCTCTGGCCGCCGCGCTGGCCGGGGCGGCACGGGCGTGGCGCCGAGGGGTGTGGGTGCACGGAGACCTCACCGCGGCCAACGTCCTCCACGACGGGGACCGGGTGGGGCTGCTCGACTGGGAGGCCGGCGGGGCCGGGGACCCGGACTGGGACGTGGTCTGCGCGGCCGCGGTGCTGCACGAGCTGGGCGGTGCCCCGTCGGTGCAGCGCTTCCTCGCCTCCTACGCCGAGGCCGGTGGCCCGGGTCGGGTCGCCGCCCCGCTGGCCTGCGTCCACTCGGTGGTGACGGCGTGGCAGCTGGCCGTGCAGGTGGAGCACCTGGCGCCGTCGGGCCGTGGCGGTGAGCCCTCGGGGCGCGCCGACGAGGGGTCCCGCGATGGGCTGGACCAGGACGTCGCGACCCGGCTGGGTCGGGCCCGTCGGCTGGCCGGGCTGTCGGGGGTCCGGCCGTGACCGGGGCCGGGGTGGCGTCCTTCTCGCCCGCGCACGCCGCCGACGTCCTCGCCGCGGCCCGGGTCTGGACCGGTGTGCGGCACGCCGACGTCCCCGCCGACGAGCTGTACCGGTGCTGGTACGCCGCCCCCGCCGCCGTCGCGGCCTGGGACCCGTGGTGGCCGCCGCTGGGCCGCCTGCTCCGGGCGGGGCACGCCGGCAGCCGGAGCTGGACCGGGCCCGTCCGGGTGGCCCGGGTGGGCCTGGCCGGCACGGTGGTGACCAGGAGCGCGTCAGGGGACGTCCGCGCCCACTGCCGCGGTGACTACGTCGGGACGCTCGGCGCCGGACGGGATCCGGTCGCGGGGCTCGACGTCCGGGTGCTGCGCCGCGGTGGTGCCCACCAGGTCGACGGCTGGTGGCGCACCTGGGGCGGCGGGTGGTCGAGCACACCGGGACCGCGGCTCAGCCGTCTCTACCTGGCCCCGCGGACCGACTCGGTGGTCGAGCTGGTGGCCCTGCTCACCCGGTGGCTGGTGGACCTGGAACGGCCCTGGATGCTCAAGTGCGTGGCCGAGCCGGACCTGCTCGGACGTCCGGACGCGGTGGTGGTCTACCTGCCCGACGACGAGCGGGAGTCGTTGTGGGCGGCGGTGGCCCGGGACGTGGCGGGGTCGACCCGTCCCGTCCGGGTGCCGCTGACCGCCCCGCTCGGTCCGGGCGTCGGCTGGGCGCACGAGCCCGGGAACGGCACCAGCTTCGGGGAGACACGCTGCCGGTTGCTGGCGGCCGCTCTCTCCGCCTGGGAGGCCACCGGCGCCGGGCCGGCCGTCGAGGCGGACCCGGACCTGCTGCTGGAGCACGTCGCCGGCCAGCTCCGACACCACGGGGTCGACCCGGCCGCCCCGCACGCCAGGACCGAGGGGTCGGGGCTTCCGGAGGACGCGAGCCCGGGAGCAGGGGGAGGAACCCGGCTGGCGGGGGACGCCGCCCGCACGAGCGGGGACGCAACCCGCAGTGCGGACGCAGCGGGCACGAGCGGGGGCGGAACCCGCAGCGGGGACGCAGCGGGCACGAGCGGGGGCAGAACCCGCAGCGGGGACGCAGCCGGCACGAGCGGGGACGCAGCCGGCACGAGCGGGGACGCAGCCGGCACGAGCGGGGACGCAGCCGGCACGAGCGAGGACGCAGCCCGCACGAGCGAGGACGCAGCCCGCACGAGCGAGGGCGCAGGACCACACCGTCAGAAGGAGGAGTCGTGAGCGAGATCCAGGTGGCCACGCCGCCGTGGTCGGGGCAGCAGGCGGCGACCGCCGTCGATGTGCTGACGCGGCCGGGCGTTGCTGGAACCGTAAGCGAGGGGCTGCCGGGTGTGGTGGCCGTCGCGGATGAGGTGGCCCGCCTGGACCGGGTCGTCGAGCGGGTGGTGGACGCGCTGCTGGGGGGCGCCATCACCACCGGCCAGGACGTCGGCTGGCCGACGTGGGAGCTGTCGCCGGAGGGACGTCCCACCACCGTCAGGGCCGGCCACCCGGCCCTCTACGACGGGGACGCCGGCGTCGCCTGGGCCCTGGCCGAGCTCGGGACCCTGACCGGCCGCGCGGAGGCGGTGGAGCTGGCCGGACGAGCGATCCGGGGCGCCGTGGGCCGCAGCCCGGGAGGAACGGACGTGCTCGTCGGTCGGACCGGGCTCGAGCTGGCCTCCCGCGTGGTCGCCGCCCGCGTCGGGTCGGCCGGCACCTCCGGCTCCCGTGGGACCGGCTCCGCACCGTCCCGCCTCACCACGGGCGGGGGCATGCTCGCGCCCGGGTGGGACGGCGACCTCGACGTCGGTGGGACGGGGCACGACCTGACCGGTGGTCTAGCTGGCCTCCTGCTGGCGCTACCCCCGGACGAGCACGGCGCACGTCGTGCCGCGGACCTGCTCGACGCCCTGGCAGCCGGCACCCGACGTGAGCCGGTCGGCTGCTGCTGGCCCGACGTCGCCGACACCGCCCCTGGTGCACGGCCGGGACGTCCCCTGTGCGGGCTGGCCCACGGGGCGAGCGGGGTGGTGCTGGCCCTGGTCGAGACCGCACGCCGCTTCCCGCCGCTGGCCGCGGACGCCCTGGCCCTGGCCGACGACGCCCTGGCCTGGGAGGCCGCCTGGTTCGACCCGGTGGGCGGCGGCTGGCCGGACCTGCGCGACGGCGACATCTCCGCCGCCGCGCCGCTGTGGTGCCACGGCGCCGCGGGCATCGGGCTGGTCCGGCTGGTGCTGCTGGCCGGCTCCCCGGCCGGTGCCCCGTGGCCGATCGAGACCGTCGCCGCCGACGCCGAGGTGGCCGTGGCCGCCGCACAGCGGGCCGTGCAGCAGGCGCTGACCGGTGTCGCCGAGCACGGCTGGGACGCCGCACCCGGCGGCCTGACCCTCTGCCACGGGTTGGGTGGACCGCTGGAGCTGCTGCTGGAGGCGTCCAGGGTGTGGGGTGACGCCGAGCTGCTCGCCACCACGCGCACCGCCGCCCTCACCCTGGCCGAGCGGCTGCCCGA
Source organism: Auraticoccus monumenti (assembly GCF_900101785.1). Lineage (GTDB taxonomy): Bacteria > Actinomycetota > Actinomycetes > Propionibacteriales > Propionibacteriaceae > Auraticoccus > Auraticoccus monumenti. The sequence continues at coordinate 725,685 of NZ_LT629688.1, read as the reverse complement.
GGACCCCTGGGAGTGGCCCGGCGGCCTGCGCGAGGCGGAGGGGGTGGCCGGTCTCTTCGTCGGGTTCGCCGGTGCCGCTCTGACGCTGGCGCGGATCGCCCACCCGGAGGCGGGGGTGGTGGGCGCCGCCCTGCTCGGGCTCGAGGTGGGGGTCCTGACCGGCGCTGGGTGAGCGGGGGCACACTGGCGAGCATGACGACCCTCGCCGACTTCCGCGCCCCCGCCCTCGACGGGCGCGACGTCGCCCTCGCCGACCACCTCGGACAGGTCGTGCTGGTGGTCAACACCGCCTCGAGGTGCGGGATGACCCCGCAGTACGAGGGTCTCCAGCAGCTCCACGACACCTACCGCGACCGCGCCTTCACCGTCCTCGGCTTCCCCTGCGACCAGTTCGGTCACCAGGAGCCGGGCACCGAGGCCGAGATCGCGGAGTTCTGCCAGCTGAACTACGGCGTCAGCTTCCCGATGTTCGCCAAGGTCGACGTCAACGGCTCCGCCGCCCACCCGCTGTGGTCGTGGCTGCGTGAGGAGAAGGGCGGCATCCTCGGCGACGCCATCAAGTGGAACTTCACCAAGTTCCTGGTCGGCCGCGACGGCCACGTGGTCAAGCGCTACGCGCCGCAGACCGAGCCGAAGTCGTTGTCCGAGGACATCGAGCAGGCCCTGACCGTCGCGGCCTGACTGCACCCGCTGCGCTGCCCGCACCGGTGAGGAGGGTGCGGGGTGACGGATTCTGAGGGGCCGTCGCTGTCCCGGCCCGACTCCACGCAGGCAGGGCGTGGTGCTGCTGGACCAGCGCTCGGGACTGACCCTCAAAATCAACCGCGGCCTGGTGGCCCGCTTCGTCACCGGCAGCTGGCGCGCGAACCGGAGCGGCCCGCTGGCCTCCTTGCCGGCGCGTAGGGTGCGCAGGTGACGTCCGTGACGAGCCCCCCGACCGCCGGACCGGTCCGTGCCAGCCGGGACACCCTGCTGGCCGAGCTCGCCGGTCTGGTCGGCCTCGAGCAGCTGCGCAGCCGCGAGCTGGACCGTTACTCCATCGGCAACGACGCCTCGCACTTCCTGCTCACCCCCGACGCGGTGGTGGTCGCCCGCGAGGCCGCCGAGGTGGGCGTGCTGTTCCGCACCAGCGCCCGCCTGGGGGTCCCGCTGACCCTGCGGTCCGGCGGCACCAGCCTCTCCGGCCAGGGCGTCACCGACGGGATCCTGGTCGACGTCCGCCGCCACTTCACCGACGTGACCGTGCTGGACGGCGGCGCCCGGGTGCGGGTCCAGCCCGGGGTCACGGTGCGGATGCTCAACGCCCGACTGGCCCCCTACGGCCGCAAGTTCGGGCCCGACCCGGCCAGCGAGGCCGCCTGCACCATCGGCGGCGTCATCGCCAACAACTCCTCGGGGATGGCCTGCGGGACGACCGAGAACTCCTACCGCACGCTGGAGTCGATGGTGCTGGTGCTGCCCTCGGGCACCGTGGTCGACACCGGGGCCTCCGACGCCGACGCCCTGCTGGCCGCCCGCGAGCCCGAGCTGCACGCCGGCCTGCTGCGGCTCCGCGACCGGGTCCGCGGGGACGCCGCCTCGGTGACCACGATCACCGCCCAGTACTCGATGAAGAACACGATGGGCTACGGCCTCAACTCCTTCCTCGACTTCGACCGCCCGGCGGAGGTCCTGGCTCACCTGGTGATCGGCTCGGAGGGGACGCTCGGGTTCGTCGCCGAGGCCACCTTCCGCACCGTCCCGCTCCGCACCCGGGCGGCGTCCACCCTGCTGGTCTTCGACGACCTCGCCGCGGCCAACCGGTCCCTGCCGGCGCTGGTCGCCTCGGGTGCGGCGACCCTGGAGCTGCTCGACGCCACCTCGCTGCGGGTCGGGCAGTCGCTGGCCGACGTCCCTCCCGCGGTGGCCGCCCTGGACGTCGACCGGCAGGCGGCGCTGCTGCTGGAGTACCAGTCCACCGACGCCGACCAGCTGGAGCACCTGGTGGCCGGAGCCGGTGACGTCCTGGCCGGGCTGCCGCTGGTCGCCGCCGCACCCCTGACCAGCGACGCAGCCGTCCGGGCCCAGCTGTGGAAGCTGCGCAAGGGCCTGTTCACCTCGGTGGCCTGGGCCCGACCCTCCGGCACCACCGCGCTGCTGGAGGACATCGCCGTCCCGGTGGCATCGCTGGCCGACACCTGCGCCGAGCTGACCGTGCTGTTCGACAGCCACGGCTACCGCGACTCGGTGATCTTCGGCCACGCCAAGGACGGCAACGTCCACTTCATGATCACCGACCGCTTCGAGGGCGAGGCGGCGCTGGGCCGCTACGCCGACTTCACCGAGGCGATGGTCGACCTGGTCCTCGGCCACGGCGGCTCGCTCAAGGCCGAGCACGGCACCGGGCGGGTGATGGCCCCCTACGTGCGCCGGCAGTTCGGCGACGAGCTCTACGAGGTGATGCGGGAGGTGAAGCGGCTGGTCGACCCGGCCGGCACGCTCAACCCCGGGGTGCTGCTCGACGACGACCCCACCGCCCACCTGCGCCACATCAAGCTGACCCCGCCGGTGGAGGAGGAGGTCGACCGCTGCGTGGAGTGCGGCTACTGCGAGCCGGTGTGCCCCAGCCGCGACCTCACCATGACCCCGCGCCAGCGCATCGTGGCCCGCCGCGCCGAGCAGGCGGCCCTGGCCGCCGGGGACACCGCGCTGGCCCGCGCGATCGACGAGCAGTACGACTACGACGGCCTCCAGACCTGCGCGGTGGACGGCATGTGCCAGACCGCCTGCCCGGTGCTGATCAACACCGGGGACCTGGTCCGCCGGCTGCGCCGCGACGAGCACACCCCGGTGGCGCGTCGCGGGTGGACGGCCGCGGCCCGGCACTGGGGGGCGGCCAGCGGGGCCGGGTCGAAGGGTCTGTTGGTCGCACGGGCCCTGCCGACGCCGGTGGTGCCCGCGGTGACCGGGCTCAACCGCGCCGCCCGAGCCGTCGTCCCGACCGAGCTGCTGCCGCTGTGGTCCCCGGAGCTCCCCGGCGGCGGACGCTCCCGCAGCGCGACCGCGGGACCGCTGCGCACCGCACCCGGTGAGGAGGTCGACGCGGTCTACCTGCCGGCCTGCGTCAACGCCATGTTCGGTCCCGTCCAGGGCAGCCGCGGGGTGCAGTGGAGCCTGCAGGAGCTGTGCGCCCGGGCGGGGGTGCGGCTGCTGGTGCCGGAGTCGGTCGACGACCTCTGCTGCGGGACGCCGTGGTCGTCCAAGGGCCTCCCCGAGGGCTACGCCGCGATGCAGCAGCGGGTCCGCGCCGACGTCCTGCGCGCCACCCGCGACGGTGCGCTGCCGCTGGTCACCGACGCCTCCAGCTGCACCGAGGGGCTGCTCAAGGCGCTCGCCGGCTCGGGGGTGACGGTGGTCGACGCCGTCGCCTTCGTCGCCGAGCGGGTGCTGCCGCGGCTCCCGGCGGGGGAGAAGGTGGCCAGCCTGGCCGTCCACCCCACCTGCTCCTCCCACCAGCTCGGGCTGGACGCCGCCCTGCTCGAGGTGGCCGACGCCGTGGCCGACACCGTCCACGTCCCGGTGGCCTGGGGCTGCTGCGCCTTCGCCGGCGACCGCGGTCTGCTGCACCCCGAGCTGACGGCGTCCGCCACCGCCGCCGAGGCCGCCGAGGTGGTGGGTGTCGGGGCCGAGGCCCACGCCAGCTGCAACCGGACCTGCGAGCTCGGCATGACCCGGGCCGTCGGGCAGGAGTACCAGCACGTGCTCGAGCTGCTCGCCGCCCAGCTGCCCGACTGAGCTGCCCGACTGAGCCCCCGACCCCGGCGCCCGCGACCCCGGCGCGGCGCCGTGAACGTGCTCGGGGTTGACTGAGGTCATGACGAGCAACCACTACGCCGAACCGTCCGTCGCCCTGGGCGAGCACCGGATGCCCCTGCTGGGCTTCGGCACCTGGCAGATCGACGACTCCGCCGCCACCGAGGCGACCAGCACCGCCCTGGAGCTGGGCTACCGGCACATCGACACCGCCACCGGCTACGGCAACGAGGCCGGCATCGGGAAGGCGCTGGCCGCCGCCGGACTGCCCCGCGACGAGGTCTTCGTGACCACCAAGCTCCCGCCGGAGAACGTCGGCCGTGAGCGCCAGACCATCGAGGAGAGCCTCAGCAAGCTCGGGCTGGACCACGTCGACCTGTGGCTGGTGCACTGGCCGCCGAACAAGCAGGCCTCGCCCGAGGTGTGGGAGGAGGTCGTCAAGGCCCAGGCCGACGGTCTGGCCACCTCGATCGGCGTCAGCAACTACTCGCTGGACCAGATCGACGAGCTGGTCAGCGCGACCGGCGTCACCCCCGCGGTGAACCAGATCCGCTGGAGCCCCTCGATCTACGACCCCGCGGTGCAGCAGGGCCTGTCCGAGCGCGGCGTGGTGCTGGAGGGCTACAGCCCCTTCCGCGCCTCCGACCTCGAGGACCCGACGCTGGTCTCCATCGCCGAGGCGCACGAGGCGACGGCGGCCCAGGTCATCGTGGCCTGGCACGTGGCCCACGAGTTCGTGGTGATCCCGAAGTCGGCTCGCCGGGAGCGGATCGAGTCCAACGCCGCCGGTGCCCGGATCGAGCTGAGCGCCGACGAGGTCGCGCGCATCGACGGTCTGGCCTCCTGACCTCCGTCTGACGGCCGAGCGCTGCTGGTCCGGCCCTCCCGGGGTGGGCCGGCAGCGCTCCGGTCAGGCACCGGAGCCCACCGGGCGACGCGTTCCGGCCCTCGCGCACCGGCTGCTGCTCGCGGGGCCCGGTGCGTTCCTAGACTGGGGGCAGCACGTGGCAGCAGCATCCGGCGGCCGGCTGGCTCCTGATCGGAGCGGCTCAGGCGGACGGGTCCGGAACCGGACCCATCCGAGGTGGGCGCGGCTCCGAATGCGGGTCAGGTGGTCTCGACGGAAGGACGGCAGATGAACCAGTCACCGGGGACTGCTTCGCGCGCGACCGCCGGGACCGGCGGAGGGGGTCGACGGTGCTGATCGCGCTGGTGGTGACGGCGTTCGCCGGAGCGGCCACCCTGCTCGGCGGCTTCCTCGGCGTCCAGGGCCGGATCGTGGACCGGAGGGGTGCCCTCGCCGGTGCGCTGGCCTTCGCGGCCGGCGCCATGATCCTGGTGTCGGTCCTGGAGATCCTGCCCAAGGGTGCAGCGGTGCTCGCCGAGGACCGCAGCCGCGGGGCCGCCTGGCTGCTCACCCTGGCGATGGCCGCTGCCGGTGGGCTGGTCGTGATCGGTCTGAGGTTCGTCGTGGACCGCTTCGTGGGCGTGCCGACCAACTCCGTGTCCGACGGGGGAGCCGGACCCGGTTCGATCCTGCTCCGGGCCGGGCTCTGGCGCAGCGGCCTGCTCGTGGCCCTGGCCGTCGGGCTGCACAACCTCCCTGAGGGTCTGGTCACGTTCTCCGCCACCATGACCGACCCCTCGCTCGGGGTGGTGCTGGCGGTCGCCATCGCCATCCACAACATCCCCGAGGGCATGGCCGTGGCCGTCCCCGTCTACGCCGCCACCGGCAGCCGTCGCCGTGCCCTGCTGATGTGCGGGCTGTCCGGCGTGGCCGAACCGATCGGCGGCCTGCTCGGCTTCCTGGCCCTGCGGGCAGCGGTCCCGGACCAGGGACTCGCGCTCGTCTTCCCGGTGGTCGGCGGCATGATGGTGCTGATCAGCCTGCGCCAGCTGCTCCCCATGGCGCTGGCCCTGGGACGTCGCCACCACGTCGCCCTGGGCATGGTCTCGGGTGCGTCGGTGATGGCGCTCAGCCTCGGTCTGCTCCGTCTCGCCTGACCGCTCAGGCACTGCTCGAGATCGCGTCCGCTTCCAGCCGCTCAGCCGTAGAACACCCTAGTCAGGTACCGGTTGGGGGATTGTTCGTCCTCAGCGAACAGGAGTTGGCACTCTCGGTCGCCGAGTGCTAAAAATGGAGCTGCACAGCACTTCGGTCTCGGCCGCGGTGGCCGGACCTCAGCGCATGGTGGGAGGTGATGGCTGTGCTTCGTTTCGACCCGTTCTCCGACTTCGACACGATGACCAAGCAGCTGCTCGGTCTCGGGACCGACACCGGACGTGTCCCGCGCTTCATGCCGGTCGACCTCTACAAGTCCGGTGACCACTACGTCCTGCTCGCCGACCTGCCCGGGGTGGACCCCGGCTCGATCGACGTCAGCGTGGACAACGGCACCCTGACCCTGACCGCCGAGCGGTCCGGTCGCAGCGACGAGGGTGTGCAGTGGCTGACCTCGGAGCGCTTCTTCGGCCGGTTCCGCCGCCAGCTCACCCTGGGTGACGGCATCGACAGCGAGCACATCAGCGCCAGCTACGACAACGGTGTGCTCAGCGTGACGATCCCCGTGGCCGAGCGGGCCAGGCCCCGCAAGGTGGAGATCGTCCAGGGCTCCGAGGGCCAGCGCAGCATCGAGGCCACGGCCTCCTGATCGCGCACGACGGGTCCCGCCGCCCTCCGGGGTGGCGGGACCGCCGTCGTCCGCGACCGGTGTCGCGCCCCTGCGGCTGCTCCCTGACCCGTCGACGGACGGTCCTGGGTGCGCCCGGCACCCCGCACCGCAGCGGCCGCGTATCGTCTGCGCCATGACCACCCCCGGTGTCGCCGATCGCCTGACGTACCTGCTGATCGACGGCGAGAACATCGACGCCACCCTGGGGGGCTCGATCCTGCGCCGGCGCCCCCAGCCGCACGAGCGCCCGCGCTGGGAGCGGCTGCTCGCCTTCGTGCAGGCCACCTGGGACCAGCCCGTCAAGGGGCTCTTCTTCCTCGCCGTCGGCGGCGACATCCCGATGCCCTTCGTGCAGGCGCTGACCGCCATCGGGTTCACGCCGGTGCCGCTGTCGGGGGCCTCGGACGAGAAGGTCGTCGACATCGCGATCCAGCGCACCCTCGAGGCGATCGCCGACCGCGAGGCCGACGTCGTGCTGACCAGCAACGACGGCGACTTCCTGCCGCAGATGGAGGCGCTGGTCGGCACCCGGCGCACCGCGGTCGTCGGCTTCAACGAGTTCCGCAACTCCGGGTTCACCGTGCTGGGCGAGCGCGGGCTCCAGTTCTTCGACATGGAGTACGACGTGCACGCCTTCAACGAGCGGCTGCCGAGGCTCCGTGTCATCCCGATCGAGGAGTTCAACCCGGTCGACTTCCTCTGACCGCGTCGGGACGGGTGCCCAGCCACCCGTCCCGGTCGAGCTCGTGGAGACGCTCAGGCGGTCGCCGGCGTCCAGGGACGGCAGGAGGGGCGCGCGGCCCGGCCGCACGCCCCTCCGCCTCCCTCAGGACCGGTCCGGCTCAGTGCTCGTCGTAGTGGTCGTCGTGGGCGGCGTGCTTGTGCCCGTCGTGCACGTAGTCGACGTGGTCCTCGTGCTGGACCGCCTCGTGACCGCAGTCGTCGCCGTGGACGTGCCCCGTGGAGGTGTGCTCGGCCACCGCGTCGTGCTCGTCGTAGTGGTCGCCGTGCTCGGCGTGGCGGTGCTCGTCGTGCAGGTAGTCGACGTGGTCGCCGTGGCTCACGGTGTCGTGGCCGCAGCCGTCGCCGTGGCGGTGGTCCTCGAAGGTGTGCTCGGCGGTGTGGGTGTCGGTGCTCATGTGGCTCCTCGTGGTCGTCTCAGGCCTCGTCGGCCCGAGCTGGTTCCTGGACGTGGGCGAGGGCGTCCCCCACCAGGTGCGAGACGTGGTCGTCCGCCAGCTGGTAGGTGACTTCCTTGCCGCTGCGCGAGGCGACCGCGAGGCCGCTCTGCCGGAGCGTGCGCAGGTGCTGGGAGACCAGTGGCTGCGACAGCTGGGTCGCCTCCACCAGGGCGCCGACCGTCCTCGGTCCCTCGCCCAGCAGCTGCAGCAGCCGGAGCCGCGACTCGTTGCCGAGGACCTTGAACAGCTCGGCTGCTTCGTGCAGACCGCTCTCCCGGTTCACGAGGAGCATCTGATCACACATATCAACATCTTGCAATGTGAGCATGTATTGGGAATCGTTCCCGCTCCCGACAGAGGGGTGCGTCAGTCCCGCTGTGGGTGCGCCGCTCCCGAGCTCGTCCTGCGTGACGTCGCGGACCGGGGCCGGGCGCCGACGAGTACCCGGGCGGGGGCGGGCCCCGGCAGGCTCCGCCCGGCGGCGCGCGGACCAGGCAGCGAGCCGCCCCTCGCCGCCGCCGGATATCTTGGGGCGAGTGAGCTCCCCCGTCTACGCAGTCAGCGACGTCCACGGACACGTCCGCGTCCTGCGCGAGCGGCTCCGGGCCGAGCGGCTGATCGACCGGCGCGGACGGTGGGCGGGGCGCGACGTCAGCCTCTGGTTCCTGGGCGACTTCTTCGACCGGGGACCCGACGGCATCGGTGTGCTCGAGCTGGTCCGCCGGCTCGTTCAGCAGTCCGCCGACGGGCCCGGCGAGGTGCGGGCGATGCTGGGCAACCACGAGGTGCTGGCGATCGGCATGCGGCTGTTCGGGAGCACCGAGGTGCCGCACCCGGGCTCCGTGCCGCGGAGCTTCGAGCGCAGCTGGACCATGAACGGGGGCCAGCCGAAGGACCAGCAGCGGCTCACCGAGGACCACGTCGCGTGGCTGAGCGACCTCCCGGTGATGGCGGTGCAGGACGACTGGCTGCTGGTGCACTCCGACACCACCGAGTACACCCGCTGGGGGACCTCGGTGGCCGAGGTGAACGCCGGGGTGTGCGCCGACCTCAGGAGCGGTGACGTCGCGCGCGTGTGGGAGGTCTGGCGGCACCTGACCAGCCGCTACTCCTTCCGCGGTGACCAGGGGCCCGCGGCGGCCCGCGGCTTCCTCGACCAGTTCGGCGGACGCCGCATCGTCCACGGGCACAGCATCGTGGCCCACTGGATGGGGGTGGACCACGCCGAGGTCACCGGGCCGCTGCTCTACGCCGACGGGCTCGCGCTGGGCATCGACGGTGGCCTGAACGACGGCGGGCCCTGCCTGCTCACCCGGCTCGTACCCGTCGGCTGAGCTGCGGCCGCGGCGTCGCGCGTCGCCTGCTCGGAGTCGCGTCGGCACGGGTGTCATGACCCCACCGTCGCGCGCGGAGTCCGCTCGTGCGGTCCCGACGGCCGCCCTGTGGACAGCGCTCGGTGGGCCGGCCTGGCTGTGGACGACTCAGCCGACGAGGAACCGGGCGTCCACCGCGGCCGACACCTCGATGTCCTGCGGCACGAAGGCCACCTCCGCGCCGCCGCCGGCGACCGCCCCGCGCGCGAAGGCCACGGCCTGCTGCCCGGTCTGCGGGGAGAGCCCCTCGCCGAGCATCCCGGCGTCGGCCAGGGCCACAGCCGTCACCGCGCCCAGCGACAGCGCGTCGGCGTAGGCCTGGGCCTTGGCCTGCGCCTCCCGCACGGCCTGCGCCCGGACCCGGCGCGTGAGCTCCAGCTTCCGGGCCTCGGTCAGCGCCCACTCGATCCGGTCCACCCGCACCCCGGTGATGGTCAGGACCTCGCCCAACCACCGGCTGAGCACCGCGAAGTCAGCGAACTTGGCCCGGACGTCGGCGCTGGCGTGGAACACCAGCGGCAGCTGCTTGCCGTCCTTGTGGAACGGGCGCCGGGCCCAGGTCCGCAGCTGGTCGGTGCTCCACCAGGTGACCGGACCCTGGTCCGGGTGGTGCAGCGGCTGGACGCGCTGGGTCACCGCGCGCAGCGCCTCGGAGACCCCGGCGTGGACCGCGGCCTCCTGCGGGCCCTCGAGGGCGACGGTGAGGTGGGCCGTCCCCCGCTCGGGAGCCTGGAAGGCGCTGTGCTGACCGCGGACCGTGATCTCCACCTGGCTCATGCGCCGACCCTACTGAGACCGGGGTCCGCGGGCGGGCGCCTTCCCGCACCGACTCGGTGGCGGGCGTCCGGGTCGGCCCGGTGGCTGCGCCACCAGCCGCCGCACCGGAGGCGGACGCCGGACGCCGGCTCAGAAGAGCGTCGGCTGCGGTTCCGGACGTGGCGGCGGCAGCGGCGGGAACGTCTCGCGGGAGCGCCACTCCGCACGGGGGTCCCACGGCAGGACGTCCACCTGCGCCGGTCCTGGCTCCGGTGGCTCCTCACCGGCCAGGCACCGGGAGGCCACCCTCGCTGTGCCGGGGAGCCCTTGGCCGACGAGGACGCGACGCACGACGTCGGGGGAGAGCGGGAGCCGTCCCGGGCCGCGGTCCGGCTCGAGGCCGAGGTCGACGTCGTGGTGGAAGGACATCACCTCGCAGTTGAGCTCCCAGCACTCCCGTGCCGCCGGGTCGGCCAGGCGTCGCAACCCACCGGGACCGATCAGCTCCGCCACCCGTCGACCGCCGTCGGCGACGTCGTCGAAGACGGCCCGCGCGCTGCCCAGCCCCTCCAGCAGCCGGGCCGCCCGCTTGGGCCCGATGCCGCTCACCCCCGGGAGGTTGTCCGAGGGGTCCCCACGCAGGGCGGCGAAGTCGCGGTACTGGTCCGGGCGGACCCCGAGCAGCATCGGCAGCCGCTCGACGGTCATCAGCGGGGAGGCGTCCACCCCGCCGTTGATCACCCGCAGCACGCTGGTCCGATCGTCGATCAGCGCGAAGGCGTCGCGGTCGGAGGTGACCAGGACGGCCCGTCCGCCCTGCTCCGCGGTCAGCCGGGCCGCCGAGGCGAGGACGTCGTCGGCCTCCAGCCCGGCCGGGGTGACGACGTGCACGCCCAGCTCGCGCAGCACCTCGGTGGCGCGGCGGAGCTGGGAGACCAGCGTCGGCTGCTTGGCGAGGCGCTGGGCCTTGTACTGCGGCCACCGCTCCCGCCGCACGCTCTGGTCCGGGTCGTCGAAACCCACCACGACCGTGGTCGGCCCGACCCGGTCCGCCGCGGCGACCACCTGGGTGAGCAGCCCGCGGACCGCCCAGACCGGTTCCCCCGTGACGCTGCGCGCACCCGTGCCGGCGAGGGCGTGGTAGCTGCGGTGCAGCAGCGAGTTGCCGTCGACGACCAGCAGCACCGGGGAGTCGGTCACCCGCTCATTCTCCCCGCCCGGACCAGCGCCCCCGCCCGCTGCGGGGTCGAGTGCCCACCGGTGGACGGCACCGGTAGGAGCAGCTGCACCGGGCGACCCGTCGGGCCCCCGGTGCAGCTGCCTGCTACGGACAGGAGGTGGGATCAGCCGCGGACGATCTCCACCCGGTCCAGGTTCATGTAGGCCTGGTTGTCCGAGGCCTCGTCGAACCGGATCTGCACGGAGTTGTGGCCCCGGCTCAGACGCACCTTCAGGTCGCGGTAGGCGTAATTGCCCCAGCCGCCGGTGCCCTCGAACTCGAGCGCCTCGTCGACCACCCGCGAGTTCAGCATGACCATCCGGGTGGCGGTGCCGTCGTCGCCGGCGTAGCGGAAGCGCAGCGTGTGGGCGCCGGCCCGCTCCACGTTGACGTGCAGCGTCACCTGCTGGCCGTCACGGTTCCAGCCGGCCAGGTAGCCGCGTCCGGTCCAGCCGGTGCCGTTGGCCTCGCTGTCGATGTTGATCACCTGGCCGTTCTCGGCCTCGTAGACCCCGGACTCGGCCAGCGTGCCGCTCGGGCGGCCGTCCGGCGGCACCAGCAGCACGGCGGTCAGCCCGGAGCTGGCGGCCAGGCTCTGCAGCGCCCCGGACGACGTGGGGGCGGACCAGTCGTGGCCCATCAGGTCGTCCGACGTGCGGCGGTGGTTCCAGGCCTGGTTGGCGTTGTCCTGCAGCTGCTGCAGGTACTGGTCCTGGCCGTGGTCCTGCACCAGGTCGACCAGGGCCCGGATCAGCAGGGACTTGAAGCCGCCGCCGTCGCCGATGCCCTCGCCGCGGAAGGTGCCGCCGTTGGTCAGCTTGGTGGTCGCCCAGTCCGCCGAGCGCAGCGCCTTGTCCAGGTACTCCTGCTCACCGGTCTCCTCGTAGAGCTTGGTGGCCGCGGAGACGTAGGTGCCGTAGTTGTAGCTGAAGCCCCACTTCACCAGCGTGTCGGTGCCCTCCCAGTGGTCGTGGACGGTGCCGTCGTCCTCCACCAGGCGCTCGTCCACCCAGTCGAAGAGCTGCTCGGCGCGCCCGAGGTACTCCTGGTCGCCGGTGTGGCGGGCCAGCAGCACCGCGGTCACCGCGGCGGGGGCGTTGGTGGCCACGTTCTTCTGGTTCTGCACCGAGTGGCGCCACCAGATGCCGCCGCCGTAGGTGTCGTCCCAGTCGGCCCAGATCCGGTCGAACAGCTCGACGGAGGTGTCGAGGTAGCGCTGGTCGCCGGTGATGCCGTAGGCGCGGGCCGCGCCCATCGCCCACCAGTTCAGGTCGTCGTTGAAGTCGACCTCGAAGTCGGGGTGGTGGGCGGTGAAGCCGTCGTAGACGTCGTCGATCATGGCTCGGTACCGCGGGTCGCCGGTCGTCTCCCAGGCGTCCATCACCACCTCCCAGAGGCGGGCCTCCCACCAGAAGTCGCTGTAGGTGCCGCCCTCGGGGCCCACACCCCCGCGACCACGGTGGTCGGAGTAGGTGAAGAAGTACTTCTCCTCGGGGTCCCAGAAGGCGTCGACGTAGGCGTCCATCGCCTCGGCGGCGGTCGTCTTCGTGGTGGCCGCGGCGGGGGCCGGGGCGAGCAGGGCTGCCACCAGGGACAGCAGCAGCGAGGTGGCCAGCAGGGCACGGCTCCAGGGCCGGATCGTCGTTGATCGCATGGGCCGCGACGCTAGGCGGCCGCTCCGGCGTCCGTCAAGGGTTTGCAGCCATTACCTTGGCAATCAATATGCACAGAGGGCCTTGACGTCGGCCGTGTGCATATGAATATATGTGAGCACACACGACGGCAAGGGAGCCCTGCAGTGACCTCGATCATGGACAGCGCAGTCCGTGGCCAACCGGCGGTGGCCCCGGTTGAGCCACCTGCTGCGAAGCGGCCACGCCAGCTGCTGCCACCCTCCACCACCCGGCGGCAGCAGTTCCTCAACGGCTGGCTGTTCATCGCCGTGCCGGTGGTGCTCTTCATCGTGTTCTTCGCCATCCCGATCGTGGCGTCGCTGGTGCTGAGCCTCACCGACTACGCGATCATCGGCGACTTCGACTTCGTCGGCCTGGAGAACTACACCCGGATCTTCGGCGACTCGTTCTTCTGGATCGCGCTGCGCAACACCGCCTACTACACGGCGCTGTACGTGCCGCTGGGCATCGCGGTGGCGCTGGGCTCGGCGCTGCTGCTCAACCGCGACGTGCGCGCGGCCCGCATCTTCCGGACCCTCTTCTACATCCCGGTGGTCTCCTCCACCGTGGCCACGGCCTCCATCTGGTTCTGGCTGCTCAACCCCCAGTACGGCATCTTCAACGTGGTGCTCGGCTGGTTCGGCATCAACGGTCCGGCCTGGCTCTACGAGTCCACCTGGGCGATGCCGGCCATCGTGGTGATGAGCGTGTGGGCCGGCTTCGGGGCCAACATGGTGATCTTCCTCGGCGGTCTGCAGGGGGTGCCGCGCGACCTCTACGAGGCGGCCCGCATCGACGGTGCCAACGCCTGGCGGCAGTTCCGCCACATCACCCTGCCGGGGATCTCGCGGGTCATGTTCCTGGTCTCGACGCTGCAGATCATCGGCGCCTTCCAGGTCTTCGACCAGGCCTTCATCCTGACCAAGGGAGGCCCGGGCAACTCCACGGTGACGATGGTCTACTACATCTTCGACCGCGGCTTCGACAGCCTGGAGATGGGCTACGCCTCGGCGCTGAGCTTCGTGCTCTTCCTCATCATCATGGTCTTCTCCCTCGTCAACGCACGCATCAACAGGGTGGGGGAGCAGTGATGACCGCCGTCTCGATCGATCCCGCGACCGTCCCGACGCCGCCGACCGACGCCCCGCAGGTGATGCGCACCAAGCGCCGCACCCCGCTGCAGCAGGTGGGCCGGGTGGCCTGGTGGATCGGCTGCATCGTCATCTCCTTCGCCACCGTGATGCCCTTCCTCTGGACGCTGGCGACCTCGCTGAAGCCGGCCGAGGACGTCCTGGGCGGCTACCTGTCGCTCATCCCGAGCCGGTTCACGCTGGAGAACTACGTCGCGGTGTTCAGCAACACCCCGTTCGCCTCCTACCTGGGCAACTCCGCCTACCTGGCCATCGCCGGCACGGTGACCAACCTGTTCTTCGGTGCGCTGGGCGGCTACTCCCTGGCCAAGCTGCGCTTCCGGGGCCGGACGCCGGTCTTCGCGGTGTTCCTCGGCTCGATGATGGTGCCGGGCGTGATCACCATGGTCCCCACCTTCCTGGTGCTGCGGCACTTCCCCCTGGTCGGCGGCAACGACCTGTTCGGTGACGGCGGCTTCGGGTTCATCAACACCTACTGGGCGGTGATCCTGCCCGGCGCCGCCGGACCCTTCGCGGTCTTCTTCATGAAGCAGTTCTTCCAGTCCCTGCCCGACGAGCTCGGCGAGGCCGCGCGCATCGACGGTGCCGGGGAGTTCCGGATCTTCCTCCAGGTCTACCTGCCGCTGGCCAAGGCCGGGCTGGCCGTCCTCGGCGTGATGACGCTGCAGGGGGGCTGGAACGCCTTCCTCTGGCCACTCATCGTCCTGAACGACGAACGGATGCTCACCGTCCAGGTGGCGCTGTCCTCCTTCGTCAACGAACGCACCACCGACTTCGGACCGCTGATGGCCGGGACCATCCTCACCAGCGTGCCGATGCTCGTCCTCTTCCTCGTCTGCCAGCGCTGGATCATCGAGGGCATCGCCCACATCGGGTCCAAGTGAGACGCGTCCTCCCCTCCCCACCCCGCACCCACCACCGTCACGACGACGTGACCGAAAGGACTACACGATGAAGCTCTCACGCCGGGCGTTCGGCACCCTCGCCCTCGGAGCCGCAGCCGGGACCGGCCTCGCCGCCTGCAGCGGCCCCGCCTCCGGAGGCGGTGGCGGTGGCGGCGGCTCCGCCCCCTCCGGGGAGATCACCTTCTGGGGCAGCTGGGTCGGTGACCAGGCCAAGCAGATGGAGGAGCTGACCGCCCTGTTCAACAGCTCCCAGACCGACCTCACCGTCCGCTACGTGCAGCAGAAGGAGCTGGAGCAGAAGCTCCTCACCGGTCTGGCCAGCGGCCAGGTCCCCGACATCGTGCTCTGGGACCGGTTCCAGACCTCCCTCTACGTCCCCAAGGGCGCCCTGCAGTCGATCAGCGACCGGGTCGCCGAGGACGGCGTCGACGTCAGCCAGATGTACGACCAGGCGCTCGGCGAGATGACGGTGGAGGACCAGCTCTACGGTCTGCCGCTGATCGTGGACAACCGCTCGCTCTTCTACAACGAGGAGCTGCTGTCCGAGGCCGGCGTCGAGCCGCCGACGAACTGGGAGGAGCTGCTGAGCGCCGCCGAGGCCACCACGAAGCGCTCCGGCGGCAAGCTCGAGGTCTCCGGCTTCGCGCTGGACGACCCGGGGCTGTTCAGCATGTGGATCCGCCAGGCCGGCGGCACGATGCTCAACGACGACAACCAGACGGTCGCCTTCAACTCCCCGGAGGGGATGGCGGTGCTGGAGTTCTGGCAGGAGCTGATGGACGCCGGCGTCTACGAGCTGGGCTTCGGCAAGGGCGGCGTGCCCTTCGCGGAGAAGAAGGTCGCGATGACCTACACCGGCCCCTGGTCCTTCAGCGACTACGACAAGGTGAGCGACCTCTCCTACGGCACCACCCCGCCGGTGGCGGGACCGACCGGCGGCCAGGCCGCGGGCATGGGCGGTTTCGGCCTGGCCATCCCCGAGGGCGCCGGCAACGCCGACGGGGCCTGGGCCTTCATGAAGTGGTGGTGCGCGGACCCGGCCAACGCCCTGGAGTTCGGCAAGATCTCCGGGCAGATCCCGGCCAACCGGACCGCGGCCAACGACCCCTACTTCACCGCCGACGAGAAGTACGAGGCCCTGGTGGAGACCATGGAGTTCGCCACCGTGCGCCCGGCCGTCCCCGGCTACTCCGACATGGAGGGCAAGGCGCTGATCCCCAACCTGGAGAAGTTCCTCTCCGGCGAGATCGGGGCCGAGCAGGCCCTGTCCGCCTCGGAGTCCATGGGCAACCAGGTGCTGGCCGAGAACAGGGACTGAGGAAGATGACGACGATCGACACCATCGCGCCGACCCCGGTGGGCACCAGCCGATCCGCCGAGTGGGGGCGTCGCGCCGACGTGGCCCAGCGGAGCTTCGAGCACTGGTTCCGGGCTCCGGAGCCGCAGCGCTGGCACAACGCCTACCCCGCCGGGGACGACACCGTCTTCAACTACTGGTGGCTGGCCCACCTGGTCGACGTGCGCATCGACGCCTGGCACCGCACCGGGGACGAGACCTGGCTGCGGGAGGCGGCCGCGGTCGCCGACCACATCCGCGCTCGCAACGGCGGCAGCCCTTTCAACGACTACTTCGACGACATGCTCTGGTACGCCCTGGCCCTGCTGCGGCTGCACCAGGCAGGCGGCGACCCGGACCACCTGGCCCGGTCGGTCGAGCTGTGGGACCACATCGTCGAGGGGGGCTGGAACACCACCCACGGGGAGAGCCTGGCCTGGCGCAAGCAGTCCCTGCAGTACAAGAACACCCCGGCCAACGGCCCGCTGATCATCCTCTCCGCGCGGCTGCACCAGGTCACCGGGGAGGAGCGCTTCCTGCCCTACGCCACCCGGGCGCTGGCCTGGTTGGAGGAGCACCTGGTGGAGCCCGACGGCTTCGTTCAGGACGGCGTCAACCGCGAGGGCGACGGCCGGATCGACCTGCACTGGCGCTTCACCTACAACCAGGGGCTCTACGTCGGGGCGCTGCTGGCCCTCGAGGCGGTCACCGGTGAGCGGAGCCTGTTGGAGCGGGCCGAGCGGACGGCGCTGACCGCGCTGGCCGAGCTCAGCGAGGACGGCGTCTTCCGGGTCGAGGGCGACGACGGCGACGAAGGGCTTTTCAAGGGCGTGGCCTACCGCTACTTCGGGGTCCTGGTCGACCGGTTGGCCGAGGTCGACGGGGAGGCATCCGCCGCCACCCGCAAGCGGCTCGTGAGCTTCGTCCGCAACGGCACCGACGTGCTGTGGGGCAACTGCGTGGTCGACGGCCACCTGCTGCCGGCCAACGACTGGCAGCAGCCGCCGACCGGTCCGCTGCCGTACTCCTCGCTGCTCAGCGCCATCAAGGCCACCGAGCTGCGGGCGCGGCTGGAGGAGTCCCGGCCGGCCGACTCGCGCCTGGCGGTCTGACCCGCCGCCAGGCCCGTCCCGACCTACCCACCCCGGGAGTCCCCACCCTGAGCCTGTCGAGGGCCGTCGACCACGTCCGTGGCCGCGGCCCCGGCAGGCTCAGGTCGGTTGCGCCAGGCCGGGCACGTCATCTGGTTCTCCCCGCGGAGGCCGGGTCACCTACCGGCCCGCTCCACCCTCCGCGCACTGGCCCGGCAGCTCTACGAGACCGGTCCCTCGCAGCCGGGAGCACAACCGGTCACTCAGCCCGATGGCACTGCTCCTACGGGGAGGCCGTCGGGCTGAGCGCCCGCTCGTGCAGCCCGCGGGCAGATCGGGCGGCCCGTGGCGCCCCGTGGTGGGGCGGGGCGTGCAGAACCGGTCGCTCAGCAGACGTCGGTCACGGTAGGTGCGGAGGCGTCTGCTGATGGTCCGGTTCTGCACGGCCGCGTGGGACAGCAGGTCGGCGACGGGTCCAGTCGACCAGTCGTCCGTGCGACAGCAGCCCGCGGAGGGAGCGGCGGAGCGGGTCGGCCGGGTGGTGACCGTCGGCCGGTCCCGGGCCAGGGTCGAGCCGATACCGGGGTGGCCGGTCACCCGCACGACCCAGGGCCGCCGTCTGGGGGTGCGGTGCCGAGGAGCGGGTCGGCTCGTCGCCGGCCCCCTCGAGCTGACGCTCAGGCCTGACGGGCCCGACGCCGCCGGATCCGGCTGGTCGAGGCCCCTTCGACGATCGTCACCGGCAGCTGCTCCTTGACGATCAGCTGCGGGTCCTCGATCTGGCGCAGCGCCTGCTGCAGCGCGAACCGGCCGATCTGCTCCTGGTCCTGGCGGGCGTGGGTGAAGCGGAAGGCCGACAGCTCGAACGGCCGGTCGGGGTGGTCGAAGCAGACGATGCTGCGGTCCTCCGGCACGGCCAGCCCCTGCCGCCGGCAGGCCTCCAGCAGCAGCAGGGCGATGTTGTACTCCGTCACCACGAAGGCGGTCAGCTCCGGGTGGGCGGCCACGAACTCCTCCAGGTGGGCCACGTCGGTGGCCACGTCGCCGTCCAGGGCGGGCTGGGTGGAGCGGACGTCGGTGAACGTCGCCGCCTCGTCGTGGGGGACGTCGAAGGTCGCGTGGGCCATCAGGAACCCCTGCAGCCGCTCGTCCAGGGTGGAGACGTGGGCCGGCGCGCTGACGAAGCCGATGGTCCGGTGCCCGAGGTCGAAGAGGTGCTCGGTCAGGGCTCGCGCGGCAGCGGGGTTGTCCGAGGCGACGGTGGACACCGGGAAGCGCTCCAGCACCCGGTCGACGATGACCAGCGGGAAGCGCGCGGTGACCAGCTCCAGCACCGCCGGCGCCACGTACTCCGAGGAGCTGGGCTCCAGCACCAGGGCCTGGATGCCGCTGGCCACCAGCTCCCGGATCAGCAGCTCCTCGGTGTCGGCGCTGCCGTGGGAGCGCCGGGGCACCAGGTTCGCGCTGCCGGCCGCGGTGTCCAGCAGCGCCCCCAGCAGGTGGGTGCCGAAGGTGTCGTCGAAGTTGGTCAGCACGCACCCCACCAGCGGCAGCGGGGCCGAGCCGCGCGGCGCGGGCACGTCGACCGGTACGGCCTCGGGGGACTGGCGGGTGACGAAGGTGCCGAGCCGGGGCCGGCGCACGATCATGCCGTCCTGGCGCAGCAGGTCCAGGGCCTTCTTCACCGTGATGGTGCTGACGTCCTCGGTCCGGGCCAGCTCGACCTCGGTGGGCAGCCGCTGACCCACCTCGAGACGTCCTTGCTCGATGTCGGTGCGGAGCCGTTCGTAGAGCTGCTGGTACAGGGCGGCCACGGGCGTTTCGCTCTCGGTGCGGCGGGTGCCGGCGGCCCCGCTTCCTTATATTGAATGTCACGCTACACCGGCGGCAGGACCACCCCGCCGCGACCTGCCCGGCAGGGTCGCGCCGTCGTCGTCGTGCTGTCGCGGTGAGCTGTCGCCGTGACCGCGGAGCTGCTGGGGCCACTCGGACCTTGCTCACCCCGACCAACAGGCGGACAATGGCGGTCTGGGTGCTCCAGCCCGAGGCGCCCAGCCGCGGAGGGGCCATGGTCGATGCCGTCCTGGTGGCACCCGTACGCGTCTGGCGCGAGGCCCTGGGTGCCGCGCTCGCCCTGACTGACGTGGTGGTGACCGCCCACGCCGGCACCCTGGAGGACGCCGTGGGTGCGTCGGCGCGACGGGCGCCCGATCTCGTGCTGCTGGACTTCGCCGTCGACCAGCCCGACCGGGTGGTGCGCTCGGTGAGCCGGGTGGCACCGAACGCCCGCTGGCTGGGCACGGGCGTCGGCGTCTCCGCCGAGCACGCCCGCCAGGTCCTGCTGTGCGCCGAGGCCGGCATGACCGGCTTCGTGGACGCCGACCAGCCGCTGGTGGAGCTGGTGCACGGCCTCGGCGTGGTGATGTCGGGTGAGGCCTACTGCACGCCGCGGACGGGTCTGCTGCTGCTCCACGGCCTGCAGCAGCGACCGCGGCGTCCGCCGGTGTCCGCGCCGGGGCCCCCGGCCAGCCGGTTGACGCCCAAGGAGCAGGTGATCGCCGAGCTGATGATGGTCGGGCTCACCAACCGCCAGATCGCTGCCCGCCTCGTGATCGGTGAGGCGACCGTGAAGACCCACGTGCGCTCGGTGCTGAGCAAGCTCGGACTGCGCCGCCGTGTCGAGCTGGTGGCGCGGGCCTCCATCGACTGAGGCACGCACGGCCCGGGACGTCCACGGTTGAGGGGAGCTGAGGGACGTCCTCCCCCGTGGGGATCCTCCTCCGCTCCACCTGCTCCGGTGGATGCGGTGCCGGCGCCCGACGCCCGAGGCTGTCGGTACCACGCGCGAGCAGGAGGCACCCATGGACGTGAAAGAGCTGATGGGCAAGGTCGTCGACGCCCTCTACGACGGCCTGACCGGAGGCAGCGCGGAGCTGCCGCTGCCGGACAACGTGATGCTCAACTGGATCCAACCGGGGATCCCCTTCGACCCGAGCGCCTTCGACTTCGCCATCGCCGGACCCTTCTCCGGACCGACACCGCTGACGCTGCCCTACTTCAAGGAGCTGGTGGAGACCCTGATGGGTCCCCCGCAGGAGGGCACCGAGGGCGGGCTCAGCCGGGAGGCGGCCGTCGAGCAGGCCAAGCTGATGTACCAGCAGCACCTGCTGGGCACCTGGGAGCAGTGGTCGAGGCTGGTGGACTTCATCCCGCTGCCCGTCCCCAGCGCCGCCGACTCGCGCTGGACCGCCTCGGCCGGGGGCCGCAAGTACAAGCACGTCTCGGTGGTCTACGGCCAGTCCGGGGCCCGGCTGAGCGAGCTGTACGAGGACACCCTGCGCCGTTGCGAGGTGGCCGACGAGGAGCTGACCGAGGCGCAGCAGGCCATCGTGGAGCGGATGCGCTCGCTGCTGATGGAGACGGTGGAGGTCGAGGACTTCCTCACCGGTGAGAAGACGCAGGAGTCGCGCGACAGCCGCGCCATGACGGCCTACAAGGCGAAGCGCAGCGCCTACGACAACGCGGTCACCGACTACGCCTCCCGGCTCGCCCGCTCCAACGGGGGCAGTGCGCAGGACCTGGTGGAGTGGCAGCGCTCGGGCGGCATCTACCGCCGCCGGGCCACGGAGGCGCTGCGGGGCTGGGAGGCCAGCGGCTACAAGCTCGACGTCGAGCGCGCCCAGGCCACCCTGAACCACATCCTCGGCTCCTCGATGGTGGCGTGGAAGACGCGGCTGCTGGAGAGCCTCGACGAGATCAACAACAACACCACCGGCCAGTTCGGCTACCCCTTCTTCCCCGCCACGGTCCTGCCCGGTGCCTTCGCCCGCTCCGACGGCTGGTCGGAGTACCACGAGCGCTCGATCTCCCGCCGCACCAGCTCCTCCTCCAGCAGCCGCTCCGGTTCCGGCGGGGTGGCCTTCAGCCTCGGCATCGTCAGCGTCGGTGCCCGTGGTGGCCACAGCGTGCAGGAGCACCAGTGCGAGGTGGCGGCCGACGACTTCGGGATGCGTTTCGACTACACCACCGTCGAGATCTCCCGCCCTGCCTTCAACCCCGGGTTCTTCTCCTCCCGGGGCTGGCGCCCCACCACCGAGTTCGTCGACGACCACGGCCCGGTGCACTCCGACGGGGGGAAGCCGCCGGAGGGCGCGATGATCGGCTACGCCACGAAGGCGCTGTTCGTCCGCGACCTCACCATCTACTCCTCGGCGTTCGCCAGCTTCATGAAGTCGGTGCAGTCCCAGACCGAGGGTGGCGGCGTCATCGGCATCGGGCCCTTCTGCATCGGCGGCAAGTACCAGCAGACCAACCGCGAGGACGAGTCGAACTTGCAGATCGACACCAGCTCGATCACCGTGCACGGGTTGCAGCTCGTCGGCTTCATGTCGGCCCTCATCGACAAGGCCGCCGACCCGAACCCCGACGTCACCGCCTGGATCTGAGGGGCGATGCAGAGCGGACTGCACGTCGCGCTGGCCGCCTGGGTGCACTCCCAGGTCGCCGGTGAGGGCTTCCTGGCCTGTCCCGAGCTCCCCGTGCCGCTGGTGCTGGCCGACTTCGCCTCGCCGAGGTCCATGACCGACCTGCAACGGGCCTGGGAGTTCGCCCAGCTGACCAACGGCGAGGTGGGCCTGGGTGCCCCGGCGCGGGTGGCCGGTGCCGGAGGGCCGCTGTGGAGCAGGCACCGGCGGCTGCTCGAGCGGATGGAGTTCGCCACCCGCAGCTGGTCCGAGCTGGAGGACGCCGAGCTCGCGGCGGCCCGGGCGGTGCTGTTCACCGACGGTCAGGGTGGGTTCCCGGTGCCGTCGGCCACCTTCAACCGCTACCAGGAGTACCGGGCGCTGCACACCACGATGCTGGAGCAGGGAGCCGGCGCGGCCGAGCTGACCGCGGTGCTGGCGGAGTGGGTGGTGGCCGGGGACAAGGCCGCGGTCGAGTCCGCCCTGGCCACCGTGCTGCGGCTGGGGCTGCGCTCCACCCGGGCGGTGGCCGAGCGGGAACGCCTCGCCCTGCACGAGGACCTGCTTCCTACCACCGCCGACCACAGCTTCGCCCCGACCGGGTTCACCCCGCTGTCGGCGGTGGATCCGACCACCTGGCTGGAGGGACGGGCGACCCTGGACGAGCTCGACCGCGCCCTGCCCCCGGAGGCCCCCCGCGACACCTGGGACGCCTGGTGGGCCAACCGCGTCGGGGAGGTCCGGCTCCGTTTCGTGGTCCTCTCGCTGCACCGCTCGTGGTTCACCGTGGAGCAGTACGCGGCGCGGGACTGGCGGCTGCGCGACGGCGAGCAGGCCTCGGCCGGTGACGGTCGCGCGGGCAGCGTCCCCGCCTACGCGGCCCGTGCCTACCTGGTCGAGGTCGTGGAGCTGGCGGTGGCCTCCCGGGTCGTCGAGCCGGCACCCGCGCCGCCGCCCGGCCGCCCGCGTGCCCCGACGAAGCCCGGTCGTGTCGTCCTCGCTCCCGGTGGGCTGGCGCCGGTGGTGCTGCGTCCCCGGTCCCCGGTGACCAGGCTCGCCGCGACCACGCTGCGCCCGGCGGCGGTGACCAAGGCCGTCACCGTGCCACGGCGGCTGCCGACGCTGGAGATCGCCGAACCAGGGCGTCGGGCCCTCGTCCTGGGGCACGTCCAGCTGCTCGACCCGGTCGCCCGGCAGCGTCGGCTGTGGGTCACCGAGGCCCTGCTGGCTGGACCGTCGGGCCCCCCGGCCACGCCACCACCCACGACCCAGGGGGCCTTCCTGGTCGGCCTCGGCTGCACCGTGGTCCCCCTGTCGCCCAACCCCAGCCCCACCTACACCTGGGCGCCGTGACGCGCCGGGAGGAGTCCTGATGTTCCAGTCCCACCGCTTCACCCACGTCGCCACGCCGAGCACCCGCGACCGGCTGGCCGCCGCCCACGAGAACCGGCGCCCCATCAGCCGCGGGGAGACCCACCGCGGTGCCGTGGTGGCGGTCCAGGAGGGGCTCAGCGCCCTCAACGCCGGCTACCTGACCGGCAACGACGTCGACGGCTACTTCGGGCCGCGGACGTTCGCCGCGGTGGACGCCTTCCAGCGGGAGTACGGGCTGGTGGCTGACGGCATCGTCGGGCACCAGACGCTCTCCCAGCTGGACGCGCTGTTCGCCGGTACCCTGGTGCGCCCGCCGGTCGGCATCGGCATCCACATCGGCGTCGACCGGGTGGACCCGGCCCACTACGGCTCTGACCTGGCGCTGCCCTCCTGCGCCAACGACGCCCGGGCCATGGCCCAGATCTCCCAGCAGCTGGGCTACGACGCCTGTGTGCTGGTCGACGCGGAGGCGACCACCAGCGCGCTCTACGGGCTGCTGTCCGACGCCTCCCACAACCTCCAGGCCGGGGACGCGCTGCTGCTGACCTTCTCCGGGCACGGCAGCCAGATCGACAACGAGTCCGGGGACGTGGAGCAGGACCTCTTGGACGAGACCACGTGCTTCTACGACCGGATGCTGGTCGACGACGAGCTCTACGCCCTGCTGCGCGGTCTGGGCGAGGGGGTCCGGGCCCACGTCGTCTTCGACAGCTGCCACTCGGGGACGGCCACCAAGGAGCTCGTCGCCGAGGTGGCCGCCGACCACGCCCAGGAGGTGAGGTCCGCGCTCGCCCTCACCACGCCCGGCACGGGGCGGACGGCGGGGAGCCTGAGCGATCAGGACGTCACGCCGATCAGCTCGTCCTCGCTGGCGGCGGCGCTGGAGGGCGAGGCGCCGGAACCGGCCGCTGCGCCGGTGGGGGAGGCCGGACGGGACGAGGAGGTGGCTGACCTCTTCGGCGGCCTGCTCGCCGAGAGCCGGGCCGGGCAGGGCAAGCTCATCGAGGGCGGGCAGGTCTACAGCACCCACAAGCAGCTCTACGACGCCGTCCGGTCGGCCGCCTGCACGGTGCCCGACGACCAACCGGTGTCGTGCACGGTCACCGCCCTCTCCGCCTGCGCGGACCACCAGGTGACCCCCGCCGGCAACCCGCTGTCAGCCTTCACCTACAACCTCAGCGCGATCTGGTCCGGCGGCTCGTTCGCCGGCTCCTACGACGACCTGGCCCGCGCGCTGCGGGCCCGGGCCATCCCCACGGCCACGCCGCAGCTCAACAGCTACGGCTCCCGCGGCGCGGCCGCACGCGTGGTCGAGCGACCCTTCGCCTTCTAGGTGCCCGTTGCCGGGCCCCAGCCCCGCGGGTGACCCCGGGCGCCAGCTCGAGTCGCCCGAGGCCCACCCTGGCGGCTGAGGTCTTGGAGCGGTCCGGCACCTGCGGTCGACGTCGAGGGCCTCGAGGGTCAGCCGCCGCCGTGGCCCGCTGCGGCGGGCTCCGGCGACCCGACGACGAACACCCCGGCGGTCGCCAGGGCGACCCGTTCGCGGGCGCGCTCCTCGTCGTCGGCGAACCGGTCCACCGCCCAGGACACCGCGGTGACCAGCTCGAAGACCGACCGGGCCGGCACGTCGCGAGCGGCGCCGTCCCGCTGGGCCCGCTCGAGGAGCTGGGAGGTGCGGGCGGTGAGACGGGTGCAGATGTCCTGCACAGGGGAGTCGTCGTGGGAGATGGCGGTGGCGATCCCGGTCGGGAGGTCCTGCCAGCTGCGCAGCTGCCAGACCAGCTGGAACAGCCACTCCTGCAGCGCCGCGCCCGGTGGCAGGTCGCGCTCCAGCGTCTCCGAGGCCGCCAGGGCGTCGCGGACGCTCTCGTCGATGACCGCAGCGAGCAGGTCCTCCCGGGTCGGGAAGTTGCGGTAGAGCGTCGCGTTGCCCACGCCTGCCTCGGCGGCGATGCGGTCGGTGGGGGCGAAGATCCCCTGCGCGGCGAAGGTCGCGCGCGCTGCCCGCAGGATCGCCTCGCGGTTGCGACGGGCGTCCGCGCGCAGCGGACGGGCCGGTGCTCCCGACATGGTCGCCCCCCTCGGTTGCTATGTGGGGACAGTCCCCATATATTCGAAGTGGGGGAACTCCCCACTTGGATCAAGGTA
This sequence comes from Auraticoccus monumenti, assembly GCF_900101785.1. GTDB lineage: Bacteria > Actinomycetota > Actinomycetes > Propionibacteriales > Propionibacteriaceae > Auraticoccus > Auraticoccus monumenti. The sequence goes on along the minus strand of NZ_LT629688.1, from coordinate 700,551 downwards.
CAGGAGTGACGATGACGGGACGACTGGACGGCCGGACGGTGCTGGTGACCGGCGCGAACGGCGGGCTGGGAGCGCAGTTCGTGGGTCAGGCGCTGGAGCGGGGAGCGCGCCGGGTCTACGCCGCGGCCCGCTCGCCGCGCAGCTGGGACGACGACAGGGTCGTGCCGCTGGCGCTCGACCTGCTCGACCCGGCCGGCGTCACGGCGGCGGCGCAGGAGGCCTCCGACGTCGACCTCGTGGTGAACAACGCCGCCGTGGCCCCGCCGGAGGACCGCTCGCTCCTCGCGGGGGACGAGGAGGAGATGCGGCGCATCTTCGAGACCAACGTGTACGGGAACCTGAGGGTGGTCCGGGCCTTCGCCCCCGTCCTCGCCGCGCACGGCGGAGGGGCGCTGCTCAACGTGCTCTCCCTCGCCGTCTGGGCGCCGGTGCCCAGCGCCTACGCGGCCTCCAAGGCCGCCATGTGGTCGGCGACCAACGCGCTCCGGTTCGAGCTCGCCGCCCAGGGGACGACGGTGACCGGTCTCTTCGTCGGGTTGGTGGACACCCCGATGTCCACGCACCAGCCCGGCCCCAAGAGCACGCCGGCCGACGTGGTGGCGCAGGCCTACGACGGCGTGGTGAGCGGCGCCTTCGAGGTGCTGGCCGACGAGAGCACCCGCCTGGTGAAGTCGATGCTCAGCCGACCCGCCGAGGAGTTGCACGCCCTCGTCACCGGTGCGGTGGCCGAGCTCGTCAGCTGAGGGCCGGCCGGGAGCCGGGCCCTCTCCCAGGACGGGCGCCGCGGCACGGGTGAGGTGGCCGCCCGTGGGTACCGTCCGAAGGTGCCCCCGCCCCCCGACGACGCGAGCCCGTCGGCGGTCGCCGCCACCGCCGCCGCGGCGGGGGCCGACCCGGCGGGTGCCGAGCCCACGGGTGCCGGGTCCTCACCGTCGCGGCGCCGGCTGCTGCTGGTGCTGTCCGCCCCGGCCTCCGCACTGCTGCTGGGCGAGCTGAACCAGTCGGTCCTGGCCACCGCCCTGCCCACCGTGGTGGGGGAGCTGGAGGGCCTGGACCGGCTGCTCTGGGTGAACACCGGCTACGTGCTCGCCGGGACGGTGGCCATGCCGGTGGCAGGTCGCCTGGGCGACCTGCTCGGGCGGCGTCCGGTCTTCCTGGTCTCGGTGGCCGTGCTGCTGCTCGGCTCGGTGCTGGGCGGGCTGGCCCCCACCATGGAGTGGCTGATCGCGGCGCGCGCGGTGCAGGGCGTGGGCGGGGGCGGGTTGCTGGTCCTGGTGCAGGCCCTGGTGGCCGACCTGGTCCCGGTGCGGCGCCGGGCCCCGGTGATGAGCGGGGTGGGGGCGGCGTTCGCACTGGGCGCCCTGCTCGGACCGCTGCTGGGCGGCTGGCTGACCGAGACCGTCGGCTGGCGCTGGGCCTTCTGGATGAACGTGCCCGTCGGCCTGTTCGCGCTGGTCGGCTCGGCGCTGCTGCTGCCGCGCGGACGCCCGCGCCGCCACGGTCCGCTGGACGTGACCGGGGTGGTCACCCTGTCCCTGGCCACCACGGCGGCGGTGCTGCTGGTCTCCGGAGGGACGGGAGGGTGGGCTCCCGGGGTCGTCGGCCTGCTGCTGGTGGCGGCGGTCGGTGGCACGGTGGCGTTCGTGCTGGTCGAGCGGCGGGCCACCGAACCGCTGATCCCGCTGCACCTGCTCACCGACCGGACGGTCGCCCTGGCCGTGGCCGCCGGTGCGCTGGTGGCGGTGGCCATGTTCGGCACCATCAGCTACCTGCCCACCTACCTGCAGATGGTGGGCGGGCTGTCCCCGGTCCGCGCCGGTCTGGTGATGCTGGCCCTGGTCACCGGGCTCGGTCTGGCCACCGTGGTCGCCGCCCAGGTGGTGGCCCGCACCGGTCGGGCCCGCGGGCTCCCGGTCCTCGGCGCGCTGCTCTGCGCCACCGCGCTGGCCCTGATGGCCGGCCTCACCCCCGGCTCCTCCCTCGTCCTCACCGGGGGCTACCTGTTCCTGCTCGGGGTCGGGATCGGCTGCTCCTGGGACGTCCTCGTGGTGCTGGTGCAGGACGCCGCCCCGGACCGGGAGGTGGGCACGGTGACGGCGGTCAACGGCTTCTTCCGCGAGGTCGGCGTGCTGGCGGGGACGGCCGTGGTCGGCAGCGTCTTCACCGCCCGGCTGCAGGGCCAGCTGGCCCAGCGGGCCCCTGACGTCGGGGCCGCCCGGCTGACCCCGGAGCAGGTCGCGGGTCTGCCGCCCGAGGTGGCCGGCCAGGTCGCCGCCGCCTACGCCGGGGCGTTCACCCCGGTGTTCGCGGGACTGGTGCCTGTGGTGCTGCTCGGGGGCGTGCTGCTGCTGATGGTGCGGAGCGGGCGGCTGGGCGCCACCGGCCGGACCGGCGCCCCGGACCGTGCTGCCGGACGTCCCGCCGACGGGAGCACCCGGTGAGCGGCCGATCGGCGCCGCGGTTCTCGGTGGTCGTGCCCGCGCTGGACGAGGGCGATCACCTGGCCGCCACCCTGGCCTCCCTGCAGGCGCAGGACTTCGCCGGTGGCGTCGAGCTGCTGGTGGTGGACAACGGCAGCACCGACGACACCGTGGCCGTGGCCGAGCGCGCGGGCGTCCGGGTGGTGCACGAGGGCCGGCGCGGGGTCTGCGCCGCCCGGCAGCGGGGGGTGGAGGAGGCCCGGGGTGAGCTGGTGGTCTCCACCGACGCCGACACCCTGCACCCGCGGGACTGGCTCAGCCGCCTGGACGAGGCCTTCCGCGAGCACCCGGGGGTGGTCGCGGTGGCCGGCCCCTGCCGCTACCTCGACCCGCCCTGGTGGGCCGCCGTGATGCCCCCGGTCGGGTTCGCGCTCGTCGCCGCGGTGCACGCCCTCACCGGACGGGTCACCTACCTGACCGCCACCAACGTGGCCTACCGCCGCGAGGGCTTCCCCGGCTACGACGTCACGCTGACCCAGGGCGGTGACGAGGTCGACCTGCTGCGTCGGCTGCGTCGGGTCGGGACCGTGCACTGGGACGGCCGCAACCCCGTGCACACCTCGTCCCGGCGGATGGACCAGGGGCTGGCGCACACGGTGGTGGTCTCCTACGGCTACTACTACGCGCTGGCCTCGGTGGTGAACCGGGCGGCCGGTCGCCGGGTGATTGGGGTGGCCCCGGCGGTCCGGCCGGCCGACCGCGAGCTGGTCCGCCGACGACGTCGTCGCTGGCGCGCGGTCCCGCTCGCGCTGCTGGCTGTGGCGGTGCTCGGCGACCTCGGGCGTCGTCGCCGGCGGCAGGGGGGTCGTGCGGCTCGGGGGCCCGAATAAGGTGAGGAGAGCCATGCCGACCGTCCTCCTCCCCGCCACGCCGCTGCTCGGGCACGTGAACCCGATGCTGACCCTGGGCCGTGGGCTGCGTGAGCGTGGCTACCGGGTGCTGGTGCTCACCGGCCGCCAGTTCTCCGGCATGGCCGCCGACGCCGGCCTGGAGCTGCTGCCGCTGCCGCCGGCCAGCGAGATCGTCCCGCCGGTCGGACCGCGCCCCCGGAACCGGGTCGCCGCCGCGCTGGAGGACATCGTGTCCATCTTCATCGACCCGTTGGAGGCCCAGCACGACGCGCTCACCTCGGCGCTGGCCCGCCACGACGTCGACGCCGTGCTCTCCGACACCGCCTTCCTCGGGGCGCTGCCCCTGGCCCGGCGCGAACCGTCCACCCGGCCGCCGGTGCTGGGGGTGTCGATGACGCCGCTGTCGGTGGTCAGCGTGGACTGCGCCCCCTTCGGCTCGGGGCTGGCACCGAGCACGTCCTGGTTCACCCGGAGGCGGAACGTGCAGGCGAACTGGTTCCTGCACCACGGCCCGCTCAAGCCGCTGCACGACCGCCTGGACGCGGAGCTGGTGCCGCACGGGGTGCCGCCGGGCTCGGTCAACTTCTTCGACCAGGTGACGGCCTACGACCTCACCTTCCACCTCGGGCTGGCCGAGATGGAGTACCCCCGGCGCGAGCTCCCGGGCACGGTGCGCTTCGTCGGCCCGGTCCGGCCCCCGCCGTCGGAGCGTGCGGTGCCGGCGTGGTGGGGCGAGCTGGACGGGGACCGGCCGGTGGTCCACGTCACCCAGGGGACGCTGGACAACGCCGACCTGGGCAAGCTGCTGGCCCCGGCGGTCCGGGCGCTGGCCCGCGAGGACGTCCTCGTCGTCGTCTCCACCGGGGGGCGACCGGTGGCCGACCTGGAACGGGCGCTCGCCCCGCAGCGGCTGCCCGGCAACGTCCGGGTCTCCACCTTCCTGCCCTACGACCGGCTGCTGCCGCGCACCGACGTGATGGTGACCAACGGCGGTCACGGCGGGGTGCAGGACGCCCTGCGCCACGGCGTCCCGCTGGTGGTGGCGGGGGAGACCGAGGACAAGCCGGAGGTCGCGGCCCGGGCCGCCTGGGCCGGGGTGGGGCGGAACCTGCGCAGCGGACGTCCCTCGCCGGCCCGCATCCGGACGGCGGTCCGCGACGTGCTGGGTGACCCGCGCTACCGGCAGCGGGCCCAGCAGATGGCGCGTGCGACGGCCGCCCTGCCCGACCCGGTCGACACCGTGGCCGCGACGCTGGAGGAGCGGCTCGGACGCCGGACCGGGGGAGCGTCAGGAAGCGTCCCGGCCCCCGCCGCCCGCGTCCGGCGCCGCTGACCCGGGTCGCCGCGGCGGCGTCCTCTCACCCGCCCGGTGGTCAGATCATCGACTGGGCGCCGATGACGGCCAGCAGCTGGAGCTTCTCGTGGCTCTCGGTGCCCGGGACCGCGGTGTAGACCAGCAGCCGGTGCGACTGGGCCGGGTCGAGCAGCGTCTGGCAGTGCAGCGTCAGCTCACCGAGCTCGGGGTGCACGAACCGCTTGACCTCGTCGGGGCGCAGCCCGACCTCGTGCCGCTCCCACAGCACCCGCAGCTCCTCGCTGTCGGCCAGGGCCAGCTCGGCCAGCTGCGCGGCCCGGGAGCCGGGCCCGCGCATCGTGACCACCTGGCGGAGGTGGGAGGCGTACAGCCGGGACAGCGTCTCGTGGTCCTCCGGTCGGTACCGCGACCGGGCGGCGGGGTCGGTGAACCACCGGTAGCCCATGCTGCGCGCCGGGCCGGTGTAGCTGGTGAGGTCCCCGGTGAGCGCGACGCCCAGCGGGCTCTGCCGCAGCGTCTCGCCCAGCTCGGTGACGACCTCGGCCGGGGTGTCGTGGAGGCGGTCCAGGATGCGCAGCAGACCGGGGTTGATGTGCTCGCTGAGCGCTCCGCGGGCCGGTGGCTGGTGGCCGGCGAGGCGGAAGAGGTGGTCGCGCTCGTCCAGCCCGAGGTGCAGGCCCTGGGCGATGGAGGCCAGCATCTGCTCCGACGGCTGCGGCCCCCGTTCGCGCTCGAGGCGGGCGTAGTAGTCGGTCGACATGTGGCAGAGCGCCGCGACCTCCTCACGGCGCAGCCCGCTGGTGCGACGGCGCTGCCCCCGCGGCATGCCGACGTCCTCGGGCTGCATCGCCTCGCGGCGGCGGCGCAGGAAGTCCGCCAGCCCCGTCCTGTCCCTGTCGACCACGGGTCCACTCTCCTCTGGTTCGGTGCGTACCCCTCGTTCCTACCGCTCCTGCGCGCCGAGAGCCACGGCCTGTCGATCCCCCTCTGAGCCGCCGGACCTCGTGCCGGGCAGGGGCTCGTACCCGGTGTCAGGGGCGGATCGGGAGGCCCTGGATGGGTTGCCGCCCCGGCCCAAGACTGGCGGCACCGGCCCACCGAACGAGGAGAGACCATGATCGACCAGCTCAGCACCGACCGGGAGCGGCTCGCGCCGACTCCTCCCTCCCAGCGAGCCGTCGGCGTCAGCGCCACCGCCCGCCGGGTGCTCGACCTCCCGGACCCGGTCCAGAGGTCCGACGCCGGCGCCGCCGCGCACAGCACCCTGGAACGGGTCGGCGGGCCGGTGGGCCTGGCCGCGGCGGCCGCCCCGACCGTCGCCTTCGTGGCCGCGGACGCCGCCGCCGGGCTGGGCACGGGCCTGGTCGCCCTCGGCGTCACCGCGGTGGCCGCCTGCGGGGTGCGGCTCGCCCGCCGGGAGTCGCCCGGGGCGGCGGTCGCCGGTCTGGTGGTCGCCGCGCTCTGCGCCGGCGTCGCGGCCTTCGCCGGGGAGGCCCGGGCCTTCTTCCTGCCCACCATGGTCGTGCCCGCGCTCTTCGTCGTCGCGCACGTCGTCATGCTGCTGGCACGCCGCCCCCTGATCGGCCTGATGGTCAACCCGCTCTCCGGAGGTCCGCGCGACTGGCGGTCACACCCCGGTCTGCTCCGCACCTACACCATCAGCTCGCTGATCGCCCTGGCCATGGCCACCGCCAACCTCTTCGCACGCGTCGGCTTCTACCTCGCCGACCAGCCGGGGATCCTCGCCGTGGCCCAGGTCGTGGCCACCTCCGCCTTCGCCGTCCACTACGCCGTGACCCTCGTCGTCGCCCGCCGCGTGGCCGGCGCCACCACCACCCCCCGTCCCGTCCCCACCTCTCGCTGAACCCCCACCCAACACAAGGAGAAGAACGCCATGCCTCGTACACCTGAGCTGTCCCTGCCCGACCTGACCGGCCGCCGCGCCCTCGTCACCGGAGCGAGCGACGGGATGGGCCTCGTCATCGCCCGTCGGCTCGCCGCCGCCGGCGCCGAGGTGCTGATGCCCGTGCGCAACCGCGTCAAGGGCCAGGCGGCCCTCGGCCGGATCCGCGCCGAGCACCCGACCGCCCGGCTGACCCTGCACGACCTCGACCTCTCGTCCCTGCAGTCCGTGGCCGCACTCGGGGAGACGCTGCGCGCCGAGGGGGCCCCGATCCACCTCCTGATCAACAACGCCGGGGTGATGAGGCCGCCGGAGCGGCAGACCACCGTCGACGGGTTCGAGCTGCAGCTCGGCACCAACCACCTCGGCCACGTCGCACTGGTGGCGCACCTGCTCCCGCTGCTGTCCGCCGGCCGGGCCCGCGTCACGTCGCAGCTCAGCATCGCCGCCCGCGCCGGGGCTATGAACTGGGACGACGTGAACTGGGAGACCAGCTACGACGGCATGCGCGCCTACAGCCAGTCCAAGATCGCCTTCGGCCTCTTCGGGCTGGAGCTCGAGCGGCGCAGCCGGGCCGGGGGCTGGGGCATCACGAGCAACATTTCCCACCCCGGCGTGGCTCCGACGAGCCTGCTGGCGGCGCGACCGGAGATCGGACGCGCCAGTGACTCCCCCCAGATCAGCATGATCCGCCGGCTCTCGCGGGCGGGGATCCTGGCCGGGACGGTGGAGAGCGCCCCGCTGCCCGCGCTGTACGCCGCCACCTCACCGCAGGCCCGCGGGGGGCACTTCTACGGACCCGACGGTCCGGGCCAGCTGGGAGGCGCCCCCGCCGAGCAGCGGCTCTTCCGCCCCCTGCGCGACCCGGTGGAGGCCGACCGCGTCTGGCGGGTGTCCCAGGAGCTGGCTGGGGTCTCGTTCGCGGAGGTCGCGGCGGCGTGAGCGACCGCGGACCGGTCGTCCTACGACCACGGTCCCAGGACCGGCCCGGCACGGAACGTGCCGGGCCCGGTCCACGTTCTGACCTGCGAGGGCGACGAACCGACCGGCGCCCACGCTCGGAGGGGACTGACGACCTGATGGCCACCCACACCCCGCACGCCCCGACCGGCCCAGCCAGGCCGACGGGGCCGGTGTCGGTCCCCTTCGCGCTGGCGGGGGTGCTGTACCTCGCCCTGGTCGCCGCCATCACCCTCGGCCGGGTGCCGTGGCTGATGCGCACCGACGCCGGTCCCGGCAGCGTCCTCTCGCTGCAGACGTGGCTGGACCCCGTGACGTGGAGCACCGGAGGGACCGGGGAGTTCGTGGCCAACATCGTGCTCTTCGTGCCCGTCGCGGTGCTGCTGCGGCTGGCCGTCCCCCGGCTGCCCGCGGTCGCGGCGGTCGCCGTCGGCATCCTGCTCACGTCCTCGATCGAGGTGCTGCAGATCCCGCTCGACCGCGTCTCCGACCCCCGCGACCTCGTCGCCAACACGATCGGCGCCGTCATCGGCACCGCGCTGACCCTGGGTCGGCGCCCCGCCCCGTCCCGCCGCACCCCCTCCGGCGCCGTCGTGGCGCGGAGGCGCTGACCGGCCCGACCGACGAGGACGACGGCCGCCCAGCCGGACCAGTCGGTCGGTCCGATACGGACCAGTCGGTCGTCAGCGTCACCGGACAGGGCGGTTCAGGCCCCGAAGCTGCTGCGGAGGAGGCGGCGCGGGTCCCGCTCGGTCTTGATCCTCCGCAGGCGCTCGACCGACGCCGCCGGCAGCGCGTCCGCCAGCTGCTCGCCCGGGTTGAGGAAGGTGACCGGCTTCCGCCCGCTGGTGGGGAGCGAGCGCGCCAGGGCCTGTTGTCTCGCCGCGATGTCGCCCGCCGTCGCCCGCGGACCGGGGGCGCCGAACATGTACACCGCGAACGGCTCGAGCAGCGGGCCGTGGGGGGTGTCCGACGGCTGCGCGAAGGCGCCGCCCAGCTGGCGGACCTGGACGCTCATCATGGGCGTGATGGGCGAGGCGAGCAGAGCGTCGACGGCGGCGTCGTCAAACTCGGTGAGCAGCTCGGCGTGGGAGACGCCCGCCGCCGGTTCCGTGGGTTCACCCGTGATGGGGCCCAGCTCGGCGACGGTCATCGACCGGCGGGTGTCGGAGAGCGGGGCCGGCAGCGGGTCCAGCGCGGTCAGGTGGGCCCGGGCGTCCCGCTCCGCGCCGAGGTAGGTGAGGTCGATCGCCACCAGCGGCTCCCCGCTGGGGAGGTGCAGCAGGTCCAGCCACAGGGTCAGCTGCACCGGTGCCGTGCGGGTGGCGACGCGGAAGGCCTCGACCACGGCCCGCGCGTGCTCCCCGGACCAGAGCACCCGGCCGCCGAAGACCTCCGGGGCCGGGTGGAGCCGAACCTCCAGAGCGGTCACGACGGCGTGCTCGCCACCGCCGCCGCGCAGCGCCCAGAACAGGTCGGGGTCGCTCGCGGCGGTCACGGTGCGCTGCTCGCCGTCGGCGTCCACCACGTCCAGGGCGCAGACGCCGTCGGCCACCCACCCCTGCGCGCGCCCGAACCAGCTGAGCCCGCCGCCGAGGGCCACCCCGGTCACGCTCACCACCGGCGAGCTGCCCAGCAGTCCGGTCAGGCCGTGCTCGGCGGTGGCGCGCTGCAGGTGACCCGACCGCACCCCGGCGCCGATCCGGGCGCGGCGGGCGTCGACGTCGAGGTGGATGTCGCCGAGCCGGCCGGTCCGGAGCAGGATCGTGTCGGCGGTGCGGCCGGAGGCGCCGTGGCCGTTGGGCTGCGTCGTGATCGCGACCCCCACCCCGGCGGCGTACCGCACCAGGGCCGCGACGTCGTCGGCGTCGGCCGCCTCGACGACCGCGCGCACGGGTTGCCGGACGGCGCGGTTCCAGGGCAGCCGCACCTCGTCGAAGCCGGCGTCGCCCGGCAGCCACACGCGGCCTCGCACCGCTCGACGCAGACCCGACAGGTCGGCAGCGGTCGGGGTCGCCGTGAGGTCGGTCGCGGCGGGGTCCGTGCAGGTGGGGTCGGTCGCGGTGGAGTCGGTGGTGGTGGGGTCGGTGGTCATGGGCGGTGCCTCTCGGTGTGGCGTCGGTGGGGCGAGGGCGTCTTGACGACGGCAGCAACCCCCTCACTGCTGACGTCGGTCGAGCCACCAGGAACGTGACAGAGGCGCGCGGCGCGGACAGGATGGGGCCTCGTGACCGATCCCGCCGTCACCGGGTCCGGGCTCGAGGACGCCTTCGACGCCCGAAGGCAGCGTCTGCGCTCCATCGCCCACCGGGTGCTGGGATCGCACTGGGACGCCGACGACGCCGTCCAGGAGACGTGGGTCCGGCTGAGCCGGGTGGACGCCGACACGATCGACAACCTCAACGCCTGGCTGACCACGGTCGTGTCGCGGGTGAGCATCGACCTGCTGCGCAGCCGTGGTGCTCGCCGGGAGGACCTCGACGACGACGTGCCGGACACCGGTGCCGAGGACGACGACCCGGAGACCGTGACGCTCCGGGACGAGGAGGTCGAGGCGGCGATGGTCGTCGTCCTGGACCAGCTCACACCGCTGGAGCGCCTGGCGTTCGTCCTGCACGACGTCTTCGGGCTCTCCTTCGCCGACGTCGCACCGATCGTCGAACGCAGCCCGGCGGCCGCCCGCCAGCTGGCCTCCCGGGCCCGACGCCGGGTGGCGGGCGTCGACGTCCCGGCTGAGCGCACCCGGCGGGCCGACGCCGTCGCGGCCTTCCTCAAGGCCTCACGGCAGGGCGACTTCGGGGACCTGCTGCAGCTGCTGGACCCCGAGGTCGAGCTCCGGGCGGACCCGGTGGTGGTCGCCGGGGCGCAGGCCTCCGCGGAGGCGGGGGCCCCGCTGCTCCAGCCCCGTGTGCGCGGTGCCGACGCGGTCGCCCGGGTGTTCGCCGGCCGGGCGGAGGAGACGCGGGTGGCGATCATCGACGGCCTGCCCGGTGCGGTGTTCGCGCCGGACGGGGTGCTGCGCGCGGCCTTCGTCATCCACCTCGGGGAGCACGGGATCGCCGGTCTCGAGGTGATCGGCGACCCGTCCCGCCTCGCGCAGCTCCGGGTCGTCCCTGCTCGACCGTGACGGGCCCGGGCCAGCGGCTCAGCGGGTGGGCTCGCAGAACCGGAGCTCGTTGCCGAAGGGGTCGAGGACGCTCATCGTCGGGCCGCCGGGGGCGTCGTGGTCGATGCCGGGGCGCTGGGTGGCGAGCGGGTCGGCGAGGAGCCGCTCCCGGTAGGCGTCCAGCCCACGGGTGGGGACCCAGACGACGCTGCCGGGTGTCCCGTCGCCGTGGTGCTCGCTGAGCCCGAGGGCCGTCTGGCCGCGGCTGACCCTGATGAAGAGGGGGAGTCCGGCTCGAAACGGTGCTCGAAGTCGACGGTGAAACCCAGCCAGTCGACGTAGAAGCCTCGCGCCAGGGCCGCGTCCTGGACCCGCAGCACCGGCATCGGGATGCCGAGGTCGGGCGCGCGGTAGGTCGCGGCGAGGGCGTTCCAGTCCGACAGGCCCAGGGCCCGGGCCAGGACGTCGAGGGCCTGGCCGTGGCTGAGGGCGACGTGCGGTTCGAGGGCGCTGCGCAGGGCGCGGGCGGCGTCCTTAGCGGCGTCGGGAGTAAGGGGGATCACGGGTGCTCCATCGCTCGGCCGGGACGGGGGTGCTCGCGTTACCGGCGTGCGGGCCGATGGAGTTGGTCGTGTCCGAGTGGGTGTCGTGCGACGCGTTCACCATGCCCCGGAGGGGTGCGAGCGGCGGGTGCGCCTGACCTGGTGCCACTCTAACGCGGCCTCGGCGCGCCGCACAGGTCCCAGGTTCCGGGCCGTGTCCCCGCGGGGTGACCCAGCAGCCCCCGACGCGGCCACGCACCCCAGCGACATCCCGGACGCGGCCTTGCGCGAGCCAGCGAGATCCCGGACGTGGCTTGCGCGAGCCAGCGAGATCCCGGACGTGGCTTGCGCGAGCCAGCGAGATCCCGGACGTGCCGCACAACCCAGCAACGACTTGGCCGCTCGTCTCGGCGCCCGCTGCATCCCGGACCTGGCCGCACACCCAGCAACATCTCGGGACGCGGCTTGCGCGAGCCTGCGAGATCCCGCACGACCCAGCAACATCCCGGACCTGGCCGCGCGTCTCGGCGCCCGCTGCACGTCGGACGTGGCCGCCGAACCCGCAACATCCCGCCCGCGGCCGCGTCACAGCACCACGACCGGCAGAGCCGTCACGCGGGCGCACCTGGTTTCTCATGAGCCTGCCCTGCTCGTGTTGACGGGGTCTGGCGCGTGCGATCGTCGCATCCACCCACTCGGCGGGACCCCTCGCACGTAGCGTGGCGCGGGGTCGGAGGTGACCGACGGGAACGCCGGCGGAGAGCCAGCGGGACATGCAGGAGGCGGCGTGGAGCAGACCAGGACGATCGGGCTCATCGGCGGCATGAGCTGGGAGAGCAGCATCGAGTACTACCGCCTGACCAACGAGCTGGTGGCCCGTCGGCTCGGCGGGTTCCACTCGGCGAGGAGCATCCTGCACTCGGTCGACTTCGCCGAGATCGAACGTCTGCAGGTGACGGGGGACTGGGCCGCGGCCGGCCGGGTCCTGGCCGACGCGGCGCGGGCTGTGGAGCTGGCCGGGGCGGACTTCGTGGTCCTGTGCACCAACACCATGCACAAGGTCGCCGCCGACATCGAGGCGGCGGTCTCCATCCCGCTGCTGCACATCGCCGACGCCACGGCCGACGCCGTCCAGGCCCAGCAGCTGACCACGGTGGGTCTGCTCGCGACCGCCTTCACGATGGAGCAGACCTTCTACCGCGAACGCCTGGAGCGCCGCGGCCTGAGGGTGCTGGTCCCCGGTGAGGAGGACCGGCGCGTCGTCCACCGCGTGATCTACGAGGAGCTGGTGCTGGGGGAGGTCCGCGACGCCTCGCGCCGGGAGTACCGCCGGATCATGTCCCGTCTGGTGGCCGACGGCGCCGAGGGGATCATCCTCGGCTGCACCGAGATCGAGCTGCTGGTCGGCCAGGCCGACTCCTCCGTCCCGGTCTTCCCGACCACCCGGATCCACGCCGAGGCGGCCGTCGACGCCGCCTTCGCCTGACGCACAGGGCGGCGAGTCGCCGCCAAGGGTCGGCTCGGGACCGCCGGTGGCGACGAACCGCGGCCACTGGCCACTTCTTGACGCACCCTCCGCTCAGCGAGGGGGCTGGGGCAGCGCCGGCTCCCGGTCCACCAAGGCTGGCGGCACCTCCACCACCATCAGGTCCAGGGAACGGCCCTCGCTCAGACGGCCGGACTGGATCAGCACCCGACGGCTGTCCGGGCTGAAGATCGGGTGGGTGTGGTCGGGCTTCATCACGTGCCCGGTGGTGATCACGGTCTGCTCCAGGCTACGCCGGTCGATCAGGGTGATGTCGCCGTGGAAGTCGTCGACCACGGCCCAGCGCCCGTCCGGGGACCCGTTGCAGTGCCAGAAACCCTGGCCAGGGCTCTGGCCGAGCAGCCGCATCTCGTCGGTGCGGAGGTCCAGCACGGCGACGCCGCTGGGCTTGGTACCCAGGTAGGGCAGGTGCGCCATCACGTTGAACATCAGCTCGTCGGGGGCGGACACCGTCTCGTGGGTGACCCACTCGTCTGGCGTCTCCCGGTACAGCGGCCGGTTCCCCGAGCCGTCGGCGCGGACCGCCCAGATGCGCTGAGGGGCGTCGCCCGTGGTCTCGTGGCAGTAGATGATCTCTCCCGGCACCCACGGATTCACCTGCACGTGACCCATCCGGAAGTCGACGTCGATGACCGTGGTCACCTCGCCGGTGGCCAGGTCGATCCGCCGGATGCCACCCGGACCGCGGCCTGCCTCCTCGAACCGACGACGGGCGGCTTCGCGCTGCTCGGTCGGGTCGGTGTTGGCCGAGTCGACGGCGGTGCGGACCGAGCGCTCTGAACCCTTGGCCCAGTCCGGCTGCTCCCAGCCGACGCCCCAGTACGCGGCGCTGCCGTCGGCGTCTACCGCGAACCCGCCGGCGTCGCGGAGCTCCTCGGGGAGCACGCAAACCACCCGCTCCGGCGGCGTGGCCAGTCCGGGACGTCCGGCCAGCGCGTTCTCGATCAGCGGGTCCAGCCGGAGCTCCACCAGCTCGCGCCGACCGTCGCGGCTGCGCTTGTAGTAGAGGAGGTTGCTGTCGCGGACGAGGTTGAGGCTGTCGGTGTCGGTGCCCGGGTCGTCGGTCAGCTGGACGATGTCACCCCGCTGCTCGTGCACCAGGAACACCTGGGAGCCGTTGCCGTCGCGGTCGGAGCGGAACAGGATCCACTCACCGTCGGCGGTCCAGGTCTGGTGGGTCTGGTAGGGCTTCGGGCTGCCGGCCGGGTGGGAGGTCAGCACCGTGACCTCCACCCCGGTGACGGGGTCGGTGTAGCTGCTGGTCTCGCTCGGGTGCCGGACACCGGTGTTCGGGCTCATGCGGGAAAACGCTATCTGATTCGGCGGGTGTCGGGAAAGGCGGGGCCAGGCTCAGGTCGTCGAGGCCGCCCGCCGCTCGCGCGGAGCACAACCGGTCCCTCAGCGGACGGTGGTCGAGCATGTGTCGGTGATGTCTGCTGAGTGACCGGTTGTGTCCGCGGCGGAGGTGAGGGCTGAGCAGAACCGGTCACCTAGTCCGATAGCGCGGCGTCAGGAGCGAGGGCGTCGGGCTGGATGACCGGTTGTGCAGGGCTGGGTGCGGTTCTGGAGCCTGTGGAGCAGAACCGGTCCCTCAGCCGACGGTGGTCGAGTATCTGTCGGTGATGTCTGCTGAGTGACCGGTTGTGTCCGCGGCGGAGGTGAGGGCTGAGCAGAACCGGTCACCTAGCCCGATGGCGCGGCCCCAGGAGCGAGGGCGTCGGGCTGGGTGACCGGTTGTGCAGCGTTCGGTGCGGTTCAGGGTCTCGCGCGGAGCACAACCGGTCTCTCAGCGGACGGCGGTGGACCATGTGTGAGTGATGTCTGGTGAGCGTCCGGTTCTGCGCGCACGAGGGAGCCGCTGGCGCGAACGCTCCTGATCGGGCGGCGTGTCGGGGTGCGAGGGACCGGCTCGTCGACTGCCCCGGGATCCGGCTCGGATCAGCTCCGGCCGAGCACCTGCGCGATGTCCTCGGCGAACTCGCGCTCGGAGTCGTCCTGCGGGGCGTAGCCGACCACCCGGCGCGCGTTGCTGGTGCTCCAGAAGGTACGGGCGTTGCCCGAGACGCCGTAGAACACCTGGAACGGGACGCCGTGCTCGTCGACCACCGACTCCGCCTCGATGGAGCGGACGTAGAGCTGCTGCAGGTCCCGCGGACTCACCCAGCCGGTGAGGTCGCGGACGAAGTCGCCGGCGGGCCGTCCGACGAAGTCCTCGGCGCGGATCGGGCGGGGGGCGACGATCCGGATCTGGACGTTCTCCAGCACGGGCCCGATCTGGCCGGTGGCGTAGAGGAAGCCCATCGACTCGTAGGCCACCTTGGCCCAGCCGTACCAGGTGTCGGGGCGGGGGTAGTCCTCCGGCCCGACGCGGTCGACCCGGCCCTCCCGCCACGGACGCTCGTACCACTTGCTGGCCTGGTTGGTGCTGGTCACCACCACGCGTCGGACGCCGGCGGCCTGGGCTGCCTCGTAGACCCGGGCCGCCAGGTCGACGTTGCGGCGCTCGGCGGCGTAACCGGGGGTGTCCCCGGAGGCGAGGTGGCCGGCGTGCACGACGGTGTCCACGCCCCGGCACAGCTGGTCGAACCGGCCGTCGGGGTCGTCGAGCAGGTCGAGGAGCTGCACCCCCTCCACCGGACGGCCGTCGCGGTCGGTGTCGCGGACGTCCACCAGGGTCAGCTCGTAGCGCTCGCGCAGGGCGGGCAGCAGCTGGGTGGCGATGTAGCCGGTGGCGCCGGTGATCAGGACGCGTCGTCGAGCCGGTGGAGGCGTGGTGGTCATGGTCCGGACTCTAGGAGATGTCGCGGTGAACTCGTCCTGGGAGGTGCAGGGCGACACGGCCTGGGGGGCCGACGTGCCCAGCACCGCGAGAGCCGGCTGCAGCGCGGAGCCTCCGCTGACCCGCTGATAGGTCGCGAGCACCGTCCTGCCCTGAGGCAGTACGCGACTGGGCGGTTGCGCAACTGGCTGGTAGCGTAAATGCATGGCACCCACCCGTAGCACCCGTGCAGCACCCGTCCTGGCGCGCTCCGAGCAGAAGGAGCCTCCGACGACCGCGCGACGGTCCGGCCGCAAGCAGGACCGGTCCAAGGACGCGGCGCTGCTGGAGGCGACGATCCAGGTCGTGGCTGAGGTCGGCTACGACGGCATGACCATGGACCTGGTCGCCGCTCGCGCGGGGACGACGAAGTCCGCGATGTACCGGCGATGGCCCTCCAAGGGTGACCTGGTCCTCGAGGCGGTCGTCGCGCTCCAGGAGCCGGAGACCGACCTCAGCCGGCTCCCGGACACCGGCACCCTGCGAGGTGACCTCGTGGCCCTGACGCAGCCGTACGCGTCCGGCGAGGGACAGCGCAGGTTGCGCCTGCTGGCCGGGATCTCCTCGCTCGCCCGGCGTGCGCCGGAGCTGACGACCGCAGCGAACGCCGCCCTCGTCGACCCCTGGGTGGAGGTCTGCCGGCTGCTCGTCGAACGCGCCGTCGGACGGGGTGAGGCGGTCACCGACGACGTGGACACGGTGGCCCGGATCGTCCCGGCGATGACCTCCTACCGCCTGCTGGTCGAGCAGGGACCGCTGGACAGCACGTTCTTCGTCACGCTGATCGACGCGGTCCTCCTCCCGGCGGTGCGCCCGGGAGCCGGCGTGGCGCCGGGCAGACCGGGACAGGGCGATTCGACGGACGTGGCCACCCCGACAGCCGGCGGGCCCCAGCCGCACGCGGAGGCGGACCGAGATGCCTGAGGACGCACCGGCGGTGCTGGTGACCGGGGCGACCGGTGATGTCGGGCAGACGCTGACCCAGCTGCTGCGCGATGCCGGCGTCGCGTTCCGGGTCATGTGCCGACGTCCTCAGCAGGTCGACGAGTTCGCCGCTCGTGGTGTCGAGGCCGTGCGAGGCGACCTCTCCGACTCCGGGAGCCTCCGTGAGGCGATGGCGGGGTGCGACCAGCTCTTCCTGCTCCCGCCCCCCACCCCCGCCCTGCGCGAGCAGGCCGAGGGAGCCGTGGACGCCGCGCGGGAGGCGGGGGTGCGGCACGTCGTCAAGGTGTCCGCGTCCGACGCGGACGAGCACTCGTCGGTGCCCTGGGCCGCCGACCACGCGCGCTCCGACGCCCACCTGCAGGACAGCGGGCTGGCGTGGACCCTGCTGAAACCGGCCTCCTTCATGACCAACCTGCTGCCGACGGCGCCACTGATCCGGCGCGGGATCCTTCCTGGCACCAGCGGTCGTGGGGCCACCTCCTGGATCGCCAGCCGTGACGTCGCCGAGGCAGCGGCCCGGGTGCTGCGGGACCCCCCGACCCACGGCGGTGCCGGCCGCGACGGCCGCAGCTACCTGCTGACGGGAACCGAGCCGACGTCGTTCCCGCAGGTGGCGGGGATCCTGGGCGACGAGCTCGGTCGCCGCGTCCGCTACCTGCACCTACCCGGTCCGGTGATGTACCTGGGTCTGAGGGCCGGGGGTGCGTCGCACTGGCAGGCTCGCGGCCTGGTCAACCAGTTCGCCAGAGTCGTCCGCGGAGGCCTCGACGGCGTGCGGACCACCTCGCCCGACCTGGCCGACCTGATCGGGCGACCAGCGACCGACCTCGCGACCTACGTCCGCGACCACCGCGAGGCCTTCAGCTGAACCGGTGCCGGTGCGTCGGGCCGACGTCCGCGTCAGCGAGGTGGCCCCCGCGGGGGCGCTGAGTGATGGAGCTCGGCGCCCGGGCTGCCGGCCAGGCGCGCTCGCTCACGACGGCGTCGAGATCCCGGACTCGGGAGGTCTCGACCCCCGAGCAGCCGAGGTCCCCGGTACCGGTCAGGACCGCTGGGCCACCACGGCGTGGAAGCGACGGATCTCCTCGGCCAGGACGTCCGGCACCTCGAGCGAGGCGACGTGGGCCGCCGCAGGGACTGGGTGGTCCACGAGACGATGTTCGTGTTGTCCCGCTCCGCGAAGGGACGCATGGACCTGGCCGACGGGGAGTCGCTGAGGGCGGCGGCGATGTCTGCGGAGCCGCCCTCGGACCAGACCTCACGAACCGGCGGTCCCACGCGTCCACCGGGTATGAGCCAGCAGACAGCAGCCACCCTGCGGGTGCACCCGATCAGCCCGGACCTGCTCGCCGACGTGCGCCGACGCGGGCTCGACCACTTCGGCAGCGTGCCCGAGCCCTTCACCAGTCGTGGCGGGGACCAGCTCCGCTGCTGCCTGCGGCACAGCGACCCGGACGAGGATCTGTGGGTCATCAGCCACGCCCCGCTCACCGCCCGGCGACCGTGGCGGGAGGTGGGTCCCGTCTTCGTCCACCCCGACCGCTGCGACGGGTACGACCCCGGACGTGGCCTCCCGGACTTCCTCGCCCGGAAGCCGCGGGTGCTGCGCAGCTACACCGCCGACCAGAGGATGCACTACCCGGGGATCCGCCTCACCGGGGCCGGCGACGACCTCGGCGAGGTGCTGCAGACGCTGCTGGCCGACCCCGAGGTGGCCGAGGTCCACGTCCGCAACGTCGAGGCGCAGTGCTTCATCACCCGGGTCACCAGCAGCTGAGCGACCAGCGTCCGGACGCCGGCCCGACCCGGTCACGTCCCAGCGCACGACCGGATCGTCCCCGTCCAACCAGTCAGAGGCGCCTCATCGCAGCGCGGTGACGTCCACCGGCTGCATGTCGGCGTAGTCCTGGTTCTCCCCGGCCATGGCCCAGACGAAGGAGTAGGCCCGGGTGCCGACGCCGGTGTGCACCGACCACCCGGGGCTCACCACCGCCTCCCCGTCGGCGACCACGATCGAGCGCGTCGCGTCCGGCGGACCGGCCAGGTGCACCACGCGGCCGTCCTCGCCGAGGCCGGTGTAGAGGTAGACCTCGGTGCGGCGGCCGTGGGTGTGGCAGGGCATGGTGTTCCAGACGCTGCCCGGGGCGAGGGTGGTGATCCCCAGCACCAGGTTGGCCGAGGCGATGCCGTCGGCGTGCACGTAGCGGCGGATGGTGCGGACGTTGGCCTCCTCCCGCGACCCCAGGTCGGCGGCGAAGACCTCGTCTCGCCGTCCCAGGCTGGTGGGGCGCTCGGCGTGCGCCGGCGCCGACACCAGGTAGGCGCGACCGGTGCCGGACACGTTCACCGACGCGGTGCCGCGGCCGACGTAGAGGACGTCCAGCTCGTCGAGGTCGTACCCGGTGCCGTCGCAGTCGACGGTCAGCCGCCCCCCGAGGCAGACCACCGCGAGCTCGCGGCGCTGACACAGGGAGTCGGCGGCCACCAGCGACGGGGCCTCCAGCGGGAGGGTGCCGCCGTCGAGGACCAGCCCGCCGAGCAGCAGCCGGTCGTCGTCGGCGTGGGCCCACCGGACCTCACCGGCTGCGAAGAGCCCGTCGACCAAGAAGCGGTCCCGCAGGGCGGTGGTGTCGAGCCGGGCGAAGTCGTCGGGGTGGGTGGAGGGCAGGGTGCGCACGGGTGCTCCTGGGATGGGGTGGTCGGGCAGGCTGCGGTCGGTCAGCGGCTGGGTGGTCGCGGTCAGGGGTGCTGCCCGGGCGGACCGGAGCCCGGACGGTCAGAGGGTGGGGAGCGGCAGGCCGAAGCCGGGACGGTCCGGGACGGTCAGACGGCCGTCGGCGAAGACGTAGGCGGAGGTGTCGACGCCGTCGGTGGTGCCGGGCACGCCCTCCACCACGTCCACCCCGCCGAGCCCGGTGGCCAGCTGCGCGGCGTACAGCGTCTTCAGCGGACGTCCCCAGGCGTGCGGGGAGGCTCGGACGCCGAGGTCGACCAGCTGCGGCATCAGGGCCCGCCAGCGGGTCAGGCCGAACGACATGACATCCATCAGCATCACGTTGATGTGCCCCGCACCGGCCACCGGCAGCAGGGCCGCGACGTCGGGGGAGGTCTCGCCCTCGGCGATGCGGGTGGTGGGGCTGACCTGGTCCAGGTGGCGGCGCAGGGCGGCGAGGTCGTCGGCGTCGTCGAGGAAGGGCTCCTCCACCCAGTACAGGTCGCAGTCGGCGACGGCGTCGAGGTAGCGGCAGAAGCCCTCCAGGTCGTAGCCGTCGTTGGCGTCGACCAGCACCCGGGCGTCGGGGTAGGCCTCCCGGACGGCCCTGGTCACCTCGATGTCGCGGGCGTCGCCCTCGGCCCGGGGCATCCACCGGTTCCCCCGCCCGATCTTCAGCTTGAACCCGCGATAGCCCAGGGCGGCGTCGTCGCGGCAGTTCTGCAGCGCGACGGCGACACCGCGGGGGGCGTCCTCGGGGTCGAGGTCGTCGAAGTAGATGGCGCCGTCGTAGAGCTCGACGACGGGCAGGCCCCGGTCGCCGAGGAGGGCGTGCACCGGGACGTCCTGCACCACGCCGAGCAGGTCGTGCAGGGGGACGTCCAGCCAGGCCAGCGTCTCGTCGCGGACACCGGTGGCGGGGTCGATCAGCTCGGACAGGCTGCGGCCGACGACGTCGGCGCCGGCCGGTCCCTCGACCATGCCCCAGCCGACCGCGCCGGAGTCGGTGCGCAGCACCGCGACGCGGGACTCACCGCCGGAGCCGTGGCTGCCCAGCCGGGCGTTGCGGCCGACGGTGCGGGGGTAGCGGGTGGGCAGGTCGTGCAGGTCGATCGAGGTGATGGTCGGGTCGGACGCGGACACAGGTCACTCCTGGGGGCGGGGTCGGGGGTCGGGGCAGCCGAGCTGGGTGGAGATGGTGCGGGCGGTGGCGAGGACGGCCTCGACGATGGCCGCCTCGGCGTCGAGGATCCGGTCCCGCGGGCCGGCGACGCTGATCGCGGCGACCGGGCGCCGGGAGGCGTCGAGGACGGGGGCGGCTAGGCAGCGGACGCCGGGCTCCCGCTCGGAGTCGTCGACGGCGTAGCCGCGCTCGGCCGCCTCGCGCACCGCGGCGAGCAGCCGGGGGACGGTGGTCAGCGTGGTGGGGGTGTACTCCACCAGGTCCAGCCCGGAGACGATCTCCTCCGCCTCGGGCACCGGCAGCGCGGAGAGGTAGGCCTTGCCGAGACCGGAGGCGTGCAGCGGGGCGCGGCTGCCGAGCTTGGAGGAGACCTTGACCACCTGCGGCCCGACCTCCTGCATCACGTAGGCCATCTCGACGCCCTCGCAGACGGCGACGAAGGCGGTCTCCTCGGTGGTCCCGACCAGGGCGCGCAGGTGGTCGGGGGTGACCTTGAACAGGTCCAGCCCCTCCAGCGCCTGCAGCCCGAGCCGGATGGCCCGCGGGCCGAGACGCAGGTGGTTCTCCCCGGCCTCGGTGAGGTAGCCGCGCTCGCGCAGCTGGCCGACGATCCGGTAGGCCGCGCTGCGGCTCAGTCCGAGCGCGGCACAGAGGTCCGCCATGGCGCCGCGTTCCACCGAGGCCACCCACTCGAGGATGTCCAGGCCGCGGGCCAGGGTGCCGGCCGATGCGGTGCTCGCCTCGCTGCTCATCCAGAGATTCTCCCCCAGGACGGGGGGCGGACCGCGTCTGGCGGTGGTGGGACCGGACGTCACGCGGTCAGCCCTTCAGCCCGGAGCGGGCGACGCCGGCGATCACGTAGCGCTGGACGAAGGCGAACAGGATCAGCACCGGGATGCTGGCCAGTGCGGCCCCGGCCATGATCGCCGGGTAGTCGGTGGCGTAGGAGCCGCGCAGTGTCGAGAGCCCGGCCGGCAGGGTGAGCTGAGCGGGGTTGAACAGGACGTACAGCGGCCAGAGGAAGTCGTTCCAGCTGGTCAGGAAGGACAGCACGCCCAGGGTGGCCAGCGGCGCCCGGGAGAGCGGCAGCACGATCCGGACGAAGATCTGGAACCGGTTGGCGCCGTCGATCAGGGCCGCCTCCTCCAGGGCCTCGGGCAGGGAGGAGAAGAACTGGCGGAGGAAGAAGACGCCGAACGCGCTGGCCGCTCCCGGGACCACGAGGGCCCAGATGCTGTCCAGCCAGTCCAGCCGGTCCACGATCAGGTAGTTCGGCATCAGGAACACGAAGCCGGGGACGAACAGCGTGGCGATGATCAGCGCGAAGACGATCTTCCGGCCGCGGAACTCCATCCGGGCCAGCGGGTAGGCCGCGGCCGCGGCGGTGACCAGCACCAGCGCGGTGTGCAGGACGGCCACCAGGACCGAGTTGGCCAGCCAGCGCAGCACCGGGGCCTGGGCGTCGGCGAACAGGGAGGTGTAGCCCTCCACCGACGGCTCCGGCGGGATCCAGCTCGGGGGCATCGCGGTGGCGTCCCCGGTGGTCTTGAAGGAGGTGGAGAGCATCCACAGCAGCGGCGCCAGGATGATCACCGACAGGATCAGCAGGCTGGCGTAGAGCAGCAGCGTGCTGACCATGCCGTGGGGGCCGCGACGGGCGGGCGGCGACGGGACGGCGTCCACGGGGGTGCCGGTGGGTCGGTCGACGGCGAGGGTGGCCATCTCAGCGCTCCTTCTGTCGGAGGAAGACGAAGTTGAGGGCGCTGATGAGGATCAGCAGCAGCGCGAGGAGGTAGCTCATCGCGGCGCCCTTGCCCATCCGGAACTGCTCGAGGCCGACCTGCGCGATGTACATGATCGCGGTGCGGGTCTCGTTCGACGGGTTCCCGCTGGTCAGCAGGTAGGACTGGCCGAACATGTTGGCCGAGGCCAGCACGGTCATGGTCAGCACGAACAGGATCACCGGGCGCAGCTCGGGCAGGGTGACGTGGCGGAACTCCTGCCAGCGGGAGGCGCCGTCGACCTTGGCGGCGTCGTAGAGGTTCTCGTCGACCCCCTGGAGGCCGGCGAGGTAGACCACGGAGTTGAAGCCCATCGTCCACCAGACGGTGACCCCGACCAGGGAGACCCACACCCAGGGGATCGCGGTCAGCCACGGGATCTTCTCGGTCATGCCGAGCTGGGTGAGGTAGGCGTTGATCAGCCCGGTGTTGGCGTTGAGCAGGTACTGCCAGAGCAGGCCGATGACGCTGACGCCGAGCACGTAGGGGGCGAAGAAGACCGCCCGGAAGAAGGTGCGCCCGCGGAAGCGGCGGTTGAGCAGCAGGGCCAGCCCGAGGGGGATGACCATCAGCAGCGGCACCGA
The DNA here is from genome assembly GCF_900101785.1 of Auraticoccus monumenti. Lineage (GTDB taxonomy): Bacteria > Actinomycetota > Actinomycetes > Propionibacteriales > Propionibacteriaceae > Auraticoccus > Auraticoccus monumenti. Next base: position 677,824 of record NZ_LT629688.1, on the reverse strand, counting down.
GAGCAGCACGAAGATGCCGGTGGCCCGCATGCTCTCCCAGAACTGCTGGGCGACCAGGGCGCCGGGGGTGAACAGCTCGGCGTAGTTGGCCAGGCCCACGAAGGGCCGCTCGGGGAGGAAGAAGTCCCAGTTGTGCAGGCTCATCCAGAACCCGTAGACCGCCGGGGCGAGGACGAAGGTGGTGAAGATCAGCAGGAAGGGTGCCAGGAACAGGTACGGCGTCCAGGCCTTCGGACGGTGCGGGGCCAGACCCGGGCGGTGGCCGCGGGCCGGGGTGGCTGCCGCGCGGGGAGGTGTGCCGACGGGGGCGGTGGTGGTCGCGGTCATCATCGGACCTCTCGGTACTTGGTCAGGTTCTCGCTGAGCAGGAACGAGGCCTGCTCGGTGGCCCGGGCCAGGGCGTCGGCGGGGGAGGCCTGGCCGAGCAGCGCGTCACCGATCGCGGGGTAGAGGATCGTGGTCTGCACCTCGGCGATCCCCGGCACCAGCGGGTAGAAGCGGATGTGCTCGACCCCCTCGGCGACGTGGGACTGGGCCTCCAGCTCGGCGAACTCCGGCTGCTGCAGCACGGGCAGCCGGGCCGGCACCGGGCCGGCGCTGGCCCACCCGATGGAGTTGTCGGTGATCCAGCGCAGGAAGGTGACCACGGCGCTGATGCGGTCGGGGTCGAACTCCCGCTGGCGCATCAGCACGAACTGGTGCGAGCCGGAGAAGGCGGCCCGGTTGGGCCCGATCCGGGGCAGCGGGGCGACGTCCCAGTCGAGGTCCTCGACCTTGGCCAGGTCGTTGATCAGCGCGCCGGGACCGCCCCAGATGAACGCGTTCTGGTCGTTCTTGAAGGCGACGTTGCCGTCGGAGCCGCTGACGTCGGTGGGGCTGTACCCGGCGTCGATCAGCCCCTGCTGCCACTCCAGGGCGCGGATGCCGGCCTCGGAGCCGAACAGCGCCTGGCCACCCTCGGCGTCGTAGAGCTCCCCGCCCATCTGCCACAGCAGCGAGTCGAAGCCGCGGCCGACGCCCTGGGGGTCGATGGCGGGCAGCCAGTGGCCCTGGATGTCGTTGCTGCGCAGCGTCTCCAGCGCGGACAGGTACTCCTCGCCGGTGGTGGGCGGGGCGTCGGGGTCGAGCCCGGCGTCGGCCAGCACCCGGCGGTTGTAGAAGAGGCTGTCGGGCCACATGTCCAGCGGCAGCGACCAGCGCTCGCCCTGGAAGAGGCCGGAGCCCCACACGACCGGGAGGTAGTCGGACTCGGTGAGCTCGAGTGCCTCGGCGAGCGGGTCGAGGGGGACGATGACCTGCCGGGCGGCGTTGGTGGCGACCTGGAAGTTGTGCATCAGGCCCAGGTCGGGGGCCAGTCCGCTGACCACCGCGGCGGGGAACTTCTGGTAGAAGTTCGACCACGGGATCGCGTACATCTCCACGGTGATCGCCGGGTGCGCAGCGGTGAACTCGGCCAGCAGCTTGCGCATCACCGGCCCGTCCCCGCCGGTGAGCCCGTTCCAGAACTGCAGCGTGATCGGTGGGCCGTCGTAGTCGCCGCCGCTCACGTCGGGCAGCTGCGCGCTGGTGTCGACCGGACGGCCGCAGGCCGCGAGCCCGGTGGTCCCCGCCAACCCCAGCGCTCCCGCGCCCCGCAGCAGGGTCCGTCGACTGATTCTCGGTGTGGCCGCCATTGGCCCCTCCATCGTTCGTCCCGATGATCGGGACATACGTCCCGATAGACAGGAACGCTAGTGGGCTCTCCGGTGGGTGGTCAAGGTATGACCATTAGAAATCTGGGCGGATCTCGAGGTCGGACCCGGGCGCGGCGCCGCGTCGCCGGAGGCCGCCTCCGGGCGCGCGACCGACCGGCGACGTCCGACGAGCCTCGCCAGCGAGCTTGCGGACCGGCGTCCACCCACCACTGACGACCGGTTGGCCGGGGTACCCGGGCACTCTCTTTACAATGTTGTACACAACAATGTAGAACTAGCCCTGCGAGGCCACCCGAGGCCATCCGCGCTCGACTCAACGGTGAGACAACGAGGTGGAACACCCATGACCGACCGCACCACGACACGACTCCTCGACACCCTGCGTCCCACTCGACGCCAGCTGCTCGGCGGGGCGGTGGGAGCGGCCTCCGCGGCGGTCGTCACCGCGTGCAGCACGGCGCCCACGGACGTGGGCGGCGGCGGGCCGCAGGGCGGGTCCGGCGGCGGCCAGACCGGCGGCGGCACCTCCGGCGGCACCGGTCCACTCACCTGGTGGGACCAGTTCGCCCCGTTGGAGGACCTGCAGCGCGCCACCTTCGACCGGTTCACCGCAGGTGGAGGGCCGACGGTCGAGCACACCGTCTACAACCCCAACGACCAGGGCCAGGCGCTGCAGCTGGCCTATTCCAGCCAGCAGATGCCCGACGTCTTCACGCTGGCCGGTGTCGGCGTCACGCCCTCGGTGCTGCTCGGGCAGGGCTGGTTCTCCCCGTTGGCCGGTGCCGACGAGGTGCGGGCCGCGGTGCCGGAGGGCGCCCTGATCCAGGGCCTGCACTCGTTCGGCGAGGACCTGTACTCCTTCCCGATCTTCAGCAACCGCCAGTACGACTCACTGCTCTGGTTCAGCCGCAGCGCCCTGGAGGGAGCGGGGCTGGACCCCGAGTCACCGCCCGCCTCCTGGGACGACGTCCGGGCGGCGGCCCGCGCCGTCCAGGACAGTGGCACCTCGGGTCTGATCCTGCCGCTCCAGTTCGCCGATCGGATGGCGACGTTCGTGCTCGAGCTGGCCCAGACCGCCGGGTTCCCCGGGGCCACCCAGGGCGGGGCGAACGGCGTCGACCTGGGTACGGGTGAGTACCGCTTCCACGACGACGCCGTCGTGGAGGCGATCGAGTTCCTGGTGTCCTTCCAGACCGACGGGCTGCTGTTCCCGGCCAGCTCCTCCCTCGACGCGCGGGCCGGCCGGGCGCGGTGGGCCGCCGGTGGCGCCGGCTTCTTCCTCGACGGGCCGTACTGCCCCGGCGTGGTGGTGCGGGAGTTCGACGCGTTCGCCGAGCAGCTGGGTGTGGGGGCCGTCCCCACCCCCGACGGCGCCCCGCCCGTGCTGAACCGCACCCCCGTCGGCGGGACGTTCTGGGTCTCCGGTCAGTCCGACCAGGTCGACCAGGCCGGAGAGCTGATGGCGCTCCTGCTCGGCGAGGAGTACCAGGCCGGGCTGGCCGAGGCCATGGACCAGCCACCCCTGGACCTGACCAGCGTGGCCGGCTCGGGGGCCCACCCCACCTACAAGCGGGCGATCGAGATGTTCGCCGAACAGGTCTTCGTCGCTCCGACGCCCCAGGCCCGGCCCGGGGTGACCGACGTGGAGGCCGCGATGGGAGCGGTCGAACCCGGCCTCGGCCCGATCATCCAGGGTGCCTTCACCGGCCAGGTCCCCGACGTCCGTGCCGCGCTGCGCGAGCTGAGCGACAAGTACACCGCCGCCCGCGAGGAGGCCGTGGCCGAGGTGGGCGGTGAGGTGTCGGTGGAGAGCTGGGCCTTCCCGGACTGGCAGCCGGGCACCGACTTCGACGCCAGCGGCTACGCCCGGTGAGCACGGCCACCGCACCGCTGCCCCCCGCCTCGACGACGGTCCAGCGCAGCCAGCGCGACCGCGCCCGACGGGGTGCGGCGCGTTGGTGGATCTACCTGTTCCTGCTCCCCACCGCCGTGCTCTACGGCGCCTACACCCTGTGGCCGGTGGTGGCGAGCTGGTGGTACTCGCTGCTGTCGTGGAGCGGGTTCGGCGCCGAGCGGACGTTCGTCGGGCTGCAGAACTACGCCGACGTGCTCGCCGACCCGCTCTTCCACAGCTCCTTCCGGCTGACCATGCTCTTCATGGTGGTCACCGTCCCGCTGCGGGTGCTGGCCGCGCTCCTGGTGGCGGTGCTGCTCAACCACCCCCGGCTGCCCCTGCAGCGCCTCTTCCGGACCGCCTTCTTCCTGCCCGTGGTCACCACCACGGCCATCGTCGGGGTGGTGATGCAGTTCATCTTCGACCCAGCCAGCGGCCCGGTGAACCTGGCCCTGGGCGGGCTGGGCGTGGCGCCGGTGGACTGGCTCGGCTCGCCGGAGACCGCGTTGTGGACGGTGATGGTGGTGCACACCTGGAAGTGGCTCGGGGTGACGATGATCTACTGGCTTGCCGCGCTGCAGACCATCCCGCGGGACCTGGTCGAGGCGGCCGAGGTGGACGGCGCCAACGGCTGGCAGACCTTCCGCCACATCACCCTCCCGTTGATGGTGCCCTTCCTGGTGATCATCACGCTGCTGACCGTGGAGCAGAACCTGCAGGTGTTCGACCTCGTGCTCACCATGACCGGCGGTGGGCCCTTCTACGCCACCGAGGTGATCGAGCTCTACATCTACCGGTGGGCCTTCGCCAGCTCGGTGCCGCAGCTTGGCTTCGCCTCGGCCGCCGCGGTGGTGCTGGGGCTGGTGCTGCTGGTCATCGGTGTCGGTCAGCTGCTGGGGATCCGCGCCGCCCGCCGCCTGGCCGGGGGAGGGGAGTCATGAGCACGGCGGCGTCCCACCCGGTCGCGGTGCCGCGGCGCCGGAGCCGTCGACGGGTCCGGCTCTGGGTGATGACCGCGCTGCTGCTCGTGGTGGCGGCGGTGTGGGTCTACCCCTTCGCGTGGGTGGTGTCGGCCTCGCTGAAGGACCAGCTGGAGGTGTTCTCCGCCGGGCTGGACCTGCTGCCGGCGTCCCCGCAGTGGTCCAACTACTCCCGCGCCTGGGTGGACGCGGACTTCGCCGGGTACATGCTGAACACCGTGCTGGTGACGGTGTTCACCGTGGTGGTGGTGGTCATCCGGTGCGCGATGGCGGGCTACGTGCTGGCCCGCTACCAGTTCCTGGGGCGGAAGGTCGTCCTCGGGGTGCTGGTGGCCACGCTCTTCGTGCCCGCCGGCTACACGATCATCCCGGTGGTGGAGCTGACCCAGCGGCTGGGTCTGCTGAACTCCCTGACCGGCATGGTCGTCGCCCTCTCCGGTGGTGGGCACGTGGCCGCGGTGCTGCTCTACATGGGCTACTTCCGCGGCATCCCGCGCGAGCTGGAGGAGGCCGCCGTGATCGACCGGGCCGGGTTCTTCACCGTCTTCACCCGGATCATGCTCCCGCTCGCCGGACCGGTCACCGCCACGGTGGTGGTGCTGACCTTCCTCGCCACCTGGAACGCGTTCTTCCTGCCGCTGGTCTTCACCTTCAGTCGTCCGGAGCTGCGCACGCTGAGCGTCGGCATGCAGGCCTTCGTCGGCCAGAACTCGGTGGACTGGCCGGGCATGGCCGCCGCCGGCACCATCTCGCTGCTGCCCATCGTGGCCCTCTTCCTGGTGCTGCAGCGCTACTTCTTCGACGGGATCGCAGGAGCTGTGAAGTCATGACCACCACCCCCAACATCTTGCTGATCTGCACGGACCAGCAGCGCTACGAGGCCCTCGGTGCCTACGGCAGCCCGCACGTCAGCACCCCGAACCTCGACCGGCTGGCCGGTCAGGGCGTGCTGTTCGAGAACTGCTACGTGCAGAGCACGGTGTGCGCGCCGTCACGGGCCACCCTGATGACCAGCCGCTACCCGTCGGTCCACGGGCTGTGGGCCAACGGCGTCGACCTGGACCCCTCCACCCGGCTGTTCACCCGCGACCTGGCTGACGCCGGCTACGACTGCGGCCTGGTCGGCAAGCTGCACCTCGGCTCCTGCTTCGCCGGACGCTCCGAGCCACGGGTGGACGACGGGCTGCGGGTCTTCCGCTGGGCCCACGACCCCTATCCCGGCTCCTCGGAGAACGCCTACCACCGCTGGCTCAAGGTCGCCTACCCCGAGCTGCACGCCGCCGCGCTCGCCCGCTCCGGCGAGCACGACTGGGACTCGATGCCCACCGAGGCCCACTACAGCCACTGGGTGGCCGAGGAGACGATCGACTTTCTCCGCTCCTCCCGCGAGGAGGGCAAGCCGTTCTGCCTGGTCGCCAACTTCTTCGACCCCCACCACGGCTTCGGCGCCCCGCAGGAGTACCTGGACCGCTACGACGGCACCGAGATCCCCGACCCGGTGACGGTGCAGGGGGAGCTGGACGGCAAGCCGCCCGTCTTCACCGAGGCCTCGAGGCGTTCCTACGCCGGCCACGCCAAGGGCTACCAGGAGTACGACGCCGCCGAGCTGGCCGAGGTCCGCCGTGCCTACTACGCGATGGTGACCCTGGTCGACGACGAGGTGGGCAGGATCCTCGAGGTGCTCGAGGCGGAGGGGCTGGCCGAGGACACCCTGGTGGTCTTCACCAGCGACCACGGCGAGATGCTCGGTGACCACCAGCTGATGCTCAAGGGGCCGATGGTCTACGACCTCGCCGTGCGGGTGCCGCTGCTGGTGCGGTGGCCGGGGGTGCTGCCGGCCGGAGAGCGCCGCTCCGAGCTGGTCCAGTGGCTCGACCTGGCCCCCACCCTGCTGGAGGCGGCCGGCGTCGAGGCGCCGCGTGGCTACCAGGGGGCGAGCCTGCTCCCGCTGGCCCGGGGGGACGCCGACGCCTGGAGCCGGGACTGGGCGCTGTGCCAGTACCGCGACTCCGGCCACGGCTACGACCCGCCGGTGCACGTCACGATGCTGCGCCAGGGCGCACACAAGCTGGCCGTGCACCACGGGCCCCCGGCGACCGCGCGGGAGGGGTCGGGGGAGCTCTACGACCTCGAGGCCGATCCCGACGAGCTGGTGAACCTGTGGGACGACCCGGGGTCGGCGGCCACCCGGCACCGGCTGACCGCGCTGCTGCTGGACGTCCTGGTGGCCGTCGAGGACCGCAGTAGCCCCCGGCTGGCGCACTGGTGAGACGCCGCCCAGTACGGACGGACGGACGGTTGGGTGGGTGGGTGATTTTGAGGGTCAGTCGTCCGCCAGGGTGACCCGGAGCCCGGTGTGCCGCGGTGTCGGGAGGCGTGTGCAGCGACTGCCCGTCAAAATCAGTCACCCGCCGTGGTCCTCGTGAGGGAACCGCGTCGGGTGCGGAGCCGGCCGCTGTCTGCTCCGAACGGCTCGCGCGCGAGCCGCATCCCCCCGTGCACCGACACGTGCCGGGGAGCACCCGGCTCGTCGACACGACAGGGTCGCGCCCGGACCGCCCGGCTGGGGTGCGGCTAGGCTCCGGAGCAGCGTGGTGAGCGGAGGAGGCGCGTGGCGGTCGGGATGAAGGACGTGGCCCAGCGGGCCGGCGTGTCCATCAAGACCGTCTCCAACGTGGTCAACGGCTACCCCCACATCACCCCGGCCACCAAGGCCAAGGTCACCGCCGCCATCGCCGAGCTGGGGTACCGACCCAACCTCTTCGGTCGCAGCCTGCGCACCGGCCGCACCGGCGTGATCGCGCTCGCGGTCCCCGCGATCGACAACACGTACTACGCCGCGTTGGCCCGGGCGGTGATCAGGGAGGCCGAGGCGCTCCGCTGGACGGTGCTGGTCGACCAGACCGAGGCGTCGCCCGAGCGGGAGCGGTTGGTGCTCGACGGCATCCGCGACCGGATGATCGACGGACTCCTCTTCGCCCCGCGCAGCGTGTCGGCCGCCACCCTGGCCGACCGGCCGGCGGAGGTGCCGCTGGTGCTGCTGGGCGACCGGGTGGTCGATCCCGGCCTGGACCGCGTCACCGTCGACAGCGTCGCGGTCGGCCGGGCCGCGACCGAGCACCTGCTCGGCCTCGGCCGGACCCGGGTCGCCGCCCTCGGCGTCAGCCCGGAGGACACCATGGCCATGGCTCGGCTCAGCGGCGTGCGACAGGCGCAGGAGGCGGCGGGGCTGCACCCGGACCAGCGGCTGGAGCTACCGGTCGAGCACTGGGACCACGACAGCGGGCACCTCGCTGTGGACCGCCTGCTCGCCACCGGCGCGGACTTCGACGCCCTCGTCTGCTTCAACGACGCGCTGGCCCTGGGGGCCGTCCACGCCCTGCAGCAGGCCGGGCGCTCGATCCCCGGCGAGGTGGCGGTGATCGGGGTGGACGACGTCCCCGCCTCCCGCTTCCTCTGGCCGCCCTTGTCCTCGGTGCGGCTGGACAAGGAGCTGATCGCCCACTCCGCCGTCACCCTGCTGGCCGAGCGCATCGCGCACCCGGACGCCCCGGTCCAGCACGTCACCGCCGGGTTCGAGGTCGTCCCGCGGGCCAGCACGCTCGGCTGACGGGCGGACGTCCTCGGCCCACGCGCCCCTCGGCTGACGCCAGCTCCTCGGCAGGGCGGCTGACCGCAGCAGGGTGCCCGTGATCAGCGGCACCCTTGGGTCCCGAGGAGTGGTCGGTCTGCCGAGCGGCGTTCTCCTGACCGGCCAGCACCCGGCGCGTCGGCCTCAGCTGCCTGGTTCCGTCGTCCCGGGAGGGTCGCCCTGCCCGGCGGCGGTGGAGGCCCGGTGAGCTCGACGGCGGTAGCCGTCGACCACCTCGGCGGGGATGGCCGCGGACGGGCGGGTGATGGCCTCGCGCAGCTGGTCCGGGGCGACCTTGGGGGAGCGGTCGGCGCGCAGCAGGCCGTTGCTCTCCTGGGCGGTGTCGGTGAGCTGCGTCCAGCAGAAGCCGGCCACCTCCGGGCTGTCGACCAGGGCGGCGACCAGTCCCGCGACACCGGCCAGCAGCTCCTCGGCGGAGTCGATGGTGGCGTAGCCGAACCAGCGTTCCCCGGCGGCGGGGGCCCAGGACAGCCCTCCCATCTCCGTGACCATCACCGGTCGCTGCTCACCGGTGGCGTCCCCGAGCAGCACCCGGTGCCGCCCGGGGCCGCGGTCGCCGAGGGTCCGGCGGATGGCCTCGGGTGATCCGTAGCGGGCACGGAGGCTGTCGGGGTCGGGGCTGTAGTCGTGCACCGACCAGATGTCGGACTCGGTGTGCTCCCACCCGTCGTTCGAGATCACCGGCCGGGTCGGGTCCAGTGCCTTGGTCAGGTGGTACAGGGCGGTGGCGAAGTGCGCCTGGTCGGGTCGTGTCCTGATGTGCGGCACCCCCCAGGACTCGTTCAGCGGCACCCAGGTCACGATGCAGGGATGGGACCGGTCGCGGCGGACCACCTCCAACCACTCCCGGGTGAGCTGCTCGGCGGCGTCGGGGCGGTAGACGAAGGCGTTGGCCATCTCCCCCCACACCACCAGGCCCAAGCGGTCGCACCAGTACAGGAACCGGGGATCCTCGACCTTCTGGTGGATCCGGGCCCCGTTGAAGCCGAGCTCCTTGATCGCCTCCACCTCACGACGCCGGGCCTCCGGGCTGGGGGCGGTCAGGTGGGACTCCGGCCAGTAGCCCTGCTCGAGCACCATCCGCAGGAAGTAGGGCCGGCCGTTGAGCAGGAGCCGGCCGTCAGCGACCTCCACGCTCCGTAGCCCCAGGTAGCTCCCGACCCGGTCCGGCTCGGCCCCGGGGACGAGCAGCTCCACCTCCGCCTCGACGAGCTCCGGCTGCTCCGGGGACCACAGCAGCCGCTGCCGGGCCATCGCGTTGGCCAGCGCCGGCAGGTGCAGCGTGAGGTCGGCGCGCTGTCCGCCGACCGCGATGGTCTGCTCGGCCAGCTGCTCCTCACCGTGCCGCAGCGCCACCCGGAGCCGGCTGCCAGCGGGCAGCGTCCGCGAGAAGGCGAGCTCGGCGCGTACGCACTCCCTGGGCAGGTCCGGGGTCCAGTGCAGCTCGGTGACGTGGTGGCGGGGTGCGACCTCCAGCCACACCGTCTGCCAGATGCCGGAGGTGCGGTCGTAGAAGATGCCGTGAGTGGTGGTGCGCCAGTCCTGCTTGCCCCTGGGCTGTGCGGCGTCGGTGGGGTCGTCCTCGACCCGGACCACCAGCCGGTGCTGCTGACCGGGACGGACCACGCCGGTGAGGTCGGCGGTCACCGGCGTCATCCCGCCGCGGTGCTCGGCCACCAGCTCCCCGTCCAGCCACACCCGGCAGGAGTGGTCCACGGCGCCGAGGTGCAGCAGGACGGTGCTGCCCGGCTCGACCTCGTCCAGCCGGATGCTGCGCCGGTACCACAGCACCGGGTGGAAGCCTGTGTCACCGATCCCCGACGCCTCGGACTCGGGGCAGAACGGCACCTCGATCTGCTGCGCCAGCGGGGTGTCGCCGCGGGACCACCCTGCCTCCAGCCCGGTGTCGGCGTCGTCATGGGCGAACTCCCAGCGGCCGTCGAGGCACAGGTAGGAGTCCCGGCGCAGCTGCGGGCGGGGGTGGAGGTCGGGACCGAGCACGTCGTGGGCTCCTCAGGGTGGTGGGTCGCTCACCCGGGTGGGTGGCCGGGTGGTGTGGAAGGTCTCGCGGTGGGTGATGGGTCGCGGTGGCGGCCTACCGGACGTCTGCTTGGCCGCAGCCGGGCTCAGGACCGCGGACGGTGGAAGGTGGGGACCTTCGGCGTCGCGCCGTCCTGTCCCCAGGTCAGGATCGCCGCGTACATCACGCGACGTTTCTGGGGATCGGTGACCAGTCCCTCGTAGGGGCAGGGGGCGCCGTCGGGCGGGCAGACCCAGCCGTGCAGGAACATCCGGTCCGGCCCGTCACCGGTGACGACGTCGGCGCCGCCCGGCCCGCAGAGCCCGGTGCTCGCCTGGTCCAGCAGCACGTGCTCGGCCTTGTCGGCGAAGGACCACAGGTCGGTGGAGCGGCGCCACACGGTGGAGTAGCGGCACTGGTCGTACCAGTTGGCCGAGGCCAGCAGGACGTAGTGCTCGCCCCGCTTGATCATCACCGGGTTCTCGATGCTGTCGTCGTGGCGGAAGAGCTCCCGGCTGACCGCGCCGTCGGCCAGGTGCAGACCGTCGGGGGTCAGCTCGACCATGCGCAGGGTGCCGGGCGTCTTCTGCGTCTTGTAGGTGAGGTAGCGACGGCCGTCGGTGTCGACGAAGGGAGCGGGGTCGATCACACCCGAGGTCTGGTTCGGCCGGTCGGCCACCGGGTCCTCGCCGCCGTTCACCGGGCAGATCAGCGGGGCGTCGAGCGGTTCGTAGGGGCCGGTCGGGCTCTGCGCGACCGCCGCGCCGATGCAGCGCTGACCGCCGAAGCCGGCCGCGGGGGCGGCGAACCAGAGCACGTAGCCGGCCGGGGTGCGGTCCACGTCGGGGGCCCAGGCGGCCAGCGTCCCCGTCGTCCACTCCGGCCAGCGGGTCAGGGCGTTGCCGGGCAGGGCGGTCCACGGCCCCTGCGGGTTGCTCGCCGTGGCCATCTTCACCCGGCCGCCGGTCATGAAGGCGTGGTAGGTGCCGCCCTCGCGGAAGACGCCGGGGTCGGCGGCCGGGTCGAGCACGGGCTGGGGGACGTTCCGCGGTGCGGTCGCCCCCTCGGCAGCGGTGGCCATGGTGAGCCCGAGGGCCAGCAGGACCGCAGCGAGGGCGCGGGCCAGTCGGGTGCGACGGGTGCGCAAGGGCACCGGGGAGAGTCGGGGCACGGAGGTCTCCTGGTCTTTACAACATTGTAGAAGGGAGTGCCACGACGGTATGGGCGCCAGTGCGTGGTGTCAACGGCCACGTCGGGACGGTGGGTCGGTGACCCGGCCGGTTGGTAGCAACGGGTCAGCACGTGTCACCCACCCCCCTTGGAGACGTCATGCCCCGTTCCGTCCTGTCCACCATCGGCTCGCTGGCCGCCGTCGCCGCGCTCGCCCTCGCCGGTTTCTCGGCACTCCTCCCCGCTGCTCCGGCGGCGGCGAGCGAGGAGTCGACCACCACCACCCAGGCCCGCCCGCTGCTCAAGGTCCCCTTCCCCTGCCATCAGGAGTGGCGCGGCGTCACCTTCGCCGGCCACGAGCGCGCGCTGGCCATCGACTTCAACCAGGGCAGCGGCGACTCCGACCTGGGACGTCCGGTGAAGGCGAGCGCGGCCGGCACGGTCAGCACCGCCCGCTTCCTGAGCGGCCAGGGTTTCGGTGAGTACGTGATCATCAACCACGGCGGCGGCTGGCAGACCGTCTACGCCCACCTGCAGCGCGGCAGCACCACCGTCTCGGTCGGCGACCGGGTCAGCGCCACCACCACGATCGGTCGCGTCGGGAAGACCGGCCTGGTCGACAGCACCTCCCACCTGCACTACGAGCAGCGCCTCAACGGCGATGACGTCCGGATCGTCTTCGGCCGGTCCAACGCCGTGCAGTACTACGCCACCGACTACTTCACCCGCACGAGCTGCTGAGCTGGGCGTCGACCGGCCGGCTGCCTGGAAGCCGGCCGGCCGATTGCCTGGGCGTCGGCGGTTGGTGGCTGGACGTCGACCACCGTAGGCCTGGATGCCGCATGACGTCCGCCTGGTCTGCCGGATGGCCCGAGCAACGGGCTGCCGCGGGCTTCCGAGTCGATCCCGTTACGGCTCTTCCGCGGGGCCAGTCGCTCGTCCTAGGTTGGGTCCACCCCCCACCCTCCACCCCCGAGGACGACCCCATGAAGCGTCGTGTCCCCTGTCTGCTCGCCGGCGTCACGCTGGCCCTGACCCTCGCGCCCGCCCCCGCGCATGCGGCGACCATCCCCACCCCGGACGACCCCGTCACCTCCGAGGAGAACCCGCGGGTGCCCGAGGGTGCGGCCTGGACCGAGGCGTACTTCCCCTCCTCCGACGGCAGCGACGTCGAGCTGCATGCCGACGTGCTCCGGCCTGCCGACCTCGGCCCGGAGGAGAAGACCCCGGTGATCCTGTCGGTCGGCTCCTACTTCGCCCACGCCGGTCAGACCGGTGATGACGGGTTCGAGGGCACCGGGCCGTCGGAGCGCTTCAACGACCTGATCGAGGGCGCGGACCTGATGGAGCGCGGCTACACCGTGGTGATGGTCGACCTTCGCGGCTTCGGCGGCAGCACCGGCTGCCTGGACTGGGTGGGCCCGGGTGAGCAGGCCGACATCAAGGCCGCGATCGACTGGTCGGTCAGCCAGCCCTGGTCCACCGGCAAGGTCGGCATGTACGGCAAGTCCTACGACGCCGTCACCGGGCTGGTCGGCAACAACCTCGGCCCGGACGGCCTGGAGGCGGTGGTCGCCCAGGAGCCGCTGTGGGACATGTACAACTACCTCTTCAGCAACGGTGTGCGGCGCCCGAACTACCTCGGCACCCCGCAGGCGTACAACTCGATCGCCAGCATCCAGGGGATGCCCGACGACTCCGAGCGCTACCGGGCCAACGCCGCCTACGAGCTGACCCACCCGGAGTGCCTGGCCGACAACCTCACCGACACGCAGGACCCCGACCCGGAGTCGGACTACTGGCAGGCCCGTGACCTGGCCCAGCAGGCCGAGGGCTCCGACGTCCCGCTGCTGGTCACCCAGGGGTTCATCGAGCCCAACACCAAGCCCGAGGACATGCAGCAGTACCTGGAGAACCACACCGGGGTCGAGCGCGGCTGGCTGGGGCCGTGGGAGCACGTCCGCGGCAACGAGACCGGCTCCGACGGCCGGCTGAGGATGGGTCGCGAGGGCTGGTTCGAGGAGGTCGTGCGCTTCTACGACGAGCACCTCAAGGGCGTCGAGCCCGGCGTCGAGGACCCGAACTTCTTGATCGAGGACAACTTCGGGGAGTGGCGTGCGCAGGACACCTGGCCCGAGCCGGACCGGTCGGTGACCGTGCGGCTGGCCCGCGGCAGCTACGTCGACGACGGCGGTGAGACCGCATCCGCGCGGACGCTGGTGGCCGAGGGTCCGGACGGCGTCTGGGACATGGAGAACGCGCCCGACCCGGTGCAGGACCCGCAGGCGCGCAGCCGCGCCAGGGCTGCGGCGGACGAGGACGCCTACTACTCGTGGTCGCGCCCGGTCCGCCACGACACCCGGATCACCGGCACCCCACGGGTGCTGCTGGACACCGAGGGCGAGGGCAACGTGCTCGTCCGGCTCTGGGACGTCGCCCCGGACGGCACCGCGGTGATGTTCGACGAGCAGATGTCGCTGGTGCAGGACGGCGAGGTGGCCTTCGACCTCAAGGACACCGACTGGACGCTGGCCGCCGGTCACCAGCTGGGGGTGGGCATCGGCACGAACACCTCCCGCTCCTGGGCCGACACCCCCTCGGGGGAGACCATCACGGTGAGCCGCGCCCGGCTCGAGCTCGAGCTGCAGGGCACCTCGGACGACGTGGCCGCCCAGGGGGCCCGCTCGCCCTACCTGGACGCCTACCTGCGGGCCTACACCACCCAGCTGGAGTCCGAGAAGGGCACCTTCCCGCTGACCGTCAGCCCCTGACCCGTACCGGTCCTCCCGCCCGTGTTGGCGGCGGGAGGACCCGCAGGCGACGATGGAGCCGTGCAGACCATCACCGAGCTGGACCAGTGGCGCGAGCCGCTGGAGCAGATGCGCGCCTGGGTCCTGTCCGGGGTCGCGCAGCAGGACGCGGACTTCCAGACCCGCTGGCGTCGCGACTGGGCGACCAAGGTCGGCGTGGTCGCGGCCTACCTCGTCCCTGGTGAGCTGCGCCCGGACGAGACCTGGAAGCTGCAGGCCCTCGGCGTCGTGCTGGGTGACGCGATGGTCCTGCGCACCGGCGCCCGGTGGGTGGAGATCAACGACGACGGCGGCGCCGACCCCTGCCTGCGGCTCAACACCACCGCCACCAAGGTCGTCTTCCCGATGACCATGATCGCCAAGCGGGTCGAGAAGGGGGAGACCCTCGACGTCCAGGACCTGATCGCCCTGGTCGACTCCGTGGCCAAGTCGTCGGTCGAGCCGGTGCCGTCGCCCGCGCAGGGTGCGGTGGCGGAGCAGCGTGCGGTGGCCTCGGCGTCCGGGGTGGCCGTGGACGCGCACCGTGCCCCCTCGCCGGCGGTCGACGAGGGGATGGGGCGCAAGCTGGCCCGGCTGGTGCACCGGCTGCGCAGCTGACGACAGCTCGGTCGACGGATTTTGAGGGTCAGTCCTCCGGCGGCGCTCGGGCCGCGGCGTCGCGTGGGCCTGGTCGTGATCCGATGCGACGACTGACCGCCAAAATCCGCCACTCGACGTGCCTGCCGCCGACGACCACGTGCGCGTAGCCGTCCCGGCCCGCGTGGTCGTCCTCGATCCGGACGGCGGCTGTGCATAACTTCTGCGCGACGGTGCCCGCCGGTGCTTGGCTGGAGTCATGCACGTGAGTCCAGCGGAAGTCCACCAGTGCGCGTCCGGCATCGGCGCGACAGCGATCGCCTGGGGCGAGGGCGCAGCGACCGTGGCGCGGAGTCCCCGGGCCGTGGACGCCCTCGGTTCCGGTGAGGCGGCGGAGGTGCTGCGCAGCGCACTCGGCGCGTTCCACCCCGAGGCCACCGCCTACGGCGACGAGCTCGGGTTCTGCCTCAGCGAGACGTCGGTCGCCCTGCACGCCGTCGCCCAGGTCTACGACGACGTCGAGACCGAGAACGAGGAGATGGCCGACCGGCTGGACGAGATCATCACGTCGCTGGGCACGGTGTGAGCCATGGCCATCACCCTCCCTGCCGGCGCCGAGCCGCTGCTCGCCCACGTCGGCGTCGAGTGGCCCGAGGTCGACGAGGACGTCCTCGCGGAGTGCCAGCGCGCCTGGGGCCGCTGGTTCGGCGTGGCCAAGGACCAGCGGCGCGACAGCGACCACGCGATCGCCACCATGGAGGCGACCAACCGCTCCGACGGTCTGACCGAGTTCGTCCGCTGGTGGGGGCGGGTCGGCACGGAGCAGGGGCACCTGCTGCTCTTCGCCGGGATCGCCCAGGCGATGGAGATGTCGCTGGTGGCCAGTCAGGCGCAGATCGTGGTGATGAAGTCGGCCGTGCTGGGCTGCCTGCCGTCCATGCGGCTCATCTACATGTCCGAGACGGTGGACTTCGGCCCCGGTGCCGACGAGCTGGTCGACGCCGGCACCGCTGCGGCCTACCAGCAGGTCGAGGCGCTGAAGGCGTCGATGGACATCTGGCTGACGGTCCTGAGCAAGCTCGGGGTGCCGGTGGCCGGTGCTGAGGGGCTGGCGCTCGGGGCGCTGGCGAAGGTGATCAGGAGCCGGCCGATCCACGCGTCGCGGGAGCGGGTGCAGTGGCACCAGCGGCCGATCCAGGAGCGACTCGCCTCCGCGCAGGTCTGGACGGGTCGAGGGAGTAGCGGCAAATTCCCGGCCTGGGCTTCGCCCTGCGCGGTGCTCAAGCGCGTGGACCCTCAGACGGGCATGGTGACCAACTACGCGGTGTACGACGCTCAGGGCAAGATCGTGAGAAGGGTTGACCTGACTGGCAACGCCCATCCGAGCGCTCAGCGAAGAGACGTCCCAACCCCGCACACGCAGTTCTACTCGTTCAACCAACACGAGGGTCGTTACTTCATCAGCCCTGATCCCGACGCTCGACCTGCCACTCCGGAGGAGATCCCGTGACCCGACTGACGCTGCCCGAGGCGCTGGAGCACTCACACCGGTACGGGGCGGACAGTGAGCTGTATCGGGCGTGGGGAGCGCAGGAGCTCGGTCTGTACGAGGCACCCGAGACGGTCATCCGACTCCAGGCGATGCTCGACGACGAGGACTACGTCGTCTACATGCAGGTGGTCGAGGCCCTGACCAAGAAGCACGGTGCACTCGACCTGGTTCTGGCGGCGGCCGCTGAGCACCTTCCCGTGGGCGGATGGCTCTGGCTGGAGGCCGCGCTCAGCGAGGCGATCAGTCAGGGCACGGACGTGCGTCGTCTGCTCGCCCACGAGCGCGGGCGGGTGGGTGGTCCACGACGGGAACTGGTGGAAGAGCTGTGGGGGCGTCTGTGGTTCGAGCTCGACGATGCGGTGCCAGGAACGAGGGGACGAGGTCCGACACCACGGGACATCGAGCGTGACTGGGGATTCGTCGAGTGGTTGCGGTTGTCGCGGGTCTTCCTTCCCGTCGATGCAGCTGCTGCTTCAGCAGGCCTCGCTGCGCTGGACGACGACAGGGCGTTCCGACGGCTCCAGCAGATGGCGTTGGGACTCAACGTGAACACGGTGGAGCCAGCCTGCGAGGCGCTGCTGGGTTCTGGCACGGCCGGTCTCGACTTCGTGCTGCGGCTCTGCGTGGAGTGCTGGGAGGACTACCTCACCGACGGCATCGCCTTGCCTCTCCAGTGGGCAGTACCCGGCGAGCTGAGAGCGGCGCTCACCGACCGCCGGGAGAACTCGCCCGACGCGCTGGCTCGGGAGGGCGCCGACTGGGCCCTGAAGTACTTCGCCTTCGCCATGCCGCCGCTTCCCGGTGAACCCGCCCGTGAGGTGTTGACCATGCGACGTGCTGGGGATCCAGTGCCGGCCACTCCGGAGGAGATCCCGTGACCGGCTGGGATGACCACGTCGACGACGCGATCACGCCTACGGGCGCCATCGGCGACGAGCCGTCGGCTGACGTCGAGCGAGGTGCGGGTGAGGTGGCGTTGACCGAGCGCACCGGTGGTGTGTCGCTGAGACTCCGTGGTGTCCGGATCTCCGACCTCGTCATCGATCAGGCGCTGCTCGCGACGCCCGACCAGCTCCGGCGCTCCCTGGTCGAGGTGATCGAGCAGGTGGCCCAGCAGGCGTCCAAGATCGACCTCCGCCACGAGCTCGCGAGACAGGTCCTCGACACCGACATCGAGCAGCAGCTCCGGCAGGTCGACGAGGCGATGGTCCAGCTGGGCGACGTGACCCAGGTGGTCAGCCGGTTCATCGCCGAGTCGCTTCCCCGTCGGCACGAGCTCGGACGACTGCGCCCGCAGGTCGACCGTCCATCGAGACCGCGAGGGCTCAGCTGGTGATCCTCGCCGTCGCAGGCTGGCTCACCAGTTGCGATGCGGCGGAACAGGCGCGACGCCTGCCCGGTTGTCCCTGGCATGACTGATGTCGCCGAGAAGGCCACCGCACTGCTGGCTCTGCACACCGCACCCGAGCTCCTGACCGTCGTGAACGTCTGGGACGTGATCACGACCAAGGTGGTGGGTGACATCGAGGGGACCCGGGCGCTGGCCACGGCCAGCCACTCGATCGCCGCCTCCCGCGGCTACGAGGACGGGGAGAACATCCCGGTGGACGAGATGATCGCCGAGGTGGCACGCATCGTGGCCGCCACGTCGCTCCCTGTCAGCGCTGACCTGGAAGCGGGCTACGGCGACGCCGCCGAGACCATCCGCAAGGCCATCGGCGTCGGCGTCGTCGGCGCCAACATCGAGGACCAGCTGAAGCCGCTGTCCGAGGCCGCCGCCCAGGTCGAGGCCATCATGGCCGCCGCTGCCGCCGAGGGCGTGCCGGACTTCGTGCTCAACGCCCGCACCGACGCCTTCGTCCGCGGCGCGGACAACCCGCTCCAGGAGGCCGTCACCCGTGGCAAGGCCTACCTGGACGCCGGCGCGCCCGTCGTGTTCGTCCCCGGCCCGCTCGACGAGGAGGCGATCAGCACGCTGGTCGCGGCCTTCGGCCCGCAGCGGCTCACCACCATCGGCATCCCCGGTTCGGTGCGGCTGTCGCGTCAGCAGGAGCTGGGCGTGGCCCGCGTCTCCTACGGACCGATGTCGCAGCGGGTGGCGCTGACCGCACTGGCCGAGCTGGTGGAGGCGGTGCACGCCGACGGTGGCGTGCCGGAGAGCATGCGCCCGCTCAACTGACCCCCGAGCCGGGTCCGGCGTATGTCCCCGGCGCGAGGCCGTCCTGCTGAGGGCGGACTCAGCCAGGGGCGAGCCTCCCGCGGAGGTCGAGCCGGGCCTGGTCGGCTGCCTCGCGCCCGGCCGCCCATCCGGCGGCGTCGGACACGCTGGACGAACGCCGGGTGATCGCGGGGAAGTGCTCGTAGACGGCCGCCTCGACCCGCTCGTCCTGGTCCCGCAGTGCCGGTAGCAGCCGGTCAGCCTGCCCTGACGCACGCACCGCGACCTCGTCGACCTCCTGGAGCCGCTCACCGATCCGTCGGGCGTAGGCGATCAGGAACGCGTGCCGGAACGACCGGGTGGTCGAGCGTCCGTACCGGGTCTGGCGCCCGTGGCGGAACATCGCCTGGTCGCCTGCACCAGCAAGGACGTGGCCAGCAGCTCCACCACCTCCAGGTCGTGCGGGTCGCCGAGCACCGCGCTGAAGCCCAGCCGGTCCACCGCCACCGCCCGGCACCGGTTCGCCATCGCGACCGCCGCCACGAGGGTTGCCTTGGCGCTGACGTAGGGGGCGTCCAGCCAGATCCGGCGCAGCGCGACGTCGGCGGGGCCGCGCTGGTGGCCTGATTCCTCCTCGAGCAGCCGGTCCAGGGCGTAGCGGCTGATGAGCTCCTGCGCCTTGGTCGTCAGTGCCTCGGCCTCGTCGTCGTGCACGGTCGACTCCGCCTTGGCCAGCAGCGCTCGCACCGTGGCCAGCTTCCGGTCCTCGGGCCGGGACTCCCTCTCCGGCGTGGGTCCAGGGGCGGGGCGCATCGCCTCGCTGGTGGGCAGGATCGCCAGCAGGGCGATCAGCCACAGGGCGCAGGCGATGCCGTCCTGGGTCTGGAGGTCCGGCGGTCGGGGGAGGCCCACCTGCTCCGACAGCGCGCGTTGCTGCGAGGCGCTCACTCCTGTCGCGCCCGACGAGCGCTCGATCACTGCGACCAGCGCGCCCACGTGCTGCCCGCCCGACTGGCGGCGGACCAGCTCGACCAGCTCTTCCGGGCTCCAGCCACCACCGAGCGCGCGGCCGAGCAGCTGGTCCAAGTTCGTCCTCAGCACGGTAGCGGCGTGGGGCAGCACCGCGGGGTCCAGCACCGCCATCAACCCTCGGGCGAAGTCCTGGGAGCTCTCGCGTCCGTGCCGGATCGTCCCTCGCACGGCCGCGCCGACGTGCCTCTCGGCGGCCTCCCGGGCACTCAGGTCCTCGCGCGTGCCACCGGGGTGTCCGAAGACCGACGAGGCCCCGGGCGATCTCGTCCCGGGACCGGGAGCTCGGCCGGCTCCGCCTCGCTGGCGTCGCGTGGCGGCTCGCCGCTGCTGTCTAGTCCTGCTCATCTGCCATCCCCCGATGTCCGACGATCCTGTCTCGCAGACGCTAGGAGTCGCCACTGACAGAACTGGACGGCGGCGGGCGCCCAGGGGTCGTGGTCCGAGGGCCCGACGTCGACCGGGTGCGGCGCCCGCTTCAGGCCAGCAGCCGGCGGACCGCCAGAGCGGCTCGACCTCCCGAGACGAGCGCTCCCTGGATCGACGGGGTGTCGCGGTGGTCCCCGGCCAGCACGGTCCGCTCACCCACCCGGACCGGGCGCTGCAGCGGGAGCCCGGGCACCTGCGCAGGCAGCGCGCGCGGGATGTCCGAGCGCACCACCAGGTCCCAGTCCTCGGTCCGTGTCTGCCAGAGCCGGGACATCTCGGCTCTCACCACCCGCTCGTCGAGCGGCTGATCCCCCTGCCGCACCGCGCTGGCCTGGACCAGCGTGCGGCCCGCCGGTGCGTAGGCCGGCGCGATCGCGCTCATGACCGCGGTGTTGGCCAGCGGACCACCCGACCCGGAGACCCGCAGGAACGTGTCCGACAGCGGCGTGCTGGCGGCGAACCACCACGTGGTCAGCCCCCGCATCACCGCGGTCTCCCGACCGGTGAGCGTCGCCGCGTCGGCGGCATCAGTCGCGACGACCACGGCGCGGGCCGTCACGGCCGTCCCGTCGGCGACGCGCACCGTGACCGTCGACCCCGTCTCCTGCACCGACTCGACGGTCGTCTTGTAGCGGATGGTGGCGCCGGACCGGGCCGCGAGCTGGTCCGACAGCGCCTGCATCCCCTGGGCCGGTACCCCCGGGGTCGCCTTCAGGAAGCTGCGCAGCACCAGCCGCACGTAGCGGTCGGAGGTGGCTCCGTCGACGTCGGCGAGGACACCGCTGAGGAACGGCGCGAGCACGGAGTCACGCAGCGGCCCGGTCAGGCCGAGCCGGTCCCAGTCCTCACCGAACGCGGCATCGGGAGCGGCCTCGAGGCGCCGCACCGGCCCGACCGCCGGGAGCGCCCACCGCGCCGCGCCGACCAGGGCACGGGGACGAAGCAGCCGCAGGGTCACCGACGAGCGCAGCGTGGCGGGGAGGAGCGCCGGGTGCCGGAGGGGGTCGGCGATGGTGTGGACACTGCCGTCGGCGTCGACCACTCGCACCCCGCGCCCGGCCACCTGGAGGTCGAGGGCGTCGACGTCCACGTGCCGCTGGACGGCGGGGTAGGAGGGGTTCAGCAGCTGGAAGCCGCGGTCGCAGCGGAACCCGTCGACGACGTCGGTGCGCACGCGACCCCCCGGTCCGTCGGCGCGCTCGAGCACCAGCACGTCGACGCCTGCACCGGTCAGGGCGCCGGCGCAGCGCAGACCGGCCAGCCCGGCCCCCACGACGACGACGTCCACCTCGGTCAGGGTCACCCGTCCATCGAACCACCAGGTGCACCAGACCCCGCTCCCACATCGTGCTGACTGGGCAGAAGCTGATGCCAGAGTGCGACGTCCTGCCGGGTAGTCCCGGCCGGACGTCGCACGGGGAGCCCGTGAGTCGGTCAGGCGGGCTCGCGCTGGGTCAGCATTCGGGTGCCGGTGCCCACGGCGTCACCCGACGGTCGTGGAGCCGGTACCGGCCGTCCGCACGACGGCGTCGTCAGTGCCCGTGCGAACCGGACCGGCATCGCACCCTACGGAGGGGGAGACGGACGCGCGGCGTTCACGCGGGCGCCGCACGGTGCTCGGCTGGCGGTACCGCGGACGTCCTAGCGTCAGCGCCGACCCTCCCGCTCACCCCCAGGAGCTCGTTGTGCCCTCTCCCTCGTCCACGCGTCGTCTGCGGGGCCCGGCCCTGCTCCTCGCCGCAGCCGTCACCGCCGGCCTCACCGTCTTCTCCGGACCGGCCGCCGACGCGGCACCGGCCACGCCGCCGCTGGAGTGGCGGGAGGGCTTCGACAGCCTCGCCGACGACCTGCAGCCCCGGGCGTCCGACCCCGGTATCGCTGCCGGGGAGGTCGGCTTCACCCACGACGCCCCGAAGGGCTGGAGCATCGAGAACGACGCCTCGATCGAGCAGGGCGGGGTCGAGGAGTGGCGCGGCTGGAGCTTCACCACGCGTGACTTCTGGGTCGACGCCGAGGACCAGATGCGCAACCGGTTCGCCCGCGCGCACGAGGTGATCGCGGTGGCCGACTCCGACGAGTTCGACGACCTGCCCGCCGGCGCGCACCGCTTCGACACCACCCTGGTCTCGCCCGAGGTCCGGGTGCACCGGCAGAGCGACCTGAAGCTCGCCTTCGACACCCACTACCGGCAGTGGACCGGTCAGCGGGCCACGGTCACCGTGGAGTTCGACGGCAGCGGCGAGCAGGTCGAGCTGCTCGGCTACGACTCCAGCACGGTCGCCCAGGACGACGGGCGTCTGATGAACGGCCACGAGGACCTCGACGTCCAGGTGCCGGCGGGGGCGAAGCGGGCGGTGTTCCGCTGGCGCTTCACCGCCGAGCGCAACAGCTGGTACTGGGCGGTGGACAACGTCCACCTGACCAAGGCCCAGCCACCGGTCAGCGCCGAGGCGGACCCGAGCTCGCTGTGGGTGGTCAGCGACATCCAGGGCCACCCCGGCGACTTCTCCCACGGCCTCACCGACCTCGCCGCGCTGCGACCGGACGCCGGCGGCCTGCTGATCGTCGGTGACCTGGTCAACAGCGGCACCACGGCGGAGTGGGACGAGATCTACGCCGTCCGCGACGAGCGCGACGGCATCCTGCCGCCACAGGTGATGTCGGCCATCGGCAACCACGAGCGCTACGCCCCGGGTGGCTTCCCGGTGCTGCGCGACCGCTTCCTCGACTTCGCCGAGCGCGACCAGGTGTGGGGCGAGTACGTCGTGGAGAGCGAGAACGGCGTCGACGTCCCCGTGCTGATCCTCGGCCAGGACGCCGCCGGCCCGACCGACGTCCCCATCAGCGACGAGCAGATGAGCTGGTTCCGCGAGCGGCTGGCCTACTGGACCACGCAGCAGCGCCAGGTGCTGGTCGCCACCCACTTCCCGCTCGGGAACACCGTCTCGGCCAGCTGGATCCCCTGGTACTCCGAGCACCACCAGCGCAACGACGAGCTCACCGATCTGCTGGGGGACCACCCGAACGCCGTGGTGCTCAGCGGCCACACCCACTACCCGCTCGAGCTGGGCGACTGGGCCGTGCAGCGTCGCACTCCCGGCGGGCACCCGGACGGCTTCTGGGCGGTCAACACCGGCGCCATGCACGTCGAGTGGGACGCCCGCGGGGAGAACACCCAGGGCATCACCGAGGTCGTCACCCGCGACATCAACCGCGGACTGACCATCGACGCCTACCCCGACCGGCTGGTCGTCAAGGCCCACGACTTCGGCGTGGCCGGGCCGGACGGCGGCAACACGATGAACCAGCAGATCCGCGAGGTCGAGATCCCGAACCCGTTCCCGCGCCGCTCCGGGAACTGGCCCCGTTGAGCACTCGCACTTCCTGACCCCTGCACCACGGCCCCGGGCCCTCGACCATCGAGGGTGCCGGGGCTGGGTGCGCTCGTCCGGGAGCGACGAAGGGCGGGACGCCCCGCCACCAGGACCGTCGAGGTAGACGGCTCCGACGTTTCCTTGAACCACGATGGGCTGCGTCAAAGGATACGAGGTCAAGGTTGTATCGAATGGCGGGCGGTGGGGCCGTCAGGGAAGGGTGAGGAAGTCGTCGCAGGCGACGTGGGTCGGCCACAGCGAAGCCCCTTGCCGCGCCG
Source organism: Auraticoccus monumenti (assembly GCF_900101785.1). GTDB lineage: Bacteria > Actinomycetota > Actinomycetes > Propionibacteriales > Propionibacteriaceae > Auraticoccus > Auraticoccus monumenti. Next base: position 654,208 of record NZ_LT629688.1, on the reverse strand, counting down.
CCGCGGTACGCAGTGCCTGGGGCCAGGTCCGGTCGGCCGCGCGGACCGGACCAGGACCGGGTCGGCAGTACAGGATCGCGAGTGAGGCAGCGGAGTCGACGTCGTGCAGGACGCCCGCACACATCGTGAGCAGCTGTCGGCACTCCCGCGGGTCCGCGCTCGCCGGCACGCCGTCGATCTCGACCAGGTCGGGCAGCATGAGCCCGTCGGCGTCGAGGAAGGCGAGGTACAGGCGTCGGTAGCCGAACCCGAGTGGTTCCATCAGCATCTGCCACCGAGCAGTGAGGTCGGCGTCGGAGCGGATCGGCGGGGAGTCCTGTGGTCGTCATCGTCATGCCTCCACCATGGGAAGAAGTTCGTGTCCGTGGTGGTGCAGCAGGCAGTTGTCCACAGGTCAGATGTCGAGCACCGGTGGGTGTGGACGACGTCCGACGACCGAAACGCAGCAACCGGTGTCGACGGGCTGAGCGGCGTACCTGCGTCTGGCGAGCTCAGTCGTCGCCTGCGGCCAGCGCAACGCGGAGGTCGGTGTGGATGAAGTCCTGGCCCTTGAAGAGCAGGGCTTCTCCCGTCGTCGCTGCGAGGGCGTAGCTGAAGCAGTCTCCGTAGTTGAGGCGAGCCGGGGACCCGGACCCGCGGCCGAAAACCAGGTGCGCGGTGCGAGCCCGACCCGCCTGCTCCGCGTCCACCGCGACGACCTCGGCACCGCAGACCTCCACGAAGGCGTCGAGCAAGTCCTGGCGGGTGGGTCCCAGAACCAGCGACGCCTCCACGAGGGTGGCGGCAGAGATCCTGACGCGGTCCGCGTCCTCGATCGCTGCAGCCATCTGCTCCGCCTCCGGTGCACCCTGGAGGACAGCCACGATGGCGGAGGTGTCGAGGATCACCGAGGGAGGCCGTGCTCGTCGTACAAGTCGGCGTCGACCAGCACCGGGGCAGGATCGGCAGTACTGCGCCGTTGCAGGTCGAGAAGCCGAGCGGCGACCCCCCGGCGGCGAGACCGGTCCGCAGCGAGCGTCTCCTCCAGCGCCTCACGGACCGCCCGCGTCGCGCTGACCCCCCGACGCCGGGCCAGCGCATGGGCCAGGCGGTGCACCTCAGGATCCTTGATGTTCATGGTCACCATGACGGGATTCTACCCATCAAGGTAGAAGTCGCCCGGTGTCAGGCGTCCAACGCCTCCGGCGTCTCCACGTGCCGCCGTCGGAACTCACTCGGCGTGCAGCCGTGCACGGTGCGGAACTGCCGAGCGAAGTACTGCGCGTCCGGGTAGCCCACCGACTGCCCGATCTCGCTGACCAACCGCGACGTGGTGATCAGCAGCTCGCAGGCCCGCGCCATCCGCAGCCGCTTGCTGTACTCCACCACCCCGCCGCCGGTGGACGCCCGGAACAGCGCCGCGAAGTGCGACGTCGACAACCCCGCAGTGCGGGCCAGCGCCGAGACCGACACCGTTGCCGCCAGGTCCTGCCGGAGCAGGTCGCGCACCTGGCGCACCGGCTCGGCCCGCTCGGGGTCGCCGGCCAGGTCGTCGGCGCTGATCTGGGCCAGCACCGACCAGGCCGTCCCCGCCGCGCGCACCAGGCTCGGCATGGTCTCGTCGGTCTCCAGCAGCTCCACCACCCGGGTCAGCTCCGCGGTCAGCCGGAAGGCGTCGTGGACCCGCAGCACCCGCGGTCGGGTGGTCCCGCCGCAGACCTGGGCCACCGCGGTGTCGGCGTCCGGGCCGCGGACGTGCATCCACCAGATCGTCCACGGGTCGCTGTCCTCGGAGCCGTAGACGTGCCCCACCCCGGCCGGGATGACCAGCACCTCACCAGCGGTCACGGCCACCCGTCCGGCCGAGGTCTCGCACCACCCGCGACCGGAGACGCAGAAGATCACGATGGTGCCCTGGACGCCGTGGCGACGTTGGCGCCCGTGGTGCAGGGCGTGCGGGAAGTAGCCGGCGTCGGTGACCAGCAGCCGGCTGGTCAGGCCGTCCGCTGACGCCGTCCGGACCACCTCGGCGGGCAGCACCCGGATCCGCTGACCGGGGAACCCCTCACGGATGCGCACGACGGCAGCATAGGTCACCAGATCGAGACCAGATCATCGGATCGTCCACCTGGGTCGGCGGGATCGTCTCTTCAACCGGCCCGGTCAGCCGACCTATCGTCAGGCCATGCTCACTGCTGAGACCGCGTCGGAGATGACGCGCCCACCCGAGCTCGAGGGGCTCGAGGTGGCCGCCTGGGACGGCTGGACGACCATGCCGACCTACGACCCGGCCGAGCCCGAGCAGCTCCCGATGTACCTGGACCGCCGCGTCTACCAGGGCTCGTCGGGCCGGGTGTACCCGTTGCCGTTCCACCACCGCATCGCCGAGGAGCCGACCCCCCGTCGCTGGCGGGCGCTGCACCTGCAGAACGAGTGGCTGCACGTCGTGGTGCTCCCCGAGCTGGGCGGGCGCATCCACGTCGCCCGGGACCGGGTCAGCGGCCGCGACCTGTTCTGGGCCAACGAGGTGGTCAAGCCCGCCCTGGTCGGTCTGGCCGGGCCCTGGCTGGCCGGCGGGGTGGAGTTCAACTGGCCCCAGCACCACCGGCCCGCCACCTACCTGCCGACGGACTGGACGATCGTCACCGAGGACGACCGCTCGGCCGTGGTCTGGTGCTCCGACCATGACCCCTTCGCCCGGATGAAGGGCATGCACGGGGTCCGGCTGCGTGCGGGAAGCTCTCGTCTCGAGGTGGACGTCCGGCTCTACAACCGCACCGAGCGCACCCAGACGTTCCTCTGGTGGGCCAACGTGGCCGCCCGCGTCGACGAGAACTACCAGTCCTTCTTCCCCCACGACGTCACGATGGCCGCCGACCACGCCAAGCGCGCCGTCACCGCCTTCCCGCACGCCGACCGCCCCTACTACGGCATCGACTACCCGGCCCGGGCCGGCGACCTCTCCCAGGCCGCCGACGGGACCAGCCGGGGTGCGGACCAGCTCGACTGGTACCGCAACATCCCGGTCCCCACCTCCTACATGTGCCTGGACAGCTCCGAGGACTTCTTCGGCGGCTACGACCACGGCACCGGCCTCGGTTTCGTCCACGTCGCCGACCACCAGGTCGCGGTCGGCAAGAAGCAGTGGACGTGGGGCAACTCCCCCTTCGGGCACGCCTGGGACGCCAACCTGGCCGACGACGGCTCCCACTACATCGAGCTGATGGCCGGCGTCTTCACCGACAACCAGCCCGACTTCAGCTACCTGGCGCCGGGGGAGACCAAGACCTTCCGCCAGACCTGGTACCCGCTGCGCGACATCGGGCCGGTCGACCGGGCCGGTCTGGAGGCGGCGGTCCGGCTGCACCGCGTCAACGGCGAGCTCGAGGTCGGCGTGGTCGTCACCCGCGCCCGGACCGGGCTGGAGATCGAGCTCATCGACGCCGACGGGACGCGGCGCAGCGACGTGGTCGACGTCGACCCCGGTCACCCGCACCAGGCCCGCCACGCCGGGCTCACCGCGCCGGTCACGCTCACCCTCCGCTCCGAGGGCGAGGTGCTGCTCAGCTGGACCGAGCCGGACCCGACCGCGGAGCGCCCCTCCACCGAGACCGACCCGGCCACGGAGCCGCCAGCCCCGGAGGACATCGACAGCGTGGAGGAGCTGGCGCTCACCGGTCAGCACCTCGAGCTCTACCGTCACCCGACCCGCGAGCCCGAGCCCTACTGGCGCGAGGCCCTGCGCCGCGACCCCGAGCACGTGGGCGCCCGCACCGGCCTGGCCCTCCGCGCCCTCCGCGCCGGACGCAGCGCCGAGGCCGAGCAGCACCTGCTGGTCGCCGACAGCCGGCTCCGACGCCGTCACCCCAACCCGCAGGACACCCAGGTGCTCTACCTCCTCGGGCTGGTCCGCGAGACGCAGGGTCGCGACGAGGAGGCCTACGACGCCTTCGGCCGCGCCTCCTGGACCCGGGCCTGGCGCGCCGCCGCCGGCTACCGGATGGCCCGCATCGACGCCCGCGCCGGCCGCCACGCCGACGCCCTGCACCGGCTGGCCGACGTGGCCCGGGTGGAGCCGGAGCACCTGCAGGCCGCCGCGCTGGAGTTGCTCTGCCGACGCCACCTGGGCGACCCGAGCGCCGAGGACGTGCTGGCCCGCGCCCGCCGGCTGGACCCGCTCGACGCCTGGCTGCGGTTCCTCGACGGGCAGCTGCCCAGCGAGGACGCCCAGACCTGCCTCGACGTCGCCCTCGAGCTGACCGGGGTGGGGGAGACCGCGGCCGCGCTGGCCGTCCTCGACCTGGCCGAGGGGCGCGAGGACTTCCGTCCGTTGGGCCAGACCGCCACCCGCCCGCTCTTGTCGTTGTATCGGGCGGAGCTCCTGGCCGGGCTCGGTCGCGACGAGGAGGCGCGAGCCGCCGCACGTCGTGCCGGTGAGGTAGACGCCCGCTGGTGCTTCCCCGGCCGGCTGCAGGACGCCGCCGTGCTGGCCCGCGCGCTCGGCGCCGGCTCCGACGCTCCGCTGGACGACCTCGGCCGACTGCTGGACGGCGTCCCCGCCTCCCCCCGGGCGGCGACCCTGCTCGGGCTCTGGGCCTACTCGGTCGGCCGCCACGACGAGGCGGCTGCGCTCTGGAAGGCTGCCACGGCGGTCGTCCCCGGCGACGCCATGGCCTGGCGAAACCTCGGCATGCACCGGGTCAACCAGCGCGGCGACCTCGACGGCGGCCGCGAGGCCTACCGCGCCGCCTGCGCTGCCGAGCCCGACGACGCCCGGCTCCGCTACGAGCAGGACCAGCTCGCCGCCCTGGCCGGTGAGTCGGCGACCGACCGGCTGACCGCCTGGCGGCAGCGCCCCGAGCTGGCCGGCCGCCGCGACGACGCCTCCGTGGAGGTGGCCTCCCTGATGGTCTCCACCGGCGAGGCTGAGGCCGCGCTCGACCTGCTCCGCCGCCGGGTCTTCCAGCCCTGGGAGGGCGGGGAGGGCAAGGTCCTCGGCGCTTGGGAGCGGGCCCACCTGCGGCTCGGCCTGGACGCCCTGGCCGTGGCCCGCGGGGCGGAGGCCGCCGAGCGCTTCACCTCCGCCCTGACCCCCGACCCGACGGTCCTGGGCGAGACCCGCCACCCCCTCGCCGCCACCGCGCAGCTGCACCTGCTGCTGGGCGACGCCGAGGCTCTCGCCGGACGTCCGGACCGTGCCGAAGCGGCCTGGCGCGAGGCGGCCGGCCAGCGCGGGGACTTCCAGGCGATGGCCACCCAGACCCACAGCGAGACCACCTTCTGGGTCGTGCTCGCGCTGCGCCGGCTGGGCCGCACCGAGGAGGCCACCCGGCTGACCGAGGAGCTCCGCCGGTTCCGCGACCAGTACGCGACCGAGACCCCGACGGTGGACTACTTCGCCACCTCGCTGCCGGACCTGCTGCTGTTCACCGAGGACCCGGTCACCAGCCGCAACCGCCGAGTCGCCTTCTTCGACGCCCAGCTGGCCCTGCTCGATGGCGACCCCGACCGGGCCGACGCGCTGCTGACCGACCCGGAGCTGTCGGCGTCCACCCACGCCGTCGACCTGCTCGCCGCCGTCCGCGACCTCGGCGACGCCCTGCTCGACGGCCCGCGTCCCGGCGCCGCCGAGCCCGCCCGAGAGCGAGCCCTCTCATGACGCCCGCCCCCGCGACCTGCCCACCCCGCTCCACCACTGACGGGGCCCGACCCGCCAGCGCCAACGACGACGCACAGGAGGACCACCACCCATGACCACTCACCTCAGCTCCCTCAGCAGGCGCGGCCTGCTCACCGCCGGCGCGGGGATCAGCGCCTCGGCCGTCCTCACCTCCTGCGTGGGCAGCGGCGGCGCCGAACCCGGTCCGGCCGCCTCCGGTGGCGCGTCCGGCGGCGGCGGCGGCGGCCCCATCGTCTTCCAGAACTCCATCCAGGACACCGCCCCCAAGGCGGCCCTGGAGGAGATCGTGGCGGGCTACGAGAGCGAGGTGACCATGAACTCCGTGGCCACCGAGCAGTTCCGCGCCCAGCTCACCAACTACCTGCGGGCCTCCGACCCGCCGGACGTCATCAGCTGGTACGCCGGTTCGGTGGCCCGCAACTACGCCAACGAGGGCCTGCTGCTCGACGTCTCCCCGCTGTGGGAGGGCGACGGCCCGTGCGCGAACTTCTCGGAGGGTCTGCGCACGCTCTCCCAGGCCGACGACGGCAAGCAGATCTTCGTGCCCACCAACTACTACTGGTGGTCCGTCTTCTACAAGAAGTCGGCCTTCGAGAAGTGGGGCGTGGAGCCGCCCGCCACCTGGGACGAGTTCATGGCCCTGTGCGACAACCTGTCCGGGCAGGGGATCATCCCGCTGGCCAACGGCATCGGCCCCACCCCGTGGATGGCCTCGGGCTGGTTCGACTACCTCAACCTGCGGATCAACGGCCCGGACTACCACCTGGAGCTGCTGGCCGGCGAGCACTCCTTCACCGACCCCGAGGTGGTCGACGTGATGGAGCAGTACGAGCGGCTGATCCCCTACTTCGACCCCAACATGGCCTCCTACGACGCCCAGCAGGGCGCCACCCCGCTGGCCCAGGACGAGGCCGGCATGTACCTGATCGGGGCGTTCGTCAGCCAGTACCTGCCCGAGGACCAGCGCGACGACCTGGACTTCTTCTCGGTGCCGGTGATCAACGACGCGGTGCCGACCGCGGAGGAGGCCCCCACCGACGGGTTCTTCGCCGCCGCCGGCAGCGACAACCCGGAGGGCACGCTGGCGTTCTTGTCCTACCTGGCCTCGGCCGAGCAGCAGCAGGCCTTCATCGAGGGGGCGGCGTCGTCGAACCTGCCCACGTCACCGGACGTCGACACCTCGGGCTTCTCCCCGCTGGTGCAGAAGGGGATCGAGCTGCTCAGCGGGACCGAGCGGATCACCCAGTTCTTCAACCGCGACTCCTCCGACGCGCTGCAGACCACCGCGGACGCCGCCCTGACCAAGTTCCTCTCCGACCCGTCGAAGCGGGACGAGGTGCTGCAGGAGTGGCAGAGCGCCGCGGAGCGGGTCTTCGAGTCGTGAGCACCGGCACCGAGGCCCCGGCACCGGCGCCGGGGCGCCGTCGCGGGGGACCGACGCCCTCGCGGCGGGGGTCGGCTGCGCCGCCGGGCACCCGGTCGACGTCCTGGGCGTCCCGGATGCGGCGGGTGCCACTGGTGGTGTGGCTGTTCCTGGCCATCCCGCTGGCCGTCGAGCTGGCCTGGGTGTTCTGGCCCGCGGCCAACTCGTTCTCGCTGGCCTTCACCAGCTGGAACGGGATCGGGGCGGCCGAGCCGGTCGGGTTCGACAACTTCACCGACCTGGCCTCCGACCCGATCTTCCGCACCGCGCTGACCAACAACGTCATCTGGGTGATCGGGTTCGGCGGGCTGTCGGTGCTCGGCGGTCTGGCCCTGGCCGTGGCGCTGAACAAGCCGGGCCGCGGCATCGGGGTCTACCGCAGCGCGATCTACCTGCCGATGGTGGTCTCGATGGCCGTCACCGGTCTGTTCTGGCGGGTGATGTACCAGCCGGGCGGGCCGATCAGCGCCGGTCTGGACGTCCTGGGCCTCAGCTCGCTGGAGCGGCAGTGGCTGGCCGATCCCGACCTGGCCCTGTATGCCGTCCTGGTGGCCGGGATCTGGCGTCAGGTCGGCTACATCATGGTGCTGTACCTAGCCGGGCTGAAGGGCACCGACGCCAGCCTGGAGGAGGCGGCCTCGGTCGACGGCGCCAGCCGCTGGCAGACCTTCTGGCACGTGGTGATGCCGCAGCTCAAGGGCGTCAACATGGTGGTCTTCGCGGTCACGGTGATCGACTCGCTGCGCACCTTCGACCTGGTCTGGGCGATGACCCGGGGCGGTCCGTTCAACAGCACCCAGCTGCTCAGCACCTACATGTTCGAGCAGGCCTTCACCGCCGGGAACCTGGGCTACGCCTCGGCGATCGCCGTAGTCATCTTCATCCTGGCCATCGGCTTCATCATCACCTACCTGGCTCGCCAGGCCCGGGAGGAGGACTGACATGACCGCGACGACCCTCGGGACGACCGAGACCTCCGGGGCCGGGGTTCCCAGACGACGCCGGCGTGGACGCTCGCCCTGGCTGCACGTGGCGATGGTGCCGCTGACCCTGCTCTGGATCAGCCCGATCGTGTTCGTGCTGCTGATCGCGCTGCGGTCCTTCGACGACATCGCCGGACGCGGGCTGGGCGCCTTCCCGGCGTCGCTGACCCTGGACGGGTTCGCCGGCGCCTTCGCCGGCGGGAACCTGCTGCGGGCCCTGGGCAACAGCCTGCTGGTGACCGCAGCCGGGGTGATCGCCTCGCTGGCACTGTCGTCCTGGGCCGCCTACGCGCTGAGCCGCTACCGGATCCCCGGGCGCAAGGCGATCCTGCTGGTGATGCTGGCCGGCAACCTGCTCCCACCGCAGATCCTGCTGGTGCCGGTGGCCCAGATCACCCAGTCGATCGGGATCTACGACACCCTGTTCGCGCTGACGCTGGTGCAGGTCGGCTTCGGCATCGGGTTCTACACCTTCGTGCTGCACGGCTTCATGCGCGGGCTGCCGGAGGAGATGTTCGAGGCGGCCCGGCTGGACGGGGCCGGGGCGGCGCGGATCTACGCCCAGCTGGTGCTGCCGTTGTCACGGCCGTCGCTGGCGGCCCTGGCCGCGCTGGCCACCACCTGGATCTTCAACGACCTGATCTGGGCGCTGACCGTGCTGCGCAGCGAGACCAAGTTCCCGATCACCGCGGCCCTGCTCAACCTGCAGGGCGGCTACTCCAGCCAGTGGAACGTCATCGCCGCCGCCTCGCTGGTGGCCGCGGTACCGACGGCGATCGTGTTCTTCATGTTCCAGAAGCAGTTCGTGTCCGGGCTGCTGGTGGGGAGCAACAAGTGAGCCGCTCCTGGACCACCGGCTTTCGCCTGGTTCCGTGAGGCCCAGGTCGGTTCCGGACGGCGGGTGGTGGGGCGTCGTCCGGGCCGGAGGTCGGGAGCCGGAAGCCTGCCTGGACGCCGTCCGACCGTTGACTGACTCGCCGTTTGAACTGACGGGCCCGATGCGACACGCCGCGGTCGATCCACCGGCGTCGTGATCGAGCAACAACCCGGCCGGCCCATCACCGGCCGGAACCCTGACCAAGCAACGTCCCGAGCGCACCAGAGCCAGAACTGACCCGACCTGGAGGCCGACAGCCGATGACCACCACCGAGACCTTCCTCGCGGACGCGACCCCGTCGACCCAGGACGCAGACCCCTTCCAGCTCGACGTCGCCGGCACCTGGTCACTGCGTCTCGACCCCGACGACGTCGGCGAGCGCGAGCGCTGGTTCGCCGAGGACATCGACGGGACCGATCAGGTCCGTCTGCCGGGCTCGCTGCAGGAGCAGGGCTTCGGTGACGAGATCACCGTCGACACCCCCTGGACCGGTCTGGTGGTGGACCGCTCTTTCTACACCGACGACCGCTACGCCCCCTACCGCGAGCCGGGTGCGGTGGCGGTGCCGTTCTGGCTGCAGCCGCGCCGCTACTACCGCGGGGCGGCCTGGTTCTCCCGCGAGGTCGCGGTGCCGGAGTCCTGGCGCGGTCGCCGGGTGGTGCTGGATCTGGAGCGGGTGCACTGGGAGTCCACGCTGTGGCTGGACGACAGACGGGTGGGGTCCGAGCGCAGCCTCAGCACCCCGCACCGCTTCGACCTCGGGGTGCTCGAGCCCGGACGCCACCGGCTCACCCTGCGGGTCGACAACCGCACCATCGTCGACGTCGGCCCGAACGCCCACAGCATCTCCGACCACACCCAGGGCAACTGGAACGGCGTCATCGGCGAGCTGACCCTCACCGCACAGCCGGTCGTGGTGATCAGCCACGTGATGACGCTGCCCGACGTCGAGCGGCGCTCGGTGAGGGTCAAGGTCGACCTGGCCAGCGGCACCGCCGGCGTCGGCGCGGGCACGGTCACCGCGACCGTCCGCCGTGTCGGCGCCAACGCTGCCCCGGTCTCGGTCAGCGCCTCGTTCGACTCCGAGCAGAGCCGTGACCTGGTCGAGCGCGGCATGGTCGCCGGCGGCGGGCACGTCGACCTCGACGTCGAGCTGGGGGAGGACGCGCCCACGTGGGACGAGTTCTCCCCGGCGCTGCACGAGCTGACCGTGGAGCTGGAGACCACGGTCGACGGCGCCGTCCACACCCACGGCCGCACCCTCACCTTCGGGCTGCGCTCGGTGGGCACCGAGGGCACCCAGATCACGGTCAACGGCCGTCGCACTTTCATCCGCGGGACGCTGGAGTCCGGCGTCCACCCCCTGACCGGCCACCCGCCCACCGACGTCGCGTCGTGGCGCCGGATCATCGACATCTGCCAGGCGCACGGGCTCAACCTGCTGAGGTTCCACTCCTGGTGCCCACCCGAGGCGGCCTTCGTCGCGGCCAACCAGGCTGGCTTCTACCTCCAGGTCGAGGGGCCGGTGTGGGCCAACCAGGGCGCGGCGATCGGGGAGTCGCGACCGGTGGACGCCTACGTCTACGAGGAGACCACGGCGATCCTGCGCACCTTCGGCCACCACCCCTCGTTCCTGATGATGGCCCACGGCAACGAGCCCGCCGGCCGGGACGCGGAGTTCCTCGGCCACTGGGTGGCTCACGTCCGGCGGCTCGACCCGCGGCACCTCTACACCAGCGGCGCCGGCTGGCCGACCATCCCCGAGAACGACGTCGACAGCATCTCCGAGCCCCGTGTGCAGCGCTGGGGCGAGGAGCTGGAGTCGCGGATCAACGGCCGCCCGCCGGAGACCACGACCGACTACACCGAGTACGTCCAGGCCTCGCCGCGACCGATCATCAGCCACGAGATCGGCCAGTGGTGCGCCTACCCCAACTTCGCGGAGAGGGAGAAATACACCGGCCTGTTGCAGCCGCGGAACTTCGACATCTTCGCCGACTTCCTGGCCCAGGGCGGCATGGCCGACCAGGCTGAGGAGTTCCGGCTGGCTTCAGGTGAGCTGCAGGAGCTGGCCTACAAGGAGGACATCGAGGCCGCGCTCCGCACGCCCGGCTTCGGCGGCTTCCACCTGCTGGGGCTCAACGACTTCCCCGGCCAGGGAACCGCGCTGGTCGGGGTGCTGGACGCGTTCTGGCAGGAGAAGGGCTACTGCACCGCAGCGGAGTTCGCCCGGTTCTGTGGTCCGACCGTGCCGCTGGCCCGGCTGCCTAAGCGGGTCCTGACCAGCGGTGAGGAGCTGACGTTCACCGTCCAGGTCGCCCACTTCGGCGCCGCTGCGCTGGAGGGCGCGACCGTCGCCTGGACGCTGCAGGACGACTCGGGCGCCAAGCTCGACAGCGGGACGGTCGGCGGCAGCACCGTGGCGATCGGCAACAGCTCGATGCACGGCGAGGTGAGCGTGGCGGCGCCGGAGTCTTCTGAGGCCCGTCGCCTGTCGCTCGAGGTGACCGTCACCACCGCCGAGGGCGAGCAGCACGCCAACGACTGGTCCCTGTGGGTCTTCCCACCTGCAGCCCCCGCGCCAACGTCGGACGTCCTCACCACCCGTGACCTGGAGGAGGCGCTCGAGGCCGCCGAGGGTGGCCGAACGGTGCTGCTGTTCCCCGAGCTCGGCGCCCCGCACACCGAGGTCGCCCTGGGCTTCTCCCCGGTCTTCTGGAACACCGCCTGGACCCGCAACCAGGCCCCGCACACCCTCGGCATCACCCACGACCCGGCGCACCCGGCCCTGGCCGGCTTCCCCTCCGACGGCCACACCGACTGGCAGTGGTGGGAGCCGCTGCACGGGGCGAACGCCGTGGTGCTGGACGACCTCCCGGAGGTCCACCCGATCGTCCAGCCCATCGACACCTGGTTCTCCGCCCGCCGCCTGGGCCTGGTGTGGGAGGTGGGGGTGGGGGAAGGACGGCTGCTGGTCTGCTCGATGGATCTTCACTCTGACCTGGACGTCCGGCCGGTGGCCCGGCAGCTCCTGGCCAGCCTCTTGGGCTATCTGGGCGGTGAGGGACGTCCCGCGCCGACCGTCTCCGCTGAGGCGGTGCGCCAGCTGCTCACCCCTTCTCCCACTGCCGACGCAGGGTGACGAGCGTGCTGAGGCACCGGGCTCAGCCCGCCAGGTGCCGTGAGAGGCAATGTGATTAGGGGTGATTAGCGACCAGGCCACGATCGTTTCCCCTCGCCGGACGGCCGATGGCTGAGCGACGCCAGCCGCTCACCGTCGAGGTCGACCTCGAGCACGGTGGGCGCTGGACTTCGCTTCGCACCCCTCACCGCGAGTGGCTCTGGCAGCGACCGTCGGTGTTGGCGGAGCGCGGGGCGGCGCACCCGGGTGACGCCTTCGTGGACGCCGGCGGGGTGGAGGAGTGCTTCCCCACCGTCGCCGGCCGCCTCGATCACGGGGACGTCTGGTCCCGCCGCTGGACAGGGACCGCGGCAGACGCCCGCGTCCAGGCGTCCGGCTGGGATCTGCGCAGGCGTATGGACGTGCCCGACGGTCTACTGACCGCGCGTTACACCGTGACGGGTGAGCCCGGCCGCGGCCTCCTACACGCGGTACACGGGCTTTACTCGTTGTCGGAGTCCGCCCGGGTGGTGCTGCCATCGGGGACGCCAATGCGCGTCCAGGACGTCGCCGCCAACGGCCCTTGGACGTCGACGGCGTGGCCTGGCGTGACGTCACTGGAGCGGTGTGGCCCAGAGGACGGGACCGCATGGTTGGCCGTCGTGGCCACCGACACCGTCCAGCTCGTAGACGGTGAGGACGTCCTGGTGCTGCGCTGGCGAATGGAGCGGGGGACAGGTCCGGTGTCGCTCCTGCTGTGGCGCAACCTCGGCGGCTGGCCTACTGGCGCGCCGTACCGGTCCATCGGGGTTGAACCACTGCTAGGTGCCGCGACCGACGTCGACACGGCACAGCCGGGACAGCTGGCGCGCGCCGACGACAGCGGACTGAGCGAGTGGTCCGTGCAGGTCGAGAGTCTCAAGAACTGACCGGCTACCTGCCAGCGCCACATTGGCCAGTCGTCAGCACGACGGGACTAGCGATCAGCGCCTCGCAGGTGACACCGTCCTCAGGCCACCGCCACACGGGCGCTGGTCAGGAAGTCCGACGGTGCCGGGTGCTGCAGTTCCCAGGTGATGGCGATGGGGCGTTCCCCCTGGTGGGAGACGTACGTCGCGGGGCCCAGGAACAGGTACGGGTTGGTACCGAACTCGCCCTTGCGCGTGTGACGGACAAAGAGCAGTACGTGGCTGCGGCCCTTCAAGTAGCGTCGCCCAGTCATCGAGGCGGCCGCTGTTCGGGACTGGGACTCCCAGTGGAAGAGCGTGTCGCTGATCGGGTAGTCGGCGTACATCGTGGTGGGGGAGTAGTCCCCCTCAGTCTTGTTCAGCGTGATGAAGAAGGCGTCGACGTGCAGCTCCGGGATGTAGACGACGCCCTCACGCATGCTGTTGGGCAGTCGTCCCTCGTCGTGGTTCCACTGGGGCGTGAAGCCCAGCGCGGCCAGAACCTCCTCCCGCGAGTACTGCGCATGCACCTGCAGCGGCACGTCCGCCAGCTCACCGTCGAGGCTGGTCGTGACATGGGCGACCTGGCCCAGGGCGACGTCCAGCACCTGGCGCAGCTCAGCGCAGATGGCCGGCTCCTGCTCCAGCATGCGCAGCGACTGACGCACGGAGGGAGACGGGGCGCCCGTGGGCCACAGCGAGAAGAGGAGCATCGCTGCCAGCCTGCGCTCGCGAGCGTTCGTGGGCTCGAAGCTGGGGTCGTCCAGCAGCGTGGCATACACCTGCAGGCGTTCGAGGTCGTCCGCGTGCGCCAGTGCTCGTGTTCGCTTGAGCAGCGCCTCCTCGTGGATCCGGCCTTCTGGCGTCGGCAGCGCGGCCTTGCGCTGGAGTTCCGTCCACGAGTGGCGCCCCTCGTGCAGGACATCTGCGAGCTCCACGCCCGTGTCTCGTAGGAAGATGTCGAGCGGCGGGGTGTCCCCGCGCTGATTGGCCATGGATCGCACTTCGCTGATGAGCTGGTTCCAGCGCTGTCCGAGCTGCTGCCGAAGGTTCTCGAGCACCAGCTCCTGGCTGACTCGGTCGAGGATGATCTGGCAGCCCGAAGGCAGGAAGGGGAAGCCCTCGTCGATATCACGCTGCAGGTCTCGCCTCGATCGACCGGTGAGCGCACGCAGCTTGAGGTCGTAGCGGAACTCCCGGCGCTGCTTGCCGACGAAGTCGAGGACCGTCAGCACATCCTTGTCGCGGGTACTGCGCAGGCCGCGGCCCAGCTGCTGCAGGAACACGGTCGTGCTCTCAGTGGGTCGCAGCAACAGGACGGTGTCGACCTCGGGGATGTCCACACCCTCGTTGAAGACCTCGACGGTGCAGATGACGTTGATGCGTTGCTGGCGCAGGTCCTCGACCGCCGCCTGACGACGGGGTCCCGGCGTGCCACCGTGGACGGCCACCGCCTCGACGCCACTGTCACTCAGGGCCCTCGCCATGTATTCGGCATGGGCGACGCTCACGCAGAAGGCCAGCGCCCGCATCTGCCCGGTGTCCGTCACCTTGTCCCGGAGCTGCCGCAGCACGATCCGCGTGCGGGCGTCATTGCCGGTGTACACACCCTCGAGCTGACCGGTGTCGTAGCCGCCTCGCCGCCAGGTCAGCTGCGAGAGGTCCGTGCTGTCGTGCACGGCGAAGTAGTGGAAGGGGCACAGCAGCTCGGCCTCGAGGGCCTGCCACAGCCTCAGCTCGGACGTGGCCACGCCATCGAACAGGTCGCGGACGTCGGTTCCGTCGGTCCGCTCCGGAGTCGCCGTGAGCCCGAGGGTCTCCACCGGCTGGAAGTGGTCGAGCACTCGGCGATAGGTGACCGCGGCGGCATGGTGGAACTCGTCGATGACCAGGACCTCGAAGTGGTCAGCCGGCACCGTGTCGGGACCCAAACTGCCCAAGCTCTGGATGCTGGCGAAGACGTGGTCCCACTGCTCTGGGCGACGGCCGTCGACGTACAGCTCGCCGAAGCTGCCGTCGCCCAGCACCTCCCGGTACGTCCGCAGTGACTGCTCCAGGATCTCCTTGCGGTGTGCCACGAAGAGCAGTCGTGGGCGTCGCCCGTCCGTGCAGAGCCGGCGATAGTCGAGCGCGGCGACCACGGTCTTGCCGGTGCCAGTGGCGGCGATGACCAAGTTGCGGTGCCGGTCGTGGACACGCCGGGCGACGTCGAGCTCCTGCAGGATGGCCTGCTGGTGCGGGTAGGGCCGCACCTCTAGTCCCGAGATGGACAGGGTCACGCGTTCGTGGGCGCGCCGACCTGACGCTTCCTCCAGGGCCTGGTCGAGGCGCTCCCGGTGCAGATCCGGGTCGTAGCTCTCGAAACCGGGGTCATTCCAGTAGGACTCGAAGGTCGCCTCGAACTTGGTCAGCAGGTCGGGCGTCGACGTGCGCGACACCCGGACGTTCCACTCGACGCCGTCGAGCAGTGCGGCGGTGGAGAGGTTGGAGGAGCCGACGTAGGCGGTGTCGTAGCCGGTTGCTCGATGGAACATCCACGCCTTGGCGTGCAGGCGCGTCCGTCGAGTGTCGTAGTGCACCTTCACGGACGCGCCGAACTCGCGCACCAACCGATCAAGAGCGGTCCGCTCGGTGGCGCCCATGTACGTCGTCGTGATCACTCGGATTGGCACGCCGCGCTCACGAGCTCGCTGTAGTGGTTGCTCCAGGAGACGAAGTCCATGCCACTTGACGAAGGCGCACAGCAGATCGACCTGGTCGCTCGAATCGATCTCTGCCCGCAACTCGGCGGCAAGCTGCGGCTCGCCACGGCTGTTGGTCATGAGGGCCGAGTCGTTGAGCGGCGTGCTGGGCCGGACACTGGTCGATGGGCCAGCCTGAAACTGGTCCCGGTAGCTGATCGCTTGCAGCTGGCGGGCCGGCCCTTCGACAGTTGTTCCCGCGTCCTCGAGAACCGCGAGGACGCGGTTTACCAGCTCAAGTCGGCGTTCGGCGGACGTCACCGTTCGGAGCACCCGCTCGACCGATTCAGCGACATGGCGGCTGAGAACGCGCGGTACCTCAGCGGCGTCCACCGCAGAAACGGACGGGTCTCGATCTCGCAGCTGCGCCAGACGCTCGTTCAGAGATTCGGTGACAAGCGCTTCGTAGAGGCCGTGATCCATGGCGAGAGCTTGGCATGAGCCACTGACACTCGGCATGCAGGGTTCGGCGATGCGAGTCCAGCACAATCACGTGGCCGACTAAAGCCTCTAAGAACCCCTCGAAGCGGAGTCGTGCGATCCGACGGTAATGAATTGCTGAGGCAGGTGCGGAAGTCATCGCCCAGCTTGGTCACGGTCTGCCTCGGTGTAGCCGATGTCCTCCCGGATCTGGTTCGCCGAGGCGCCACCAGCGCGCGCCACGCGCAGCCGCGACACCATGGCCGCTGTCGCGCCAAGAGCGGCGCCAGTGCCTTCTGCGGTGTAGGTCATCGAGCGTCGGGCGTCGACTCCGAGCTGCGCCCCGACCTCGATGGCGTCCTGGTTGGCGCCCATGTACAGGAAGGTCCAGTCGTAGGCCTCCTCCTGCTGGCTGATCAGCGCCTTGATGGCCGGGTGGGTGTACTCCTGGCTGGAGTTCTCGTGACCGTCGGTCATGATGCCGACCACCACGTTGCCCGGCCGGGCGTGCTCCGGCAGTGCGGCGAGCCGCTCCCCGGTGGTGTGCACGAGCCGCCCGATGGCGTCGAGCAGTGCGGTGCTGCCACGGGGTGCGAGCCGCAGCGGCGGGACGTCGGCGATGTCGACGTCGCGGAACACCTCCTCGTACTGC